>JBJMKG010000038.1:0-135526 GCA_045805945.1 Gaiellaceae bacterium
GAGCTCGGCTTCTGCAACGGGATCGAGAACTACTCGCGGATCCTCGAGGGCCGCGCCGCGGGGACGCATCCCTTCACGCTGCTCGACTACTTCCCCTCGGACTTCATCGTTTTCGTCGACGAGTCGCACCAGACGGTGCCGCAACTCGGCGGGATGTACGAGGGCGACCGCTCGCGCAAGCAGACACTCGTCGACTTCGGCTTCCGGCTCCCCTCGGCGCTCGACAACCGCCCGCTCCGCTTCGACGAGTTCCTGCGCAAGGTGCCGCAGCTCGTGTTCGTCTCCGCCACGCCGGGATCGTTCGAGCTCCGGAACTCGACTGTCGTCGCGGAGCAGCTGATCCGGCCGACCGGCATCGTCGACCCCGACGTCGAGCTGCGCGCGACGAAGAACCAGATCGACGACCTGCTCGGCGAGATCCGCGCCCGGGAGGCGGCGGGCGAGCGCGTCCTCGTCACGACGCTGACGAAAAAGATGGCCGAGGACCTCACCGACTACCTGCTCGAGTCGGGAGTCAAGGCGCGCTACCTCCACTCCGAGATCGACACGATCGAGCGGATCCAGATCGTGCGGGAGCTTCGTCTCGGCGAGTACGACGTGCTCGTCGGCGTCAACCTCCTGCGCGAGGGGCTCGACCTGCCGGAGGTGTCGCTCGTCGCGATCCTCGACGCCGACAAGGAGGGCTTCCTGCGCGGTCGGACGAGCCTGATCCAGACGATCGGCCGCGCCGCGCGGAACGTCCACGGCAAGGTGTTGATGTACGCGGACAAGCAGACGGAGGCGATCAAGGAGGCGCTCGACGAGACGAACCGACGCCGCGCCGTCCAGCTCGCGTACAACGAGGAGCACGGGATCGTGCCGGAGACGATCGCGAAGGGCGTCTCGGACATCGCCGAGCTGCTGCAGCTCGAGTCGCCGACGGTGCCGTCGTCGCGGCGCCGCCGCGGCGCGACGAAGGTCGAGGGGATGTCGCGCGAGGAGCTCGAGAAGCTCGTCGTCACGCTCGAGGAGGAGATGTACCTCGCCGCCGAGGAGCTGCGGTTCGAGTACGCCGCCAAGCTGCGTGACGAAGTCAAGGACCTGCGGCGGGAGCTGCAGGCGCTCGAGCAGGCTGCGGCTTAGCTCTCGTTCACCCCGCCGCGCTACGCTCCGCGAATGCTCGGGACGGTCATCGGGGCGATGTTCACGGCCTTCATCATCGGTGCCCTCGCACGCTTCGCGGTGCCGGGGCCCGATCCGATGCCGGCGTGGTTGACGGTCGCGATCGGTCTCGGCGGAGTCGCGATCGGTTATGGGATCGTCTACGGAGCGCTCGGCAAGGACAGCTCCTGGGCCAGCACCATCAGCTTCGTGGCCGCAGTGGGACTCGTGCTCATCTACCGGCGGTTCGTCCAGAAGCGACCCCTCTGGGGAAGGGACGCCTTCCGGTTCCCCGAGCGCGGCTTCGGCGTCGAGGCGTACCGAGAGCGCCTGAAGCGCGCCGGGATCGACCCGGACAAGGTCGGGACGCAGCCGCTCGGCGCGTTCCAGCCGGGACAGACGCAGCCCGTTCCTGTGGGCACGGCCGCCGCCGGCGGCGATCCGACCGACAATCCCGCGCATTACCTCGGCCTGCTCGAGGAGCTCCACGACTCCGGCGTGCTCGACGACGACGAGTACACGGCGGCTCGCATGCGGCTGCTCGAGAGCCTGCGCGCGTAGGAAGTCGTGCTCGCGCTGCTCCTCTTTCTCGCGCTCTGGGGTCTGGTCGTCGGCGCCCTCGCACGGCTCGCCTTGCCGGGGCCCGATCCGATGGGGATCCTCGCCACCGTCGGACTCGGCCTCGCCGGGTCCTTCACGGGCGGCCTCCTCACCGGCCTGTTCTGGGCGCGCCCGGCGGGATTCGTCTTCTCGATCATCTGCTCGGCCGGGTTGCTCTACCTCCACCGCCGCTTCGTCCAGCACCGGCCCCTCACAGGCCCCGGCGCCCACAGGCCGAGTTCTTAGCGGAGGAAGCGCCGTTCCGCGGCGAGCGTCCAGCTGCCGCGCGCGAGACGGAACGTGCGGACGACGATCGCCTCCGTGTCGGCCTCGTGGACGTGCAACCCGCGCGCTTCGCCGAGGCGCCGCGGTCGCGGCTGCCCCAGCCCGGGCGCGATCGCCACGACCGCCGTGCGCGCTTCGTCCCCGACGACCTCGAACTCGTGTCGCTCGCTCACCGCCGCCTGGTGGATGTGACCCGCGAGGATCAGGTCGGCGCCCGCAGCTAGCAGCGAGCGGAGGACGCGGTTGCGCCTCGAGACCGGGCGTTTGCGCGCCGTGCGCCATGGTGCGCCGAGCAGGTGATGGTGGAGGACGGCGACGCGGAGCGCTCCCGTTTCGGCCGCAGCGAGGCGCTCGGCGGCGCGGGCGAGCTGCCCGCGGCTCAGCGCCCCGCCCTGGTGCCGGAACGGCCGCGCCGAGTTGAGGCCCACGACGTGGAGGTCCGCCGACGCAGCCGTCGGCTCGGTCGTCTGCCAGACGCGCTCGAACTCCGCCCATGGGCGCACGAAGCGCGCCGGCGTGTAGGGAAGATCGTGGTTGCCCGGCACCGCGAGCACCGCCGGCCCGAGCGACCGCAGCAGCTCCGCCGCGCGCTCGAGCTGCTGCCGGCGGCCGCGGTGCGCGAGATCGCCGGAGGCGACGACGAGCTGTGGCTCCAGCCGCTCCACGAGTCGGGCCAGCGCGCGCTCGGCCTCCCGCTCCTCATGTGTACCCGCATGGAGATCGGAGACATGGAGGAGCCTGGCGTTCACGACCGAACGAGGCTATAGATTGGAAGCTGTGAGCGAAGACACCGCCGAGATCTTCGACGACCTCTACGTCGGCCTGCGCGCCGGCGGCGCCCTGCGCAAGCAGCGGCGCGGCGAGGAGTTGACGCACGAAGAGGAGGAAGCACTCGGCCGCTGGCAGCGCCTTTCCACCGCGCGCAAGGCGGCCGCGATCGGCGCTTTCGCCGTCGGCACGTTCGGGCTCGGCTTCACGCTCGGCGGCTTGGTGTTCGGCCGCTGGCGGCCGCGCAAGACCTAGCGCTTTCCCTCTCCCGTCCCTGCGAACAGGACGGTCGGCGCGTCCTCCTCGGCCGGGTCGCGGCCGTGGACGACGACGTCGACGAGCGTCGCCACGATCGAGACGACCGGGATCGCGATCAGGACGTAGACCGGCCCGAGCAGGTAGCCGATCCCGACCACCGACACGAGCACGACGAGCGGTGACAGCCCGACCGCATGCCCCATGATGCGCGGGCCGATGATGTAGTCCTCGAGCTGGCGCAGGACGAGCACCGCGATACCGGCGCCCAGCGCGACCGTCCAGCCCGCCGTGAGCCCGACCCCGACGGCGACGGTGCCGACCGCGAGCGGCCCGACGATCGGCACGAGCTCGACGATGCCGGCGGAGGTTCCGAGCAGGAGCCAGTACGGCTCGCCGTCGAGCCAGAAAGCGAGCGACAGCAGCGTCCCGACGATCAGCACGAGGAGGAACTGCCCCCGCACGAAGGCGCCGAGCTTCTTGTCGATCAGAACCCATGTGTCGCGCGTCACGCGCCGGTAGTGGCGCGGCAGTAGCGACTGCACGAGCGCGATCGCTCCGTCGCGCTCGAAGATCCAGTACGCGCCGACGGCGAACATGAACAGGATCCCGACGAGGATCTCGAACAGCGCCTTCGTCACCGTGATCGCGGGATGGAGGAGGCTCGCACCCGACGGCAGCTGCCGCAACCGCTTGTCGATCGCGCTCAGGATCTGGTGCCGGATCCCGTGCGAATGCGTCGCGGCGTGGTGGAGCTCCTGCTTCGAGGTCGGCACGTGTCCCCCGATCGCGTGGTCGATCTGGGTGATCGCGACCGGCACGATGAGGTAAAGGAAGAGCGCGATCGCTGCGAGGAAGCAAAGGTAGTGGACGATGACGCCGATGCTGCGCGGCACGTGGGCCCGCCGGTTCAGCCACTCGATGCTCGGTCGCATCGCCGACGCGATCACGAAGCCGAGGAAGAGCAGCGCGATCACGAGCCGCAGCTTCCAGAGCGCGAGTGCGGCGACGACGATCGCGACGGCGACCAGCGTCGCCTTCGCCGCTCGGCGTGCGGTTCCGTCCATTTCCCGAGGGATTCCCTGACCCAACTAGAACGAAGCCGAGGTGGAATCCCGCCTGGAGGCGCACCGTCACGGAATCGCGCTCGCGCGGCCGCTCTTGCGCGCGCTCGCGCTTGCGCTCGCCGGCGCAGCTTGCTTCCTCGCTCCCTGGACCGCCGCCTGGGCGGCCGGCGCGCTGGTGCTTGCGCTCGCAGCACTGATCGCCGTGCTCGCGGTGGCCCGCTGGGACCGGACGCACCTCGTGGTCACCGGCAGCACGCTCGTGGTGGAGCACGGCTTCCTGCGCCGTAGCAGCGCGTCCGTCTCGCTCAACGGGACCGTGTTCGAGGTCGAACGCTCGCTGCTCGGCCGCATGCTTGGCTACGGGACCGTCGTCGCAGGCGAGCTCGAGATCGACTGTGTGCCGAGGCGCCTCACGCGCCTGCTCCAGCAGCGCAGAAGCTAGCCGAACGTCTGTTCGTCCAGATAGAATGGCCGGCACATGGCTGCCGACGAGCTCGTCGTCCACGGCGCCCGCGAGCACAATCTCAAGGACCTCACCGTCCGCCTGCCGCGGAACCGCCTGATCTGCATCACCGGCCTCTCCGGGTCCGGCAAGTCCTCCCTCGCCTTCGACACGATCTACGCGGAGGGGCAGCGCCGCTACGTCGAGTCGCTCTCCGCGTACGCCCGGCAGTTCCTCCAGATGATGGAGAAGCCGGACGTCGACCACATCGACGGCCTCAGCCCGGCGATCTCGATCGACCAGAAGACGACCTCGCGCAACCCCCGCTCGACCGTCGGCACCGTGACCGAGATCTACGACTACCTGCGCCTCTTCTACGCGCGGGTCGGGCGGCCGCACTGCCCGATCTGCGGCAAGCCGATCGCCGGGCAGAGCCTCGACGCGATCGTCGACCAGGTCCTGAAGCTTGAGGAGGGCACGCGCTTCACGGTCAACGCGCCGGTCGTCCGCGATCGCAAGGGCGAGTACCGGGAGGTGTTCGAGGACCTGACCCGCGAGGGCTTCACGCGGGTCAAGGTCGACGGCGAGCAGTACGTCCTCGAGGAGGGCGTGCCGGAGCTCGACAAGAAGTTCAAGCACACGATCGAAGTCGTCGTCGACCGCCTCGTGATGCGCGCCGACCTGCGGCTGCGGCTCACGCAGTCGATCGAGACCGCGGCCGGGCTCGCAGACGGGCTCGTCGCGGTGGACCTCGTCGAGAGCGGCGAGCAGCTCCTCTTCTCGGAGAACTTCGCCTGCCCCGACCACGGCGTCTCGCTGGCCGAGCTCCAGCCGCGGATCTTCTCCTTCAACGCACCGCACGGAGCGTGCCCGCGCTGCACCGGCCTCGGCTCGCAGCAGGAGATCGACCCGGACCTGCTCGTCCCCGATCCGTCCCTCTCGATCGACGACGGCGCGCTCGTGCCGTGGTCGCTCGGCGGCTCCTCGGGCTTCTACGAGGCGGTGAGCCAGGCGATCGCGGAACGGTACGAGATCGACACGTCCAAGCCGTGGTCGGAGCTGACCGAGGAGGAGCAGAACCGCTTCCTGTACGGCACCGACGGCGAGCGCGTGTACGTCCAGTACCGCAACCGGATGGGGCGGCGGCGCCAGTACATGCTCGCCTTCGACGGCATCGTCGCGAGCCTGCAGCGCCGCTACCGCGAGACCGACTCGTCGCAGCAGCGCGAGCGGATCGAGGAGTACATGAGCTTCCGGCCCTGCCCCGTCTGCAAGGGCGCGCGGCTCAAGCCCGAGGTGCTCGCGGTCACCGTCGGCGACAGGTCGATCCACGAGTTCACGCAGCTGTCCGTCACGCGGGCGCTCCGGTTCGTGGACGAGCTCGACCTGACGCCGACCGAGCAGCTCATCGGCCACCGGATCGTGAAGGAGATCCGCGAGCGGCTGACGTTCCTCGACGACGTCGGGGTCGGCTATCTCACGCTCGACCGCGCGGCGGCCACGCTGTCGGGCGGCGAGGCACAGCGGCTGCGGCTCGCGACGCAGATCGGCTCGCAGCTCGTCGGCGTGCTCTACATCCTCGACGAGCCGTCGATCGGCCTCCACCAGCGCGACAACGCGCGCCTGATCGACACGCTCGAGCGCCTCCGCGACCTCGGAAACACCGTGCTCGTGGTCGAGCACGACGAGGAGATGATGCGCCGCTCGGACTGGCTCGTCGACATGGGGCCCGGAGCAGGCCTGCACGGCGGTGAAGTGGTGGCCGAGGGCCCGGCGGCGAAGGTGGAGCGAGTCGCGAGGTCGGTCACGGGCCAGTACCTCGTCGGGAAGCGCTCGATCCCTGTGCCAGAGCGGCGGGAGGAGGATCGCGGCTTCTTCCTCGTTCGCGGCGCCGCGCAGCACAACCTCAAGAACCTCGACGTCGCGTTCCCGGTCGGCAAGTTCATCTGCGTCACGGGCGTCTCGGGCTCCGGGAAGTCGACGCTCGTGAACGACATCGTCTTCAAGTCGCTCGCGAACCGGCTGAACCGGGCGCGTGTCAAGCCGGGCGCACACGCCGGCGTGGACGGGATCGAGGTCTTCGACAAGGTGATCGAGATCGATCAGAAGCCGATCGGCCGCACGCCGCGCTCGAACCCGGCGACGTACACCGACCTGTTCACGCACATCCGCGAGCTCTATTCCCTCACCCCGGAGGCGAAGGTGCGCGGCTACAAGCCGGGCCGCTTCTCGTTCAACGTCCGCGGGGGGCGTTGCGAGACGTGCAAGGGCGACGGACAGATCAAGATCGAGATGCACTTCCTGCCGGACGTCTACGTGCCGTGCGAGACGTGCAAGGGCGCGCGCTACAACCGCGAGACGCTCGAGGTTCGGTTCAAGGGGCGCTCGATCGCCGATGTGCTCGAGATGTCCGTCGAGGAGGCGTTGCGCTTTTTCGCCAAGATCCCGAAGATCCGGCGCCGGCTGCAGACTCTGCACGACGTCGGGCTCGACTACGTCAAGCTCGGCCAGCCGGCGACGACGCTCTCCGGCGGCGAGGCGCAGCGCGTGAAGCTCGCCGCCGAGCTGTGCAAGGTGGCGACGGGGAAGACGCTCTACATCCTCGACGAGCCGACGACCGGGCTCCACTTCGCCGACATCGAAAAGCTGCTCGAGACCCTGCAGCGGCTTGTCGACGGCGGCAACACCATGATCGTGATCGAGCACAACCTCGACGTCATCAAGCAGGCGGACTGGGTGGTCGACCTCGGCCCCGAGGGCGGTGAGGCAGGCGGCGAACTGATCGCCGTCGGCACCCCGGAGGACGTCGCACAGGTCGACGACAGCTCCACCGGCCGCTTCCTCCGGAACGTGCTCCCCGCGCGCGCGGTCGCCGCCGCATAGGTAGGCGTAGGCTCTGCCGATGGAGGCAGGCCCCTCCGCTCCGTCGGAACCAACCCGTCCCGGGTACTCGGGCGCCGGCGTAGCGGGAGCTGTTCTCGCGACCCTCTTCTTCCCGCTCTTCGCCCTGATCGCGGCGTTGCTGCTGCTCGGCGGCCAGACCGACGCGCGCAAGCGCTCCCAGTTGCGTACCTGGGCCTGGGTCTCCGGCGGCTGGGTCGTGCTGAGCTTCGTGCTCGTCCTGCTCGCGGTCGGCGTCGTCGGCGGCTCCGGATCGAGCAGCGGGAGCCGCTCCGGTCCCTGTGTCGGAGGGCCGAAGATCGGCGCGGCGGGAACGCACGTTCCGGGAAGCATGAACAAGTTCGTGGAACCGTGCGCGATCAGCGGCGCCGAGACAGTCACCATGCCCTGACCGGCACGGGCTACCCTCAACGGTGATGGCGGCTAGCGCCGACACCGCACGCGCTTCGGCGCTCGAACGGAGTTGGTGGCTGCGCGCTGCGGCTGTGCTGATCGCCCCGCACGCCGTCTTCGTCTCGCTGAGGGACGACTCCGAGGAGGCGGTCGAGTCGCGGCAGGAGCCGCTCACCGCGCTAGCCGGGCTCGCGGGGTTCGCGGCGGTGCTCGGGACGCCCGTCGCGCGGCATCTCCTCAACGACGCTTCCGTCTCGGTGTCGCTGATCCCGGTCTGGGTCTTCTTCGGCGGTGCCGTCTATGCGCTGGCGGTCTACTGGCTCGGCGGCGGGCTGCTCTACGGTGCGGCCCGGCGCTTCGGTGGGCTCGGGAGCTATCGGCGGGCGCGGCACGTGCTCGGGTTCTCGGCCGCGCCGCTCGCTCTCGTGCTCGTAACGCTGTGGCCCCTCCGGATCGCGATCTACGGGCAGAACCTCTTCCGCACCGGTGGCACCGACTGGGGGCCTGGCGACCGGATCTTCGGCGGCTTGCTCTATGCCGCGTTCGCCTGGAGCGCGCTCCTCCTCGTCGTCGGCGTCCGCAGCGTGCACGGCTGGAGCTGGGCGCGGAGCGCCGCGACACTCGGGCTCGCGGCCGCGCTGCCGGCGCTCGTCGTGCTCGCAGCGACTCTCTAGCCCGGACCCGTCTAGTTGTGCGGTGCGCCTTCGAAGGCGGCCCGCTCGTCATCGGGCATCGCGTACGTGTGCTGCTCCTCGGGGAAGGCGCCGCTCCGGACCTCTGCCGCGTAGGCGACGAGGGCGTCGCGGATCTCGGCGGAGAGGTTCGCGTACCGCTTGACGAAGCGGGGGAGATGCCCTTCGGAGAGTCCCAGCAGGTCGTGGTAGACGAGCACCTGTCCGTCGCAGTCCGCGCCCGCGCCGATCCCGATCGTGGGAATCGACAGCTCCTGCGTGATCCGCGCCGCGACCGGGGCCGGCACCGCCTCGAGGACCACCGCGCTGCAGCCTGCGTCCTCCAGCGCCTTCGCTCCCTCGACGACCTTTCGCGCGGCCTCCGCGGTCCTCCCCTGTGTCTTGAAGCCCCCGAGGATCGTCGCAGACTGCGGCGTCAGGCCGACATGGCCCATCACGCCGACGCCGGCCTCCACGATCGCACGCGCCCGCGAGACCATCGGGCCGGCCCCCTCGAGCTTGACGATGTCGGCACCGCCCTCCTTGACGAAGCGGACCGCGGTGCGTACGGCCTCCTCGTCCGAGACCTCGTAGGAGCCGAACGGCAGATCGCCGACGACGATCGGACGGTGCACCTGGCGCGAGACCGTTCGCGTGAGGAAGAGCATCTCGTCGACGGTGACCGGCGTCGTGCCGGAGTGGCCCAGCACGACCATCGCCGCCGTGTCGCCGACGAGGATCACGTCGATCCCGGCGTCCTCGGCGAACCTCGCGCCGGGCGCGTCGTAGGCCGTGACCATCACGATCTTGTCGCCCCGGCGCTTCATGGCGACCAGTTCGGGGAGCGGCAGCTTGCCGGCGGGGATGCTCATCGGATCTCTCCTTCCAGGAGGATGTTGTCGATCAACCGGGTGGAACCGACGCGGATTGCGGCGGCGAGGACCTTGGCGTCGCCGAGGTCGAGCACCTCGACGTAGTCCGGATCGAGGCCGTTCAGCGACGCGCGCGCGGCGGCGACCGGATCGGCCTCTCCCGCCGCCGAGGCGAGCGCCCGCGGTAGGCCGAGCGCGCGTTCCCGCTCGGCGGCGGACAGTCGGCCGTTGCGTGACGAGAGTGCGAGGCCGTCGGGATCGCGCACGGTGGGCACCGCGCGGATCTCCACGGGAAGGTTGAGGTCGCGGACGAGCCGCCGCACCACCGCCACCTGCTGGGCGTCCTTCTGCCCGAAGTAGGCGCGCTCGGGGCGGACGAGATTGAACAGCTTGAGACAGACGGTCGCAACGCCGCAGAAGTGGCCGGGGCGCGCCACGCCTTCGGCTCCCGTTTCCTGCGGTTCGACCCAGGTGGAGAAGCCCGCCGGATACATCTCCTCGGCCGCCGGCGCGAAGACCACGTCGACTCCCTCGGCTTCGGCGATCTCGAGATCACGCGCCTCGTTGCGAGGGTACGCCTCGAGATCGGCCTGCTCGTCGAACTGAGCCGGATTCACGAACAGGGACACGACCACCCGCCCGCTCTCGACGCGCGCCGCGCGGAACAGCGCGCGATGGCCGGCATGGAACGCTCCCATCGTCGGGACGAGGCCGGTGCCGGGAGCCGTCTCCAGCTCCGAGATCCTGCGGACGACGTTCACGCAAGCATCACCGTGGCTCCGGCGAGCGTCTCGTAGAGGTGCTCAAGCTCGGGATGGCCGGCGCGGATCGCCTGCTTGTGCGCCTCGACGGTCGCCCAGTCGCCGCGGGCGATCGGACCCGTCAGCTCGAAGCCGTGCTCGATCGTCCGCATCATCAGCGGCACGAGAGCGTCGGCGGGCACGCCGAGCCGCACCGCGGCCCGCTGCAAGGTGACGAGGTAGTTGGACGCGAAGACGGCGCCCGCGTGGTAGAGCGTCCGACCGCCGTCGGCGAGCTCGAACGGGTGCAGACCGAGAAGCTCGGCGAGCTCGCGCGCGACGGCGAGCGCCTCCGCGGTCTCACCGCTGATCGCCGCCCACGCCCCGTCCAGCTGTCCCGCACGCCCGCTGCGGTCGAAGGTCTGGAGCGGGTGAAGCGAGAAGCGGCGCTCGTGCGGCTCGAGCGCCGCGAGCGGGGTCGCGCCGGAGACATGTCCGATCCAGGCCTTTCCCGGTGCCAGGCACCGGGACACGTCGGCAATGGCCGTGTCCGGGACGCAGAGGAGGACTATGTCCGGCTCGTCGTCGGCCACCGCGACGCTCCGCTCGCGGAGGCGGGCGGCGACGGCCGAACCGACCCGGCCCGAACCGATGACGTGGACTCTCTCGATCACCATCTCGCTCCAGCTCCGATCCGGATGCCGGGCAAGCCGGAGTCTACCGGCGGGCCCTCATCGGACGCTCATGCTTCAACGGCGAAGCTCGGGTGAGAAGAGCCTCGTGCGCCCCCGTCTCCTCTTCGTGCTCGCCGCCCTGGCCGCGGTCGCGGCCGGCTGCGGCGGCGCATCCCATCCCGCCGTCGCGACGCGGAGGGCACACGACCCGTCGCGGCAACACGGGAAGCCGAAGCCGCCGGCGGGGCCGTTCGCACGGCCGCTGGACAGAGCACATCTCGCGCCTGGCTCCCGTCCGTCCGCGCTGCCGGGAGACGTCCTCATCGCCGACCGCTCGAACAACCGACTGCTCGTCGTCGACCCGCAGGGCCGCATCGTCTGGGAGTTCCCACGACCCGGCGACGGCCGGAGCCTGCCGCTCCCCGACGACGCCTTCTTCTCGCCGGACGGGCGGAGGATCGTCGCGACGGAGGAGGACGTCGACGTCGTCAGCGTGATCGACGTGGCGTCGCGGCGCACCGCCTGGCGGTACGGAGCGATCGACGAACCCGGCAGCGGCGCGAACCGGCTCGCGCACCCCGACGACGCGATGCTCCTCCCGAACGGCTCCATCCTCACCGCCGACATCGAGAACTGCCGGCTCCTCGTGCTCCACCCACCCTCTCACCGGCCGGGACGAGCGGTCGGCAGCGCGGCCCGCGGCTGCGTCCATGACCCGCCGTTCGCGTGGGGAAGCCCGAACGGAGTGTTCCCGCTGCGGCGAGGCGGGGCGCTCGTCACCGAGATCAACGGCGACTGGGTCGACGCGCTCTCCCCGTCCGGCCGCGTCCTCTGGTCGGCACACCCGCCCGGCGTCTCCTACCCGTCCGACTCGAACGAGGTCCGGCCGGGCCTCTACGTCACGGTCGGCTGGGAGAGCCCGGGCCGCCTCGAGACCTTCGACCGGCGCGGCAAGCTCCACTGGCGCTACCGGCCGCGGCCCGGTGAGCCGCAGCTCGACCATCCCTCGCTGGCGCTACCGCTCCCGAACGGCGACTTCCTCGTCAACGACGACTTCAACGACCGCGTGATCGTCGTCAACCCGCGCACGAACCGCGTCGTCTGGCAGTACGGCCACACCGGAGTGCCGGGCAGCGCGCCGGGCTACCTCTCTCGGCCCGACGGCGTCGACCTCGTCCCGCCGGGAGCGCTGCTGACGGGGATACATGCGAGGATTCGGCTGCCCGGATGAGCTCCGCCGCCGCCAACCTCGTCGACGTCCGCCGCCTCTCGCTCCGCCGGGAGCTGCTCGTCGGAGCCGCCCTGACCGCCGGCATCGCGGCCCTCGTCCACGCCGTCGGGCCCGCGCCCGGAGACGCGCCGGTGCACCTGTACCGGACGTTCCTCGTCCGCGAGGGCGCGCTGGTCTGGGACAACTTCTGGTACGCGGGCACGTACCCGCTCGCCTCGTACAGCCTCCTCTATTACCTCCCGGCCGCGCTCGTCGGGAACCTGCCGCTCGTCTTCGCGGCCGCGATCGCCTCGACGGTCCTCTTCACGTCGCTCGCGTTGCGGGAGTGGGGGAGCGCCGCGCTGTGGCCGTCGCGTGTCTTCGGGGTGCTCGCCGCCGCGCCGTTGTTCACGGGGCTCTACGCCTACTCGCTCGGCTTCGCCGCGATGCTGGCCACGCTCAAGCTGCTGCAGCTGCGGCGGCTCCGCTTCGCCGCGGTCGTCGCCGCACTCACCGTCGGCTTCAGTCCCCTCGCCTTCGCGTTCCTCTGCCTCGTCGTCGGCTCGTACGCCGTCTCTCGCCGGGGGATCGCGCGCCGTCACCTGTGGTTCGGGGCCGGTCTCGCGCTAGCCGCAGGAGTGGAGGCGCTCGCCCTCGTTCTCTTCCCGGCGGGCACCGGGAGCTACCCGTTCCACTGGATCGACTTTCTCGGGGTGCTGGGCGTCACGTCGGTCGGCGTCCTCCTCGCCCGGCAGGCCCGAGGCGGCGGCCTGCTCGTCGCGTTCTACGCGCTCTGGGGGCTCGGCAGTGTCGTCGTCTACGCGGTGCCCTCACCGCTCGGGGACAACTGGACGCGGCTGAGCGCCTTCGTGTTCCCGGTCATGCTCCTCACCGCGAGCCTCGCCGGCTTCCGGCCGCGGCGGCTCGTCGCAGTAGCTCTCGCCGGATCCCTCGCGTACAACGTCGTCCCGTACCTCCTCCTCATCCCGTCGCGCCTCGGCAACGAGACGCAGCACGCGAGCTTCTGGCGTCCGGCGCTCGACTTCCTCCGCACGCACGAGCTGGCGGGGTACCGCGTCGAGGTCGTGCCGACGGCCGAGCACTGGGAGGCGTACTGGATCCCGAAGTCCGGCTTCGCGCTCGCGCGCGGCTGGTACCGGCAGCTCGACGTGGCCGACAACCCGACCCTGTACAAGAAGCACCTGGACGCCGCCAACTATCGCAGCTGGCTCCGCTCCGACGCCGTCCGCTACGTGCTCCTCAGCACCACGGCGCCGCTCGACTGGGACGGCGGGCCCGAGGAAGAGCGGGTGCTGCAGTCGGCTGGTTCGGGCCTGAAGGTCGTCTTCCACGGGCCGGACTGGACGATCTACGAACTGCCGCACGCCACGCCCCTTCTCACCGGCCCCGCGCAACCGGTCGTGACCTCGTTCGGCCACACGGTCATCCAAGGACGTGTCTTCGCCCCCGGCCGGTACCTGCTCCGCGCCCACTACAGCCCGTACTGGCGCCTGGAGGGAGCCGGCTGCGTCGCCCGCGGCCCGAACGACATGACGATCCTCTACCTGACGCGTCCCGAGCGCTTTGCCCTCGGCGTGCCGGGGACGCCCGGCGGCCTCGTCCGCGAGCTCATCGGCGGCAAGCGGGCGACCTGCTCTTCGAGCTACTAGCATCTGGCTCGTGCCGATCTACGAGTACGTCTGCATGGAGTGCGAGTCGCACTTCGAGGAACTGATCCGGGGCGAGGAGCAGGTTGCGTGCCCCGACTGCGCCGCGACGAACGTCTCGCGCCAGTTCTCCTCGTTCGCCGTCCACGGCGTGACGAAGACGGTGACCGCGGGTGGCGGCGGAGGCTGCTGCGGCGGCTCCTGCGGCTGCGGCCACTAGCTCCGTGGCGAGGGGGGCCGACGACGGCGAGCTGCTGACGCGCACCGCCTACGAGAGCCTCGAGGCCGAGCTCGCGGAGCTCGAGGGCCCGAAGCGAAAGGAGGCCGTGCAGGCGATCGCAACCGCGCGGGCCCACGGCGACCTGTCGGAGAACTTCGAGTACCACGCGGCGAAGAACGAGCAGGGGCTCCTCGAGGCGCGGATCAGGGTTCTGCGATACCGACTCCAGCACGCGACGATCCTCGACGAGGAGGCCGCTGCGGCCAGCGGCGTCGTCACCGTCGGCTCGCGGGTCGAGCTCGAGCGGGACGACGGCGAGCGGCTCGAGATCGAGATCACCGGCGTCGGCGGCGTCTCGCCCGACTCGCCGGTCGGGCAGGCGCTGCTCGGGAAGGCGCCGGGCGACGAGATCGAGGTGGAGGCGCCGCGCGGACGCTGGCGGGCCCGCGTCGTGTCCGTCGGGCGGGCCTCGTAGACTCGGTTTTGTGAGTGCTGTGCCCGTTGCGGTTGAGACGCTTTCGGACTACGCGACCTCGACCGCAGGCTGCACGCGCTGCCGCCTCGCGCAGGGGCGGACGCAGGTGGTCTTCGGCTCCGGCAACCCGCGTGCCGACCTGCTGTTCGTCGGCGAGGCGCCCGGCTTCCACGAGGACAAGCAGGGCGTCCCCTTCGTCGGTCAGGCCGGAAAGCTGCTCGACACGCTCCTGGGGGGCGTCGGGCTCCGGCGCGAAGACGTCTACATCGCGAACGTCTTGAAGTGCCGCCCGCCAGGAAATCGTGACCCGCAGCCGGACGAGATCGAGGCCTGCGAGCCGCACCTCTTCCGCCAGATCGAGCTGATCGAGCCGAAGGTGATCGCCACGCTCGGCAACTTCGCGACGAAGCTCCTGTCCGGCCGCCCGCTCGGGATCACCCGCGTGCACGGTCAGGAGCAGCCGCTGACGATCGCGGGCCGGAGCGTCCTCCTCTACCCGCTCTACCACCCGGCCGCGGCGCTCTACACGCCGGCGATGCTGAAGGTGCTCGAAGCGGACTTCGCCCGCCTGCCGGAGCTCATGGGACGCGAGGCCGAGCTCGTGGCCGTCGCGACGCCCGAGCCTGAGCAGGAGCCGGCGGTCGCCGCGCCCGCCGAGCAGCTCGGTCTGTTCTAGGGACCCTCTACACTCGAGGAGTGCTGGAACGCGCTCAGACCAAGGCGCTGCCCCTCCTGAACAGAGGCGTCGAGCTCACGCCTGCCGTCCAGGCGTGCTGCGGCGCTTGCCGAACCTGCATCACGACGAACGTCGCCACCCTCGCGATGGGAGCCGTGACCGGGGTGGCGGTCTACGTCGCGCGGCTCGCGCGGCGGGCTCTTGCCAAACCCTCCTAGACCGGCTCGTCGAGACCCTGCACCGCGACCATGCGCAGGTTCGCGGCGCCCTTGCGCAGCCGCTTCGCGTCCTCGTACTCGGGAGACGCGTACCACTGCCTGGCGGCCTCGAGGTCAGGGAACTCGAGGATCACGAGCCGCGAGGGATGCCAGTCGCCTTCGAGCACCGCGAGCTCGCCGCCGCGGACGACGAAGCGGCCGCCGCCGGAGTGGACGGCGTCCGGCGACGCAGCCTTGTAGCGCTCGTACTGCTCGGGATCGTGGACCTCCGTCTCGACGATCACGTAGGCGGGCATGCTTGGATCGTACGCGTGGAGGTTCCGAGCCATTCGCCGGAGGCGACGGAGGCGCTCGCTGCTGGGCTCGCCCGCCGGCTCTCGGCGGGCGACGTCGTGACGGTCGCCGGCGAGCTCGGATCGGGCAAGACGACGTTCGTCCGCGGGGCCTGCGGCGCGCTCGGAGTCCGCGAGCGCGTCACGAGCCCGACGTACACGATCGGTCACCGCTACCACGGCGACGGCGTCGAGGTCTCGCACCTCGACCTCTACCGCTTCCAGGACGTCTCGCCGGCGGAGTGGGGGGATCTCGAGCCGTACTTCGAGGAGGCAATCGCCTTCGTCGAATGGCCCGAGGCCGGGGAGGCCGTCCTGCCACCGCCTCGCTTCGCGGTGCGTTTGCGGCATGCTGGCGCTGGGAGAGCGGTGGAGATCGAGGAGTGCTGACGCTGGCCTTCGACACGGCGACGGCGGTCGCGACGAGCGCGCTCGTGGACGGGGACGAAGTGCTCGGCGAGCGCGTCTCGCGCGCCCAGACGCTGCTCGAGGACGTCGATGCTCTCCTGCGCCAGGCGGGCGCGCACCCCTCGGATCTCGACCGGCTTGCAGTCGGCGTCGGCCCCGGTAGCTTCACGGGCATCCGGATCGGGCTCGCAGTGGCGCGTGGGCTCGCGCTCTCGCTCGACCTGCCGGGCTCGGGCGTCTCCACGCTCGCCGCGCTCGCCGCAGGCGCCCCCGGCGCCGTGCCCGTCGTCGACGCGAAGCGGCGAGAAGTCTTCGCGCTCGTCGCCGGTGAGCCGCGCGCGCTCGCGCCACAGGAGCTCCCGCTGGACGAGGGCACGGTCTACGTCGGTGACGGCGCCAGGCGCTACCGGTCGCTGCTCGAGGAGCGTGGAGCAGTCGTGCCGCCCGATGACGACGAGCGGCATCTTCCGCGCGCCCGCTTCCATGCTGCGCTGGCGGGCGAGTCGCGCTCGGTCGAGGAGCTCGAGCCGCTCTACCTCCGCGTGCCGGATGCCGAGAGGAACGTCCGGTGACGACGATCGAGTTGCGCCGGCTCGCGCTCGGCGACCTGGGCGAGATCGAGGAGATCGAGCGCCGCTCGTACCCGACGCCGTGGTCCCGCTCGATGTTCGCCGGCGAGCTCGCGAAGCCGAGCTCCATCTGCCTCGGCGCGTTCGAGGCGGACAGCGAGGACGGCGCGCTCGTCGGCTACCTGATCGTTTCCCGCTACGTCGACGCGTGGCACGTGATGAACGTCGCCGTCGATCCCGAGCAGCGCGGCCGCGGGGTCGGGACGATGCTGCTCGAGCGGCTCTTCGAGCTCACGGCCGACGATGCCCGCCGCGGCTACACGCTTGAGGTGCGGGTCTCGAACGTAAAGGCGATCGACCTGTACGAGCGCCTCGGTTTCCGGTCGCGCGGCCTGCGCCGCGGCTACTACACGGACAACCGCGAGGACGCGCTGATCATGTGGAAGGACCCGGTCGCGAACGGGTCCGCGTGATCCTCGGTCTCGAGACGAGCTGCGACGAGACGGCCGCGGCGCTCGTCACCGACGAAGGCGAGATCTGCGCGAATGTCGTCTCGTCGCAGGCCGAGCTGCATGCGCGCTACGGCGGTGTCGTCCCCGAGGTCGCATCGCGGCGGCACCTCGAGCTCGTGACGCCGGTGATCCGCGAGGCGCTGGCGCAGGGGGATGCGAAGCTCGACGACGTCGACCGCATCGCCGTCACGCAGGGCCCCGGGCTGATCGGCGCGCTCCTCGTCGGCCTGGCAGCGGCCAAGGCTGTCGCGTGGTCGCGCCGCCTTCCGCTCGTCCCCGTCGACCACCTCGACGGCCACGTCGCCTCGCTCTACCTCCGGCCCGAGCCGCTCGAGCCGCCGTTCCTCTGTCTTCTCGCGAGCGGCGGTCACACGATGCTCCTGGACGTCCGCTCCCACACCGAGCGCGAGCTGCTCGGGACGACGCTCGACGACGCCGCCGGGGAGGCGTTCGACAAGGGCGCCCGCCTGCTCGGCCTGGGCTACCCGGGCGGCCGTGAGCTCGACCGGCTCGCGCGGGAGGGCGACCCCGGCGCGTACGACTTTCCCGTCGCCCGCGTGCCGGGTCTGGACTTCTCGTTCTCCGGCCTGAAGACGGCGCTCCTGTACGCAGCTCGCGAGCTCGACGAGGAGGAGCTCGCTGCGCGGCGCGCCGACCTCGCCGCCTCGTACCAGCACGCGATCGTGCTGGCGCTCGTCGAGCGCGTGCGCGAGGCCGCGGAGCGGACGGGGCACGAACGCATTGCCGTCGTCGGCGGGGTCGCCGCGAACTCGGAGCTGCGCGCCGCGCTCCCCGACGCGACGGCTGCGCCGCTCGCACTCTGCACCGACAACGCCGCGATGATCGCCTCGGCGGCTCGCTGGACGGAGGCCGTCCCGTATCCGAGATACCTCGCGCTCGACGCCTACGCATCCCGGTAGACTCGGCCCGGCGTCTGGTTTTTGCCCTGTTTGCAGCGACAAAAGGAGCAACGAGGTGACCGCAGTCGACGTAGCGACGTCCCACCTGCGCGAGAACCCGTTCGAGCTGGCGCGCGAGCAGCTCCACCGCGTCGGCTCCACCTTCGAGATCGACCCGAACCTGATCGAGGTCCTCGGCCGATGCAAGAAGGCGATCGAGGTCTCGGTTCCGGTCAGCATGGACGACGGGAAGACGCAGGTCTTCCAGGGCTACCGCGTGACCCACAACATCGCGCGCGGGCCGTCGAAGGGCGGTATCCGCTACCACCCCGACGTCACGGTCGACGAGGTCAAGGCGCTGGCGATGTGGATGACGTGGAAGTGCGCGCTGATGGGGATCCCATTCGGCGGCGCGAAGGGCGGCGTGGTGTGCGACCCCAAGAAGATGTCCCGCGGCGAGCTCGAGCGGATGACCCGCCGCTTCACGAGCGAGATCATCAACGAGATCGGCCCGGAGAAGGACATCCCGGCACCGGACGTCGGCACCGACGGCTCGACGATGGCCTGGATCTTCGACACCTACTCGATGAACAAGGGCCACTCGGTACTCGGCGTCGTCACCGGCAAGCCGCTCACGATCGGCGGCTCGCTCGGTCGCGTCGAGGCCACCTCGCGCGGCGCGCTGTTCTGCATCCGCGACGCTGTGGCCAAGCTCGACAAGCGCATCGCGGGACTGACGGTTGCGGTGCAGGGCTTCGGCAACGTCGGCAGCTACCTCGCACATTTCCTGCATCAGGAAGGCGCGACCGTCGTGGCGATCTCGGACTCGACGACCGCGCTCTACAACCCGAAAGGCATCGACATCCCGGCGGCCATCGCCCACAAGGCCGAGCACCGGACGCTCGACGGCCTCAAGGACGCCGAGACGATCACGAACGAGGAGCTCGTGCTCCTCGACTGCGACATTCTCGCGCCCTGCGCCCTCGAGCAGGTGATCACCGAGGAGAACGCGCACCAGGTCAAGGCGTCGATCATCTGCGAGGGCGCGAACGGCCCGGTCACTCCGGCCGCCGATCCGATTCTCGAAGACCGCGGCGTTCTCATCCTCCCCGACGTGCTTGCGAATGCGGGCGGCGTCGTCGTCTCGTACTTCGAGTGGGTGCAGGGACTCCAGGAGTACTTCTGGAAGGAGGTCGAGGTGAACGCGAAGCTCAACGACATCGTGAGCCGCGCGTTCGACGAGACGTGGGAGACGGCGCAGAGCCGCAAGCTCCCGATGCGTGTTGCCGCCTA
The DNA here is from genome assembly GCA_045805945.1 of Gaiellaceae bacterium. GTDB lineage: Bacteria > Actinomycetota > Thermoleophilia > Gaiellales > Gaiellaceae > Palsa-739. The sequence continues at coordinate 19,288 of JBJMKG010000038.1, forward strand.
CGGGCTCGCGGTGCGGCGCGTCGCCGAGGCGACGGTCACAAGAGGCATCTACCCGTAGCCGAGATCGTCCTCTACACCGCCACGGGCTGCCACCTCTGCGAGGCGGCGCGTCGCGCCGTCACGGCGGCACGCGATGAGCTCGGCTTCGAGCTCCGCGAGGTCGCCATCGACGGAGACCCCGAGCTCGAGGCCGCGTACCGGGAATGGATCCCCGTGGTCGAGATCGACGGCAGGCGCCGCTTCGTCTACCACGTACATCCGGATGCCTTGCGGCGGGCGGTTGCACAAGCGGCGGGCTAGACCGGCTGGTACAACAGAGAACGCCGTCACGAAGTCGAGCCGCAGAATCGACCTAAACAAGGGGGTTGCGTGGCCGAGCGCCTGAACGTCGGCGTCGCTGCGCGCCTGTCCCGGTACCTCCAGGTGCTGACGCAGGCGCGGAAGATGGGAAAGACGAGGATCTCCTCCCAGGAGATCGCCGAATACACGAACATCAACGCGACGCAGATTCGTCGTGACCTGTCGAACTTCGGCAAGTTCGGCAAGCGCGGGGTCGGCTACTCGATCGAGCTGCTGCTCGACGCGATCCGCAAGATCCTGCGCACGCAGGGCCAGCACAACGTGGCGCTCGTCGGCGCAGGCCGGCTCGGGCAGGCGATCGCCTCGTCGTCGATCTTCGCGGAGCACGGCATCAACATCGCGGTGGTCGTGGACACCGACCCGGCGAAGCTGGGACAGCCGATCGGGCGGGTCTCCGTCGAGCCGTACGACCGGCTCGCGGAGCTCGTGCGCGAGCACAACGTCGTCGTCGGCGTGCTCGCGGTGCCGGCCGACCAGGCCCAGCGGGCCGCGGACGATCTCGTCTCGGCCGGGGTGAAGATCATCTTCAACTACTCCGAGGCGCTGCTCGAGACGCCGGCGGACGTCACGGTGCACACGTCGAACCCGGCGGTGGAGCTGCTCTACGCCCTGTACTTCCACCTGACGTAGCGTCCGCCTCGTGCGGATCCTCTTGTGGCACGGCTACCTGCTCGGCGGGACCGGGTCGAACGTCTACGCGCGGGCGCTCGCGCGTGAGTGGAGCCTCGCCGGGCACGACGTGACGGTCGTCTGCCAGGAGCCAAATCCGGAGCGCCACGACCTCGGCGACGCGCGCGTGGTCGTCCCCGAGCTACCCGGCCGCCTGCTGCCGGTCTTCGTCCTCGACCGCTACGAGGGGCTCGAGGCGCGCCTGCTCGTCGACTTCTCCGAGGCTGAGCGAAAGGCGTACGTCGAGGCGAACGCGGCCGCGCTGCGCGAGCTCGCTCCCGCCGACCTCGTGTTTGCGAACCACGTCCTGCTCGGGGCGCCCGTCGGTGCCGCGAGCGGCGTACGTTTCCGCGTCAAGGCGCACGGCTCGGAGCTCGAGTACGCGATGCGTGGCCGTGCCGACCTCGCACGCTGGGGCGCCGACGCGCTCGCGCGGGCGGAGGTCGTCTACGCCGGCTCGGAGCACATCCGGGAGGTGCTCGAGGAGGTCGCCTGCCACGTCGACCGGGTGGAGATCGTGCCGCCGGGAGTCGATCTGGACGAGTTCAGGCCGGAACCGCGCGAGGAGGCGCTGGTTGCGTTGCTCGAGGAGTCGCGCGCCGATGCGCCGAACCCGGGCAACCGCGAGGAGCGGCAGCCTGACGCCGGCAATGCCGGGCGCTTCGCGCGCTTCTTCGCCGATGAGCGGCCGACAGTCGTCTACTTCGGGAAGCTGATCGAGAACAAGGGCGTTCACGTCCTGCTCGAGGCGCTCGCCGGCCTCGACGCGCGCGCCGTCGTCGTCGGCTTCGGTGACTTCCGCGAGCAGCTCGAGGCGCTTGCTCCGGTTGGGACGCTCTTCACCGGCCCGCTCGAGCACCGGCACCTGCGGCACCTGCTGCCGCTGTGCGACGTCGCGGTCGTGCCGTCGATCTTCCCCGAGGCGTTCGGAATGGTGGCCGCCGAGGCTGCGGCGGCCGGTGTGTTGCCGGTCGTCTCCGCGCACTCGGGCCTGGCGGAGGTGGTCGCCGGCCTCGGCGAGGAGGTGGAGCCGGATGCGGGTGCACTCCTCTCATTCCCGGCCGGCGACGCCGGCGCGCTGCGCGAGCGCCTTGCCGCGCTCCTCGCCTTCTCCGCCGAGCGGAGACGAGAGCTCGGCCTCGCCGCCCGGCGCGCAGTGGAGCGCCGCTGGAGCTGGAACGTCGTCGCCGCGCGCCTGCTCGAGTAGCGGGCGGCGAGGACACGCCTGCTCTGGCCGTGTCCAGGTGCCAGGCACCGGGACGTGTCTCGAGCGGACAGGTCGCTGCTTCGTTGACCCGAATCTCGTCCCTCCACCTCTCCTTTGGCCGTGTCCCGGTGCCTGGCACCGGGACACGGCCCCGTCGGGACGAGTCGGCCCGCGGCTCTCGGCGGCCGCTTCAAACGCGTAAGTAGGCTTCGCGCGTGGGCGAGGAGCAGCGGCTCGGCTACGCGGAGATGCTTGCGCGCTCGCGCGAAGCCTTCGACGCGGTTCCCGATTTCACCGTCGCCGTCGAGGAGGAGTTCGCCCTCCTCGACCCCGAGACGCTCGACCTCGTCAACCGCTTCGAGGAGCTCCAGGACGCGGCGCGGGGGACGGAGCTCGAGCCGCACCTCGTCGGCGAGCTGATCGCCTCCGAGATCGAGATCCGCACCGGGCGCTGCAACGCCTTCTCCGACGCCGCCGCGCTGCTCGGCGAGCGCCGGCAGCAGCTCCGCGCGCTCACCGAACCGCGCGGGGTCGCGCTCGCCGCGACCGGCACGCACCCCTGGAGCCCGTGGCAGGAGCAACGGATCATCGACACGCCGCACTACCGCCGGAACGACGAGATCCTCCGCTACGTCGTCTGGCGCAACAACTCGTTCGGCATCCACGTGCACGTCGGGATCAACGGCGCCGACCGCGCCATCCGCGTCTGTTCCGCCCTCCGCAACTACCTGCCGGAGCTGCTCGCCCTGTCGGGGAGCTCGCCGTTCGTGGAGGGCGTCTTCACGCACCTCCACTCGGCGCGGACGCAGATCTTCACGCGCATGTTCCCCCGCTGCGGCATTCCGGACGCACTCGCGAGCTGGGACGAGTGGGACGCCTTCGTCCGCTTCCTCTACCAGACCGGCTCGATCACCGAGCACACGCAGATCTGGTGGAGCGTTCGGCCGCATCTCGCCTTCCCGACCGTCGAGATCCGGATCTGCGACGCCCAGCCCGACCTCGGCGAGGCGCGCTCGCTGGCCGCGCTCTGCTACGCGCTCACCGCGCGGATCGCCCGCGCGCTCGACGAGGGCGAGCCGCTGCCCGACCTGCCGCATCGCCTGCTCGAGGAGAACCTCTGGCGGGCGATCCGGCACGGGCTCTCCGGCGAGCTGATCGACTTCGCGCAGGGCGAGGCGGTGCCGGCGCGCGCGCGAATCGAGCAGCTGGCCGAGTGGGTGCGTCCGGTCGCCGAGGAGCTCGGCGCGGCGGAGTGGCTCGCGATCCCGGAGCGGAACGCGGCCGAGCGCCAGATCGCGCGCCACGACGAAGGCGCGACGGCCCGCGAGATCTTCGAAGAGCAGGTGCGCTGGCACCTCCGCACGCCCACTTCGTGACACGACCGATCCGGCCCGTGTGGTACAAACCAGCCGCGCCGGGTCCGTCTCGGCGCTGACTTTGTGACGCCCCGGAGGGAGAGCCCGACCCGATGAGTTGGTTCATGCATCACGCCGTGCTGTTCGCGCTGCTCTGCGCGGGCGCCGCCGTCCTCTACGGCCTCGGCCTCACGGTCTGGCTGCTGCGGCAGCCGGCCGGCACCGAGCGGATGCAAGAGATCGCGCGCGCCGTGCAGGAGGGCGCCGCCGCGTATCTGCGCCGCCAGTACACCACGATCGCCGTCGTCGCGATCGTGCCGTTCCTGATGCTCGGCTTCTACGACAAGCTGGGCTGGGGAGCGGCCATCGGCTTCCTCATCGGCGCGGGGCTGTCCGCCGCAGCCGGCTTCATCGGCATGAACGTCGCCGTCCGCTCCAACGTGCGGACCGCGGAGGCTGCCCGCGGCGGCCTGCCGCCGGCGCTCAACGTCGCCTTCCGCGCCGGTTCCGTGACCGGTCTGCTCGTCGTGGGGCTCGGCCTGTTCGGCGTCGCGGTCTACTACTGGGTCCTCACCGCCGGCATCGGCGACAGTCCGCACAAGGCGATCGAGCACCTCGTGGGGCTCGCGTTCGGCGGCTCGCTCATCTCCGTCTTCGCTCGTCTCGGCGGCGGCATCTACACGAAGGCGGCGGACGTCGGCGCCGACCTCGTGGGCAAGATCGAAGCCGGGATCCCGGAGGACGACCCGCGCAACCCGGCCGTGATCGCGGACAACGTCGGCGACAACGTCGGCGACTGTGCCGGCATGGCCGCCGACCTGTTCGAGACGTACGCCGTGACCGCCGTCGCCGTGATGCTGCTGGGCGTCACCGGCGCGGCCGCCACGACCGGCACGAACCTCTGGCTCTATCCGTTGTGCATCGGCGGCGTCTCGATCATCACCTCGATCATCGGCGTCCAGTTCGCGCGGGTTCGGCCGGGCGGCAACGTCATGAACGCGCTCTACCGCGCCGTGATCGTCGCCACGGTGATCTCGGCGCTGATCTTCATCCCGGTCACGCAGGCGTTCGATACGAGCGGCAACTTCTCGTTCGGGAACCTCTACGGATCGGCGCTGATCGGGCTCGCAGTCACGGCGCTGCTCGTCGCGATCACCGAGTTCTACACCGGCACGCGCTGGAATCCCGTCAAGTCGATCTCACGCGCCTCCCAGACCGGCCACGCGACGAACATCATCGAGGGTCTCGCCGTCGGGATGCAGGCGACGGCCGCGCCGGTCGTCGTGATCGCGGTCGGGATCCTCGTCGCCAACCACCTCGCCGGCCTGTTCGGGATCGGCGTCGCGGTGATGGCGCAGCTCTCGATGACCGGCCTCATCGTCGCGCTCGACGCCTACGGCCCGGTCACGGACAACGCCGGCGGGATCGCCGAGATGGCCGACCTGCCCGCGGAGGTGCGCGCGGTCACCGACCCGCTCGACGCGGTCGGCAACACGACGAAGGCCGTGACGAAGGGCTACGCGATCGGCTCGGCCGCGCTCGCCGCGCTCGTCCTCTTCGGCTCCTACGCCGACGGGCTGCACACGCAGGCGAAGGCAGGCTCGGCGCTCTCGCACCTCACCTTTGACCTCTCGGACGCCTGGGTGATCGCCGGCCTCTTCATCGGCGGCCTGATGCCCTTCCTGTTCGCCTCGCTCGCGATGCAGGCGGTGGGTCGCGTCGGCGGCGAGGTCGTCGAGGAGGTGCGCCGCCAGTTCCGCGAGCACCCCGGGATCATGGAGGGCACCGAGCGGCCGCAGTACGGGCCCGCGATCGACATCGTCACCGGCTCGGCGATCCGCTCGATGATCCTGCCGGCGATCGTGCCGATCGCGTTCCCCATCGTCGTCGGCCTGATCAACGCGAAGATGCTCGGCGGGCTGCTGATCGGGACGATCGTGACGGGTCTGTTCCTCGCGATCGCGATGACCTCGGGCGGCGGCGCCTGGGACAACGCGAAGAAGCTGATCGAGGACGGCCTTTACGGCGGCAAGGGCTCGGAGGCCCACGCGGCCGCGGTCACCGGCGACACGGTCGGCGACCCGTACAAGGACACGGCCGGCCCGGCGATCAACCCGATGATCAAGATCACGAACATCGTCGCGATCCTCATCATCCCCATCATCATCTCGATTCACGGCTAGGCCGAGCCGCCGCCCCTGCCTCCGGCGGCCTGCGTAGCATCCGCGCGTGGCACGGCGGCGTCGCCAGGCGCACGAACTCGAGCGCGTTCTCGGGGCGAACGCTCTCTTCGCCACCGCCTACGGCAACGTCGGCTCGTCGATCTACTACGCGCTCGGCGTAACCGCCTTCTTCGCGCTCGGGCTGACGCCCCTCGTCTTCGTCATCGCCGGCCTCTTCTTCGCGGCCACCGCCGCGACGTACGCCGAGGGGACGGTCAGCTTCCCGGAAGCCGGCGGCTCCTCGAGCTTCGCGCGGCACGCCTTCGACGAGCTCGTCTCGTTCGGAGCCGCCTGGGCGCAGATGCTCAACTACATCATCACGATCGCCATCTCGGCGTTCTTCGTCCCGCATTACCTCTCCATCTTCTGGGGGCCGCTGCGAGGGACCCCGTGGGACATCATCGGCGGCGCCGTCGTCATCGTCGTCCTCGTCGCCCTCAACATCGTCGGCGTCCAGGAGTCGGCGCGGATCAACGTCGTCCTCGCCGGGATCGACTTCGCCACCCAGGTTCTGCTGGTGCTGCTCGGCTTCGCGCTCGTCTTCAGCCCGCACACGCTCTCGACGAACGTCCACTTCGGCACCGCGCCGAGCTGGGGCCACTTCCTGCTCGCGATCCCGGTCGGGATGATCGCCTACACCGGGATCGAGACGGTCTCGAACCTCTCGGAGGAGGCGCGCGACCCCTTGCGGAGCATCCCACGCTCGATCCTCATGGTCGCGATCGCCGTCTTTGCCATCTACTTCACGCTGCCGCTGATCGCGCTCTCGGCGATGCCGGTTCGGTTCGTCCACGGCCACTGGCAGACGGTGCTCGGCCAGGGGCCACCGCACGGCTTCGCGAACGACCCGGTGCTCGGTCTCGTCGAGAACCTGGGCCTCGGCGGTGGGCTCCTCTCCGTGATCAAGGTCTACGTCGGGCTGCTCGCGGCGACGATCCTCTTCATCGCGACGAACGCCGGCGTGATCGGAGCCTCGCGGATCACGTACGCGATGGCCAGCTACCGGCAGTTGCCGGCGCTCTTCCAGCGGCTCCACCCGAAGTTCAAGACGCCCTGGATCTCGCTCATCGTCTTCGCCGGCTTCATCTCGATCCTCGTCCTCCTGCCGGGCAAGACGAACTTCCTGAGCACGATGTACTCCTTCGGCGCGATGCTCTCGTTCACCGTCGCCCATGCGGCGGTGATCCAGCTGCGGCGGAAGCGCGCGGGCGAGGACATCCCGTGGCGGGCACGGCCGAACTTCCGCTGGCGCGGCGTGGACTGGCCGTTGTTCGCCGTGATCGGCGGCCTCGGGACGGGGTTGTCGTGGCTCGACGTCGTGATCCAGTACCCGAGCACACGCTACGCCGGTCTCGGCTGGCTCGTGCTCGGCTTCATCGTCTACGTCGTCTACCGCCGCCGAATCCTCCACGTGTCGTTGCGCGAGACGGTGCGCGCGCCGGTCGAGTACGGCGTCGCCGCGGCGCTCGAGTTCCGCAGCATCCTCGTCCCGATCGCGCCGGGCTACGCCTCCGACGAGGCGATGGACGTCGCCTGCCGGCTCGCGGCGGAGCGGCGGGCGTCGATCGTCGCCTTCACCGCGATCGAGGTCCCCCTCGAGCTCGGGCTCGACACCGAGCTGCCCGATGAGGTGCGGGAAGCGAACGAGCAGCTCGACGAGGCGCGGGCGATCGGTGACTCGTACGGCGTGCGGGTCACCGGCCGCATCGCGCGCACCCGCAACATCGGGCGCGCGATCGTCGACGAGGCGATCCGCCGCCACTCGGAGATCATCGTCATGGCCGGCCCTCGGCGCGTCCGGCTGCAGCGCGGCCGCCGCCAGATCTTCGGCGACGCGGTGGACTTCGTCCTCCGCCACGCGCCGTGCCGCGTCATGATCGCGACGCCGCGGGAGCGCGCAGCGTGAGCGGCCTCTACCGGCGCTCGATCGCCGCCTTCGGGCTCGTCGCGATCGCGCTCGGGATCGCGCTCCTCGCCGAGACGGTCACCGCCGGCGGAGGCTCGACGGGATACCTCCTGGGCACCCTCTTCGTCGCACTCGGCGCCGGGCGCCTCTATCTCCTCCGCCGGAGATAGGCTCGCGTTTCAATGGCGCGGAAGCTCCCGCAGCTGCAACGTGTGCTCGACGCGCCGGTTCTCGCTTCCGTTGCGTACGGAGAGGTGGCCTCCTCGCTGTACTTCGCGCTCGGGATCGTCGCGCTGCACGCGCTCGGGCTGACCCCGGCCGTGCTCGCCGTCGCCGGCGTGCTCTTCCTCGTGGTGACGCTGTCCTACGCGGAGGGGACGACGACGATCGGGGAGACGGGCGGTGCCGCGACGTTCGTCCGGGTCGCGTTCAACGACCTTGCCGGCTTCGTCACCGGCTGGGCCCTCTTCCTCGACTACGTCATCGTGATCGCGCTCTCGGCTCTCTTCTTCCCGCACTACCTGGGCCTCGCGATCGGCGTGCATTCGATTGCGAGGCACCCGGGCGACGTGATCGTCGGCTGTGTCGTGGTCGCGGCGATCGCGGTTGTACGGCTGCTGCGCCGCACACGGCTCTACGCGTTCAGCCTCGCCGTCCCGCTCCTCGACCTTGTCACGCAGCTGCTGCTCGTGATCCTCGGCTTCGCCTTTCTCTTCTCGCCGAGCGCACTCGGGCGCGGACTGTCGCTCGGCACGCATCCCTCCTGGCATCAGCTCGCGTTCGCGCTGCCCCTCGCGCTCTTGGCGTACACGGGGCTCGAGACCGTCGCGAATCTCGCCGAGGAGACGCGGCGGCCGGGCCGCGACCTGCCGCGGAGCCTCTTCACCGGGATCGGCGCGGTCGTTCTCGTCACGGTGCTGATCGCGCTCGTCGCGCTGTCCGCGTTTCCCGCGCCGCACGGGACGACGCAGCTCGGCACGACGTGGCAGCGCGCGCCACTCATGGGAGTCGTCTACGCGCTCGGGCCGCACGTCGCCTTCTGGGTCGAGCGGGCGCTGCGGGTCTATGTCGGGCTGACCGGGGCGCTCATCCTCCTCACCGCCGCCGCCACCTCGAACTCGGGCTTCGGCCGCCTCGCCTACTCGATGGGGGAGCACGGTCAGCTGCCGCGCGGCTTCGGCCGGCTCAGCCGGCGCAGCCTCCACTCGCCCGAGACCGTCATCGCCGCGGCCACGATCTCGATTGCGCTCCTGCTCTCCACGGCGTGGACGACGAATCCGGTCGGATTCCTCGCGAGCCTCTTCAGCTTCGGCGTGCTCGTGGCGTTCACCGCGGCCCAGCTGGCGGTCCTGCGGCTCCGCTTCACCAAGCCCCAGGTCGAGCGCCCGTTCCGGGTGCCGCTCTCCGTCCGGTTCCGGGGGGCCGACGTGCCGCTCCCCACTGTCGTCGGAGCCCTCGCGACCTCGGCGATCTTCGTCGCCGCGATGGCGACGCACATCGGCGCCCGCTACGGCGGTCCGATTTGGCTCGCCGCAGGAGGCGTCGTCTACCTCTTCGTCCGCCGCCGCCGTGGCACCGGGCTGCTCGAGCACGTCGAGCCCGCCGACGAGGGCGAGCTGCCCGAGGCCGAGTTCTCGAGGATCCTCGTGCCGATGAAGCTCGGCGAGATCGGGGAGGAGATGGTCGCGACCGCAGTCAAGCTCGCGCAGGAACGGGACGCAGCGGTCGTCGCGCTCCACGTGATCCGCGTGCCGCTCGACCAGCCGCTCGACGCTCCGCTGTTCGATCAGGAGGAACGGGCCGCTGCGTCGCTCGCGGAGGCCGCTGCGCTCGGCGCCGACTACGGCGTAGAGGTCGAGGGCCGGTCGGTCCGCGCGCGCTCGATCGGCGACGCCATCGTCGAGGCGGCGGCGGAGACCGGCGCCGACCTGATCGTGCTCGGCTCCGCCCCGCGGTGGCGGCGGCAATCGCGCTTCTTCTCGCCGACCGTCGACTACGTCCTCCGCAAGGCGCCGGCGGAGGTGCTCGTCGTGGCGTTCCCGCAGGGCGTGCTCGAAGAGGTCTAGGTAGCTACCGTTCGCCACATGCTGAAGGCGCTTGTCATCGGCTGTGGCCGCGTCGGCTCGTCGATCGCGCTCCAGCTCCACCAGGAGGGCTGGGACGTCACCGTCGTCGACGAGAACGAGGACGCGCTCTCACGGCTCGGCGAGAGCTGGCCCGGGACGTTCATCGTCGGGCACGGCATGGATGCCGACCTGCTGCGCGAGGCCGGCATCGAGGAGACCGACGCCGTCGTGGTCGCCACCGACGGCGACAACACGAACATCATCATCGGCCAGGTCGCGCAGAAGCGCTTCGACGTCCGCTGCGTCGTCGTGCGCGTGCTCGATCCCGCGCGGGCGCGCTTCTACGAGGAGCGCGGGCTCAACACCGTGTGTCCGACGAGCGTGTCCATCGACCGGCTGATGGACGCTGCGCGCACCTGCGCCATCCCGGCCGCGGAACCAGCGGCGGAAGCGACGACTGCGGAGCCCGTCTGATGTACGTCATCGTCGCCGGAGGAGGCAAGGTCGGGGCGAACGTCGCGCGCACACTGCTCCGGCTCGGTCACGAGGTGACCCTGGTCGAGCAGCGGCGCGACCGCTTCGAGCAGCTCGAGGACGAGTTCGAGCACCAGGTGCAGCGCGGCGACGCGACGGAGCTCTTCGTCCTCGAGCGAGCGGGTATCGCGCGTCCGCCGGACGTGGTTCTCGCGCTCACCGGCGACGACGAGGACAACATGATCATCGGCCAGATCGCGCGGGAGAAGTTCGGCGTCCCGAAGGTGATCGCGCGCGTCAACGATCCGCGCAACCAGCCCCATTTCGACCTGCTGGGGATCTCGCCGACGGTGTGCGCCACTTCGAGCGTGATGGCGCTCGTCGAGCACGAGGTTCCCCAGCACGACCTCATCCACCTGCTCGAGTTGCGCGGTGAGAACCTCGAGATCGTGGAGGTGCAGATCGACGGAGACTCGCCTTCCGCGGGACGGAGCATCGAGGCTCTGTCCCTGCCCGAGGGCTCGCGCCTCATTTCCGTGATGCGCGGCGGCCGGGCCGAGATCGCCGTCGGCTCGACTGTGCTCGAGGAGGGAGACCAGGTGCTCGCGATCCTCGAACCGGGCAAGGAGGACGAGTTACGTCGCGTGCTGCTTCGTCGCTAGTCCTCCTGCTCGTGGCCGGCGGGCTTCTGCTCGCCGCCTGCGGCGGCGGCGCGACCGGCGGGGTCGGCGGCGCGCGGAAGACGATCGCCACGGTGGGCAGGGACTGGACCCGCTTCGGCTGGGACGCGAGGCGTAGCAACGACTATCCCGCCGCGACCGGGCTCACCGCGGCGAACGTGCGGTCGGTGATCCGCCAGCAGGTTCGGCTGCCGGGCACGGTCGACTCCTCCGCGATCTACCTCCAGGCGGTGCCGGTGGCCGGCGTGCCCCACAACGCGTTCTTCGTCACCACGACGTACGGGATCACGCTCGCGATCGACGCGGTGACCGGACAGATCCTGTGGCGGTGGACTCCGCCCGGATATTCCTCGTGGGCCGGCTCGGAACAGATCACGACGGCGACCCCGGTCGCCGACCCGAATCGCAAGTTCGTCTACGCCGCGTCGCCGGACGGGCGGATCCAGAAGCTCTCGGTGGCGACCGGTCACGCAGTGTGGCGTCGCCGGATCACGAGGCTCCCGTCGCGCGAGAAGATCGCCTCCTCGCTCAACTTCGCCGACGGCCACGTGATCGCCACGACCGGCGGCTACATCGGCGACGCGCCGCCGTACCAGGGGCACGTGGTCGTGATCTCGGCCGCGACGGGACGCCTGCTGCACGTCTGGAACTCGCTCTGCTCGAACCGGCACGGGCTTCTCGTGCCGTCGAAGTGTCCGTCGAGCGACTCGGCGATCTGGGGACGCGCCGGCGCGGTCGTCGTCCCCCGCAGCGGCAATCTTCTCGTGGCGACCGGGAATGCACCGTGGAACGGACGCACCGACTGGGGTGATGCGGTGCTCGTCCTGTCGTCGAAGGCAAAGCTCATCGGGAACTACACCCCCACGAACACGGCGCAATTGAACGACAGCGACCTCGACCTCGGCTCCACCTCGCCGGTCCAGCTCACCGCGAGGCTCGTCGCGCAGGGCGGCAAGGACGGGAAGATCCGGCTCCTCTCGCTTGAGCGCCTGCGGGGCACCGCGCCGCACAAGGGGCGCGAGCTGCAGGTCGTCTCGACGCCGTCCGGCTCGGATCTCTTCACGGCGCCCGCCGTCTGGCGGAGCGGCAGGCGCGTGTGGCTGATCGCCGCCGACGCCGGCGCCACGCAGGCGTGGTCGCTACGCGGGGGTCGCCTCCATTCGGTCTGGAGAGTCGGCAACGGCGGCACGAGCCCGGTCGTCGCCGGCGGGTTGCTGTGGGTTTACGACCCGGGCGGCGGGCTGCGCGTCTACCGGCCGGCTAGCGGGAAGCTCGTCGCGACCCTGGCTTCCGGCTCCGGCCACTGGAACAGTCCGATCGTCGTCGACGGCCGGGTCGCGCTGCCGGAGGGTGACGCGAACGACCACGCGACGAGCGGCGTGCTCGACATCTGGCGCGCGCCCAAGGTCCCGAAGGTCGGGAACTAGGAGAGGACCCCGCGCCGGGCGGAGCCTCGGGGGACCGGCCGAGTCGGACCTGTCCCGGTGCCAGGCACCGAGACACGTCCGATGCGGACGGCTGTCTCCTCGAGACATCTTGCGACTTCCGCCACCGGGATCGAAGCTGTGGTCGATGCCACGAGCTCCGCGTGATCTCGCCCCCGGAATCCAGCACGTCGGCGTAGGCGCGTCCGGGGCCGGCATCTACTTCCAGGACGACCTCGATCGGCTGACCTGGATGCGGCTCTTTGCGTCGACGATCGACCGCCTTTCGTGGCGGTGCATCGCCGTCTGCCTCCTCTCGACGCACTGGCACGTGATCGTGGATCTGCCCGACAACTCGCTCGCTGCCGGAATGCACCGGCTCGTCGGCGGCTATTCGAGGCGCTTCAACGCGCGGCATGGGCGGGCCGGGTACCTCGTCCGTGATCGGTACTGGTCGAGGCGGAAGGAGACCCCGGCGGCGGTTCTCGAGGCGTTCCGGTATGTGGCCCGTAACCCCGTCGGAGCGGGTCTCGTTCAGCGTCCCGAGGATTGGTCGTGGAGCAGTTATGGAAGGACGATCGGCGTTTCCGACTCCTTCGGCTTCGTGAATGCCGAGATTGTCCTGGCCGAGTTCGGCGCCACGCGGCTTGCACAGATCCGCGGCCTGCGCCAATTCATCGACGCCTGAACGGCCGAGACCGGTGCGGACCCCTTGTCCTTCTCGGCCAGGTCCCGGTGCCTGGCACCGGGACCTGGCCCGCGCAGACGTGTGCTGCCGGGCCGGGAGCCGGAACTAGGCGGAGCGCCGGCGGCGGACCTGCGGTGCCTGCTGGCCGAGCGCGGCATAGGCGAGCGCCTGGAGCGACTCGTTCAGCGTCGCCAGCTCGCGGGCGAGGCGGAGGAAGTTCTCGTCGTTGTCGAGGCGCTTGTTCGTCTTCGCGAGCTCGTCCGCGATTCGGTCGAGCCGCTCGAGGATCAGGTCGAAGCGCCGGTCGGAGAGGTCGTGCTCCACGTGCTCATCGTAGTGCCGCCAGCTCCTCGCGCGACCGCACGACGACCCGAGCAGCCCCGAGCGCCGCCTCGATCTCGGCGAGCGTGCCGACCAGCTCCACCTGACGCGTGGCACCGGCATGCGCGAGCGCGAGCTCCGCGAGCTCGCGCGGGGCGTCGCTGAAAACGCCGATCCGCGCCCCACCAGCGACGAGCCGGCGCAGCGTGTCGTTGGTGTCGGCCCGTGGACGGATCCAGAGCGGCGCGCGGTCTGCCGCGAACCGCACCAGCAGAGGTCGCCAGTCGCCGAGCGCCTCGTCGAGCACCGCTGCCGCCGCCTCCCGGTCGTGAGGCACCTCGAGCTCGACCCGCGCCCGCCGCCCCGCGTCCTCGAGCCAGGCCTCCCAGAGCGGCCGCGTGTCGGCGAGCACGCCGTCGAGGTCGAGCGCGATCGCGAGTCGGGCCACGATCGGCGATGCTAGATTCTCGCTCACATACGGTGAGCGGTGAGGGAACTCCGGTGCAAGTCCGGGACGGTCCCGCCGCTGTAAGGGGAGACGCTCGCCCGCCACGAAGCCACTGGGTCGCAACCCGGGAAGGCGGCGGGGGAGGGAGCCCCGAGTCAGAAGACCTGCCGCCCGCCGCCAGCCCGAACCCCTCGCGGAAGGAGGATTCGTGTTTCGCCGTCCTATCGCCATCCTCGCGGCCCTTGCCGCCGCGCTGGCCGTCGTCTCCCTCTCGGCGGCCGCGCACCAGGTGCGCACCACCCAACGGCCGCACCGGATCGTCTCGCTCTCGCCGACCGTGACCGAGGACCTGTTCGCGATCGGCGCGGGCAAGCAGGTCGTCGCCGTCGACGAGGACTCGAACTACCCGCGGCGCGCCCCCCGGACGAAGCTTTCGGGCTTCACGCCGAACGCCGAGGCGATCGCCAAGTACCACCCCGATCTCGTCTTCATCTCCTACGACCCCGGCAACTTCGCGTCACAGCTCCGCAAGCTCGGGATCAAGGTCGTGGACGAGCCCGCGGTGAACAGCATCACCCGGGCGTACAGGGAGATCCTCGGCGTCGGCCGGCTCACCGGCCACGTCGCGGGAGCAAAGGGCGTCATCCACTCGATGCGGACGGAGCTCGCGGCGATCGTGCAAAGCGTGCCGAAGACGCGCCGCCACCTGCGTGTCTACCACGAGCTCGACCCGACCTACTACACGGCCACCTCGTCGACGTTCATCGGGAGCATCTACGAGCTGTTCGGCTTCCGGGACATCGCGGACGGCGCGGGATCGACCGGGGGCGGCTATCCGCAGCTCTCCGCCGAGTACATCATCGCCCAGAACCCGCAGATCATCGTCCTCGCGGACACGAAGTGCTGCCGGCAGACGCGGGCGACGGTCGCCGCGCGGCCCGGGTGGAGCACGATCACGGCGGTGCAGCGGGGCCGGGTCGTCGGAGTCGACGACGACGTCGCCTCGCGCTGGGGGCCGCGGATCGTGCAATTCGCGCGCGCCGTGGCACGGATCGCGCGCCGAGGCTGATGGCGGCAGCGGCCGGCGGGGTTAAGGCAGCATCGGCGGAGGCGGCGCCCCGCGTGGAAGCGCGCGGCGTCGGCCTCCGCGCCGGTCTCGCCACCGCCGCGTTCCTGCTCGCTGCGCTCGCGGTCGGCCTCGCGGTCGGGCCGGTGCACGTCGGCGTGGGCTCGATCCTCCGCTCGGCACTCTCGTATGTCCCGCTGCTGCACGTCCACCAGCCGCTCGACGCGGTCGATCGCGCGGTGTTGTGGCAGCTGCGGGCGCCGCGCGTCGCGCTCGCGGCCCTCGTCGGCGCCATGCTTGCGGTCGCCGGGGCCTCGTACCAGGGCGTGTTCCGGAACCCGCTCGCCGACCCGTATCTGCTTGGCGTGGCGGGCGGCGCGGGCCTGGGCGCCACGCTCGCGATCGTCTACGCCTCGGCGGCCGCAGCCGGGAGCAACTGGACGGTGCCGCTGGCCGCGTTCGGCGGAGCGATCGCCGCCGTCGTTGCGACGTACGTCCTCGGCCGCTCGGCGGGTGCCGTGCACACGACCGGCGCGCTCGTGCTCGCCGGGGTCACGGTCGCGACCTTCACCGCCGCCGTGCAGACCTTCGTGCAGCAGCGACACACCGACGTCCTGCAGAACGTCTACTCGTGGCTGCTCGGCGGCTTCTCGACCGCGACGTGGAGCGACGTCGGCGTCTGCGCGCCGTATGTCGCCGTGAGCTCGCTCGTCCTGATCCTGCACCGGCGGGTGCTCGACGTCCTCAGCCTCGGCGACGACGAGGCGGCGAGTCTCGGCGTCGACGTCTCCCGGGCGCGGCTGGCGATCGTCGTCGCTGCGACGCTCGGCACCGCTGCCGCGGTCGCGGTGAGCGGCCTGATCGCCTTCGTCGGGATCATCGTCCCGCACACGATCCGGCTGCTCGTCTCGACGAGCTATCGGGCCGTACTGCCGCTCTCCCTGCTCGCCGGCGCGGGGTTCCTCGTTCTCGCCGACGTCCTTGCCCGGACGGTGCTCTCGCCCGCCGAGCTGCCGATCGGCGTCGTTACGGCCTTCTTCGGCGCGCCGTTCTTCGCGGTCGTCCTGCGCACGGCGAGGACGGCTCGATGATCGAGACGCGTGAGCTCTGGGTGCGGTTCGGCCCGGTTGCGGCCGTGCGTGGGCTCTCGCTCCGCGCGGAGGCGGGAGGCTGGACGGCGCTCATCGGGCCGAACGGCGCGGGTAAGACGTCGGCGCTGCGCGCGCTCGCCGGCCTGGCCCGGTACGAGGGCGAGGTGCTGCTGGACGGCCAGAACGCGCGCCGGCTCGGCCGCCGCGCCGTCGCGAGGCTCGTCGCCTTCGTCCCGCAGAAGCCCGAGACCCCGCCGGCGCTGACGGTGGCGGAGTACGTCCTCCTCGGTCGCACGCCGCACATCCCGTACCTCGGCGGCGAGGGTCGGCGCGATCGCGAAGCGGCGGCCCGCGCGCTGCGTCGTCTCGAGCTCGGGAGCTTCGCCGAGCGGGCGCTAGGCTCGCTCAGCGGCGGCGAGCTGCAGCGCGCGGTGCTTGCGCGCGCGCTCGCGCAGGAGGCGCCCGTGCTGCTGCTCGACGAGCCGACGACCGCGCTCGATCTCGGGCGCCAGCAGCTCGTGCTCGAGCTCGTCGACGCGCTCCGCGGCGACGGGCTGACCGTGGTGACGACGATGCACGACCTCACGCTGGCGGGGCAGTACGCAGAGCGGCTCGTCCTGCTCGACGCCGGCTCCGTCGTCGCGGAGGGGGCGGCGGCGGAGGTCCTCTCGGCGCCGAACGTCGCGGCCCACTACGGGGCGAACGTCCGCGTCGTCGAGGACGAGGCCGGCGTCTTCGTCTTCCCGGTGCGCACGCGCTAGAGTGGCCCGCGGCGCCCCTGCGCCGCTCTATGCGCGCCTGACCTGTCCCATCCGACCCCTGTCCTTGCACAAGTAACAAATTGTTACTTGCGACCGTCGTTGGAGGTCGTCGCGCATGTCTCGCCTTACCGGCTCGCTCGTCGCGGCCGGAGTCTCGAAGTCGTACGGAGCCGAGCCCGTCCTCGAGGACGTCGGCCTCGTCGTCCCTCCCCGGGCGCGGATCGGGCTGGTCGGACCGAACGGTGCCGGTAAGTCGACGCTGCTCCGCCTGCTCGCCGGCCTCGAGGAGCCGGACGCCGGCCGCATTCGGCGCACGCCGCCGACGCTCACGGTCGGCTACCTCGCACAGGAACGGCATGGCGCGGACACCCGCTCCGGAGGGGAGGAGACGCGCGCCGCGCTCGGCGAGGTCCTCCGCGGTGGCTTCGACGTCCTCCTGCTCGACGAGCCGACGAACGATCTCGACTTCCCCGGCCTGGCCTGGCTCGAGCGGGCGCTCGCCTCGCATCCCGGCTCCGCCGTCGTCGTCTCCCACGACCGCGACTTCCTCGACCGCACGGTCGCGCGCATCGCCGAGCTCGACGAATGGAGCCGCGGCACGACGGAGTACAGCGGCGGCTGGAGCGACTACGAGGCCGAGCGGGAGCGGCGTCGCGTCCGGCATTACCGGCGGTGGGAGGCCTCGGTCGCCGAGCGTCGGCGGATCGAGGAGCAGGCCCGCCGGATGGCCGAATGGGAGCGGCGCGGCTATGGGCAGGGGCGCAAGAAGAAGAAGTCGAAGGACGTCAAGCGCACGTACGGCGCGAGGCTCGCGCGGGTCGCGACCGTCGAGAAGCCGTACGAGCCGTGGGAGCTGCAGCTCGCGCTCTCCCCGGTCGGCCGCAGCGGCGACGTCGTGCTCCGCCTCGAGCGCGCGGTCGTCGAGCGCGGGGAGTTCCGCCTCGGCCCGCTCGACCTCGAGGTGGGTTGGGGCGACCGCCTCGCGATCGCCGGGCCGAACGGGAGCGGCAAGACGACGCTGCTGGACGTCCTGCTCGGCCGGCTCCCGCTCGCCGCGGGCACCCGCCGGCTCGGCGCGGGCGTGGTGCTCGGCGAGCTCGAGCAGGACCGCGCGGCGCTCAGCGGGCCGCAGTCGCTGCTCGCTGTCTTCCGCGAGCACGGCGAGGAGACCGCCCGCACGCTCCTTGCCAAGTTCGGCCTGGGTGCGGACGACGTCCTGCGCCCGGCCGACTCGCTCTCGCCGGGCGAGCGCACCCGGGCCGGTCTCGGGTTGCTGACCGCGCGTGGCGTCAACTGCCTCGTCCTCGACGAACCGACGAACCATCTCGACGTCGAGGCGATCGAGGAGCTCGAACGCGCGCTCGCTGCGTACGACGGCCCCGTGATCCTCGTGACGCACGACCGCCGCTTCCTGGAGGCGTTCGCGCCCGGTCGTACCATCGACCTGTGACGGCGACAGCCTCGATCCTCACGATCGGGAACGAGCTCGTCTCGGGTGACGTGCCGAACACGAACGCCTCGTGGCTCGCACGCCGGCTCGCTCCTCTCGGGGTCGAGGTGCGGCTGACGGCGGCGCTGCCGGACGAGATCGACGCCGTCGCGGAGTTCGTCCGTGCCGAAGCGGTGCGCGTCGACTTCCTCCTTGTCACCGGCGGTCTCGGCGGCACGCCGGACGATTTGACGCGGGAGGCCCTCGCCGCCGCCTTCGGGGTTCCGCAGGAGGAGGTGCCGGAGGTGGCGGGCCAGCTGCGTGTCCGCTTCACCCGCGACCCCGAGTACGCGGCGCGCTGGGCGCTCCTGCCGCGGGGCAGCCGGCCGCTCGCCAACCCCATGGGCGGCGCGCCGGGCTTCGCGCTCGAGAATGTGTACGTCCTGCCCGGCCTCCCGTCGGAGATGGAGGCGATGTTCGCGTCGATCGAGGAGGAGTTCCGCCGCGGCAGCCCGATCGAGTCGTGGCGGCGCGTCTACCGGACGTACGAGAGCGTGATCGCTTCGACGCTCGCCGAGGCGGGCGAGCGCTGGCCCGGCGTCCTCGTCGGCTCGTACCCGAGCTTCGGTGCGGGCGGCTTCACGGTCGAGATCGTGCTCAAGTCGAGCGACGCGGCGGCGCTGGCCGCGGCCTCGGCTTGGCTCGAGTCAGCGATCGAAGAGGGCGGCCGACGGTAGGTAGAAGGCTGCGATCGCGAAGGTCAGAAACACCGCCGCGAGTGGGCTGAAGAACGCGACGACGAAGACGATCGCATACATCGGCACGCCGGGATCGAAAGCGCGTGAAATCGCACGCAGGGTCGAGTCGGGAACACCCTCGGCGATCAGTCGCCGGCCTCCGGAGGCATACCTCCACCAGGCGTTGTAGATCACCGACATGAGCACGAACGTAGCGGCGTACGTGAGTACGGCTGCCTGCTCCCCGTCGCTCTGGAGGTATTGCGCGACGAGCTTCGTCGGAAACGGCAGGAACGCGACGGTCAGGAGGAGCAGGTTGTTGATGAAGAGGAAGGTCCGGTCAGTGCGTCCCATGAGCGAGACCGTGTGATGGTGATTCATCCAGATGATCCCGATCGTGACGAAGCTCGTGACGTAGGCGAGATAGGACGGCCAGAGGTGGAGGAGCTGACTCCCGACGTTGTGGTCGGACTTGACCGTGAACTCGAGCACGAGCAGCGTCGCGGCGATCGCGAACACGCCGTCGCTGAAAGCCTCGACGCGGGCGGTTCCGGGTTCCACGGACGGAGATGGTTGCCTACGGGCAGGACGGCGTTTCCCTTCCGGCGCTCCGGGGACGAGAGCGTCGTGACGAATCTCCGGCTCGCGAAGCAGCTCGCGGACCTCGCCGAGCCGCTCGACCCGCTCAGCGAGCCGGTGCAGGAGGCCGTGAGCGCCGTGCCGAAGCCGGTGCGGGACGTCCTCGACGGGGTCTGGCTGGGGAACCCGCTCCATCCGGCGTTGACGGACATCCCGCTCGGAGCCTGGACGGCGGCGTTCGCGCTCGACTTCGCCGGCTCGCGGTCGGCGGACGACGCGCTCGCGGTCGGGATCCTCGGCGCCGTGCCGGCCGCGGTCACGGGCCTGAACGACTGGAGCCACCTCAAGGACGATGCGCGGCGGATCGGCATCGTGCATGCGCTCCTCAACACGATGGGGCTCGCGCTCAACGTCGCCTCGCTCGTCGCGAGGCGCGACGGGCACCGCGGCCTCGGCCGGATGCTGTCGGGCGTCGCGTACGCCGGCACCCTCTTCTCCGCCCACCTCGGCGGTCACCTCTCGTTCGGGCTCGGCGTCCGCGTCAACCGCACGGCATTCGAGAACCCGCGCGACCGCTACGCGCCGGTCTGCGAGGAGGAGGAGTTGAACGGCGGCAAGCTCGTGGGCGTCGAGCTCGACGGGGAATCGGTCGTGGTCTCGCGGGCGGCGGAGAGCGGCGAGGTGTGCGCGATCGCGGCGACCTGCTCCCACCTCGGCGGGCCGCTCGCCGACGGGAAGCGGGACGGCGACACGGTCACCTGCCCGTGGCACGGCTCGCGCTTCGACCTCTGCACGGGCGAGGTGCAAGGCGGCCCGGCGGTCTTCCCGCAGCCGCGCTACGAGGCGCGCGTCCGCGCTGGCAAGGTCGAGATCCGAGCCGCGAAGGACTGACCGCTTCGGCCACGTCCGGTAGCAGCTACCGGACGTGGCCGCTCAGGAGAGGTCCGAAAACGCCGCCTGAAGCCGCCGCTACGATCGAGCGGTGGCCGCCACGACGCCGGAGACGTACCTCGCCGACCTGAACCCTGCGCAGCGCGAGGCCGTCCTCCACACCGAGGGGCCTGTCCTCGTCGTGGCGGGCGCGGGCTCGGGCAAGACCCGTGTCCTCACCCGCCGCATCGCGCACCTGCTCGGCGCGGTCGGCGTCAAGCCGTCCGAGATCCTCGCGATCACCTTCACGAACAAGGCGGCCGCGGAGATGCGGGAACGCGTGGCGCATCTCGTCGGGCCGCCGGCCCGCGCGGCCTGGGTCATGACCTTCCACTCCGCGTGCGGGAGGATCCTGCGCCGTGAGGCGCAGCGGCTCGGGTACCGCTCGACCTTCACGATCTACGACCAGGCCGACCAGATCCGGCTCGTCAAGCGCTGCCTCGAGGAGCTCGAGCGCGACCCGAAGCGCTTCACTCCGCGCGGGATCCACTCCCAGATCTCGAACGCGAAGAACACGCTCGTCAGCCCCACGGAGTACACCGAGCGCGTCGCGAGCTTCTACGACCAGACGGTGGCCGAGGTCTATGACCTGTACCAGAAGCGGCTCTTCGCCTCCAACGCCGTCGACTTCGACGACATGCTCTTCCTCACCGTTGACGTGCTGGAGCGCTTCCCCGAGGCGCGCGGGAAATGGCAGGAGGCGTTCCGCTACGTCCTCGTCGACGAGTACCAGGACACGAACCACGCCCAGTACCGCCTGCTCCAGCTGCTCGCCGAGAAGCACCGGAACGTCTTCGCCGTGGGCGATCCGGACCAGTCGATCTATGCGTTCCGCGGGGCGGACATCCGCAACGTGCTGGAGTTCGAGCACGATTTCCACGGCGCGACCACGATCGCGCTCGAGGAGAACTACCGCTCCACGCAGCACATCCTCGACGCGGCAAACGGGGTCATCCGGCACAACCGCGAGCGCAAGGAGAAGAACCTGTGGTCGGAGCTCGGCGACGGCGACCCGGTGCGCGTCATCGAGGTGGAGGACGAGCACGCGGAGGCGCGCTTCGTGGCCGCCGAAATCGCCATGCTCGTCGAGGAGGGCTTCTCGGGCAGCGAGGTCGCCGTCTTCTACCGCACCAACGCGCAGAGCCGCGTGCTCGAGGACGTGCTCGTACGGCAGGGCATCGCGTACCAGGTGATCGGCGGCCCGCGCTTCTACGAGCGCGCCGAGATCAAGGACCTCGTCGCCTACCTCCAGGTGCTCGACAACCCGTACGACGCGATCTCGCTCATCCGCGTCGCCAACCGACCGCGCCGCGGCATCGGCGACTCGAGCCTCGCGCGCCTCCAGACGTGGGCCGACCAGCGGGAGATCTCGCTCTGGCAGGCGACGGCCGAGGCCGAAAACGCAGGCGTCGGGGCGGCGCCGCAGAAGGCGCTGAAGGCGTTCCGCGGCACGATCGAGTCGCTCATGTCCGCAGCGCAGGAACTCGAGGTTCCGGAGCTGATCGAGGAGGTGCTCGCCCGCAGCGGCTACATGGAATCGCTCGAGGCCGAGCGGACGATCGAGGCGCAGGGCCGCACCGAGAACCTCCAGGAGCTCGTCTCGGTCGCGCGCGAATGGCGCGAGCAGACCCAGGATCCGAGCCTCTCGGCCTTCCTCCAGGAGATCTCGCTCTACTCCGACCAGGACGCGATCCGCGGCGACGGCTCCGTCGTCACGCTCATGACCTTGCACAACGCGAAGGGGCTCGAGTCCCGCGTCGTCTACCTGATCGGGATGGAGGAGGGGATCTTCCCGCACTCGCGGTCGATCGAGGAGCAGGGGATCGAGGAGGAGCGGCGGCTCTGCTACGTCGGCATGACTCGGGCGCAGGAGCGGCTGACGCTGCTGCATGCCTCGTCGCGGATGCTCTACGGCGGGCGCAACCACAACCTGCCGTCGCGCTTCCTCGACGAGCTGCCCGACGGGCACGTCGAGCGCGAGCGCCTGCGGCCGGCTTCTTGGTCCGGCTACGGCGCGCCGCGGCAGAGTCAGATCGCGCCGCGGGAGGACGTGCCGGATCTCTCCACCGGCGACTCGGTCCGGCACTCAACGCTCGGCGAGGGCGTCGTCGTGCGGATCGAGGCGGGCGGGCTCGTGACCGTCCGCTTCGCGGACGACGGCAGCGAGCGGAAGCTGATGCTCGACTACGCGCCGCTCGAGAAGCTGTAGCGTCGCGCCCGTGTTCGAGGTCCGCACCTGCGCCGACCAGGGGGAGTACAACCGCGCGATCGGCGCGATCAGCCAGTACTTCAACCCGCCGCCGAGCGACGAGTTCCTCGAGCGCTGGGCGCGGATCCTGCCTCACGACCGGATGCATGCGTCCCTCGAGGACGGCGAGATCGTCGGCGGCGCGGGCGTGTTCCCGTTCGAGCTGTCGGTGCCGGGCGGCTCGCTGCCGTGTGCCGGAGTCACCGCCGTCGGCGTCCACCCGACGCACCGTCGCCGCGGCGTCCTGCGCGCGATGATGGATCGGCAGCTCCGCGACGTCCACGAGCGCGGCGAGCCGCTTGCGGCGCTGTGGGCCTCGGAGGAGACGATCTACGCGCGATTCGGCTACGGGATCGCGTCGTGGGCCGGCGAGCTGAAGATCCCGCACGAATGGGACGGCTTCGCCGAGCCGCTCGAGCCGGTCGGCACGACCCGGTTCGTCACGCCGGAGGAGGCGCGCGAGCTGTTCCCGCCGGTCTACGAGGCGGTGCGGCAGGAGCGGCCCGGGATGACGTCGCGGAACGAGGCGTGGTGGGAGGAGCGCCACCTGCGCCAGGAGGAGGACGAGAAGGACGCCCCGCGCCGCTTCGTCGCGCTCGAGCTGGACGGCAAGCCGCAGGGGTACGCGATCTACCGGACGCATTTCAGCTTCGAGGGAGGCTCCTCTTCGTCGCGACTCGTCGTTCGCGAAGCGATCGGTGCGACGCCACGGGCGACGGCGGCGATCTGGCGGTTCCTGCTCGACGTCGACTGGATGGCGGTCGTCGAGACGTCGCTCGTCCCACCGGACCATCCGCTCTTCTTACTCCTCGCGACGCCGCGCCGGGCGCGCTACCGGATGGGCGACGGCCTGTGGCTGCGGCTCGTCGACGTCGCGGCGGCACTGTCGGGTCGCGCGTACGGCGCGGGCGGGCCGCTCGTGCTCGAGGTGCGCGACGCGGTCTGCGAGTGGAACGACGGGCGCTGGCGGCTCGGCGGCGGAGCGTGCGAGCGCACCGACGAGGAGCCCGATCTCGGGCTCGACGTATCGGCACTCGGTTCCGCTTACCTCGGCGCGGTGTCTTTCGCCCAGCTCCGCGGGGCGCTGCGCGTGGAGGAGCTGCGGGAGGGAGCGGTCGCGCGCGCCGACGCGCTGTTCGGGTGGCGTCCGCTGCCCTGGTGCCTCGAGATCTTCTGAGTCAGCGGCGGATCACGACGGGAGTGCCGGCGGGCGCGAAGCGGAGGAGACGGCGCATGGCGGCGTTGCGGAGACGGATGCAGCCGTGCGACGCAGCCTTCCCGATCGTCCACGGCTCGTTCGTCCCGTGCAGCCCGATCGGACCGCCCTGGAGCCAGTCGTGGAGAACGGCGGAGTGGGCCGAGATCCCGAGCGCCGCGACGCCGAAGGCGCCGTTCGGGTTGTCGAGCAGCCACCGTTCGTTGACGACGTAGCTGCCGGTCGGTGTCGGCGTCCGGGCCGCTCCGACGGCGACGCGCGCCTGGAGACGCGGCCGGCCGCGGCGGTAGGCGACGAGCCGGCGTGCCGAGAGGTCGACCACGATCCGGTCCGCGACCGGGAAGACGCGCGTGTTGCGGGCGTCGAGCCAGCCGGCGCGACCGTTGGGCGGCCCGGGCAGCTGGACGTGGAGCAGGAGTGGTCTGCAGCGCGCGTCGACGTGTGCGCTCAGCACTCCGAGCACCGTCCGGTAACCGTTGGCATCGTGCGGTGCGAGCTTCGTGCCGCCGGTGGCGGTGGTCGCGCGGAGGACGACCGCGGCGTACGCGCGCGCCGGCGAGGGGCGGAGGTGGCTGCACGTCGGGTGCGCCGCAAGCCGCCGGGCGAGCGAGACGGGAATGGCGAGCGGAGCCGCCCGGTGCGGCGCATCCGCGCCGGGCTCCGTCTGCGGCGCCGCCGCGCCGCAACCGACGAGGAGCGCAGCAACGGCCGAGGCCGAGAAGGCGAGCGCGAGGGTGCGCATCGGGGCTCGCATACCCCGGCACGCTAGCGTCGATTCCCAGCGGACGAGGCTATGATGGGCGACCCAGGGCGGTTAGCTCAGTTGGGAGAGCACCAGCTCGACAAGCTGGGGGTCACTGGTTCGAGCCCAGTACCGCCCATGCCATAGCAGCCTGCAGGCGCAAAGCCCTGCAAACGCGGGCTTTGTGCCCGGTTGTCGTTAAGCGGATCGACGACCCGATCCCTCCCATCGCCCATCGACCGCTGGAGCGAGACCGAGGGCAAGCGTGGGGCACGCCGACCACGACATCGCGCAAAAACGAAGACCTCCGCGAGCGGACGAGCAGACGCGTCGCGTCCATTTCCGCCTTTGCTTGATGGCGAAGCGCCTGGGCAACGCCGGAGCTCGTGCCGAAATCCGCCGGCGCCCTCACCGGCGGTGGGCGTCACAGCCCGCTGTGATTGACATTCAGCGCGCGTTGGACGATGATGTTCGATCTCTCGCTCGGAAGTGCTGCGGCCCGGACGAAGGAAGAGTGCCGATGGCCGACAGCATGACTGTCCTCAGGAAGGCGGGTCCGCCGGGGACGAAGCGCAACATCGCCGTGCTCGGCGACGGCTTCACGGCTGCTGACCAGGTTGCGTACAACCAGTGGGTGGACACGACGTTGATGCAGGGCGTGTTCGGGCACGACTACTACTCCGAGGATGCGTCCGCGTTCAACATCTATCGGGTCAACCTGGAGTCGACGGACTCCGGTGTGAGCGTTCGGACGTACGACGAGAAGGGCACCGTCGACCCGAGTGACGACACGATCGCCTCGGAGACGATCCGCAACACCGCACTGGGCATCATCTTCAGCGGGTCATGGTCCCACTGCTGGCTGGAATATGGGCCGAACACGGAGACGCTCCTGCAGGCCGCCCTCAACAAGTGGGTTCCCGACGCGAACGAGATACTCGTCGTGCTCAACAACCCGAATTACGGTGGCTGCGGGGGCGGCGGCCGTGCTCACGTGCCCATGGGCGTGGACTGGACCGTGATCGCACATGAGTTCGGCCACGGCATCGGCGGGTTCGCGGACGAGTATTCGGTGGCCGGAAATTACGCTAGCGGCGAGCAGGGCTGGATCAATCTCACGACGATCACCAATCGTTCGACGACGAAGTGGCGGCAGTTCATCGACCCGACGACGCCGCTACCCACGGGCGTCGGAAGCGGCGCGAACTACAACCAGGGCACGCGGCCCGCTACCTGGAGCAGCAACTTCGACGTCGGCCTCTTCGAGGGCGGCGGCACAATGAACACGGGCATCTACCGACCGGTGGAGAACTGCCGGATGAACGGGAACAGCCCCGAGTACTGCCCGGTCTGCTACACGTCGATCAAGACCAACCGCGACCACGAGACGGGTCACCACTTCCGCGGCGCTTACGCGGGGCGCTTCTACGGCGGGGGATTGAGCGACGTGCTCCTGCATCACGGCACGTCCATCCAGTTGTTCCGGAACACTGGGGCGGGCTTCGCGCATCGCTTCAGCGGTGTCGAACGGGTTCCCGGCTCCTGGCAGTTCCAGGCGAACGACCAGGTCGTGGTGGGCGACTTCAACGGCGACGGCGCGGACGAGATCGTCATCTTCAATGGCGTCGATTGGGCGATCCCGTACCTTGGCCTGCTCGTGTCCGACGGTGCCGGAGGTCTGAAGCTGATCGCCAGGTACGACGGTGACATCCCGGGCTGGGGTGGTTTCGCGCGGAACGACCGATTCTTCCGGGCGGACCTGAACGGCGACGGCCGCGACGATCTCGTCGTCTTCAACGGCGATGACTGGTCGATGACCTACGTTGGGCTCCTGCGCAGCACAGGCAGCGGGTTCTACCTGACGAATCGGTACGACGGCGACATACCGGGCTGGGGCGGCCTGGCCCGACATGACGAGCTGTTCGTCGGCGATCTGAACAACGACGGCAGAGACGATGTCGTCATCTTCAATGGGCAGGACTGGTCGATGGCCTACGTCGGACTCTTCCGGGCCCAATCGTCCGGGCTGGCCATGACGGCTCGCTACGACGGCGACATTCCAGGCTGGGGTGGTCTCGCCCGGAACGACCGTCTGATCCTCGGAGACTTCGACGGCGACGGGCGCTGTGACGTCTTCATCTTCAACGGGGATGACTGGTCGATGCCGTATCTCGGCATGTTTCGGGCGAGTGGCAACGGCCTCGTCTATGTGAACCGCTATGACGGCGACGTGCCCGGGTGGGGCGGCCTGGCGCGGCATGACAGATTCTTCGCGGCCGACATCGACGGGAACGGCCGCTGCGACCTGTGGGCCTGGAACTACCAGGACTGGTCCGAGGAGTACCTTGGCCGCATGATCTCGTCAGGCACCGGCCTTAGTGCGAGCTTCATAGGAAACTGGGTTGGCGAGTGGAACCTCGGCCCGCCCGATGCCTACGAGGTAGCGCGCTTCAGCGGCAAGACAGGTCAGCCGCATCTCTACGTCCACAACACGGACTGGTTCGGGGTCATCAACGGTCGCCGCGGATACAGCCTCGACCGCCTTTACTACCGGTGGATCCGCGACTACCGGTACGGACGGAACTGGTGAGGGGCGGTTGTGAAGAAGTCAAAGCGGACAGCAGCGATCCGGTGGGACGAGAAGCGGCCAAGAAAGGTGGCGGCTCCGGCCGAGGGCGCCGACACTTCCGAGGCGGAGATCCCGACGTATGAGGGTGCGAGCAAGACCGACAAGATGCCGAAGCCGAAGAAGGGACGCCGAGCGGATCAGGTCAAGCCGCCGTTCAATGCGGGGAACGTGAGGCGTCCTCGGACTACGTCGAAGGAAGCCGATTTCGGCGATCAGCGACCGGGGCGCAACCGGGCCGGCGGCGGGTCGTCGGCGGGGCGCGAGCAGTATGTTCGGCTGCGCGTCCGGGTGCACCGCGGGCGGCTCTCGATCGTGGACAGTCACCTCGTCGACGGTCCACTCGGTCAGGCGACGGGATTCCCCGCCGGTAACGCCTACGAGGTCACCGTGGGCGACCGGCTCCTACACGCTGGCGCGCTGCCGGATCTGGGCGTCCAGCGATCGTTCTCGAACCCAGAAGGCCCACCGGAGCAGCGCGGTCACTACATAAGCGAGCGGAGTACCTACGAGTTCACAGCCCGGGTGCCGGCCGAGGAGGTGACCCCGGACACGATCGGAAAGATCGCCGTTCGACTCCACCGGGTGAAAGGGGAAGCCGGCGTCGACCGGATCGGAGATGCGCCGCTGGCCAAACAGTTGGCGCGGGAGATGCGTCCGATCGCCGAAGTCGTCGGGCTCCCCGACTCGGCCCTGCCCGAAGCGATCGAAAGACGCGGCGGGCGAACGCCGAACGCCTAGCGTCCGAACGCTTAACGCCGGCTACGCGCACGCCCGGACGTCGCTCACACTCAGCCTGCAGCCCGACTGGAAGACCCCGGGGAGCGGACCGAGATCAACCTCTTCTTCACCCCCATGCTGGGGCGCGACCCAGGATCTGTGCTCGCCGAAAAGTGTTGAGTCCCTGCACTCAGCGTGGGAGAGTGATTTGGTGCCGATGTGGAGATGAGAGCTCGACTCGAGCGTGTCGTGGCCCGCCGCGTTGCGGCGCTGCTGGTGTTCCTGCTCGACAGGCGGTTGCGGAAGCTCCGCCGCCGACGGAGCCTATGAGCCGCCGCCGAGGAGCTCACGTGTCAGCCACACACCGGCGGCAGCGCCGACAATCCCGAGGACAGCAGGGATCCAGCCGGCCGTGCCCGCAGCAGCTGTGGCCGCGGCACCGACTATCGTGGCCGCCGCAGCCGCTGCCAGCGAGAGCCGTCGCGATGCTCGACCGATCGCCCGTTCGATCTCCGCGAACCCGACGAAATCCACCTGGAGGTTCTGCCCCGGCCGCGCCCCTGCCGCCCGCTCCAGAGCCTCGACGAACCGGCCCACGCGGAGCTTCAGCTTCTCGGCCTCGTAGTAGAGGTGCTGAGGGTTCGCGCGCTCGAGCAGCCGACTACGAACGTTGCGGGCAAGGAAGTCGCCGACGACGTCGAACGGATCGAGCAACGGATCCAGCTCGGCCATCGCGAGTTGGATCTGCCCGAACGCCTTGCCGCTCAACGCGAGCGAGGCCGGAAGCCGCACGCCGTGGCGGGTTCCGATCCTGATGACGCCGTTCAGCATCGGCGCAAACTGAATGTCCTGAAGGGATTTGACGCGGAACTCCTCGATGAATCCGGCGAACTCATGCTCGAGCGCGTCGAGATCGAGGTCCGCGGGATACCCATTGCCGCCGAGCATCAGCATGGTCTCCGACAAAAACCTTGCGTCGCCGTGCGCGAAGGCGAGCATCAGCACTATCAGCAAACCGCGAACCTCGGGATCGAGCTCGCCGACCATGCCGAGGTCGAGCAGCAGGATCTTGTCACCCGTCCACAGCAGGTTTCCGGGATGAGGATCTGCATGGAAGAAGCCGTCGACGAGTACTTGCCGGTAGAAGGCTTCCAGGAGTTGCCGGCCGGCGTCGCGGCGCTCCGCAGTATCCGCCGAGGCTCGTATCGGCACTCCCTCGACGTACTCGAGCACGAGCAGGCGCGAGGTCGAGAAGTCTTCAAACACGTGCGGCACGTCGATCCGGCTGTATGGCGCGAGCAGGGCCCGCATCCGTTCGATGTTGGCCGCCTCCTGCGAGAAGTCGAGCTCTCGCTCCAGCGAATCCGACAGGTGACCGACCAGCGCAGGAATGTCCACGAACTCACGCAGCGCCTCGCGCTCGACCGCCTGTTCGGCAAGGAGTTCGAGCAGCGCGACATCTCTCGTGATCTCCGCTCGGGCGCGCGGTCGCTGCACCTTGACGACCACCCGCTCGCCGCTCTCGAGCGTCGCGAGGTGCACCTGAGCGATCGTCCCCGCCGCGAGCGGCTCTGCATCGATGGACGCGAAAACGTCTTCCCAGGGGACCCGGAGTTCCTGCTCCATCACACGCACGACCTCCGCCTCGGTGAGTGGAGCGACGCTGTCCTGCAGCTTCGCGAGCTCCTCAGCCAGCGGCGCCGACACGAGGTCGGGGCGCGTCGACAGCATCTGTCCCAGCTTCGCGAACGTCGGGCCGAGCTCCTCCAACGTTGCGCGCAAGCGCACCGCGGCCGCCTCCTCCGACACGCCACCGCGGCCCCGGCTCTCGAGACCGACGCGTACGAGACGCCGAACGATCTCGGCCATCCGACCGAGCAGCGCGTCCTCGCCTTCGCTCGCCGGATCTGACGCGCCGACCGTCGCGTCCGCCGTGTTGACGATGACGACGGTGCAGCTCGCGGTGTGAGAGACGCGGTTCGGGACGTTTCCGAGCAGGAACTCCTTCCGTCCGCTCATGCCGGCGTTGCCGAGGACGACGACATCCGCCGCTTCTTCTGCCGCGGTGCGCACGATCGCGCCGGCGACGTCCGACTCGACGAGCACCAGTGGGCGCGCACGAGGAAGACCTTCCGCGTCGCCGCGTAAACGCTCCTCGGCGCCGTCCAATGCCTCGGGCAAGACCTGGAGCAGGACGAGCTCGCCGTCGAAGCGCTCGGCGTAGTCGGCCGCCCAGGCAACGGCGTGCTGAGCCGTGTCCGAACGGTCGGTGGCGACGAGCAGCTTCATGGAGGACCGTCCTAACTCAACACGATCGCGCACCGGATATCGAGCGCGCTTGCCTTTGACCGGGGAATAGGCGGAGACTGTCGCTGTGCACTCGGAGACGCGATATGCGAAGAGTGGAGGCATCAACATCGCCTACCAGGTCTTGGGCGACGGCCCGATCGATCTCGTCGCGATCCCGATCTGGCTCTCGCATCTCGAGGCGGCCTGGGACGAGCCCTCGCTCGCCCGCTTCTACCGGCGTCTTGCCTCGTTCAGCCGACTGATCCTCTTCGACAAGCGCGGCACGGGTCTCTCGGACCGCGTTCCGGACGCAGAGCTGCCGACCCTCGAGGAACGGATGGACGACGTACGAGCGGTGATGTCGGCGGCAGGCTGCGAGCGCGCCGCGTTGTTCGGCATGTACGACGGCGCGACGATGGCCGCCCTCTTTGCGGCGACGTACCCCGAGCGGACCAGCGCACTCGCCACCTTCTCGATGTTCGCGAAGCGCATGCACGCCCCGGACCACCCATGGGGCGTCACCGTCGAGCGACGCCAGCGCTTGCTCGACGCGATCGAACAGGGCTGGGGCGGCGCGGTTCGGATCGAGGACATCGCGCCGAGCGTCGCCCACGACGACCGGTTCCGCCGCTGGTGGGCCGGCTACCTGCGGCTCGCGGGAAGCCCTGGCGCCGCGCTCGCGATGGCGCGGATGAACAGCGAAATCGACATCAGATCGATCCTGCCCGCCATCCGAGTGCCGACCCTCGTTCTGCACCGCACAGGGGACCGTCGCGTCGAGATCGGAGAGGCGCGCTACATCGCCTCCATGATCCCGGACGCGCGGCTGGTCGAACTGCCGGGAGAAGACCATCTTCCCTGGGTCGGGGACGCCGACGCCGTGCTGGACGAGGTCGAGGAGTTCGTGACCGGGGGCCTGGGCCGCTTCGAGTCCGACCGCCGCTTGGCGACGCTCGTGTTCACGGACATCGCCGGATCGACCGAACGTGCGGTCGCGCTCGGCGACCGCCGTTGGGGGACGCTGCTCGGTCAGCACAACGTCGTCGCTCGCCGACAGATGGAACGGTTCGGCGGCCGCACGATCGATAGTGCTGGGGACGGTATCTTCGCCACCTTCGACGGCCCGGCCCGTGCCATTCGCGGAGCGTGCGCGACGCGCGACGCGTTGCAGGGGCTCGGACTCGATGTCCGGGCCGGAGTACACACTGGCGAGGTCGAGATCATGGGCGCAAATCTCGGCGGAATCGCGGTCCACATCGGCTCACGCGTCATGAGCCAGGCGGGAGCCGGGGAGGTCCTCGTCTCGTCGACGGTCAAGGAGCTCGTCGTCGGCTCCGGGATCGCATTCGACGATCGCGGACCCCACGAGCTGAAGGGCGTGCCCGGTGAGTGGCGGCTCTTCGCGGTGGCAGAGACGTAATCGTGCCCGCACCCGTGCGAACGGAGCCATAAACGCGTATCTTCGCGCCTACGACGCCGCGCCCCAGGAAGGAGCCGGCAATGGCGCTCGCCGATGTATCGCTGGCGGGGGGAAGCGTTTCCACTCGTCTGCTGGCGCAACGACCCGATCGCGTCGGCTCGAGTAGTCGTCTTCGCGTAGCAGCATTTGTCCTCGGAGCAGGGACGGCCCCCTTGATCGCTCTCGCGACTGTGTGGAGCGGCGGCTTCGCCGCCCTCGACGTGACGGCCGTGCTCTCCGTCCTCGTTGCGTGGTCGTTCGCGACGAGTGGCTTCGTCGCCTGGGATCGAGGACCCGGGAGCGGCGCCGGTCCGTTGCTCCTGACGCTCGGGCTCTGGTGGACGGCCGGCCAATTGATGCAACCGCCGACATTCGCGTCCCCGCTCGTCAACTCGGTCGGAGAGGTGTGGCGCCTGGCCTGGACTTTCGGCTTCGTCTTCCTGCTGCTCGCATTTCCCAATGCCCGCCTCTCGTCCCGAACAGACCGGCTGCTCGCAGCCGCCGTGTTCTTCGCAGCGGTGCCGATGCAGGTGCTCTGGCTGCTCTTCCTCGGCGGCACCGAACCACGCAACGCGTTCCTCGTGTGGCCAAGCACTTCCGCGGCGAACGCGATCGACCGGACTCAGAGGGTCTTGTGGCTCGTCGTCGCTCTCCTGCTCGTGGCCTTGCTCGCGAAACGATGGCTCGTCGCAGGCCTGCCGCTTCGGCGGATGCTGAGGCCGACGGTCGCCGGAGCCCTCGCGGTGCTCGCGTTCTCGGTCCTCGTGGTCGTCCAGGCGTTCCGTCCCGTGCCGCTGTTCCTGTACTGGCTCGTTCTGGCCAGCTACACGCTCGTCCCGCTTGCGCTACTCGCGTCGGTCTTGCGAGCACGGCTCGCACGCGCGTCGGTCGCCGACCTACTCGTCGAGTTGCGCACGCACGCGGCACCGGCCGAAGTCCGCGATGCATTGGCTCGGGCGTTGCGTGATCCACGCCTCACACTCGCGTTCTGGCTACCCGAGTATCAGACGTACGCCGATCTCGACGGGCGTCCGGTCGAGCCGCCCGTCGAGGGGAGTGGACGAGTGGTCACGTTGGTCGACGTTCGAGGGGCGCATGTGGCGGCGCTCCTTCACGACGCGGCGCTGCGAGACGAACCGAGGCTGCTTGACGCCGTGGCCGCTGCGGCCGGAATCGCGCTAGAGAATGGGCGCCTCCAGGCGGACCTGCGGGGGCGCCTCGAGGAGCTGCGAGGGTCGCGCGCGCGGATCCTCGAGGCGGGGCTGAGGGAGCGGCAGCGGCTGGAGCGCGACCTGCACGATGGGGCTCAACAGAGGCTGGTTGCGCTCTCCCTCGAGGTCGGACTGCTCTGCGAGCGCCTCGGGGCGGACTCGGAGACGTCGCGGGCGCTCGAGCAGGTCAGGTCGGAGCTCGCTGCGTCGCTGCAGGAGCTGCGCGAGCTCGCCCGCGGGATCCACCCAGCGGTCGTGGTAGGGCACGGACTCGAGGTGGCGCTCGAGAGCATGGTCGCGCGGGCGCCCCTCCCGGTGCGGCTGACCGTCGACCTCGACGGCCGCGTGTCTCAGGCCATCGAGCTGGCGACGTACTACGTCGTGTCGGAGGGCCTGACGAACGTTGCAAAGCACGCGCGTGCCTCGGGAGCGACGGTCGGTGTCGCGCGCGAGAACGGCGGGCTGGTGATCGAGATAGTCGACGACGGTGCGGGGGGCGCACACACCGACGGCGGCTCGGGCATCCGCGGCCTCGCGGATCGCGTAGAGGCGCTCGGAGGGCACCTGCGCGTCTGGAGCCCGTATGGCGGTGGCACGCGCCTCCGAGCGGAGATTCCATGCGGGTAGTGCTCGCCGAGGACAGCGTCCTGCTGCGCGAGGGGTTGGCGCGACTCTTGGGCGAGAAAGGGTTCGACGTCGTCGATCAGTGCGAGACAGCCGAGGCCCTGCTCCTCAAGGTGCGCAGCTATTCCCCGGACGTCGCGATCATCGACATCCGGCTGCCGCCGACTCACACGGACGAGGGGTTGCGTGCCGCGGAGGCGATTCGTGCCGAGCATCCTGAGGTCGGCGTCCTCGTGCTTTCGCAGTACGTCGAGCTCGGCCTCGCCATGAAGCTGTTCACCGACTCGGCCGCGGGAGTCGGCTATCTGCTCAAGGACCGCGTGAGCGATGTCAGCGAATTCGCGGACGCCGTCCGCCGGGTCGGGGAGGGCGGGTCCGCGATCGACGGGACGATCGTGTCGCAGCTCTTGCGCCGCCATCGGAGCGACGATCCGCTCGGGTGCACCACCGCGCGCGAGCGCGACGTGCTCGCGCTGATGGCCGAAGGTCGCTCGAACCAGGCGATCGCCGACCGGCTCGTGATCACCGAGCGCGCCGTGCAGAAGCACATCACGCGCATCTTCCAGAAGCTCGACCTGGTGATCAGCGACGACGACCACCGCCGCGTGCTCGCCGTGCTCGCGTTCCTTCGTTCATAGGTCGGCGCGCCGCAACTGCGCGCTCCTGGTGAACCAGGACGTACCCCAGGACGCATGCAGCCCCCATTGTGGTGGCCGCGCGCCTGCGCGAACGTCGCTGCAATCGGCGCCGCCGACTGAGGGAGCGAAAGCGATGGAGACCGTCGTCATTCAGAAGGAGAACAGCCACGACCCCGCCGACACAGCCGTGGTGTCGGCGACCAACCTCGTCCGTCGCTACGGCCGAGGCGACACCGCGGTGGAAGCTCTGCGCGGCATTGACCTCGAGGTCGCGCGCGGCGAATTGACGGCGGTCATGGGCCCGTCCGGGTCGGGGAAGTCGACGCTCATGCACCTGCTTGCGGCGCTCGACCGCCCGACATCCGGTTACGTCGTCGTCGCGGGCACGCGGCTCGGTGAGCTGAGCGATCTTCAGGTAACGAAGCTTCGCAGGCGCCATATCGGGTTCGTCTTCCAGTTCTTCAATCTGCTTCCGATGCTGACCGCCGAGGAGAACGTCGCCTTGCCGCTGACGATCGCAGGCGTGAAGCCGGATCACGCGTGGTTCGAGGACCTGCTCGAGAAGGTCGGTCTCACGCAGCGGCGCGGACACCGTCCGGCAGAGCTGTCGGGCGGCCAGCAGCAGCGCGTGGCAATCGCGCGCGCCCTCGTGTCGCGGCCGACGGTCGTCTTCGCCGACGAGCCAACCGGCAACCTGGACTCGACGACCGGTGGCGAGATCCTCGAGCTATTGCGCAACTCGGTCGACGAATTCGGTCAGACGACAGTGATGGTGACGCACGACGCGCGAGCCGCTGCGATCGCCGACCGGATCCTGTTCCTCGCCGACGGTCGGATCGTCAAGGACATAGGGAAGGCAACGGGGCACGACGTGCTGCGCTCCATGGAGGAGCTCGACCGAGGGTGATCACTGTCGCGCTAAAAGGCCTTGCGGGCCGCAAGTTCCGCGCCCTGCTCACCGCACTCGCGGTCGTGCTCGGCGTCGCGATGATCAGTGGCACCTACGTCCTCACCGACACGATCAGCAACGGCTTCGACTCGATCTTCACACAGTCGTACAAGAATGCCGACGCGATTATCAGTGGGAAGACGGCCTTCACGAATGCGAACGGCAATGGTGTCGAAGCGCCAACGTTCCCGGAATCGGTGCTGGCCAGGGTCCGCGCGCTGCCGCACATCGTGGCCGCGGAGGGCTCGGTGACGAGCGACAAGGTGCAGCTCGTCGGCAGGGACGGAAAGGTGATCGAAACAGGGGGAGCGCCACCACTCGGCTTCTCCGTCAACCCGCGGGACCAGCGCTTCAACCCGACCGCCCTCACTGCTGGCAAGTGGCCGCGCGACGCGGGCCAGATCGTGATCGACAACCACACAGCCGGCGACAAAGGGTTCAAGGTCGGTGACGCGATCGGCGTGCAAACGAACGGCCCCGTGCGGCAGTTCCGGATCGTCGGGATCGCGAAATTCGTGGGCGTGGGCTCCACCGGGGGTGCAACCTTCGCCGTGTTCGCGACCAAGACCGCGCAGGAGGTCTTCGGAAAGGTCGGTCGACTCGACCTGATCCGGATCCAAGCCGAGCCAGGCGTCGGGACGAGCAAGCTGGTCGGAGAGATCAAACCGCTGCTGCCCCCGACCGCAACCGTGCGCAATGCGGCGCAGCAGGTCAGCCAGGACAGGAAAAACCTCGGTGGCTTGATCGACTTCCTCCGATATGCCCTGCTCGGCTTTGCAGGCATCGCCCTCTTCGTCGGGGCTTTCGTGATTGCCAACACGTTGTCGATCACAGTGACCCAGAGGACCCGCGAGTTCGCGACACTCCGGACGCTCGGTGCGACGAGACGTCAGGTGCTGGCCTCTGTGCTGCTCGAGGGAGTCGTGATCGGAGTAATTGCTTCGCTGATCGGGCTCTTCCTCGGCCTGGGCCTGGCGAAGGTGCTGAACAGGCTATTCATCATGATCGGCATCGACCTGCCGCAAGGGTCGACGGTCTTCGCGACGCGCACGATCGTCGTCTCGATCCTGGCCGGAACCTTGATCACGGTCGTCGCGAGCCTGCGTCCCGCGCGACGCGCAACGCGGGTGCCTCCGATCGCGGCCGTCCGCGAAGGATCGGTGCTCCCCGTCTCGCGCTGGGCGAAGTACGGGCCGGTCACTGCTCTCGCAGTGCTGCTCCTGGCGATCGCGCTCGTCTGCATCGGAACGCTTGCCACCGGGCTCGCCACCGCACCGCGGCTGCTTGCACTGGGCTTCGGCGTCCTGCTCCTCTTCATCGGCGTTTCGATGAACGCCGCGAGGATCGTGCGTCCGCTTGCTGCGGTGCTGGGTGCGCCGGCCAGAGCGGTCGGAGGGGCTCCCGGGATCCTCGCGCGCGACAACGCAACGAGAAACCCGTCCAGGACGGCATCGACGGCGTCGGCGCTCATGATCGGCCTGGCGCTGGTCACGTTCGTCGCGATCTTCGGACAGGGCGTACGCGCCTCGTTCGAAGATGCGGTTAACAAGCTCTTCATCGCCGACTACGCCGTGACCGCGAATACGAATTTCCAGCCCATCTCCGCGGAGACGGGAGCGAGCCTCGTGGGCAAGCCCGGGGTGAGCGTCGTCTCACCCATTCGCGCCGGCTCCGCGAGGTTCCTCGGCTCCGTCCACGACATCAACGGCGTTGACCCGAACGCATCGAAGGTCATCCGGTTCGATTGGAAGCTCGGCGACGATACCGTCCCCGCAAAGCTCCGCACCGGCGGCTTCTTCACGACGGCGAAGTACGCCAAGCAGCATCACCTCAGGCTCGGGTCGGTGATCTCGATGCAGTTCCCGGCGGGTGAACGGGTGCCTGTGCGCCTCGAGGGCACCTTCAAGGAGCCAAAGGGTGGGTCTCCGTTCGGTCAGGCGGTGATCTCGACGAAGCTATTTGACAGGCACATCGCCCAACCGCAAGACGAGATGGTGCTGATCAACACGCCGAACGGCGTCAACGATGCGAACACCGCGACGCTCGAGAACGACCTCCAGGGATTCGCCGCTGCGAAGCTCCAGACCCGCGAGCAGTTCAAGAAGGAGACCGAGAAGCCGATCGACAAGTTGCTCAACTTGCTCTACGTGCTCCTCGCGCTCTCCGTCATCGTCAGCCTGTTCGGGATCGTGAACACGCTCGTCCTGACTGTCTTCGAACGGACGCGCGAGCTCGGCATGCTCCGCGCCGTCGGGATGACCCGGCCGCAGACGAGGATGATGATCCGCTACGAGAGCATCGTCACCGCCCTGATGGGGGCGGCGCTCGGTATCGCCGTCGGGACGTTCCTGGCAGCAGTCGTCGTCCACGCGGTCTCAAGCTCGGGCGTCGCGTGGGCATTCCCGACCCTGACGATCCTCTACTTCGTCGTCGCGGCGATCGCGGTCGGCATCCTCGCTGCGATCCTTCCTGCACGGCGGGCCTCCCGACTGAACGTGCTCGCAGCCCTCCAGTACGAGTAACCGCACCCACGTTAGATCCGCCAGCGAGAGTTCCGCACGCGGACGTACGGGGCGCCTACAACAATCAGTGAAGGCGGAGAAAGCGCGCGAAGGGATGCGGGCCCCGAGCAGTCCTCTTCAGTCCCATGCTCGAGTACCTCTCCATCCCGAAGGTGCTCTGTGCTCATGGAGCCCGTTTGTTCAAGCCAAGAAGGTGCTAGGGCTCGAGCCGTGGGGGACCGGTTTAGGGACAGGTTGCGGGCCGGTGGAGTCGGTCGTACCGCGTCGAGGCAATTTTGCTGGCCTTTTTTGAAAGCCCCCTGACGGACCCGAACCGTCGACCCGCTCCTTACCATGGAGAATTCGAGGTCCGGTCATGCAGGCAGGACAGCGCTTACCGATGCGCTTTCCTCGCATTTGAGGGGTTCTTTTGCTCGACGCAGCGTTCTCTTGAAGAGCCCCCCGAGCCTCCCTGGCAGACCTCAAACCTATCCCCAAGGTCCGTCCCCAAAGTGTGGCCCTTTCGGTGCCGCTGTCAGAAGGAGCGCAAGTAGGTGAGAACCGCCAGCACGCGCCGGTTGCCTTCCGGGGATGCGCCGATGTCGAGCTTTTGCAACACGCGGTGGATGTTCGCCTCCACGGTCTTTGGAGATAGGAACAGGCGGCGCCCTATGGCCTCGTTCGAGTGGCCCTCGGCCATTGCTTCGAGCACGTCGCGCTCCCGTTGGGTGAGTGTGTCGAGTGGGCCGGCGTCGCGGGGCTTGTGCAGGAGTTGCTTGACGATCGTGGGGTCGATGACACATTCCCCTTCGGCGACCCGTCTGAGCGCGTCGACGAGAACGGCGACGTCGGAGACGCGTTCCTTGAGCAGGTAGCCGCAGCGTTCGGGGTGGTCCTCGAGCAGCCGCAGCGCGTAGATCGACTCGAGGTAATGGGATAGGACGAGCACACCGGTTTCGGCGTACGTGGCGCGGATCTCACGGGCAGCGACGATGCCCTCGTCGCGGTGGGTGGGGGGCATGCGGATGTCGACGAGCGCGACGTCTGGTTTAAGGCGCGCGACGCGCTCGAGCAAGGCTTCGGCGTTCTCGACGGTGGCGACGACGTCGATACCGGCGTCGGCGAGCAGGCGGGCGACGCCCTCGCGCAGGAGCAACTCGTCGTCGGCGATTACGACCCGCAAGGGAGCTCGACCTCGAGGACGAGATTCTCGGTCTGCGGTCGCCGGTGGATCGTGCCGCCAGCCGCGCCCACGCGGTCGGAGAGCCGGGTCAGGTCAAGGGTTGGGGCGTCGGTGGCGACTTCGAGGCTGAGCGTATCTCCGTCGCGGTGCCCGCCGATCGTGACGCGACTCGCCGCGGGGTCGTGCACGGCTTCGGCGACCACGAAGTAAGCGGCCGCCTCCACGACTGGATCGAACCGCTCGACGGGCAGTGCGCCGACCTTGATCGGCAGTGGTGCCGTCTCTGCGAGCGCCTCGATCGCGGCGGCGAGGCCCATGTCGGCGAGGACGGCCGGGTAGATGCCGCGCGCGATTACGCGAAGCTGGTCGAGGGCGCTCTTGAGCTCTTCCTGTGCCTGGTCGAGTGAGGTTGAATCACAGCCTTCTGCGCTGCGTGCGGCGCGCACGCCGACGGCGAGGGTGACCAGCCGCTGCTGGGCGCCATCGTGGAGGTCTCGCTCGAGGCGCTGACGTTCGGCGTCCGCCGCCGCGACGATGCGCTTGCGCGAGGCCTGGAGCAGCGCGAGGCGGGCTCGCGCGTCCGCGCGCAGCCGCTCGTTGGCCAGCGGGAGGCGCGCCGCGTGGGTGATCTCCTCGACGAGGGCAGGATCGTCGAGCAGGCCCTCGCGGTGGCACACCAACGCTACCGCTTCTGGCTCTCCCATCAGACCGGGCAAAGCTGTCGTCGCACGACCGGGCGCGGCGGCGAGATCGACGGGCGAGCCGTGAGCGTCCACGAAGCTGGTCGGCTCGCCGACCGGATAAGCAACCTCGAGCGTGGGATCGCCGAGCACGAACGAGAGGCGTTCGGCCACCGAATCCGCGCCGGAGCGATTGGAGAGCTCGACGACGTCGCGCGCGAGCAGTGCCCGCGCCCGACGGGCTCGCAGCCGGCGTGCGGCAACGCCAAGCGCAATCGCGAGCAGTGCCGCCTGCCCGCCGAGCCACAACTCTCGATCGAGGCTCGCGGTGGAGAGAAACGCACGCCGCAGACTGACCGCGAGCTCGGCCGCAAAGCAGCCGAGGAGAGCAGCGGCCGGCACGAGCACCGGCCAGAGCAGGCGACGGGCGGCCGGTGTCGCATGTGCCAGGCGAAGTCCGATAGCGACGATGCACAGAGTCGCCCATGCGAACGTGGCGACGAGGCCGACACGAGTGAGCGGCGCCTCGAGCCCGATGCTCGAATGCACGAGAACCAGGTTGGGCGAGCACTCGCCACAGCCGGTCTCGACCGGGTCGAAAACGAGCGCAGGCAAGAGCCCTAGGCCGACGATCGCGCTGAGGTAGCCGGCGTTGCGCAGCGCGCGGACGAGCCGCGTGGTTGGGCGACCGGGATCGACGAGCGCGAGGTGGCCGACGAGCGGCGGTGTCGCCCAAGCCAGCACAAGCCCGGCGCTGAAGGCAAGCGCCGGGCGCGTGCCGGGAACACCCAGCTCGGGGAAAAACGACGCGAGCCCTGCGAGCGCAAGCAGGAGGGCGCATCGATCCCATCGCCGCCGGTCGAGCGACTCGAGCGCGACAGCGACCGCCGCGAGGCCGGGCACCAGCAACGTGGCGGCGCCCCACGGCGACCAGGCCATGTAGCCGAGCTCCGGAACGGCGCGCGCGGTCCGCAGAGCGAAAAGCGCGACGACTCCGCCGACAAGCACGACTGACGCGCCTGCTCCCATTGCACGGGTCCTTGGGGTGGGGCTCAGCGCGAGTTGCATGGAATCTCGGCGAGCACGCGGGTACCTGCCCCGGGTGCGCTCTCCACGCGCAGACGGCCACCGAGCGCTTCGACGCGGTCGCGAAGGCCGCGCAGGCCCGACCCCTCGGCGTCGGCACCACCGACGCCGTCGTCCGAGACGATCAGGCACAGACGATAGGAGTCCATGACCGCCTCCACGCGCGCAGAAGCCGCCCCGGCATGTTTGGCCGTGTTCGCGAGCGTCTCGGAGCTGACGAAGTACGCAGCGGCCTCGACCGAGTCGGGCAGGCGCTCCACTCTCACGAGAACCGTCACGTCGAGTGGGCTACGGGCGGCGAGCGCCGGCAGCGCCGCGCGAAGGCCGCCGTCCAGCTCGGCCGGGCGAACGCCGTTGGCCAGTTCGGTCAGTTCTGCGATGCCCGCGTCGACCTCATGGAGCAGGTCAGGACCGACCCGTGCCATCCCGGCAGCATCCGACTTCGTGAAGATGGCCGAGACCTGCTCGAGCCGCTGCAGCGGACC
The DNA here is from genome assembly GCA_045805945.1 of Gaiellaceae bacterium. Lineage (GTDB taxonomy): Bacteria > Actinomycetota > Thermoleophilia > Gaiellales > Gaiellaceae > Palsa-739. The sequence continues at coordinate 60,358 of JBJMKG010000038.1, forward strand.
GCGAGCAAGCGTCTGCTGCAACGCGCGGCGCTCGCCGTCCGCTGCCTCCACAAGCCGTCGTCGTGAGGCGGCGATCTCGCGGGCTCGCTCCTCGACTTGGAGCTCGAGCGACGCATTGGCGACTGCCGTGCGAGTCACAGCAGCCACCGGGGTGAGAAGCTCCGCTGCATCGACTGCCGCCTCGTCGTGAATGAGCAGCGCGAGCGGCGCCCGCTCGTCGTCGATGCGTGTCGCGATCCGGCTGGAGCCATCGGGCGGCGGCTCGACCGGAGCCCCCGACTCGTCGAGATACGCGCGTTGCCCATCGTCCCAGACGCCGACGACGAGCGTCGGATCACTGAGGGCGCGCGCGAGTCGGTCCCGCAGGGTCGGCGAACCGTGCACCGCGCCGAGATCCGCGACCAGGCCGCGCAGCACCGCCTCCGACCAACCCGCGTGCAGCAGATCGACACACAAGACCGTTGCAAGCCCAAGGATCACCAGGTCGTACGTCCAGAGCACAGGTTGCTGGGCCTCGATGCCGGAGAGACGTAGGCCGGCACCGAGGGCAAGGACGCTCGCGAACCCGAACGCCGCCAGCAACGCCACCGCCGCCGCGCGGCGTGCGATCCCGGCGCTGCCGCTGTACGAGTGCAGCGCGGCGATCACGCTGAGGATCGCCAAGGCGATCGTCAGCCGGTTGTCGCGCGCGAGCGGGACGACGATCGAATCGAGCATCGCGACCGTGACGACAGCGGCGGCGAACGAGCTCCGGCGCAGACGGCCGCTCGGGTAGCTGAGGATCACCAGAACGAGGAGTCCCCGATGCAGGTAGACGAAGGGCCAGCCGAGCGTGCCCGCAAACCAGGCCAGGCCGGCAAGCGCCAGCCAGACTCCCATGAGGCTTTCCGGCCGCCGCAGGTGAGCCGTCGCACCGAACCCGAGCAACAGCATCCCGACCGCCACGTCGAGGAAAGCGAGTGCATGACCCTGCGGCGCGCCGGCCGCAACCTCGGCGCCGATGCCGAACGCAGCGCAGGCGACCGCAAGCGCCACCGTCAGCCCGGCGTCGCGCGGCTTACGCACCGTCCATGAGCGCCTCGATTGCATCCACCGACAGCTCGCCCTTGGCGATAAAACCGCGAGCCGGACTTTCCGCAAGGCGGCCCTGGTACCAGGCGACCTCGCGACTCGAGATCAGGATCACCACCGGCGGATCAGCGCGCCGAGCGAGCAACTCGGCAACCTCGAAGCCGTCCCCGTCGGGCAGGCCGATGTCGAGCAACACGATCGCGGGGCGCAATCGGGCGACCGCGGCGAGTGCGCTTGCCGCATCCTCGCTTTCGCCCACCACCTCGAACCCGTCGCCCTGCAGCAGTGCCCGCGCGGCGCTCCGGAACGAGGCGTGGTCGTCGACGACCAGGACCGAGCGCGGACCGCCGCGGTCTCCCATCTGCCTCACTTGACCTTGCCCCAAGGACGATAGGTCCAGGCCTCGGGGGAGGGGCCCGGCGCCTGTCGGAACGACAGCCGATCGTGGAAGACGCTCCAGTGCAAGAAGAACGGGAAAGGCGACGCACTGTCGTCGGTTCGTCTCATGGCGAGCTCGATCGTGTCGCCCGCGAATCGGCACTTGCCGACCCCCCAGTGGTCTCCGTCGGGCGCATCCTGCGTCCAGCGGCAGCGGCTCCCGTGCACCGTCAGCCGCAGCGGTCCGGTGTTGTCGGCGATGCCGTTGGGGTCGTCGTGATGGGCGATCACGTCGGCGGCGGTGGCGTCGCCGGCCCAGGAACCCTGGATCGCGCGCGGGTTCTCGAGCGCCTGCTGGCCAGGCGCGCTCCCGACGCGCGCGAGCGGCCGCACCGACAGCGCCGGCAGAGCCGGACCGGCGCCTATTGGCTCCAGCTCGAGCCCGCCGCTTCTCCGCGCCCAGCGGAAACGCAGCACATCATTGGTCTTTAGAGGAGCTCCGTCCGGCGTGCCGTGCGGCCCCCAGCCCCCGGCGAAAGCAACCGTCCACCCCATCTCGTCGCCGACGACGCGCACCCGACCCGCACCGACCCAATCGGCGCCGTCGCTGCTTTGCCTGAAGCGGAAGCGGCCTCTGTCGAGCACGATTTGCCAAGAGCCATACGCCTCGGGCAGCCGTTGCGACGCCGGGAGATCGCGTGGGGAGACCGTCACGGCGTAGGCGCCGTCGACCGGTGTCGCCCCGGCAGGCGCTCCGACTGAGGCGCTGGCCCGGCAGCTAGGGACCTGGGCTGTCGGGGTGCCAACCCGTGCGCGAAGTCTTTGGATCTCGGCGATGAAGCGGCGCGTCTGCGGGTCGCGCTCGAGCTGGGCGTAGACCGGCCGCACCGCTCTTCGCAGCGCCGCGATGTCCGCCGAAGATGCGGTGACGAAGTGCAGCAGCCGCCGGCCGCAGAGGATTTCTGCGTCCGCGCGCTCGGCGCCGACCATCGCCTTCGTCTCGGCGGTCCGGTCGTCGGCGACCGCTTGCTTGAGGATGCGCCGCTGGGCCGGAGTGAGCCTCGCGAAGGCGGCGCGGCGCGCGAACAGGACGACCGGCCGCGGCCAGAGGACGACGTTCGAAGTCAGATACTTGCCCGGACCGTCGTAACCGCTGCCCTGGATGTCGCTGACCGTGTATTCGATCCCGTCGAACTGCGTGATCGATGCGCCGCCGCCGAACCAGACCGGTCTGGCCCCGAGCGCGCGCATCGTCGAGCTGGCCACGAGAGACTGCTGCACGCCGATCCTTCGCCCCGCGTACTCGGACGGCCCCAGCAGCTCATGCGTGACCGCGAGTGGCCTGCGCATCTCGCTCGGAAGGACACCGAGCCCAACGAGCCTCAGGCTTCTGAGCCCGTGGAGCATCACGGGGATCATCGGACTCCCGAGCACGCGGTCCTGCAGCGCGTAGCTATCGATCAGGAAGGGCGCCCCGAGCGCCCGTAGGCTGTTCACCCCGACCGAATCCCACGCCCTGGACCCTGCGGCGCCGAGATCCGCCTTGCCCGCCCGTACGTCGGCGATCAGGCCTTTCTCATAGGCGATCTGGCCGTACCGCCAGCGGGGCGTCACAGCGATCCGCATCGTGCCGTGAGAGAGCCGGCTGACTTCCTCGGCGAACCCGTTGACCTCCGTGGGCTGACCGAAGGGGACCGCCAGCGTCAAGACCGTCGTCTTTCCCGCAGCGTTTCCACCCGCCTTATCGGAGCCGCCGTGACAGCCGGCGAGAACGAGGGGCGCGAGGAGCAAGGGTGGAAGCCAGGACGGGGCCCGCATGGACGCGACGCTACTCCCCTCGCGTCGAAACCGCATCAAGGCCACCCCTCGCTCGACAGCGCGCGGAAGAGGGATAACCCGTCGCCCTGTTCGCGCGGCCGAGGGATGGCGCCGATGCGCGCGGCGCGGGCGGTGCTTAGCGTCGGCGAAGACTGCACGACCCACTCAAGGAGGATCGATGCGCAAGCTGATTGTTCTCACGCTCGTCGCCGGTGTTGCGACGGTTGCGGCTTTGACCTCGATGCCTGCCGCGGCAAAAGTCCCCGGCTCGAACGGCCGGTTCGCCTTTGCACGGATGGACCCGGCAAGCACGGAGGGAGACACCTTTGCTTTCACTGCGAACCCAGACGGGAGCAACGTGCAACAACTCTTCCCCGGCCACCACGCTGGGTTGCCGCGCTGGTCGCCGGACGGCACCGAGGTCGCAGTCCTTTCCGACGCTGGCCTTCCTTGCTGCACCGTCTCGGCGGTGATCGTCAATCCGGACACAGGGAACTACCGCGTGCTCCCGATGCAGGATCCCGACACCCTCTTCACAGCCTGCCCCGTCTGGTCGGCGGACGGCGAACGACTCGCCTGCGATGCCGAGAGCGATTCCGACCCGAGCCGTAGCGGCATCTACACGATCCGTTCATCCGACGGGGGCGACCTCAAGAGGATCACGAACGCGGCGGGTGCCATTGACGCCCCGATCGACTATTCGCCCGACGGGAACCAGATCGTCTTCGGTCGCACCACTCCCGACCATAAGTGCGACGCGCTCTTCGTCGTCAACGTCAGCGGCAGCGGATTACAAAAGATCACGCCTTGCGGCTTCGTTGATGACGACGGTAGTTGGTCGCCCGACGGCACCAAGATCGCGTTCGAGCATCGCGGATCGCTCTTTGTCGTCCACCCCGACGGCACCGGCTTGGCCAAGGTCCCGCTCGCAACCAACAGTCGCTCGTTCGCGGGCGATTTTTCCTGGTCGCCCGACGGTACGAAGCTCGTCTTCCTTCTTGGCACTCCCACCGGGCCACATAGCTTCCAAGAAGGGATCGCAACCGCCAACGCCGACGGTAGCGACGTCCAGCAGGTGACCGAAACCCCGACTTTCGACCACCAAGCCGACTGGGGCCCACACCCAGTCACGAACAACTGAGGAGACTGTGATGCACAAGCGAATCGCCCTCGTCACGGCGGCCTGCCTCATTTCAGCGGCGGCTTTCATCGCCTCACCGGCCGGTGCAAAACCCAGCGGTACGAACGGCCAGATCGCCTACGACCGAACCAACTTCGCCACCGGCGACCAAGCCGTTTTCACTGCAAACCCCGACGGAAGCCACGAACAGCAGCTCGCTGCAAACACATGCTGTGCGAACTGGTCCCACGGCGGCAGCAAGCTCTCAATCCCCTATTCCACCGACGACGGAAGGATCGGGCCTGCGACGGTCAATGCAGACGGCTCGGGTTACACACAGCTACCGATTAACGATCCCACCCTGAACTTGGGCTGCAGCGCCTGGTCGCCGAGCGACGCCACGCGCGCCTGCCAGGGCTGGGATGACTCGAACCCCGCCCGCGACGGCATCTACACGATCTCGTCTAGCGACGGCAGCAGCCTCACACGACTGACAACGAACCCGCTTGGCGGCAACGACGAGATTGGAGCTTATTCCCCCGACGGCAAGCGTCTCGTCTTCCTTCGCACCGACCAAAACGGCGACGGCGTCGGCCTCTTCGTGGTCAACACCAATGGCACCAACCTGCGTCAGATCACCCCACCCGGGACGCTAATCCAGAGCGGCAACGACGGCGACTGGTCGCCGCAGGGGAATGAGATCGTCTTCTCCCGCCACGTCACCACCGACGTACGCGGCTCGCTCTGGGTCATCCACGCCGACGGCAGCGGACTGCACGAGATCAACGTCCAAGGCCTCGGCTGCGGCGGATCCGTCTTTGAGCCTACCGGCCTCGGCTGCCACGAGCCGCGCTGGTCACCCGACGGGAAGAAGATCGTCTTCGCCGGCAACTCACCGACGACCGGCGTCAACATCTACACCGCCAACGCCGGCGGAAGCGGTCTCTTCCAGGTCACCCACGACGGCGCCGACGACGACCCCTCCTGGGGCACGCACCCACCGGTCGGGTAGCGCCCGATCGAACCACCGACTACCGCGCCGAGAGAGCCCAGCAGGCTCTCTCGGCGCGAGATCTATCCGACCGGTTGAGGCCGATTGCGCCTGACCCAAGGGCCCTCTCTTCTAAGGAGGTGCTCGATGCATTCGCACGCGTTTGCTTAGGCCAAACTCCGGGCTCCTGAGATGTTGGGGACGGATCTTGGGGACAGATTGAGGGACGATCCAACGAGGGCCGTACGCTGCTGTGGCAACGAAAAAGGCCATTTGCTGGCCTTTTGAAAGCCCTCTGACGGACTCGAACCGTCGACCCGCTCCTTACCATGGAGGATTGGGCTTCTGCTCCAGGGTCAATGACCGGCGCTTGCTAGTGCGCTTTCCCTGCATCACGGTTAGTTCTTCTGCCCGCCGCACCCCTTCCTCGAAGCGCGTTGAACCTCCCCGAAGAACCTTGTACCTCCCTCTCCTCTTTGGGAAGTGTCGGGCGCGGTTCCTGCGAGATGCCTCGCAGAGACCGCGCCCGTGGTAGTTGATGGTGCGTCGTCGAGTCTGTCCGGCGGCACTCAGGCCATCCGGACGTTCGCGCCGGCGGGGCTAGGACCAGAACTCGTCCCAGGCGTAGAGGTCCTCGAAGTGCTCCCGACCCTCAGTCACTTTGCCGTCCTTGAGCTCGAAGACGATGCAGTTGGCAACATCGAGGTGCTTGCCGTCTCTGTCCGCGGTGCTGCGCTGGATACCGACGACTCGGTTATCACCATCTGCAACCATGTGCTGCAACTCGGCCCGGAAGGTCCCTCCGGTCTCCTGCGCCAGCTGGCCGAAGTACGCCAAGGTGGCGCCGCTGCCCTGGTAGTCGCCGGCCATCGAGCTCCGGCCGGGCAAGTGCCACACCGTCTCATCCATGAGCTCGGTGAGCGTGTTCATGTCGCCGGTATTGAACGCTTCGTAAGCGCGCTGCATGACCGCTACGTTTTGATGCGGTTCCATGGTTCTCTCCTATCTCGCTGTTAGTCGGGTTGGTTCCTTGCAGAGCCTCTCCTGCTCGAATCAGACGCGGATACCGCTGGAGCCCGAGCCTCGGGAAGGCCCTCGCGCACAACCAAAAGTTCTTGTGTGGTCGCCGCAGCACGAGGCTGATCTGCTGCGGTGACCATGGCCGACCGCTCTCTGCCCCTCTGACCGAAGACGTCGCTCGAAAAGCGAGAAGAGCTGAAGGCTCACCGAGCGATTACGACCCTAACACCTTTCCGAGCGCCCCACTCGTAATTCGTGGTCGGTGAACTCGCTCGCGGGCGCCGCACGCGCCGTGGACGCTGGTGGACGCTGCGTGCACGCGAAAGCGCCAGCTGGAGAATGCGAGGAACTCGCTCGGGCGGAGTGACCGCCAGCTTAGGCCGCCGGCACCGCTTTCAGCGACCGGCAGCACTCACCGGTAGGCGCTGCCAGCCACGTCCGCATCCGCGGCAGCGCCAACTCGAGCCCTAGACGAGCGCTGGGGGTTCGAGCTCCGCGTCGCGGCTGACGAGCGCGGCGTAGCGGCCGCGCGCTGCGAGGAGTTCCTCTTGGCGGCCGCACTCGACGACCCGGCCACGGTCGAGGACGACAATCTGGTCGGCGTCCCGGACGGTTGAGAGCCTGTGCGCGATCGCGATCGTCGTTCGCCCCTCCGCCAGCCGGTCGAGCGCCTCTTGCACGAGGCGCTCGGTCTCGGTGTCGAGCGAGGAGGTCGCTTCGTCGAGGACGAGGATCGGCGGGTTGCGGAGGATCGTGCGCGCGATGGCGATCCGCTGCTTCTCCCCGCCGGAGAAGCGGTAGCCGCGCTCGCCGACGGTCGTGTCGTAGCCGTCCGGGAGCGCCGCGACGACGTGATGGATCCGCGCCGCTTCGGCGGCTGCGTAGAGCTCCTCGTCCGTGGCCTCGGGCTTCGCGAAGCGAAGGTTCTCGCGTACCGAGGCGTGGAAGAGGTACGTCTCCTGCGAGACGACGCCGACGAGGCTCGCCAGAGCGGCGAAGCTGAGGTCGCGGATGTCGACCCCGCCGATCGAGACGAAGCCCCGGTCGACGTCGTAGAGCCGCGCGGCGAGGTAGCCGAGGGTCGTCTTCCCGGCGCCGGTCTCGCCGACGAGCGCGGTCGTCGTCCCGGCGGGGACGGCGAAGCTCACGTCCTGCAGCGTCCAGGCATCGTCGTCCCGGGCGTCGCCGAAGGCGGCGCGGTCTGCCGGCCGGGCTCCGTTGGCTTCGCCAACGGAGCTTCCAGCCTCATAGCGAAACCAGACGCGGTCGAAGACGACATCGCCCGCTGCGGCGATCTCGATCGGGTTCTGCCGCTCGGCGATGTCGACGGGCGTGTCGAGGTACTCGAAGATCCTGTCGAAGAGCGCGAGCGAAGTCTGGATGTCCAGGCCGACGCCGAGAAGCGAGCCGACCGGGAAGAAGAGCCGCGTCTGCAGCGTGGTGAAGGCCACGATCGTCGCGATCGAGATCGAGTGGCTGAAGACGGTGCCGCCGAGCCAGTAGACCGCCGCCGGCATGACGGAGAAGCTCGTCTGGATCGACGCCATCACCCAGCGGCCCGCCATCCGCTGCCGCACCTCGAGGTCGGCCAGGCGAAGGGATTCGCCCTCGAAGCGGTCGGCGAGCTCGTCGCCGCGCCCCATCGTCTTGCCGAGCAGGATCCCGCTGACCGAAAGCGACTCCTGGACGATGCTCGAGATGTCGGCGAGGGACTCCTGCGTCGACCTCGCGATCCGGCGGCGCTCGTTTCCGACCCGGCGCGTGAGCACCGCGAACACCGGGATCAGCGCGAACGCGAAGATCGCGAGCTCCCAGCTCAGGAGGAGCATGCCGATCATCGTCGCGACGACCGTCGTCAGGCTCGACGTGATGCTCGTCGCGGTGTTCGTGACGACGTTCTGTACGCCGCCGATGTCGTTGTTGATGCGTGACTGCACCTCGCCCGTGCGGGTGCGTGTGAAGAAGGCCAGCGAGAGGCGCTGCAGGTGGCGGAAGACGGCAGCGCGCAGGTCGTGCATGACGCGCTGGCCGGCCTGGTTCGAGAGCAGCGTCTGGGCGACGCCGAGGATGCCGGCGACGATCGCGATCACGATCATCGCGGCCGCGTTGAGGGAGACTCCGCGGGTGTCGTGCGCCTCGATCGCGACGAGGACGCGCCGGAGCAGGAACGCCGGCACCACCCCGAGGCCGGCGCTCACGACGATCAGTGCGAGCAGCACCGAGAGCCGCCGCCAGTACGGCTTGAACAGAGGCCCGATCCGGCGCATGTTCGCGCGCCGCACCTCGGGATCGACGGGCCGCTCGGGCGGAGCCTCTCCCCGGTCGTGGAAGAACATCCCCATCAGGGCCCTACAACGAGGCGGGAAAGCCGAAGCATTCCACCACGGCTACCACTTTGAGCGGCGCCCGCGGCGGCTCGTGTACATGAGCCTCGGCCGGGCGCTCTTCATGCCCGTCGCCTCGAACTGCTCGCGGTGTCCGAGCATGGTCGCCACGCGGCTGACGTCTGCCTGCTGCTCGGGCAGGACGAGGGTGATCCCCTGGCCGGAGCGCCCGGCGCGGCCGGTCCGGCCGACGCGGTGGACGTAGCCCTTGTCGTCCGCGGGCGGGTCATAGTTGATCACGTGGCTGATCGCGTCGAGGTCGAGGCCTCGGGCGGCGACGTCCGTGGCGACGAGCGTCGTCACCTTGCCGCTGCGGAAGCGCTCGAGCGCTCGCTCGCGGGCACCCTGGGACATGTCGCCGTGCATCGCGGCGGCCTCGACCCTGTGCGCGCGCAGTTTGTGGACGAGGCGCTCGGCTCCGCGCTTCGTGCGCACGAAGACGAGGGCGAGCCCCGGCGCGTCCCCGAGCACGTCGATCAGCCGCTCGAGCTTGTCGGCGGCGGTGACCGCCACGAACTCGTGCTCGACCGGGCCGTCGGCGTGGCGCGAGGGCAGCTCGGCCTCGAAGCGCGACGGATTGATCGTGTAGGCATGGGCAAGCTCGCCGACCGCGCCGTCGAGCGTCGCTGAGAAGAGCATCGTCTGACGGCTGACCGGCAGGCGCCGCACGATCCGGTCGACCTGGGGCTGGAAGCCCATGTCGAGCATCCGGTCGGCCTCGTCGAGGACGAGGATCCTGACGGAGTCGAGCGAGAGCAGGCGCCGCTGGACGAGGTCGTTGAGCCGACCGGGGGTGGCGACGACGACGTGCGCGCCGCGGAGGCGCTTCACCTGCGCCCCGACGGGGGCACCACCGTAGGCCGCCGCCGCGCGAATGCCCTTCGGTCTGCCGAGCAGCGTGAGCTCCTCGGTCACCTGGAGCGCGAGCTCGCGTGTCGGCGCGAGCACGAGCGCGGCCGGGGCCCGTTCTCGGGTCGTGACGAGCTCGACGATCGGCAGAGCGAAGGCGAGTGTCTTCCCCGAGCCCGTCGGCGCCTTGCCGAGGATGTCGCGGCCCTCGAGCGCGTCGGGGACGACGAGGGACTGGATACGAAACGGCTCGACGATGCCGCGGGCGGCGAGCGCCTGCTCGACCTCCGCGCTCACGCCGAGCGCACCAAACGATTGGGACATACTGGTTCGACTCCTTCGATTCGGATTCGAGACGCAGACCCGAAACCGCCGAAGGAGGAACGAGAAGCTGAATCTCACGGGACTGCTCTGTGCCGTCCCTGCAGCCAGGCTAGCAGCGCACTGGTGCTGACCGGGTGATCATTCGGAGCCGCGACTGAACGCAACGTCCGCGCGGGTGAGCGCCACGACCACGCCCTCGCGCGCCTTGAAGATCCTCCACTTCACCGTGGACACGGTGATCTCGAGGACGCCGGCGATCTCGAAGTAGGAAAGGCCGGCCACGTCCCGGAGCAGCAGCGCCATTCTCCAGTCGTCCGGCAGGCGCTCGATGGCCTGCCACATCGCGGCCATCGTCTCTCCCTGCTCGAGCGACGGGTCCGCTACCCCAAGCGGCGTAATCTCGTCGATCCCGACCAGACGCGGCCGACGATCACACGCTCGCAGCTCGTCCATCACCCGGTTCTTCGACACCTGGAACAGCCAGGTCGTGAACGTGGAGCGGAACGAAAATCGCGGCAATCCCTGAAACACGCGCAGGAAGATCTCCTGCGTCAGGTCCTCCGCCAGCGACCGGTCGCCGACGAGCCGCAACACGAAGGCGAACACCCGCGTCTCGTAGGTCCGAACGAGGATCGAGAACGCACGCTCGTCACCACGTTGCGCTCGACGCACGATCTCGACGTCTGGTTGGCAACGCGACTCAGCTGCCGCTGCAGTCTCAGGTCGTGTTTCCACAACAGGTCGCACGCTCGCCGTGCTCCAGGAGTATGGCCCGCCTCCGGAGCGGCGAAGGGACCAATTCCGGACGGCGATCCGGGACCAGTCGCGGCAGGTGATCAGCCAAGATGTCGCCGCATGAGCCGGCCGTTCCTTCTCGCCCAGCTGAGCGACCCGCACATCGGTGCCGAGTGGGCGGGCGGCGACCCGGTGGCGGGACTCGCAGCGGCGGTCGAGGCGGTCGCGGCGCTGCGGCCCGACGCCGTGCTCGTCTCCGGTGATCTCGCCGACCACGCCGCCGATCGCGAGTACGAGCTCGTGCGCGAGCTGCTCGCTCCGTTGCGCATGCCTCTGCACGTGCTGCCCGGCAACCACGACGACCGCCGCCTGCTCCATCGCCATTTCGGCGTTCCCGGTGGCTCGGGCGAGCCGGTACGGTACTCCGTCGAGCTCGGGCCGTTGCGACTCGTCGTGCTCGACACCACGCGCCCGGGCGAGGATCCGGGTGCCCTCGATACTGCGCGGCTCGGCTGGCTCGACGCCGAGCTGGAGAAGGGCCCGCACCTGCCGACGCTGCTCGCGATGCACCATCCGCCGCTCGCCACCGGCGTGCCGGCCTGGGACGACTTCGGCCTCCCCGCCGCCGACCGTCTGGCGCTCCGTGACGTCGTCGAGCGCCACCCTCAGGTGCGGCTTCTCGTTGCCGCGCATGTCCACCGCGTCATCACCGGCGAGCTGGCAGGCCGTCCAGTGCTGACCGCTCCGAGCACCTATGTCCAGGCAGAGCCGAACTTCGATTCGGGAGCGATCGAATGGGCTCACGAGCCCGTCGGCTTCGCCCTGCACGTGGTGCTGGACGGTGAGCTGACCTCCCACATCCAGTTGGTGGCGCCGGATTCTCAGCGGCCGGCGGCGTAGCCCTGGTTGCCGCGCGGGTCTGCACCCGCTTTGAGAATGCCGCCGGGCTCACGGCCGACGGCGCTGACGCGGCCTAGCGTCCAGGGGCCGGCCACCTCGACCTCGTGCCCGCGCCGCCGCAGGCCCTCGATCGTCTCTTCGCCGGCTCGCTCCTCGACCGCGACGTGCCGTGGTCGGGTCTGGCGGGGGTAGAAGCTCTCCTGGAACGCCTCGGTGTGGTGATTCGGCGCGTCGATCGCGGCCTGGAGGTCGAGGCCGTGATGGACGTGGGCGAGGAAGACGTGCAGCGTCCACTGGTCCTGCTGGTCGCCGCCGGGCGTGCCGAGGGCGAGATACGGCTCGCCGTCCCGCGCGGCGAGGGTGGGCGAGAGGGTCGTGCGCGGCCGCTTGCCCGGCTCGAGCGAGTTCGGTAGGCCCTCCTCGAGCCAGAACATCTGCGCGCGCGTGCCGAGGCAGAAGCCGAGCGAGGGGATCACCGGCGCGCCGAAGAGCCAGCCGCCGCTCGGCGTCGCGGAGACCATGTTTCCCCAGCGGTCGACCACGTCGAGGTGGACCGTGTCGCCACGCGTTGGCTCGCCGACGCCGGGGGCGACGCGGGCTCCGGCGACGGGAGAGGGGAGCCGGGGCTCCCGGCCGCCGGGGGAGCCGGGACGGAGCTCGGGCGACGCCTCCTCGCCGACCAGGTGCCGGCGCTCCGCCGCGTACTCGCGCGAGAGCAGCTCGGCGAGCGGCACCTCGACGAAGTCCGGATCCCCGTACCAGGCCTCGCGGTCGGCGAAGGCGAGCTTCGCGCACTCGGTGATCGTGTGCACCCACTCCGCGCTCGCCTGGGGCATGCCGCCGAGGTCGAACCCCTCGAGTAGGCGGAGCTGCTGGAGGAAGACCGGCGCCTGGCTCCACGGCCCCGCCTTGAAGACCTCGTAGCCGTGGTAGTCGACGGACAGCGGCTTCTCCCAGGTCGGCTCCCACTCGCGGAGGTCCTCCTCGGCGATCAGGCCGTGGTGGCGCTCGCCCGAGCTGTCCAGCCACTCCCGCTCCTGGAAGCGGACGATCTCCTCCGCGACGAAGCCGCGGTACCACTCCTCGAGCGGGTCGGCGGCCGCGGCGAGCCGCCGGTAGGTCTCTGCGAGCCGCTGATTGCGGTGGAGCGTGCCCGGCTCGGCAACCGGGAGATAGACCTCGGCCGAGGTCGTCCAGTCCTCGCGGAAGAGCTGCTCGACCGTCCTGATCGAGTCCGCAATCCGCGGCACGACTGTGTACCCGTGCTCGGCGTAGTGGATCGCGTACTTCGCCACCTCGGCGAACGGCAGGGTTCCGTGCTCGCGCAGCATCGCGATCCAGCCGCCGAAGGCGCCTGGCACGACTGCGGCGAGCGGCCCGGTGCCGGGGACGAGCTCGAGCCCGAGCTCGTCGCGGTAGTGCGCGATCGTCGCCGCCCGTGGTGCGGGCCCCTGCGCGCAGAGGACGAGCGGCCGCTCGCGGCCCGCCGGCCAGAGGAGCGCGGGCAGGTCGCCGCCGGGCCCGTTCAGGTGCGGCTCGACGACCTGCAGCGTGAGGCCGGCGGCGACGGCCGCGTCGAACGCGTTGCCGCCTTGCTCGAGCACGGCCATCCCCGCCGCCGACGCGAGCCAGTGCGTCGAAGCCACCATCCCGAAGCTCCCCCGGAGCTCGGGCCGCGTCGTGAAGCTCATCCGCCCGTCACCGGGGCCGCCTCGGCCGGCGTGTCGGCGATGCGCGGCGTCCGCGAGCCGGGCGTCGCGAGGTGGCACGCAACCAGGTGATCGGGCGAGACCTCCCGCAGCGGCGGCTCGAGCTCCTCGCAGGCCGGCGCGGACAGGTCGCGCAAAGGGCAGCGGGTGCGGAAGCGGCAGCCGCTGGGGGGCGCGAGCGGGCTCGGTGGATCTCCCTCGAGCACGACACGCCGGCGCTTCCGCTGCTCCGCAGGATCGGGAACGACCGCGGCCGAGAGGAGCGCCTGCGTGTACGGGTGCTGCGGGTCCCGGAAGATCACGTCCCGGCTCGCGACCTCGACGAGCTGACCGAGGTACATGACCGCGATCCGGTCGCAGAGGAACTCCACGGTGGCGAGGTCGTGGGTGATGAAGAGGCACGAGAAGCCCATGTCTCGCTGGAGGTCGCGGAGGAGGTTCAGGATCGACGCCTGCACCGAGACGTCGAGCGCGGAGACGGGCTCGTCGGCGATGAGGACGCTCGGCTGGAGGATCAGCGACCGGGCGAGGCCGACCCGCTGGCGCTGGCCTCCCGACAGCTCGTGCGGGTAGCGGAAGCGATGCTCCGGGCCGAGCCCGACCCGATCAAAGGTCTCGAGCACACGGGCCTCCCGCACCTTCCGGCCGGCGAGACGGTGCAGCCGCAACGGCTCGGCGACGATCTCGCCGGCGGTCATGCGCGGGTTGAGCGAGGAGTACGGGTCCTGGAACACCATGTGCAGGTCGCGCCGCAGCGGGCGCAGCTCGCGTCGTGATAGGTGGGTGATGTCGCGGCCGCGCAGCCGGATCGCGCCGGAGGTCGGCTCGAGCAGCCGGACGACGCAGTTCGCGAGCGTCGTCTTGCCGCTGCCCGACTCGCCGACGAGGCCGAGCATCTCGCCCTCGCGGAGCACGAACGAGACGTCGTCGACCGCGTGCACGGTGCTGCCTCCGGCACCGATGCGCCGTCCGGCAGTGAAGTGCTTGACGAGGCCCTCGACCTCGAGCACGGGCGCATCCGTCATGCCGCGCGCTCGGCCTCGGGATGGAAGCAGGCGACGAGGTGGTCCGGCCGCACGGCGCGGAGCTCCGGCACCTGCGTGCGCGTTGTCTCGTCGGCGTACCGGCAGCGGTCGGCGAACACGCAGCGGGGGAGCGGAGCCGCGGCGGCAGGGACGCGGCCCGGGATCTCCTCGAGCCGCTCGCGCCGTTCGCCCGGTCGCGGGATCGCGCCCAGCAGCCCCACCGTGTACGGGTGCTGCGGCGCGGCGAACAGCTCCTCGGCGACCGCCTCCTCCACCTTGCGGCCCGCGTACATGACGATCACGCGGTCGGCGATGTCCGCGACGACGCCGAGATTGTGCGTGACGAGCACGATCGCGGTCCCGAGCCGCTCCCGGATCTCGCGCATCAGGTCGAGGATGCCCGCCTGGATCGTGACGTCGAGCGCCGTCGTCGGCTCGTCGGCGATCAGCACCTTCGGGTCGCACGCGAGCGCCATCGCGATCATCACCCTCTGTCGCATCCCGCCCGAGAGCTGGTGCGGATACTCGTCGACGCGCCGCTCCGGAGCGGGGATGTGCACGAGCTGGAGCAGCTCGACCGCGCGCCGGCGAGCGGCGCTGCGCGAGAGCCCGAGGTGTCGGCGCACCACCTCCCCGATCTGGTCTCCGACGGTGAAGACGGGGTTGAGCGAGGTCATCGGCTCCTGGAAGATGTACGAGATCTCCCGGCCGCGGACGCGTCGCAGGCGCCGCGTGCCCAGCGCGAGCAGGTCGACCCCGCCGAAGAGAACGCTGCCGCTCACCGCCGCCGTCTCGGGCAGCAGCCGCACGAGCGACATGCAGGTCACGCTCTTCCCGCATCCGGACTCGCCGACGATGCCGAGCACCTCCCGCTCGGCGAGGGTGAACGAGACGCGATCGACCGCCTGCAGCGGCCCCTCATCCGTGTCGAACCGCACGGAGAGGTCCTTCACCTCGAGAAGAGGCTCCGCGCTCACCGCGTCGTCCGCGGGTCGAGGACGTCGCGCAGCCCGTCTCCCAGCACGTTGAACGCGAGCACGGCGAGGATGATCGCCACGCCCGGGTAGACGGAAAGCCGCTGCGCCTGGGTCAGGTACGGCTCCGCCTGCTGGAGCATCGTCCCCCAGGAGGCCGTCGGCGGCTGCACGCCCAGCCCCAGGAAGGAGAGGATCGCCTCGCCGAGGATCGCGGCCGGGATCGTCAGGGTCGCCTGGACGATGAGCGTGTTCGTCATGTTCGGGAGGATGTGCCGGAAGATGATCGTCGCGTCGTTGGCGCCGTTCAGGACCGCAGCGGGAACGTAGTCCTCCTCGCGCAGCGCGAGCGTCTCGCCGCGCGCGATCCGGATGAAGCCGGGGATGCTGCCGATCCCGAGAGCGAGGGTCGCGTTCAGGAGAGATGCGCCGAGGATCGCCGCGAGGCCCACCGCGAGGATCAGGAACGGGAACGCGAGCAGGACGTCGGTGAGGCGCGCGATCACGTGATCGACCCAGCCGCGGTAGTAGCCGGCGACCATCCCGACCGGGACGGCGATCACCATCGCGAGCAAGGTCGCGAGGACACCGACCTGCATCGAGGCGCGTGTCCCCCAGATCAGCCGCGAGAGCACGTCGCGCCCGAGGTCGTCGGTGCCGAGCAGGTGCTTCGACGACGAGTGCGCGAGCACGGCATTGAAGTCGGTGGCGCCGGCCGAATAGGGTGCGAGCAGCGGCGCGAAGATCGCCACGATCACGAACCCGAGCACGACGACGAGCCCGCCGACGGCCATGGGCCGGCGCAGGAAGCGCTTGGTGAGCAGGCGGACACGCCGGCGGCCGGCGACGCGCGGCGCCTCGACCTCCTGCGCGACGATGCTCATATCGTCCGGATCCTGGGGTTGAGCAGCGAGTAGACGACATCGACGAGCAGGTTCACGAGCACGTAGCCGGCCGCGACGACGAGCACGACGCCCTGGATCAGCGTGTAGTCGCGCTGGTTGACGGCGTCGATCGTGAGCGAGCCGAACCCCGGGATGCCGAAGATGAACTCGATCGTGACGATGCCGGAGATGAGGGCGCCGAGCTGGAGCCCCAGCACGGTCGTGACGGTGATCAGGCTGTTGCGAAACGCGTGCTTGCAGACGACGGACCACTCCGACAGGCCCTTCGCCCGCGCCGTGCGGACATAGTCGGCTCCGAGCGAGTCGAGCATCGAGGAGCGCATCTGGCGCATCAGGACCGCTGCGAAGCCGATGCCGAGCACGACCGCCGGCAGGACCAGGTGCTTGAGGTTCGCCACCGGATGGTGCGCGCTCACGTAGCCGCCCGCCGGCAGCCAGTGCAAGTCCACTGCGAACCAGATGATCGCCATCAGCCCGAGCCAGAAGTGGGGCACCGAGAGGCCTATCAATGCCGCCCCCGTCGCCGCGTAGTCGCTCGGCTTGCCACGGCGGACGGCGCTGACGACGCCGGTCGGGATGCCGACGAGGATCGAGACGATCAGGCTCAAGGCGGCGAGCTCGAGGCTGATCGGCAGCCGCGACGCGATCGTGTGCCCGACCCCCAGCTGTCGCTGGTCGACGCCGAGGTCGCCGCGCAGAGCGAGCCAGATCCAGTGCCCGTACTGCACCGGCAGCGGCCGGTCGAGCAGGTACTTGGCCTTCACGGCGGCGATCACCGACGGATCGCGGTTCTCGGCGCCGAGGGCGATCGCCGGGTTGCCGGGAATCGCCCGCACGCCCGCGAACACGAGCATGCTCGCGGCGACGAGCACGACGAGGGCGGCTCCCGCCTTGCGGATCAGGAAGCCGCCCATGTCGTCTCTCCTACTTCGTGTAGCCGGCGAACGCGACGCGGAGCAGCGTGTCCGGGAACATGGTCACGCCGGAGACCCGCTGCGAGACGCCGTTGTATGCGATGGGATGGTCGAGGTAGATCAGCGGCCGGTCATTGAGGATCTTCTCGATGACTGCCTTGTAGTCGACGCGCCGCGCGCTCACCGAGCCCGCGCTCCGCGCGCTGTTCAGGAGCTTGTCGACCTTCGAGTTCGAGTAGCCGGCGTCGTTCAGCGTCCCCGTCGTCGCGACGAACCCGAAGATGTTGCCGTCCGGGTCGACGCGGCCCGACCAGCCGATGAGGAACGCGTCAAAGGTGCCCGCGTCCGCCTTCGAGAGCGCGGTGACGAAGTCGGTCGACTGCACGTTGACGTGGATCCCGACCGCGGCCTCCTCGGCCTGGATGAACTGGGCCTCGCGCAGCGCGACCGTCCCCGTCGGCACCATCAGGTTCACGGTCGGGTTCGAGACGCCCGAGGACTTGACGAGCTGCTTCGCCTGGTTCGGGTTGAACGGCGTGCACTTGATGCTCTTGTCGAACCACGAGCTCGAGGGAGAGATCGGCGTGCAACCGGGAAGGACCGTGTGGTTGAACACGACCTTGTTGAGCGTGTTCCGGTTGATCGCCAGCTCGAACGCCTTGCGCAGCTTGGCGCTGGACGCGAGCGGAGTGCCGACGTTCTGATACGGCAGCTTGAGCAGGCCGTTCTTGTTCCCGATGTTGATCGTGATCCCGCCGTAGCCGAGCCCCGCCGCGGTACTGACGCGCAGCGACTTGTCGGCCTTGATCCCGGCGATGTCGGTCGGAGCGATCGCGTCGATCGCCTGCACCGTCCCGGCCTTCAGCGCCTGCGCCGCGGCGGTCGTGTCGTTGTAGATCTTGAACACGATCTTGGCGAAATGCACCCTGCTCTTCGCGTAGTAGAAGGGCGACTTGACGACCGTGATGCTGTCGCCGGCGATCCGGTTCTTGTACATGTATGGCCCGACGCAGACCGGATGTCGGGCGAAGTTGGCGCCGATCTTCGTCGGCGACAGGATCATTCCCGCGCGGTCGGCGAGCTGCGCGGTCAGCGGCGAGTACGGCGATTTGAGGTGGAAGACCACGGCGTACCGGCCTTTGGCCTTCACGCTCTCGACCGCCGCGATCTCGCTCGCTCGGACCGAGCCCTTGAACGTCAGGTAGTGCCTGATCGTCTTCACGACGGCGGCCGAGGTGAAGGCGCTCCCGTCGTTGAACTTGATCCCGTGACGAAGCGGGACCGACACGGTGAGCTTGTTCTTCGAGACCGTCGGCAGCGCCGCCGCGAGCTGCGGCACAATGTTCGTCTTCCGGTCGAGGTCGTAGAGCTTCTCGCAGATGGTGAGAAAGACCTCGCGGCCGGAGAAGGTGCGGGCGAGCGTGGGATCGAGCGCGTCCGGCTCGCCGAGCGTCATGGCGACGTTGAGCGTGCCGCCCGGCTTGAACTTCGCTGCCTGCTTGCCCGCTGCGCCGGCGGCGGCGCTGATCACGAGTGCGAGCAGCCCGGCGGCGGCCGCCGCGCCGACGGCCGCTCCGATGCGGTTGCGGTTCATTTGGATCGTCCCTCCGTGTGTGGGCGACGCGAAGCCCGAACAGTACCAAAGTTGGATCCATTATCGCTTCGACTGGATCCAAGTGTTACTGTGCCTGGCCATGCGAGCGGCCGCTGATACGAAGCTCTGCTTTCGCCTGCGCTCCTTCGTGCTCGACCCGAAGCTGCTCGCGATCGGCCTCGGCGCCGGTGTGCTGTCCGGCCTGCTCGGGGTCGGCGGCGGCATCGTCATGGTTCCGTTGCTCGTGCTCTGGGCCCGGTATTCGCAGCGCGAGGCGCACGCCGTCTCGCTCGGTGCGATCATCCCGATCAGCGTCGCGGGCATAGCTACCTACGGCGTCGCCGGCGAGGTGCGCTACTGGCACGCGCTCGCGCTCGCCGCCGGCTCGGTGGTCGGGGCGGGAGTCGGCGCTCGGCTCCTCGCGCAGATCGACGAGCGGCTGCTCAAGCTCGTCTTCGGGACGTTTCTCGTCGGCATCGCGGCTTTGCTAGGAGCCCGCGGGTGAGCGGGCCGACGCTCTACGTCGCGCTCGCAGCCTTCGGCGTCGCCGTCGGCGTGGCCTCCGGGCTGCTCGGCGTGGGAGGCGGCACGCTCGCCATTCCCTTTCTCACCCTGGCCGTCGGCCTCTCGCAGCACGCCGCCGAGGCGACGTCGCTGCTCGTGATCCTGCCGACGGCAGTCGCCGGGAGCCTCGCTCTGCGGCGGCGCGGAGTCGGCGACCTCGGGCTTGCTCTCCGCGTCGGCGTTGTCGGAGCCGTCGGCAGCGTCCTTGGCGCGCTACTCGCGCTCGCGCTGCCGGCATCGACCCTCCGCCTCGTCTTCGCCGTCTTCGTCGGGCTCGTCGGTCTCAGGCTCGCGCGCGACGGTCTGCGCCCGGGGGGCGCGGGCACATGAGCCAGGCCGCGGAGGAACGGCGCGCGCTCGTGGACAAGCTCGCAAGCCAGCTGCACGCGCGGGTACTGAGCGGCGAGCTGCCGTCGGGAACGCGGCTGCGCCAGGAGGCACTCGCCGAGGAGTTCGGGGTCAGCCGGACACCCGTGCGCGAGGCCCTGCGCAAGCTCCAGGCCGGCGGCCTCGTCGAGCTGCAGCCGAACCGCGGCGCCGTCGTCCGCGGGCTCTCCCCACGCGAGATCCGCGATGCCTACGAGGTGCGTGCGGCGCTCGAGGCGCTCGCCGCCGGGCTCGCGGCCGAGCGCATCAACCGCGACCAGCTGCAGCGACTGAACCGCGTGCAGGACGAGTTCCGGACCGCGCTGGAGAAGACGGTCGCGCGGCGGCGCGGCGGCCGCGAGGTGGGGGAGCGCGAGGTCCGCCGCTGGGGAACCGCCAACGACGACTTCCACCAGACGATCCATGAGGCGAGCGGCAACGACGTCCTCGCCGGCACGCTCGCCCAGCTGCACCGGAACTTCCCCCGTGACCTGAGCAGGCTCGTCGTCAGCGAGAGCACGGCGATGCTCGAGGCGAACGTCCGGGAGCACGAGGAGATTCTCGAGGCGCTCTCGCGCCACGACGCGACGGCCGCCTACGAGCTCATGCAACGCCACGTCGACCGCGCCGGGAGCCTGGTGACGCTGCGCGTCGAGCAGCGCGCGGCCGAGCCCGGCTGAGTCGAGGCGCGCTCGCCGGTTTCGCCGGATCGCCCGGGTAAGAACGCATCGTCTTCCGACACTAACTGTTGATGGCACAAGTACCCAACGAAAGGGGACTCGGTGATGAGTACCGCGTCGATCTCACGCTCTCGTGCGCTCGCGATGGTGGCCGTGGCAGCCGTAGTGTCGACTTTGGCGGTCGCCTCGATCACGTCGCTGACGGCCGCGAGCGCAGCGCCCGCTCAGAAAACCGCCTTCACGCCGAAGGCGCTCGCTCTCCACGACGCCATGCGCGACCTGTGGCAGTCGCACGGCACGTGGACTGAGCGCGCGATCGTCGACTTCGTCGGCGGCCTGCCCGACACGAACCTCGTCGTGGCACGGCTGTTGCAGAACCAGGTGGACATCGGCAACGCGGTCAAGCCCTACTACGGCCGCAAGGCCGGCAACCAGCTGACGAAGCTCCTGAAGGCGCACATCAACGACGCCGTCGCGGTGCTCGCTGCGGCGAAGTCGGGCGACGCCGCGGCGACAGCAAAGGCCAAGGCGGCCTTCTACGCGAACGGCAACGAGGTCGCGAGCTTCCTCCACGCGGCCAACCCGACCCACTGGTCGCTGCCCGCGATGAAGACGATGATGCGGATCCACCTCGATCAGGTGATCGCCCTGGCCGTCGACCAGCTCAAGGGGAACTACAAGGCGGCGATCGGTGAGTACGACGTCTACATCGGCCACATCCTCGACATGGCCGACATGCTGAGCACGGGGATCGTGCAGCAGTTCCCGGCCCGGTTCCGTTGAGGCCAGGTCCGTGACCGGGTTTCCTGCATCTGTCGGACGGCCGACCGTCAACTGGGACGGTCGGCCGTGCTCACGGCTCGCGACGCTGTTGCCGACCGCGGTCCTGGCGGCGGCTGCACCGTTGGCGCTTGCCTGGACGCCGGGCTTTTCGACCTCCGACACCGGGGCGGCGGCCGTCGCCGCTGCGGTAGCGGCGGCGCTCGCCGTCTCGACCGTCCCGCTCGCCGACCGCGCCAGCTCGGTCTCGAGTGACTGGATTCTCTTCACGGCAGCCCTGGCATCCGCCGGTGCGGCCGCGATCCACTTCTCCGTGATCAGGATGCACTTCGAGGAGTACAAGCCGTACGGCGTGTTCTTCGTCGTCAGCGGCATCGTCCAGCTCGTCTGGCCGGCCTGGCTGCTGCTCCGCCGCTGGCAACCGCTGCTCGTCGCCGGCGCGATCGGCAACGCGGCGATCGTCGCGCTCTGGATCCTCGACCGGGTGGGCGCGATGCCGATCGGGCCGGACGCGAAGGAGCAAGTGCCGTTCGGCCTGGGGGACAGCGTTGCGTCCGGCTTCGAGGTCTTGCTCGTCGTCGCCTGCGTCGCCGCGCTCCACGGGAGGGGACGCCAGATTCGGTTCTCCGCAAGGCTCACCCTCACGCTCGGCACGATCGGGCTGACGACGCTCGCTCTCCTATCGGTGTCGGGCGTCGAGCCAGCGATTCTGCCGCCCGCGATGTAAGCCGAACCTTGTGAACTGCGCTATAACCGCCTAAGGTCAAGCTCACATCGCCGTCACGGATCGGAGGGGTCGATGACCGAGCTGATCCAGCCGTTGAGCGACGTTGCACCCATGCGGCAGGTGCCGGCGCAATCGAGAACCCCTGCGCGCACCCCGAGCTTCAGCGAGCTCGTCTACGCGCACCACGACTGGTGGCGCGGCCGCCAGGCCGGCAGGCCGGATCCGGCGGTCGCCGCCGAGTACGACGGGGTCGCGACCGCCTTCCAGGCCGGCCACGGCGAGATCGTTCGCGCCTACTGGTGCTCGCACGTCCAGAGCGCCGTTGCCCTGACGGAGAAGAAGCGCGGCGTCCGCGCACCCGTCTACGGCTTCCATCGCGAGAGTGACTGGGCCACGAAGAACGCGCCCGACGTCGCCGCCGAGCTGCACCGCTGCGACGAGCTCGCGGTGCGGGCCAAGGCGGTGCTGACGGGAGTGCGGCAACGGATCTGTCTCGAGCTCGTCGTCTCGTGCGCGTCTCACCTGCTCAGCCTCGTCGACGCGCCGGCGGGCAGCGAGAACGAGGAGGACCTCGCGGCGGCCCTCCACCGAGAGCGCCAGGCGATCGACAAGGTCCAGTCCTACTACTGCGAGGCGGCGAACGGCCAGGCCCAGCTCATCTACTTCGGCGGCATCGCGATGGCCACGCTGGCGCTCGCCGCCGTCTGCGCTCCCTGGCTCGCGCTCAGCTGGGCCGCTCCGGTCGCTGCCCTGATCGCCGGTGCCGTCGGCGCGGTCGTGAGTGTGATCCAGCGGATCAACACCGGCACCTTCGAGCTCGAGTACGACGTCGGCGGGCCGTACGCGTTCTTCCTCGGCGGCCTGCGGCCGCTGATCGGAGGCGCCTTCGGGATGGCGATCACGTTCGCCGTCGATGGCCGCTTGCTCCACCTGCCCGTCGCGTCCGGTACGCACGGGGATCCCCAGCGGCTGGCCCTGCTCGTCGTCGCCTTCCTCGCCGGGTTCAGCGAGCGCTGGGCCCAGGACACCCTCACCTCGGTCCTGCCGGGGGCGAAGCAACCATCGAAAAAGGGAAAAGCCGCACAGAAAGGAGCGGGTCGTGAGCGAAACAGCAGTGATGACTGAGGCCCCGACGGGCCTCGCCGTACGGACGCAGAAGCGGTACGGCTGGCGGAAGGACCACCCCGACATGCGCGACTTCCTCATGGCAGTCGAGCCGTTGAAGACGCTGCCGCGCGAGGTGAGCCTGCGCGAGCAGATGCCGTCCGTGTACGACCAGGGTCAGCTGGGCTCGTGCACCGCCAACAGCATCGGGGCGATCCTCGAGTTCAACGAGCTCAAGCAGGGCGAGAAGGACGCAGCCACGCCCTCGCGCCTGTTCATCTACTACAACGAGCGCCTCATGGAGGGAACCGCCGGCCAGGACTCCGGCGCGGAGATCCGGGACGGGATCAAGTCGGTCGCGCAGCTGGGCGCACCGCCGGAGGCCGACTGGCCGTACGACATCGACAAGTTCGCGACCAAGCCGCCGGACAACGCGTACGCCGACGGGCTCAAGCACCAGGCGATCCGCTACGCGCGCGTCGCGCAGACGGAGATGGGGATCCAGAACGTGCTCGCGTCCGGGTATCCGATCTCGTTCGGGTTCACCGTCTACGAGTCGTTCGAGAAGGACGTCGCCGCGGACGGAATCGTCCCGATGCCGCAGCCGAGCGAGACCGTGCTCGGCGGGCACGCCGTCGTCGCCGTCGGCTACAAGCCGATCGGACGGCAGCTCTACTTCGAGTGCCGCAACTCGTGGGGAGAGGACTGGGCCGACCACGGCTACTTCTGGATGCCGTCCGGCTACCTCACGAGCAGCAATCTCGCGAGCGACTTCTGGGTCGTCGAGCAGGTCGAGTAGTCCGCGGCCCTTGCACAACGACCGGTTTGGGAGGTGGGTGTAGTGCCAGTAGACGAGCAGCACCGGGCCGACGCGGTGTTCGAGGGCGGCGGGGTGAAGGGGATCGCCTTCGCGGGTGCGATCGCAGCCGCCGAACGCGACGCCGGAGTGAAGGAGTGGGTGAACCTTGCCGGCACCTCGGCCGGCTCCATCGTGGCCGCGCTCCTCGCGGCGGGCTACGACGCAGCCGGCATCCAGAGCCTCCTCGCCGACGCGGAGTACGCGCGCTTCGCCGACTGCGGCCCGGGAGGTAAGTGGGTGGGCGGGCTCTTCAACGCGTTCGCGCGGCTGCGCGGGCTGGCCCCGGGGCGCTACTTCCTCGACTGGATGGGCCAGCAGCTCGCGGCCTCGCCGCTGGCGAAGGAGCTCGGCAAGACGGAGCTCACGTTCGCGGACGTTAAACGCCGTGACCTGCCGCCGAGGGAGGAGTTGCCGGAGATCAGCGACGCGAAGTACGAGCGCGCCAAGTACCGGCTGCACGTGATCGGCTCCGACATCACGACCGGCCGCATGATCATCCTCCCGGACGACCTGCCCGACTACGCCGACGAGGAGGGCCGGCCGTTCGACAAGGATGCCTTCCCGCTCGTCCAGGCGGTCCGGATGAGCATGAGCTACCCGTTCCTCTTCACGCCCGTCGTGCTCCACCGCGAGGGCCGGCCGGTCTACGTCGTCGACGGCGGGCTCCTGTCCAACTTCCCGATCTGGCTGTTCGATAGCCCGAACCCGAAGCGGCCGACCTGGGGTTTCCGGCTGCACGGCGGCACGAGCGTGGCCGAGAGCCTGCCGTACCGGAGCATCCCGCGCCCGCTCTGGGCCGTGCCGCTCCTGAAGGCGATGTTCTCCGCGGCCACCGAGGCGTGGGATCGCGAACAGATGGAGCAGGTCGTCTCCGCACGCACCGTCTCGATTCCCACCCACCAGGTCAGCACGACCGACTTCGGCCTCACCAGGGCGGAGGCCGACTCCTTGTACGGGTGGGGCCTGAACGCCGCGCACGACTTCTTCACCGCGCCCGACCAGCAGGCGTACCTCAACTCCTTCGGCAAGACGCTCGAGCAGCACCAGGTCGCGGTCGGCGGATGACCGATACGTCGACCGACCTCGACCGGCTCAGGCAGGCCTTGAACCTCGGCTGGTCGATGGCCGAGCTGCGCGGCAGGCTCCGCTACGGCCACGTCGAGCCGCCGGGGACGGTCGACTACCAGTTCCCGCGCGAGAAGTTCCACGCGTTGCCGATCGGTGGCGAGCATTCGCTGATCGAGCAGCAGATCTCGACTCGCGTCGCGGTGGGCCAGCTGGCGCAGGGCTTCGGCCTGGACGGCGCACTGCCGTCCCGGAAGGAGTCGACGGCCTCGCAGGCGATGAAGGCGCTCGCGATCGAGCTCGAGGACGCGCTCGCCGCCGCCGAGAAGCGCGGGCAGCACGTCGCCCGGCCCGACGCCCATCCGGCGGGCAGCGAGGTCGCGAAGGCCTGGGAGGCGGCGGCGGAGGCGATCTACTACTGGGACGCCCAGATCCAGGACGGTCTCAGCGTCTCGGCGGAGCTGCTCGCCGCCTACCAGCTCGGACGCGGCCTCTCCGACTCGTTCTGGGCGCTGAATCCCGAGGCTCCCGCTCCGCTGGCGAAGCCGACCCTCGCCTCGACCGAGTCGCCGCCCGATCCGGCGAGCTGGGAGTTCCTGCTCGGTCCGCGCCGGCAGCTGATGCTCGGTGCCTATCTGACGCTGCTCGAAGGCGCGTTTGCGCCGCTGAGTGGGCCGGCCGTGCAGGGGCCTCTCACGCGCTGGTGCGCGCTCGTCGCGGCCGACCAGGTTCGCCGCCGCTCGGAGGACGCCCAGGTGGCGCTGCGCGGTCAGCTGCAGAACTGGCGCGACGTGCTGCTCGGCTCGCGCGATCCGACCTCGTTCGCGAGCGGGTTCGGGATCCGGCTGGCCCTGCGGCAGGCGCTCCGGGTTGTCCAGACCCTGCCGCTCGAGACGATCCTCGGTGTGGTCGGGATCGCGCTACTCGCGGTCGCGGGCTACTTCCTCGGCTCGGGCACGTCCAAGACCGGCACCGCGATCGTCGCCTCGGTCGTCGGCTTCTTCGGCGTGACCGGCGCCGGCCTGCTCGCGCGGGCGAAGGCGCAGGCCGCCGTGTTGGGCATGCACCTGCGCGAGGCCTTCTATCGCGACATCGTCGAGGCGCAGGCGGCCGTCCTGCCGAAGGGGGTGGGCCGTTGAGCGGGACCGACCACGCGGCGGCGCTCGCGAAGGTCGAGCACATCGTCGTCCTGATGCTCGAGAACCGCTCCTTCGACCACATGCTCGGGTACCTGAGCCTCGAAGGCGGACGGGAGGACGTCGACGGCCTGAAGACCGGGATGGCGAACGAGTACGGCGGCCGCGCCTATCCGATCCACCATCTCGACCGCACCGCCTTCCTCCCGCAGGAGGACCCCGACCACTCCGGCGAGGCGACGAGCGTGCAGATCGCCGGCGGTGAGATGAGCGGCTTCGTCGACAGCTTCGCCGCGAAGCTCGCGCAGCGCGCGAGGGCTGACCTCGACCCCGGCCTCGTGATGGGTTACTACGACGCCGCCGACCTTCCGGTCTACGACCACCTGGCAGCCGAGTTCTGCGTCTGCGACCGCTGGTTCAGCTCGGTGCCCGGCGCCACCTGGCCGAACCGGCTCTACGCGATCGCGGGCCGGGCCGACGGCACGCGAGACGACAAGCCCTCCGGAGAGACGCCGCTGTACGACCTGCCCTCGTTCGTCCGCCATCTCGACGCCCACGACGTGTCGTGGCGCTGGTACTCGTACGACCCCGGGACGCTCCGCTGCGTCGACAGGCACTACTGGCTCACGCATTACGACCGCTTCGCCTACGTCGACAAGACGAAGCTGTCATGGAAGACCGAGCTGGAAGAGCTGCCCGTCATCGACGAGTTCAGCTCGAGCTTCCTCGAGGACGCGGCGAAGGGGAAGCTGCCGGCGGTCTCCTGGATCGACCCGAACTTCAAGGATCTCAACCTCTACGGCGGCGACTCGAACGACGACCATCCGCCTTCCGACGTCCACGACGGGCAGCTGCTCGTGCTCTCGCTCTACCACGCGATCGCGTCCGGCCCGCTGTGGGAAAAGACGCTGTTCGTGATCACGTACGACGAGCACGGCGGCTTCTTCGACCACGTGCCGCCGCCGCCGGCGGAGGACGACGACCCCGCGCAGTTCGGCCAGTACGGCATTCGCGTGCCCGCGATCGTCGTCTCGCCCTGGGTCGGTCGCGGCTCCGTCTCGCACACCGTCTTCGACCACACCTCGATCATCAAGACGATCCTGCTGCGCTTCTGCGGCCAGGCCGATCTCGAGCGGCGGAGATCGCATCTGCCGGGCTTCCTCGCCTGGCTCGACGTCGGCCACCCGCATTACATGGGGAAGCGCACCGCCGAGGCCGCCCATCTCGGCGAGCTGTTGACCGAGGCGACGCCGCGGTCCGCCCCCGCCCAGGACAGGCTCGTGGCCGACGCTGCGGCGCGCAAGGCGGAGCAGGTCAAGGCGGCGCTCACGAGCACGCCGACGGCACCAGCGTCGCCGCTCACCGAGCTGCAGGTGGGCATCGCGCTCGCCGCCCGCGAGCTCCGCGGCAAGGGCCTTCCGCCCGCCCAGCCCTGAGATGGCGGTATCCGCGCACTCCGACGGCTTCACCTTCTGCGCTTGCGCGGGAGACGGCGCGGTCCTGCTCGCCTTTGATCTGGCCGAGTCACGGCAGGCGGACCTCGCCGGCTTCGCGGTCGAGTACACCGACCCGGACGGCAAGACGTTCCCCGTGGTGAACCGGCTCAACTTCGCGCAGGCGCTCACGAAGACGACGACGCTCGAGCAGCGGCGCTACACGCCCACGAGCGAGGCGCCGTTGCAGAAGTTCCACTGGGTGCACTTCCCGCCCGACGTGAAGCCCGGCGTCTTCACCTACAAGGCGACGGCGATGCTGTTCCAGCCCGGCAGCGAGACCGCGCTCACCGCAGGCCCGTCCGCGGAGGTCGAGGTCACGCTGATGCCGGCCGCGCCCGCCGCGTTCCTGCTCGGCTTCACCCGCGGCTACGTCTCCTCGCAGGCCTACGTGGAGGAGTTCCACAACGCGCCGGTCGAGCCGAGCCCGGCCACGTTCGACTTCGACACGGCCTCCTACCAGCCGCAGTACCACTGGCTCGGCTTTCACGCCCGCAGGCTCGTCTTCGACTTCCTCGCCGAGGTGCTCGCCGACGAGACGCGCTCACTCGATGTCTTCGCGTACGACCTCGACGAGCCCGACGTGATCAAGGAGCTCGGCCGGCTCGGCTCGCGGCTGCGTCTGTACCTCGACGACTCCGCCAGCCACGTGACGGACTCGGCGCGTGAGCCGAAGGCCCACGCCTGGCTGGCCGAGCAGGGAGCGCAGGTCGAGCTCGGCCATTTCCAACGCTTCTCCCACGACAAGGTGATGATCCAGAAGCGCGGCGACACCGCCCTGAAGGTGCTGAGCGGCTCCGCGAACTTCAGCGTCCGCGGGCTCTACGTCCAGTCGAACAACATCTTCGTCTTCGACGACCCTGCGACCGCCGCCCTGTACGAGCAGGCGTTCCAGCAGTCCTGGGACGATCCGCACGGCTTCGGCTCGTCGCCGCTCGCCGCGAGCTGGCACGACGCGGGCGGCCACGACGGTCTGCCGAGCTACTCGGTCTGCTTCAGCCCGCATCACGATCCCGAGGTGTCGCTCGAGCGCGTCGCCGACGCGATCACGAAGGCGAAAGGCTCGGTGCTGTTCGCGATCATGGAGATCGGGAGCGGAGGCGGGCCGCTGCTCGACGCGATCAAGGCGCTCCCGACCCGGCCGGAGCTGTACGCGTTCGGCACGACGCAGCGGCTCGACGGCTCGCTGCACGTGGAGAAGTCGGGCGACCCGGCCGACGGCACGTTCATCCCGTTCTCGTACCTCTCGAAGCACGTGCCGGCGCCGTTCCAGCAGGAGTGGAGCGGCGGGGCCGGCCAGGTCATCCACCACAAGTTCGTCGTCTGCGACTTCAACGGCGAGACGCCCCTGGCCTTCGGCGGCTCCTCGAACCTCGCCAGCGGCGGCGAGAAGGAGAACGGCGACAACCTCGTCTGCTTCGCCGACCGTGACGTCGCCACGAAGTACGCGATCGAGGCGATCAAGCTCGTAGACCACTACCGCTTCCGCGCGGCGATGAAGAACGCCACCGACGACAAGCCGCTTCAGCTCGCCGGTCGCAGCGCCCAGTGGGCCACGCCGTACTACGAGGCCGGCAGCCCGAAGAGCCGGGAGCGAACGGTGCTGACGTCCTCGTCGTCGTAAGAACGCCTGCCGAGGCCGCGTCAAGCAGCCCCGGCAGACGTTTGCGTCGGGTATCAGCCGGTCGTGATCGTGCCGAAGAGCCCGTCGGACTCGTCGTTGGGCCCGGCCGTGAAGAAGAGCGTGTTCGGATCACCGTTCAAGCCGGTGTTGCCGAACTGGAGCGCCCAGAGCCCGTCGATCATGAGCGGGTTGCCGTCGGAGGTGCGCAGCGTGCCCGCGTGCTGCCAGCCAAGGGCGCCGTGGTGGTAGGCGTTGATCTCCCCGTTGCCGAAGTTGCCGACAAGCAGGTCGCCCCCGAAGCGCCCGAATGAGTCCGGCGCCATCGCGAGGCCCCACGGAGCGTTCAGCAGCCCGTGCTGAGCCACTCGCGTGACCAGGTTCCCCTGCAGGTCGTACTCGTCGACGATGCCGAGGCCCTGGCCGTGGACGTCGTCCTCGGCGTCCGCATCCTGCTTCGCGTACGTGACGAAGATGTCGGACCCGATCGCCTGGATCCCGAACGGCGCAGCGCCTTCCGGCAGGTTCGGGTCGACGAAGGCGCCCGGCGGCGTGACGTTCTGCCAGGCCCCGTCGAAGACCTCGACCTGTCCGTTGTGGAAATCCGTCGCGTAGAGCAACGGACTGCCCGGCGTCGGCTCGGCGATCGCGAGGCCCTTGAAGATCGCGCCGGGGGCGATGCCCGTCGTCGGAGCGACCAGTGCGGTCGAACCGCCGCGCCACGCCCTGAGGTCACCGTTTTCCGTCGCGAAGATGAAGGACGCGGGCCCGAGCGTCGGGTCCGTGTCCGTCGCGATCGGGAAGTTGTCCGCGATGCCGGCGAACACGGCGCCTGTCGGCGCACCGAGCACGTCGACGCTGAGGAGCTTCGTGCCGTCGTTGGTGTAGACCGTCGACTTGCTGCTGCTCGGGTCGGGGCCGTTGTCGGCAACCCACCACGGGCTCGTCGCGCTGCGGGCGAGCCCCCAGGCGTTGACGAGGTCCGGGTCGGTCACCGGGGCGACGCCGGGAATGTCCGAGACCAGCGGGGTCACGGTGTAGGCGTTGGCGGGCGGTCCCGCCGCAGCGTGCAGCACGGCGACGAGCGCTACGAAGAGAACCCCCAACACGACCGTGGAGCGCCTGATTGCTCCGTGCATGGGTTCTCCTCCCTCTTTGGGATTTGGGGAGTTCTACGCGGCGCCCCGCTGATCGGTTTGCATCCCGAGCCGGGCGCCGACGACATCGTGCGCAGCGGCTTCGGCGAGCACGTGCCCGGTAACGGCGGCGAGGAAGTCGGCCCGCTCGAGCGCGAAGAGCCGTGCCGGGGTCGCAGCCGTCACCGTCGCCGTGCGCGGCACGTCGCGGAGGAGCGCGATCTCGCCGAAGTAGCTGCCCGGCCCGCTCCGCTTCTCCCCGTCCTCGAGCTCGATCCGCACCGAGCCGGAGTCGACGATGTAGAAGCGGTCGCCGACCTCGCCTGCCCGGACGACAGTCGCGTCCGCGGTGACGTCGAGCGAGACGAGCTTGACGGCGAGCCGCTCCTTCGCGGCGAGCGAGAGCGGCGCGAACATCGGCACCTCGTCCACGAGGAGCTGCTGCCTGCTCGGCGCCGCCACGGCGTCGAGAGCGCGCATGCGGCGAAAGCCGGCGACCGCGAGTACCGGCAGGAGGAGGCCGACGAGCACGAAGGCCGAGCGGGCGCCGAGCTCCCGGACGAGGAGAGGCGCCGCGACCGAGCCGAGGGCCACGGCTCCCATCGCCGCGCCCCAGATCAGCCCGAGCACGCCGCTCAGCGCGTCGTCGCGAATCGCGCGTTGGAGCAGCGTGAAGCCGGAGACGTCCTCGATGCTGTTGGCGGCGCCGACGATCGCGAGCAGCACGAGGGCGGCGACGAGCTCCGGGTGCGGGGCCACGAGCACGATCGGCAGGCCCCAGCCGACGAGCGAGAGCGCGAAGACGCTGGCGAGGCGGCTTCCACCGAAGGTCGAGGACACGACCGCGCCGATCACGCCGCCGGCTCCGATCGCCGCCGTGAGCACGCCGACCGTGCCGCCGGCGCCGTCGAGCAGCCGGAAGGCGGCGATCACGATGAGCACGTTCAGACAGCCGCGGACGAACGCCTGCGCAACCATCAGCGTGACGACCACCCGAGCACCAGGGTGCTGGCTCACCGTGCGCCACGCGAAGCCCGGGGGCCGACGCGCGGCGGCGCGGCCGGTCTCGGGGGCCTCTTCACGCACGCGCAGGATCAGACCGGCGCCGACGGCGAGCGCCGCCGCCGCGACGGCGAAGGTGACGCCGACCCTCGCCTGCTCTACGAGCACTCCCGCGACCAGCGGGCCGACGAGCGTGCCGAGGCTCTCGACGGTCGAGGTCGCGGCATTCGAGGCGACGAGCTCCTCCGGAGTTCGCGTGAGGGAGGGGAGCAGCGCCTGCAGCGTCGGCCTGATCAGCGTCGACGAGATCCCGAAGAGCGCGGCGCAGGCGAAGACGCCGCTTTCGGAGCCGACGAAGGCTGCGACCGCGGATCCGGCGAGGGAGAAGGAGCCGAGGAGAGCGGCGCCGAGCAGTAGCCGCTCGCGCGGGATGCGGTCACCGAGGGAGGCCGCACTCGGCGCGACCACCGCGGCCGGCAGCAGCCGGATGAGCCCCGCGAGCCCGACCGCCGAGGCGCCGCCCGCGTGGTACGCGAACACTCCGAGCGCGACGAAGTGCGCCCACTCGGCGGTGATCGCCGCGCCCCAGGCGAGCTCGACGCGTCTGACGTTCTCGTTCCTACCTGCGAGCGCGGCGGCCGCGAGCCTGCTGCGGAGGGGAGACACCCTCCCGATTCAACGCCCTCACGTCCCGGACGGCAAGAGCAGGCACGCGGCCCGGTGCCCTTCGTCGGCCGTCGCCGGCCGCTCGAGCGCGGGATCCTCCCGCGAGCAGCGCTCGACCGCGACCGGGCAGCGCGGATGGAAACGGCAACCCGTCGGGATGGCGACCGCGTCCGGCGTCTCGCCCTGCAGGATCTGCGGACGCTGCCGGTCGCGCGGGTCGCGCCGCGGCACCACGGAGAGCAGCGCCTTCGTGTACGGGTGCTGAGGGTTCCGCACGACGGCTGCCGCCGGCCCTTCCTCCACGATCCGGCCGAGGTACATGACCGCGATCCGCTGTGCGAAGCGGGCAGCCGTTGAGAGGTCGTGCGTGATCATCAGGATCGCGAGGCCGTTGCGGCGCAGACCGTCGAGGACGTTGAGGACGCCGGCCCGGACGGAGACGTCGAGCATCGAGACCGGCTCGTCGGCGACGAGCACGTCCGGCCCGAGGACGAGCGCCGCCGCGATCGCCACCCGCTGGCGCTGCCCGCCGGAGAGCTCGTGCGGAAAGCGGTCGAGGTAGAGCTCGGGCGGCGATAGCTCGACCCGGCGGAGCGCCTCTCGGACGCGCTCGGCCCGCTCGGGCTTCGAGCCGCCGAGGCGGTGGATCAGGAGCGGCTCCTCGACGACCGCCCGCACCCGGAAGCGCGGATCGAGCGACTCGTACGGATCCTGGTACACGACCTGGATGCGGCGCCGGAGCGGGCGCAGCTCCCGGGAGCCGAGCGGCACGAGGTCCCGGCCGTCGAAGCGGATCGCGCCCGAGACGGGGTCGACGAGCCGCAGCACCGCCTGCGCGGTCGTCGTCTTGCCGCAGCCCGACTCCCCCACGAGGGCGAGCATCTCTCCCCGCTGCAGCGAGAGCGAGACGCCCTCGACCGCGTGCACGTTCCGGCGCGGGCGACGGGCGAGCGTGCCGACGAGGCCGCGGTGGATCGGATAGCGGACGACGAGATCGTCGACCTCGAGCACGGCCGGCGAGGCGGTGACGCTCATGCGGGAACCTGCGCGTTGAGGTGACACGCAGCGGCGTGGTCGGCGGCGACCTCCTGCAACGTGGGCCGCACGACGCAGGCGGCGAAGGCCGAGTCGCAGCGCGGCCTGAACGGGCAGCCGTCGATCCGCCGGTCGAGCCGCGGCGGGGCGCCCGGAATCGAGAGCACCGGCTGGTCGCCCATCCCGAGATCCGGCGAGGCGGCGAACAGCAACCGCGTGTACGGGTGGCCGGGAGCGTGGTAGAGGAGGTCGAGCGGCCCGCGCTCGACGATCTCGCCCGCGTACATCACGGCGCAGCGGTCGCACAGCTGGGCCACCACGGGCAGGTCGTGCGTGACGAGCACGAGCGCGAGGCCGAAGTCGCGGCAGAGCGCGTCGAGCAGCTCGAGGATCTGCGCCTGCACCATCACGTCGAGCGCCGTCGTCGGCTCGTCGGCGATCAACACGCGTGGATTGCAGGAGAGCGCCATCGCGATCGCCGCCCGCTGCCGCATCCCGCCCGACAGCTCGTGCGGGTAGCGCCCGGCCCGGCCGGCCGGGATGCCGACCGACTCGAGCAACTCCGCGGTGCGCGCCCGCGCGACCGCGCCCCGCGCGCGCTCGTGGAGCTCGAGGCTCTCGACGATCTGCTCGCCGATCGAGCGCACCGGGTTGAGCGCGTTCATCGCGCCCTGGAAGACGATCGCGACGTCGACCCAGCGGTGCGGCCGCATCGCCGCCTCGCCGCCTGCGAGGATGTCCCGGCCGTCGATCAGCACCCGGCCTGAGACGCTCGCGCTCGGCGGCAGCAGGCCCAGGATCGCGAGCGCCGTCGTCGTCTTGCCGCAGCCCGACTCGCCGACGAGTCCGAGTCGCTCGCCCGGCTCGAGCGAGAGGCTGACCCCCTGCACCGCGTGCAGCTCGCCGCCGCCCTCGAGGTCGAACCAGACGTGGAGGTCCTCCACCTGAAGTAGCGGCGGGGTCATACAGCAGAGTCCCCCCGCCCGACGAGCGGCCGCAGCCGGAAGGTGCGCGCGGAGAGGTGCGCGACGCGCAGCCGCGGGTTGAGCGCGTCCTCGAGCGCGCCACCGACGAGGCTGCAGCCGAGGATGATCAGGGCCACGAGCGCGCCCGGCGGCACGATCGCCCACCAGGCGCCCGAGGAGATCGCGGCCCGCTCGAACGCGTTCTCGATCACCTTGCCCAGCGAGGTGCGGCTCGGGTCGCCGAGGCCGAGGAACGAGAGGGCCGTCTCGTCGAAGATCGCGACAGCGACCGTGAGGACGGTGTTCGCGATCAGGAGCGGCGCCACCTGGGGCAGCACGTGCCGCACGATGATCCGCGTGTGGCCGGCGCCGAGTGCACGCGCCCGCTTCACGTACACCCGCTCCCGCACGCTCTTCACCTGCGCCCGGATCACGCGGGCCGTGCTCGTCCAGAGGAGGATCCCGATCACGATGATGATGTGGAACAGGCTCGGGCCCCAGATCGCGGCGACGACGATCATCAGCGGCACGTCGGGAACGACGAGGAAGTAGTCGGTGATGCGCATCAGGATCGTGTCGGTCGCGCCGCCGAAGTAGCCCGCGATCACACCGACGGCGCCGCCGATCGCCATCGAGACGAAGGTCGCCGCGAAGCCGACGACGAGCGAGACGCGCGCGCCCCACATGAGCAGCGTCACCATGTCGATACCGCCGTCGTCGAGGCCGAGCGGGTGCTTCCACGACGGATGCCCGAACACCGCCCCGACCTGGGTGTGCAGGCCGTAGGGCGCGATCCACGGGGCGAGGATCGCGCCGAGCGCGACGAGCACGAGGATCGAGGCGCCGATCACGGCCGCCGGCCTGTGCCGCAGCGTGTGCAGGACGAACCCGCGGCGCGTCGGCGTGATCTCGGGCGGTACCTCGATCAGCAGGGAGGCGTCGGTCATTGCGTGATCCTCGGATCGAGCTTGAAGTAGAGGAGGTCGGCCACGAGGTTGCAGATGACCACCGAGATCGTCAGGAGCAGGAACGCGCCCTGCAGCATCGGGTAGTCGCGCTGGAGCACGGCCTCGTAGACGGCCCGGCCGATGCCGGGCCACGAGAAGACGGTCTCGATCAGGATCGCGCCGGCGACGATGTAGCCGAGCGAGAGCGCGACGAGGGTGACGATCGGCAGCATCGCGTTCCGCAGGGCGTGGCGCCGCACGATCGTCCACGGCTTCAGGCCCTTCGCGCGGGCCGTGAGGATGTAGTCCTCGCCGAGCGTCTCGAGCATGGCCGAGCGCACGATCAGCGTGTACTCGCCGTACAGCACGAGCCCGAGCGTCAGCGACGGCAGGACGATGTGCGAGGCGAGGTCCTTGAGGTGCTCCCAGAACCCCGGGTTGAGCAGGAACTCGTTCGTCATCCCGCCGGTCGGCAGGATCCCCGCGCAGGCGATGATCAGCATCAGGCCGAGCCAGTGCGTCGGCATCGAGTAGAAGCCGAGCGCGCTCGACACCGTCACCGCCTCGGTCGGCGTGCCGCGTCGCCACGCGGCGAGCACCCCGGTGAGGGTGCCGATCACGATCGAGAACACCGTCCCGAGCGCGACCATCGGCAGCGTGTTGACGAGCGCGATGCGGAGGTTCTTCGAGACGGGCTGCTCGTTCTCGAACGAGACGCCGAGGTTCCCGTGCACGAGCTGCTTGAGGTAGATCGCGTACTGGGCACCCTTCGACTTGTCGAGACCGAACTGCTGCCGGAGCGCGTGCCGCAGCTGCTGTGTCGCGTGCGGCACGCGGGACAGGTTCGTGACGGCGCTGCCGGGCGCGAGCCGGAAGAGCGCGAAGTTGATCGAAACCGCGACGAAGACGGTGACGAGCGCGAACCCGGCGCGCTTCAGGACGTAGTCGGTTCCTCGCACGAGGAAGCTCCTACTTCTGGTGCACCTGCGTCAGGCTCTGGATGTTCAGCTCGTTGAACGGCCCCTGCGCCGTGTTCCGGAAGCCGGCCCAGTTCTTCGAGGTCGCGCTCACCGAGTCGTCGTTCGCGAGCCAGAGATACGGCCGCTGCTCGTACAGGTACGCCTGCATCCTCCAGACGATCTGCCGCCGCTTTTCCTGGTTCGGCGTCAGCTGCTGCTGCGAGTACATCCGGTCGTAGCGCTTGTCGCAGAACCCGCTGTCGCTCCAGCCGCCGTACTGAGCGCACGTCACGACCGAGAGCATGAAGTCCGGGTCGATGAGAGCCGTCCAGTCCCACATCGCGAGGTCAAAGCCCTGGTACGTGTTGTTCGGGCCGGCCATCAGCGCGAAGGCGGCGCTCGAGTCGAGCGCCTTCCGCTTCAGCTGCACGCTGATCTTCGCGAAGTCGGTCTGGAGGATCTCGAAGGTGCGCGGGATGCTCTGTACGTCGGTCGGCGTCACGACCTCGTACGACATCTTGTTCCCGTTCGCCACCCGGATCCCGCCCGGGCCGCGCTTGTAGCCGAGCTTGTCGAGGATCCGGTTCGCGAGCTTCACGTCGAAGCTGACGGTCTTCAGGTGCGGGTTGTGCCAGGCGCCGGTCGTGGCCGGGATGATCGAGTTCGCCGGTTGCGCGGCGCCGAGGAAGACGACACTGTCGATCTTCTGGCGGTCGATCGCGTGGTCGAAGGCCTCCTTGACCTTGAGGTTGAGGAGTTCGCGGTGGTGCTTCTTCTTCGGGTTCGAGTTGATGATGAAGTCCGTCTGGTCGAGGCCGTGCACCTGCGAGACGGCGAAGCCGGAGCTGCGCAGCGTCCTCATGGCAGTCGCGGGCACGCTCTCGATCGCGTCGAGGTGGTGCGACTTAAGCGCGGTGACCATCGCGTCGTCGTTCGAGAACTGCTGCAGGCCGAACTCCTCGACCTTCGGCTTCGGCCCCCAGTACGAATCGTTGCGCTGGAAGAGCGTGATCTGGTTCTTCGTGTACTTGACGAGGTTGAAGGGCCCGGAGCCGACGACGGGGGCGCCGTTCGGGAACGTCTTCAGCCCGGTGCCGTTCTTGCCGAGCTGCTGCGACCAGACGTGCTTCGGGAGGATGAAGAACTGCTGGAACTGGCCGAGGACGTTGCCGGCCGCCTGCTTGTAGTGGACGACGAGGGTGGTCGCGTTCGGCGCGCTCGCGTGGGTGATGTGCGCGACGAGGCCGGCGACATTCGCCGTCGCGCCGTTCGCGTACTTGAGGTCCGTGTTGATCGTCCAGGCCGCATCCGCCGCGGTGAGCGGCTTGCCGTCGCTCCACTTGGCGTGCGGCTGCGTCTTGAACGTCCACGTCTTGCCGTCCTTCGAGGTGTGCCACGATCGCGCGAAGAACGGCGCGTAGTGGAGCTTGCTGTCGTACTGGACGAGGACGGGATAGATGTACTCGAACGTGTTGTAGGCGTCCTGGTTGAAGGCCACGTACGGGTTGAGCGAGTCGATGCCGGAAGCCGTGCCGAGCCGGAAGGTGCCCCCGCTCGCCGCTCGCTTCCCGGATCCGATCGCCGTCGTCGCAAAGATCAGCGCGGCGACGGTCAGCAGTAGCGCCGCAAGCCACCTCGTCTTCATCTCGCCCTCCCTCTCAGCCCTCGAACGGCGACTCGTCCACGGTCAGTGTCCGTGCGTCTGCGTCGAGCGTACAACGGACGCCGAGCGGAATGGAAGCCAGGTGCTTGCCGTGACCGAGTGGCAGCTTGTAGAGGACGGGCACGCCGAGCGGCTGGAGATGCTTGTCGAGCACGTCCTCGATCGACTTCGAGGCGCGCCAGTCGGAGGCCTCGCGCGGCAGGTCGCCGTAGTCGCACTTGTTCATGTCGCCGACGACCACGCCCGCCAGATTGTCGAGCTTCCCGGCGTGGCGGAGCTGCGTCAGCTGGCCGTCGACGTAGTACGGCGGCGCGTGCGTGTCCTCGAAGAACAGGATCGCGCCGTCGGTGTCTAGCTCCCACGGGGTCCCGAGCGTCTGCAGCAGGAGCCAGAGGCAGCCGCCGACGAGCGGGGCTGTCGCCTGGCCGGGCGCGATCGCGCGCACATAGGGGTCGTCCGGGTCGGAAGGCACCTCTCCGGTGACGTCGCCGCGGAGCACGGCGAGCAGGCGATCGTGCGTGAATTTGCTCGTGTCCTTGTCGCCGACGCCCATCAGGCCGTAGCCGTAGAAGGTGGGGAACCCTGCGCACTGCCGGATCGGCACGTGCAGCGACGTGATGTCGGAGTAGCCGACGAACGGCTTCGAGTTTGCCGCGATGAGGTCGAAATCGAGGTAGGGGATCAGCTCGCTCGAGCCGAACCCGCCCTGGAGGGTCTGGACGACGTCCACCTGCGGGTCTGCGAAGAGCGCGTGCAGGTCGTTCGCGCGGCTGAGGGGGTCGCCCGCGACGTAGTCGTCGCGCTCGTAGATGCCCGGCGCGAGCTTGACACGGTAGCCCCGCCGCTCCCACCACTCGACGCCGCGCTCGACCTCGGAGCGCATGTCGTACGAGCTGGCGAACGCGCCGACGCCGATCGTGCCTCCGTCGGGGAGCGGTCTCATCCGCCTGTTTCTACACCTGCGAGCGTCTCGACGACGAGCCCGCCGATGGTCGCGAGGTCGTAGCCGCCCTCCTGGACGACGACCGTAGGCAGCGCGAGCTCGCCGAGGATCCGGCCCGCCTCGCGGTATCCCGCCGCCGTCACCTCGAGCGGGCTCTCCGGGTCGCCGGCGGCCGCGTCGACGCCGAGCGCGACGACGAGCGCGCGGGCCGGCGCCGCGAACTCGGCAGCGGTGCGGACGGCCGAGAGCCAAGCCTCGTCGCCGGTCCCGGGCGGCAGCGGGAGGTTGAGGTTCGCTCCGTCGTTCTCCGTCGCGAAGCCGAGGAAATGCGGAAACCAGCCTGCTCCCGGGTCGACGTGCACCGACGCGGTCAGGACGTCGGTGCGTCCCCGGAACAGCTCCTGCGTCCCGTTGCCGTGGTGCGCGTCGACGTCCACGACCGCGACCGGCCCGCCGAGACGGTCGAACAGTGCACTCGCCGCGATCGCGGTGTTGTTGAGGTAGCAGGAGCCGCCGTAGAGCGACCGGGTGGCGTGGTGGCCCGGCGGCCGGGTGCAGGCGTAGGCGAGGCGCGCGCCGTCGGCGACGAGGTCGGCGGCGGTCAGCCCCACGTCGACCGCGGCGCGGGCCGCCTCCCAGGTTCCCGGACCGATCAGCGTCATCGTGTCGTAGGCGAAGAGGCCCGGCCGGGCCCAGACAGCGGCGGGCGGCGCGGGTGGGCGGCCGCCCGTCAGCTCCTCGCGCGCGAAGACGTACGGGACGACCCGGTCCGAGGGTAGACCTGCAACCGACCACTCGTCCCAGGCCGTGCGCAGGAACTCGACGAGGGCCGGGTCGTGCACCGCGAGCAGAGGCGCGTCGTCGTGCGCCACCGCCGCGACCTCCTGCGCGCCGGCCGCGAGGAGCGCCTCCCGGATCGCGAGCGCCCGCGCCGGCACCTCGGTCGCCGGCGTGCGCGTGCCGATCCAGATCTCCGCCTCCGGCTCGTGGCGGAGGCATTCGTCGCTCCAGACGAACGGTGGCAGCATTAGGGTCGGACCATGTCACGGCCGCGCGAGGACGGGATCGTCATC
The DNA here is from genome assembly GCA_045805945.1 of Gaiellaceae bacterium. Lineage (GTDB taxonomy): Bacteria > Actinomycetota > Thermoleophilia > Gaiellales > Gaiellaceae > Palsa-739. Next base: position 99,853 of record JBJMKG010000038.1, read on the forward strand.
GGCACGCTGGAGCCCGGCCCGCGGAACTCGATCGCCGACGTCGGCGTCACCGTCGGGCACGCCACGGTCGAGCGGACGGGCGTGACGGCGGTCGTGCCGCCCGCGCTGCCCGTCCCGGCCGGGACGGCCGTCCTCAACGGCGCTGGGGAGCTCACCGGGTCGCTCGAGATCCGCGAGTGGGGGATTCTCGAGACGCCCGTGTACCTCACGTCGACGCACGCCGTCGGCCGCGTCTACGACGGCGCGGTCTCGGTCGCGATCGCGGCCGATCCTCGCGTCGGCGTCGACGACGTCGTGATCCCGGTCGTCGGAGAGTGCGACGACAGCTGGCTCTCGGACGCGCGCCTCCCGCACGTCCAGCCGGGCGACGTCGCCCGCGCCGTGAGCGGCGCGGCGGCCGATTTCGCGCAGGGCGCAGTCGGCGCCGGCACCGGGATGATCTGCTTCGGCTGGAAGGGCGGGATCGGCTCGTCCAGCCGCCGGGCGGGCGAGCACATCGTCGGCGTCCTCCTCCTGACGAACTTCGGTTCGAGCGAGCAGCTCCGCGTCGACGGCGTCCCGGTGGGGCGGCTGCTCGCGGAGCAGCCGCGCGATGCGCCGGATCCCGGCGGCAGCTGCATCGCCGTCGTCGCGACCGACGCGCCGCTCGCGCCGCAGCAGCTCGAGCGGCTCGCGCGCCGCGCAGGGCTCGGGCTGGCGCGGGCGGGCTCCGTCGCCCACCACGGCAGCGGGGAGATCTTCGTCGCCTTCGCCAGTTCCGAGGGGCGCTCCTTTCCGGGCCGTGAGCTCGACGCGCTCTTCCAGGCGGTCGTCGACGCGACCGAGGAGGCCGTGCTCTGCTCGCTGTGGGCGGCGGTCGACACGACCGGTCGCGAGGGGCGGCTCGTGCGGGCGCTGACCCGCGACCGGGTGCTCGAGCTCTACCGCGGCCGCGGCCGGTAGGGCCCGCCGTACAGCGGCAGCTCGAGACCCGGCCCGACGCGGTCCATCTCCTCCCAGAGCCGGTTGATGCCGAAGCTGCCGCGCTCGCGCACGCGCTGCACCTGGTCGAGATCGAGCACGGCCGTCACCACCTCCTCGGCGACGCCTGCCTCGTAGCGCACCGCTCCCTCCGGGTCGATCACGAGGCTGCGCCCGTTGCCGACCGGCGCCGCCGCGTTGACGTTGACGACCGCGACCTGGTTGACAATCGCGTTCGCGCGCGCGATGACCGTCTCGGCGTCGCGGTCCGACGTTCCGGTCAGCGTGACCTGGAGGATCGCCTCGGCGCCCTGCCAGGCGAGCGAGCGGAAGATCTCCGGGAACGCGCCGTCGTGGCAGATCGCGAGCCCGAAGCGGCCGACGCCGTCGATGTCGAAGCAGACCGTCGCGGTGCCGGGCTGCGTCGTCTCGTACGGCTGCCAGGGGAAGCACTTGCGGTAGCTCGCAACGAGCTCGCCGGCCGGCGAGAGCACGACGGCAGTGTTCGCGACCGCATCGCCGACGCGTTCGTAGACGCTGCCGGGCACGAGCCAGAGCCCTGTCTCACGGGCGAGCGCTCCGAGCCGCTCCGTCAGCTCGCCCGGCACGTCCACCGCGAGGTCGAGCGGCGAGGCGCCGTCCTCCTCGAGGAGCGGCGGCAGCGCCATCAGGTGCAGCTCCGGCGCGACGACGAGCTGGAGGTCGTCGAACGTCGAACGGAGTGCGCGGACGTTGCGCTCGAGCTGTTCGAGCGTGGCGCCGGGATCTCCGGGCACGCCGGCCGTCTGCAGTCCCGCGACGAAGAGTGACCGGCCCGGCATGGCATGAGATGCTATTCCGGCGATGGCGACGCGGCTGACCTACACGACGGGGTCGCGCAGCCCCGAGCTCGACCGCGCGTTCGAGACCGCGCTGGCGGAGGCGCGGGGCCGCGGGGCCGAGCCGCTCGCTCACCTCGTCGCCGGCCGGGAAGTCTCTGCCGGCGAGGCGTTCTCGCGGGAGGACCCGTCGCGGCGCGAGCGCGTCGCGAGCCGCGCACATGAAGGCGCCGGCCTGGCCGCCGACGCGGTGGGCGCGGCACGCACGGCACAGCGCGAGTGGCGGCGCCTGCCGCACTCCGAGCGTGTCGCGCTACTGCGCGCGACCGAGCGCCTGATCGACGAGCGCAAGCTCGAGCTGGCGGCGACGATCAGCCTCGAGGTCGGCAAGGTGCGTACCGAGGCGATCGCCGAGGTCGAGGAGGCGATCGACCTGATCGAGACCTACTGCCTCCAGGTCGAGGCCGCGGACGGGTTCGAGACGCCGCTCGGGCAGCTCTCGCCGGACGAGCGCAACAGCGACGTCCTGCGCCCGTACGGCGTCTTCGGCGTGATCGCGCCATTCAACTTCCCGTTCGCTCTCGGCTTCGGGATGACGGCCGCCGCGCTCGCCGCCGGCAACGCGGTGGTGCTGAAGCCGCCGGAGGAGGCGCCCGCCTCGGGCGGGGCCGTCGCCCGGCTGCTCGCCGAGGCAGGCGTGCCCGACGGCGTCATCTCGCTCGTCCACGGCGGCCCGCAGACCGGGCAGGCGCTCGTCGGCTCGGAGGTCGACGGCGTCGCGTTCACCGGCTCGGCCGAGGTCGGCCGCGAGATCGGCCGGCGGCTTTCGGAGGGACTGTTCCCGCGGCCGGTGCTAGCGGAGATGGGCGGCAAGAACGCGGCGGTCGTCGGGGCGAGCGCCGACCTCGAGGCGGCCGCCGAGGGAATCGCCAGGGCGGCCTTCGGCTTCTCGGGGCAGAAGTGCAGCGCGTGCTCGCGCGCGATCGTCGTGGACGAGGTGCACGACGACCTCGTGGAGCGGCTCGCGGAGCTCGCGCGGGTGACGAGCGTCGGCGATCCCGCCGATCCCGACGTCGCCACCGGGCCGGTCGTGAACGCACGGGCGGTGGAGCGGTTCGAGCGCTCGGTCGAGGCGGCGCGGCGCGACAGCGTGGTCGCCTCGGGAGGCTCCCGCGGCGACGAGGCGGGCTGGTTCGTCGAGCCGACGGTGGTCTCGGGCCTCCCGCTCGGGCACCCGCTGAGCCGCGACGAGCTCTTCCTCCCCTTCCTGACCGTCCTGCGGGTGCCCGACTTCGACGCCGCGGTCGCGGAGGCGAATGCGGTGCCGTACGGCCTCACGGCCGGAGTCTTCTCGCGCGACGAGGACGAGCTCGATCGCTTCCTCGACGAGATCGAGGCCGGCGTCGTCTACGTCAACCGGCGCGCCGGTGCGACGACCGGTGCGTGGCCCGGGATCCAGTCCTTCTGCGGCTGGAAGTCCAGCGGCCTGACCGGCAAGGGCGGCCTCGGGCCGTACTACGTGCAGCAGTTCGCCCGTGAGCAGAGCCGCACGATCGTCGAGCAGTGACCGCGGCGTCCGAGAGCGTGCGCGAGCGGATCCGCGCCGTCGAGGGGACGGGCATGCGCACGTTCTGGGAGCCGGAGCCGCTCGTCTGGTCGAGGACCGAGGGCTGCCACGTCTGGGACGCCGACGGCCGCGCCTATCTCGACCTCTACGCCGGCTTCGCCGTCGCGAACGTCGGCTACTGCCACCCGCGCGTCACCGAGGCGATCCGGGAGCAGGCCGCGGTGATGACGCACTGTCCCTCGGCCGCGCCATCGGAGATGCGGGCCGGCCTCTACGACCGGCTCGTCGCGATCGCGCCGCCCCCGCTCGACCGTGTTCTCCTCGCGATCACCGGAGCGATGGCGAACGAGGTGGCCGTCCAGCTCGCGCGCGCCGCGACCGGCCGCGCGAAGGTCGTCACCTTCGCGGGGACGTACTCCGGACGCACGGTCGGCGCGGTGCGCTACGCCGGCAAGCACGCCTACCGCGAGCAGCTCGGGATCGCTGCAGACGCGCATTTCGTCCCCTATCCGGATCCGTACCGGAGCCCGTGGGCCGGTAGCGAGGATCCGGGCGAGATAGCGCTCCGGCTCCTCGAGGACGCGCTCACCGACCCGGCCTCCGGCGTCGAGCCGCCGGCCTGCGTCCTGCTCGAGCCGATCCAGGGCAACGGCGGCGTCGTCGTCCCGCCGACCGGCTTCCTGCGCAGCCTGCGCGAGCTGTGCGACCGAACGGGCACGCTGCTCGTGTTCGACGAGATCCAGTGCGGCTTCGGGCGCAGCGGTCGGATGTGGGCGTCGGAGCACGAGAACGTCGTGCCCGACCTGCTGACGGTGGGGAAGGGGATCGGCGGCGGCCTCGCGCTCGCCGCCGTCCTGGGCCGCTCCGAGCTGATGACGACCTGGGAGCCGGACGCGGTGAGCTCGACGTTCCTCGCGAACGCGCTCAACGCGGCGGCGGGCTGCGCCGCGATCGACGTCCTCCGCGAGGAGGGCCTCGTCGAGCGGTCCGCCCGCCTGGGCGCGCACGCGCTGCAGCGACTCCGCGGCGAGCTGGCCGAGCATCCGGCCGTCGGCGACGTCCGCGGCCGCGGCCTGTTCGTCGGGATCGAGCTCGTGAGCAATCGAGCCTCACGGGAGCCGGATCCCGAGCTCGCGAGACAGACCCAGCGCGCGCTGCGTGAGCGAGGCGTCCTCGTCGGCCGCGGCGGCCGCTACGGCAACGTTCTCGTCCTCGCCCCGCCGCTCGTGATCGAGGACGCGGTTCTCGACGGGGGTCTAGACACAATCGCCGCGATTTTCTAGCCTCTCGCCAAATCGGTTCTCACAGGGGGTTCCGCCTTGAACACGTACCACTATGTGCTCTACGTCCACCTGCTCTCGCTCTTCGTCGGTATCGGGGCGGCCTCGGTGCTGCTCGCGTGCCTCCTTCAGGTCCGCGCCGCGCGCACGCTCGAGCAGGCCGCGCCCTGGGGGATGGTGGCCGGCAAGATCGGCAAGCTCTTCCCGATCGCGATCCTCGGTCTCTTTGGTACCGGCGCCTATATGACGAGCGACTTCTGGACGTGGAGCACGGGTTGGATCGAGGTCGGGATCGCCGCTCTCGTCGTGCTGTTCGCCCAGGGTGCGGGCATCGCAGAGCGCACCGGCCACAAGCTCGGAGCTGCCCTGCAGGCAAACGGTCCCGGGCCGCTCGGCGCAGACGCGCGGCGGATGACGCTCCACCCGGGTCTCTGGGTAGTCGAGTTCACGAACATCGGCATCGTCCTCGGCGTCGTCTGGAACATGACCGAGAAGCCGGGCCTCGGCGGCTCGCTTGCCGCGGTGCTCGTCGGCTACGCGGTCGGCGGGGCGCTCGCGCTCTTCGTCTCCCGCGCGCCGCAGGAAGAGCTCGCGCCGGCCCCCGACGCGGCCGCTTAGACGTTAGAACTCGTTCTTAGCTCGACCGCAGCGTGTCGGCGATCACGCGTGAGTAGATGGTGCACGCGTACGGCCACGGGTGCGTGCCGTCCGAGAGCATCTTGTCCGTCGAGTGCGCGTACCAGTCGGCGAGGTGCGCCGCCGGCCATCCCTGGAGCCACGCGGCGAGCGCGCGGTTCGACTCGTCCTGCCAGCTTGTGGCGTTGCGGACGTTCACGACGGCGATGTCCGGGATCCCGTGCAGCGCCCGCCGCAGCCGGACGAGGTCGCGGTACCAGAGCGGCCCGTTGTTCCCGATCTGGAGCACGAGCGTCTTCGGCAGCGCGTGGTGCCGGCGGTAGCGCTGGAGGTCGTTGATCGTGTTGTCGATCTGCCGCCCGACCGCCGCATCGATGCGGACGCGGTGGTGGAGGACCGTCTTTAGCTCGGACGAGCAGCTGAGCATCACCGAGTCGCCGAGGGCGAGGATCCGCCCCGGTGGCAGGGCCGCCTGCTTCGGCGGCGTTCCACTGGGGCCGGCGTGCCGGGTCGGCGCGTGGTGGCGCGGTTTCGTGCCGGTGCGCGGCTGCTGCACGGCCGCCGATCCGTTGGGCGGGCTCACATAGCCCGAGACGGGGTTGAGCGCCTTGGGGATCACGAAAAGGATGGAGAAGGCTCCGATGAGGCACATGGCACCCGCCCCGACGAGCTCGAGCCGCAGCCGCCGCGACTGCTGGGCGAGCCGGCGCTGCAGGGTTCCCGTCCGGATCGGCTGCTCGACGTAGTGGTAAGAGAGAGCCGCCGCGGAGAGGACGATGGCCGCCTGGGCAACCACCACGCCGGGGCCGGTCCAGGGGATGTCCACTCCGGGCCGCATCAGCTCGACCACCGGCCAGTGCCAGAGGTAGATGCCGTAGCTCCGCTCGCCGATCCAGCGCAGCGGCGCCACGCCCAGCGCCTGACCGATGCCCGTCCGGGGATGCGCGACCGCCGCGATCAGCACCGCGAAGCAGAACGCCGCGGCGAGGTCGCCTCCACGGTAGAGCGTCGGGTCGAAGTCCTCCATCTGCCGGAAGAGGAGGACGGTCGCGACGAGCGCCGCGATGCCCGCCAGCTCGAGCAGCGGCAGCGCGCGCCGCAGCCGCTCGATCGCCGGCCAGACGAGCGCGAGCAGGATCCCGAGCAGGAGCAGGAAGGCGCGGGTGTCCGTGCCGTAGTAGACGCGCGACGGGTCGGCCGGCTTGTAGAGGAGCCACATCAGCGCCGTCGAGCCGGCGATGGCGGCGACGACGACGTACGGCAGGCGCCTGCGGCCCACGAGCACGAGTCCGGGGACGAGCAGCAGCGGCCAGATCACGTAGAACTGTTCCTCCACTGCCAGTGACCAGAGGTGCTGCAGCAGCGACAGGTTGCCCATTCGCGCGAAGTACGAGTGGTTCGCGACGATCAGGTGCCAGTTCGTGTAGTAGAGGAGCGAGCTGACCGCGTCGCCGCGCGTCCTCGCGAGGTCGCCGCGCGCGAAGATCGCGGCGAGCACGAGGGCCGCGAGCACGACGACCACGAGCGCGGGCAGCAGCCGCCGCGCACGCCGCATCCAGAACCGGCGCAGGTCGATGCGCGTTCCCGCTTCCCACTCGACGAGCAGCAGCGACGTGATGAGGTAGCCGCTGAGCACGAAGAAGAGGTCGACGCCGAGGAACCCGCCCGGCATCCAGTCGATGCGCGAGTGGTAGAGGAAGACGCCCGCGACGGCGATCGCGCGCAGGCCGTCGAGGCCGGGGCGGTAGCCGAGGTGGGGCGCGTTCCTGGCGGCTGGCTTGGGCATTTCCGGCAGCAGCTTAGGGTCCGTTTCGGCGGGTCGCCAGGGCCGTTGCGGCGAGCTCGGTGAGGCACGCCGCCGGCTCGGCGAGCGCTCGCTCGGGACCGTAGCGCTCGACGAGCGAGACCGCGTCGATCGGGCTTCCGGGAGCCACCTCTCCCGCGAGCACGAGCGCCTCGACGCCGGCGGCGCGGGCGCTGGCGAGCACGCCGCCGACGACCTTGCCCGTGAACGACGTGGCGTCGAGTAGACCCTCGCCGGTGACGACGAGCTCCGCCTCCGCGAGCCGCGCGTCGAAGCCGAGCCGGCCCGCGACGACCTCGAAGCCGGGAAGGAGTCGTCCGCCGATCGCCGCGAGCCCGCCGCCGAGCCCTCCGGCAGCGCCTGCGCCGGGGAGGTCGCGGACATCGACACCGAGCTCGTCGCGATAGCGGTGCGCGACGTCTTCGAGCCGCTCGCGCAGGATCGCCACCTGCTCCGGCGTCGCTCCCTTCTGCGGCGCGAAGACGTCGGCGGCCTCGAGGAAGCGCGCCTCCACGTCGCACGCCACCTCGAGCGGCACGGGCAGGGGGAGGAACGGTTGCAGCGCCTCGACCGCGTCGAGGCCGCCGTCGGTGCACGCGACGCCGCCGACGGCGACGACGATCCGGTGGGCGCCGGCGGCGACTGCTGCGAGGACGAGCTCGCCGACACCGCGGCTCGTCGCGCGGAGCGGGTCGTTTCGCTTCGGCCCACCGGCCAGGGTCAGCCCGCAGGCCAGCGCCGCCTCGACGAGCGCGGTGCCGTCCTCCTCGAGTCGCCACTCGGCGTCGACCGGCGCTTCCAGAGGACCGGTCACCGTCGTCCGCCGGTTGCCGCCGCCGAGCACGTCGAGCGTTCCCTCGCCGCCGTCGGCCAGCGGCAGCTCGAACACCGTCCATCCGGCGCGTTCGGCTCCGGCCGCGATCGCCGTCGCGGCCTCACGTGCCGTGAGCGTGCCTCGGAACTTGTCGGGAGCCGCGAGTACCTGCGCCACGCGCGAATTGTCGCTACGGTTCGTTCTGCACTAGCACTACGAGCGAGTACTGGTTGCGCGTCCGTTGCGCGCCTCCTGTCCGTTCAGAGCTTCCGCGGAGGGAGGTGTTTTCATATGGCAACCGGAACCGTTAAGTGGTTCAACGACGCGAAGGGGTACGGGTTCATCACCCCGGACGAGGGCGGCAAGGACGTGTTCGTCCACTTCAGCGCGATCAGCGCCGAGGGTTTCAAGACGCTCGCGGAGGGCGCGCGCGTCGAGTTCGAGCCGGCCGAGGGTCAGAAGGGCCCCGAGGCTCGCAACGTCATCCCCGTCTAAACAGGTCGCGTGTGCTGCGCACCCGCGACCTGGAGAAGGAACTCCGCCGCCGGGAGAGCGCGGTCTCCCGGCGGCTCCGTGCAGTAGTGCTTTCCAGGGCTGACGTAGGGCTCCAGCTGTGGTTCCGTCGCGCCCGAGCAAGCTTACGCGTGCTCGCCCGCTACTCCGCGCCGGCGTAACGTGCCGTTACGCCGCCGCCTGGGTCGAAGTGAAGTTCGAGCGGCCTCGGCAAAAGCAGGCGTGGGGCCGGAGCGGACGTGTCCCGGTGCCAGGCACCGGGACACGTCCCTTTCGGCGGTAGCGAGGGCGCCCCGGGAGGGAGGCGCCCTCGCTTCCCGCTCGGACTAGGTCGCTAGCGGGAGATGTGTTCGACGGTCTCGCCGGTCCGTTCGGCGCTTGCGAAGCGGGCGACGTCCGCCTGCGCGACGATCCCGACGAGGCGTCCGTCCTCCTCGCACACCGGCAGGCGGCGTACCTGGTGCTCGGCCATCAGCCGCATCGCCTCCTCGACCGGCTGGTGCGGGTCGACGGTGATGAGCTGCTTCGCCGCGATCTCGCTGAGGGCCGTGTCGAGCGGCCGGCTTTCGGCGACGACGCGCACCGCGATGTCGCGGTCGGTGACGGTGCCGACGCACTTGCTGCCTTCGACGAGCGGGATGCTGCCGACGTCGTCGTCGCGCATCATCCGCGCGGCCTCCTCGACCGTGCTGTCCGGAGTCAGCGTGCGCGGGTCGTGGGTCATCACCTCGTTGACGCTCGTAGCCATGGTTCACACCCCTTTCGTCGTCCTGCCGGTGACGTTCCCGTGGGCGGTCGATGCAAACGGAGGGACATGTCCCGGTGCCTGGCACCGAGACATGGACCACCGAGACCTGTCCTCAGGAGCTCTTGCGGGCGGTGGCGCGGCCGCCCTTGCGGCCCGCGGCCTTCTTCTGGGCGGTCGTGCCGCCTTGCCGCGAGCTGCTGCGCGAGGACGAGGAGGAGCCGGACTTCTTGCCGCCGCGGCTCGAGGAGCCCGGCGAGTTCGAGATCCTCGCTGCACGCTCCTTCGACATCCCCTTCTCCTTCAGCTTCTCGTACTGCTTCTCGTTCTTGACGCTCGGTCGCTTGCCGGGCATGCGATCCTCCTTGCCGGTGGACGAGGGTCCCGATTCGACAACGGCCGTACCGGGAATCCCGATTCGTCTGCTCGCGCCCGGCGACGAGGGCGTCGTGCGCGAACTCGCGACGTACGACGGCCCGGGTGACCCGGAAGCGCTGCTCGCCGATCCGCGGACGCTGCTGCTCGTGGCGTTCGACGGCGAGCGACCGGTCGGCCTCGTGCTTGCGCACGAGTTGCCGCGCCGCCACGGCGATCGGGCCAAACTCTTCGTCTACGAGGTGGACGTCGCCGAGAGCCACCGGCGCCGAGGCATCGCCTCGGCGCTGCTCGCGCGGCTGGCCGAGCTCGCGCGCGAGCGCGGCATACGCACCGGCTTCGTGCTGGCCGAGCCGGACAACGGCCCCGCGAACGCGCTTTACCGCGCGGCAGGCGGAGCCACCGAAACCGTGAACGTCCTATGGCAGTTCGGGTACGGGGACGACTGACGACGTTGCGGCCGGCGGAAGCCGCCGACGTCGATCGCCTCGTCGCCTGGCACGCGGACCCAGAGGTCGCGCGTTACTGGGACGGCGAGACGTTCACCCGCGCAGAGATGGCGGAACGGCTCGCGCGCCGGGATGTCGAGGCCTGGATCGTCGAGGAGCGCGGCGAGCCCGTGGGCTACCTCCAGGTCCATTCCGCCGGGCTCGACATGTTCCTGATCCCGGCCGCGCGCGGGCGCGGCCTCGGCCCCGACGCCGCTCGCGGCATGGCCCGCCATCTCGTCGACGAGCGCGGCTGGTCCCGCGTCACCGTCGATCCCTACGCGTGGAATGAGGGTGCGGTTCGCGCCTGGCAGCGCGCCGGCTTCGTCGAGGTCTCGCGCCACGAGGCCGAGGCCGAGTACAAGGCGCCGTGGATCCTGATGGAGTTCCGCGGCTAAAGTGGGGCGATGCGCTCCGAGCGCACACCGACACCCCGCTAATCGGCCTCCGGGTCGTCCTCGCCGTCCGCCGGTTTCGCGGTCGGGTCGGGCACGGGGGACTCATCCAGCTCATCGTTTCGATCGTCCTCGCGGGGGTGCATATCCTTGGCCGGTTCTTCCATGAAGGTCGTCCTTCCCGACAACTCGGAGCTCGAACTTCCCGCCGGCGCGAACGGCCTCGACGCCGCGCGCGCGATCGGGCCGAAGCTCGCCGAGCAGGCCGTTCTCGTCCGTGCGAACGGGCAAGTGCAGGACCTGCGCCTGCCGCTGCACGACGGCGACCCGATCCAGATCCTGACCACGCGTGACAAGGACGATCCGGACGCCCTCGCCGTGCTGCGCCACTCGTCCGCGCACCTCCTGGCGGAGGCGGTCACGCAGCTCTACCCGGGCGTGAAGCTCGCCATCGGCCCGCCGATCGAGAACGGCTTCTACTACGACTTCGACTTCCCGGAGCCGATCCGCGAGGAGGACCTGGCGAAGATCCAGGCCGAGATCGACCGAGAGCTCGCCGAGGGCCGCGAGTGGGTGCGACAGGGGATCTCGCGCGACGAGGCGAAGCAGCTCTTCTCATCCGACCCGTACAAGCTCGAGCTCCTCGACACGGCCGAGGGCGAGATCTCCCTGTACACGCAGGGCGACTTCACCGACCTCTGCCGCGGTCCACACCTGCAGAACTCGCAACCGATCAAGGCGCTCAAGCTGACCGGCCTCGCCGGCGCCTACTGGCGCGGGGACTCGTCGAAGCCACAGCTGACCCGCATCTACGGTACCGCCTTCTACGCCCAGCGCGACCTCGATGCCTACCTCGAGCGGCTCGAGCACGCCAAGACGCGCGACCACCGGCGACTCGGGCCGCAACTCGACCTCTTCCACATGTCGGAGTACTCGCCGGGCTCCGCGCTCTGGACGGCCAAGGGGATGGCCGTCTACAACGCGCTCGAGGATCTGCGCCGGCGCGAGAACGCGAAGCGCGGCTACGTCGAGGTGAAGACGCCTCTGATGTGGGACGTCGAGCTCTGGAAGCGGTCGGGCCACTGGGAGAAGTACGGCGACAATCTCTTCCGGATCGAGCACGGCGAGTCGCTCTACGGGCTCAAGCCCATGAACTGCCCCGGCCACATGCTCCTCTTCAACACGCAGCTCCGCAGCTACCGCGAGCTGCCGATCCGCTACGCCGAGGCCGCCGTCCTCCATCGCGACGAGCCGACCGGCAGCCTGCAGGGGCTGACTCGCGCCCGGCAGTTCAGCCAGGACGACGCACACGTCTTCTGCATGGAGGACCAGATCCAGGAGGAGATCGACGCGATGTTCGACTACGTCGACTTCCTCTACGACACGTTCGGCGTGCGCGAGCTCGCCCACGCCGAGCTCGCGACGCGGCCCGACAACAAGCTCGGCAGCGACGAGCAGTGGGACCGCACGGAAGGCGTCCTCGAGGCGGCGCTCGAGCGGATCGGCCTTCGCTATCGCGTCGCCGAGGGCGAGGGTGCGTTCTACGGGCCGAAGATCGACTTCTTCATGGACGACGCGCTCGGTCGCGCGTGGCAGATGGGGACGATCCAGCTCGACGGGCAGCAGCCCGAGCGGCTCGACTGCACCTACATGGGGGCCGACAACCGCGAGCACACGCCGTACGTCATCCACCGGGCGCTCTTCGGCTCGCTCGAGCGCTTCATCGGGATCCTGCTCGAGCACTATGGCGGCGACCTGCCGTTCTGGCTCGCCCCCGTGCAGGTGCGCGTGCTGCCGGTCGGCGAGGCGCATTCCGACGCGGCCCGGACCCTCGCTCTGCGGCTGCGTGACGCCGGCTTCCGCGCCGAGACCGCGGAGCCAACGGAGACGATCGGGAAGCGGATCCGCGCGGCCGAGCTCGAGAAGATTCCGGTCACGGTCGTGTATGGCGACCGCGAGAGCGACGAGAGCCTCGCGGTGCGCGACCGGGGCGGCGAGCAGTCGACCCTCTCGCTCCCAGCTCTGCTCGACAGGCTTGCTACCCTCTGACGTCTGGAAAGCAGGGGCGGACCGTTCCTCACCTCCCGGGCCGGGACACGGACCGCGGAGGTTCAACCGAGTCGGAGAAACGACGAGGATCGGGCCGCTGCATGCAGCGGCTTTTCATGTTGCGACCACTAAACGAGGAGGAGTAAGCCCAACTTGGTGATTTGCCTTTGAGGCCCAGACGCCGGCCGTTCGACCAGGTTCGTCCGACGCCACGCGACACGACGCGCATCAACGACGCGATCCGCGTTCCCCGCGTCCGGCTGATCGACGACGACGGCAGCCAGCTCGGAATCAAGACCACCGACGAGGCGCGGGACCACGCCTACGGCAAGAACCTCGACCTCGTCGAGGTCGCCGCCCAGGCCGACCCGCCCGTCGCCAAGGTCATGGATTACGGCAAGTACAAGTACGAGCAGGAGCAGAAGGCGAAACAGGCCCGCAAGCATCAGATGCAGATCCAGGTCAAGGAGATCAAGCTCCGGCCGAAGATCGGCATCCACGACTACAACACCAAGAAGGGCCACGTCGAGCGATTCCTCAACCAGCGCGCCAAGGTTAAGGTCACGATCATGTTCCGGGGCCGGGAGCAAACCCATCCGGAACGGGGACGCGACCTGCTCCTCCGGCTCGCCGACGACGTCAAGGAGATCGGGCTGATCGAGTCCCAGCCTCTCCAGGACGGACGCAACATGGTGATGCTGCTCGGCCCGACCAAGAACGCAGGAGTGAGACGCGATGCCGAAGATGAAGACACGCAGATCGGTGAAGAAGAAGTTCAAGGTGACGGGCAGCGGCAAGCTTCTGCGCCGGCCGGCGATGCGCAGCCACAACCTGGAGAAGAAGTCGTCGAAGCGTAAGCGCGGCTTCCGCAAGGATCGCGAGGTCACGGGCGCCGACCGCGGCGCCATCAAGAAGATGCTGGGGAGGGGCTAGGCATGCCCAGGGTCAAGCGCGCGGTCGCCGCACACAAGAAGCGCCGCAAGGTCCTCGAGCAGGCGAAGGGCTACTGGGGCCGGAAGAGCACGCACTATCGCTACGCGAAGGAGCAGGTCGAGCACTCGCTCGTCTACGCCTACCGCGACCGCAAGGTGCGGAAGCGCGAGTTCCGGAAGCTCTGGATCACCCGGATCAATGCCGCCGCCCGCGTGCACGGGCTCTCGTACAACCAGTTCGTGCACGGCTGCTCGAAGGCGGGGATCGAGCTCGACCGGAAGGTGCTGGCCGACCTCGCCGTCAGCGACCCAGTCGCCTTCGGCGCGATCGCCGAGCAGGCGAAGGCCGCGCTGCAGAGCCAGCCCGCCGCCTGATCACCTCCCGCGACAACGAGCGGCTGAAGCTCGTCCGCAAACTCCGGGAGCGGCGCTGGCGGGACAAGCTCGAGTTGTTCGCGGTCGAGGGGGAGGACCTGGTCGAGGCGGCGCTCGCCGCCGGGCTCGAGCCCGCCGACGTGCTCACAGCGGGCGAGGACGTCGAGGCCGAGCTGCTCGCCGAAGTGTCGTCGCTCGCCCATCCCCCGCGAGTTGTGGCCGTCTTCCGCCGGGGCGATCTCGCGCATGGGACCCGCCCGGTGACGCTCGCGCTCTGGCGCGTCGGCGACCCCGGCAACCTCGGCACGCTCCTCCGCGCGGCGGACGCCTTCGGCGCCGGCGTCGCCCTGTCGGAGGGTTGCGCCGATCCCACGGGGCCGAAGGCCGTGCGCGCGTCGATGGGGTCGATCTTTCGCGTGCCCCTCAGCGGGTTCGCCGACGCGCCCGGGAAGTGGGTGGCACTCGTCCCGAGCGGCGGTGTCGCGCTCCCGGAACTGCAGTTCGGCGGCGAGGTCGTCCTCGTGCTCGGCGCGGAGCGGGAGGGGCTGCCGCCGGAGGTGCTGGAGCGCTGCGACGAGCGGGCCTCGATCCCTCAGCCGGGCGACGCCGAGTCTCTCAACGTCGCGCTGGCAGGCGCAATCGCGCTCTACGAGCTGGCTCGCGGCGACCGAGCCTAGAAAAAGGCCGGCCCCCTTGCGGGGGCCGGACCAAAGAATTCGCCGAGCCGGTTTCGCTTTCGTCCCCCTCGTCCAACCGGCCCTTCGCCTCGGGATTGCTCCCTCTTCGTCCGACCGCTCGGTCGAGGTTTCGACCTACTTGCGTTCCGTGCTCGGCGCAGGAGGGAACCTATGCGAACGCTGTCACCTGATCAAGGGCCGCCGCCGACAATTTGTCGCAATTTGCGAGCGGATCATTTTCGGGCCGCGATCCAGACGCTGTCCTCTCCGCCGGCGAACGGCCGGCGGTCGAACCAGCCATAGCAGGCGAGCACCTCGAAGCCGGCTTCGGCGAGCAGGGAGTGCCAGCGCTCGGGCTCGACCCACCAGAGCGTCATCGTCGAGGTCCCCTCCGAGCCGCGCACCGAGAGCGTGAGCGTCTGCGCCACCTGATCCCAGTCCGCGCGCTCGTCGATGCCGGGCTCGCGCTCGATCCAGCGGCCGTGCGTCTCCTCGATGTCCTCGCGCGACGGCGTGAAGACGTCGAAGACGAGGTGGCCGCCGGACCGGAGGAGCTCGCGTGCGGCACGGAGGGCCTCGAGCCGCTCGCCGTCGTCCCGCAGGTGGAGATAGGCCCGAAACGGGCACGTCACGAGCGGCACGCGTTCGTCGACGGGCGGCCGGCGGAGGTCGCCGAGCCGTAGGTCGAGCCGCGCCTCGACCCCCGCCTCCCGCGCGTGTCGGCCGCAGACGGCCAGCATCTGGGCGGACGAGTCCACGCCGATGACATGCACGCCTGCAAGCGCCGTCGGGATCGCGATCCGGCCGGTGCCAACGCCGAGCTCCACGACCTCGCCGCCGACGCTTACAGCCGTCAGCGCTTCGTCGACGTAGAAAGAGACGTCCTCGACGACGCTCGCGCTCCACGGGTCGTAGAGGCGCGCGATGGGGTCGTACGCGCTCAGGACTTGCCGGGCTTGCGGGCGATCCAGACCATCTCGAGCGAATCCTCGTCGAAGGGTCGCCGGTCGAACCAGCCGTAGAGCGCCTCGGCCTCGAAGCCCGCGACCTCGATCAACCCCTCGCACTCCGACTTCGTGAGCCAGGTGAGCGAGATGACACCGTGCGTCTCGTCGTCGCGGCCGCGCTCGAGGTCGATCCGGTTCTCGGCCGGCACCTGGCGGATGCGCTGCCAGGCTCCGTCGATTCTCTGTACCTCGTCGTGGTTGCGGGCCGCGATGAATGGGCTGAAGACGAAGACGTTGAAGGCGAAGCGGCCGCCCGCCTTCAGGGCCGCCGCAGCAGACTCGAAGACGCGGCGCCTGTCAGCCCACGTCGGGGCGTGCATCAGCGCGCGGAAGGGGCAGATCACGAGCTCGACCGGCTCCTCCACGGCGAAGTCGCGGAAGTCGCCCTCGCGGAAGTCGACCGGCAGCTGGCCGGCTCGCTCGCGCCCGGCCTCCAGCATCGCCCGCGAACGGTCGATGCCGATCACCCGCTTGCCCGTTTCGCGGGCGATCGGGATGGCGACGCGCCCGGAACCGACGGCGAGCTCCACGATCGGCTCCTCGGCCTCCTGCGCCAGCGCGACGTAGAACGGCACGTCCTCGGTCATCTCGGCGGCCCAGAGGTCGTAATCGGCGGCGTGCGAGTCGTATTCGCTCATCGGGGGTAGTATCCGCGCAGATGTCTGCTTCGCGCGCGTTCGCCTTTACGCAGCCCCGGCTCGTTGCCGGGGCGTCGGCGCGCTCGTAAGGCGTCGTCTCCTCCGCAGCACGAGCCGGGGCGTGAGCCACCGTCGTTCCGTGCCCGAGAGAGGAGGAGAAACCGTTGGATACAGTCGCCGCCGTGAACCCCGACGACCTCGAGAAGGAGGCGCTCGCCGCCGCAGCCGAGGCGAGGTCGCTGACCGCGCTCGACGACGTCCGGGTCCGTTACCTCGGCCGCCGCAGCGCCCTGAAGCTCGCGCTGCGCGACGTGCGCGACCGCGAGACCGGGATGACGCTCAACGCCGTGCGCGAGACCGTCGAGGCGGCGCTCGCCCGCCGGCAGGAGGAGCTTGCCCGCGCCGAGCTGGAGGAACGGCTCGCGACGGAGCGGGTGGACGTGACGTTGCCGGCCCGGCTGGTCGGCCGGCCGAAGCTGCGTCCGCGCGGCACCCTCCATCCGTCCACGCTCGTGCGCCGCGACGTCGAGGACATCTTCCTCGGTCTCGGCTACGAGATCGTCGACGGCCGCGAGGTCGAGACGACCCGGTACAACTTCGACGCCCTCGGCTTCCCCGACTGGCATCCGGCCCGCTCGCCGCGCGCGTCCCTGTTCCTCGACGACCACACGGTCCTCCGCACCGAGACGTCCCCGGCGCAGATCCACAAGATGGAAGAGCGGCGACCGCCGATCTATATGGCCTCGATCGGCCGCGTCTACCGGCGCGACACGATCGACGCGACGCATTTCCCGATCTTCCACCAGTTCGAGGGGCTCGCGATCGATGAGGGCATCACGCTCGCCGACCTCAAGGGGACGCTCCTCCACGTGATGCGGGAGCTGTACGGCCCCGAGCGCGAGGTGCGCTTCCGCACGCACTACTTCCCGTTCACCGAGCCCTCGATGGAGCCGGACGTCTCCTGCTTCAACTGCGGCGGCGCCGGATGTCACATCTGCAAGCGCTCGGGCTGGATCGAGATGGGTGGCTGCGGGGTGGTCGATCCCCACCTCTACGAGTTCGTCGGCTGGGGGCCGGAGGAGTACAGCGGCTTCGCCTTCGGCATGGGCATCGAGCGGACGGCGCAGTTGCGCTACGGCATCGCCGGCATCCGCCCGTTCTGGGAGAACGACCTCCGCTTCCTCAGGCAGTTCCGATGAGGGTCCCGCTCAGCTGGCTGCGCGAGTACGTCCGCACCGACGCCACGGCGCCGGAGATCGCCGAAGCGCTCTCGATCTCGACTGCCGAGGTACACGACATCGAACGGGTCGGCGTGCCGGGCGACCTCGCGCTCTTTCGCGTCGGGCACGTGCTCGAGGCGGAGAAGCACCCCGACGCCGACCGGCTCCAGCTCACGTCGGTCGACGTGGGGGAGGACCGGCCGTACTCGATCGTCTGCGGCGCCTGGAACTTCGGTGCCGGAGCGAAGGTAGCGGTCGCGCTGCCGGGCGCCACGCTGCCGAACGGGCTGACGCTGGAGCGGCGCAAGCTGCGCGGGCAGGTCTCCGAGGGGATGATCCTCGCCGAAGACGAGCTCGACCTCGGGGCCGACCACAGCGGGATCATCGTCCTCGACGACGCGCTCGAGGCGGGGACGCCGCTCGCCGAGGTCCTGCCGCTCGTCGACGAGGTGCTCGATCTCGACCCGACCGGGAACCGGCCCGATCTGTTCGCGGTCTACGGCGTCGCGCGCGAAGTGGCCGCGCTCCTCGGGGGCGAGCTGCTGCCGATGCCCGGCGAGGAGCCGCAGCGCGACGGCGACGAGCCGGTGGGCATCGGGATCGAGGATTCCGAGGGCTGTCTCCGTTTCATCGGTCGGACGTTCCGCGAGGTCGGGATCGGGGACTCGCCGCCGTGGCTGAAGGCCCGCCTCCGCCATGCCGGCGTCCGGGCGATCTCGAACGTCGTCGACGTCACGAACTACGTGATGCTCGCGCTCGGCAGCCCGCTGCACGCCTACGACCTCGACCTGCTCCGGGGCGGGCTCGTCGCACGGCGCGCGCGCAAGGGCGAGCGGGTACGGACGCTCGACGGCGTCGAGCGGACGCTCACCGCGGAGGATCTCGTGATCGCCGACGGCGAGCGCGCGGTCGGGCTCGCCGGAATCATGGGCGGCGAACAGACGGAGGTCTCCGCCTCGACGACGAACGTCCTGCTCGAGGCCGCGAACTTCGAGCCGGTCGGAATCTTGCGCAGCTCCGAGCGGCATGCGCTGCGCACCGAGGGCTCGAACCGGTGGGAGAAGGGCGTCGACCCGTACGTCGCCGGGCAGGCGGCGACGTACGCGACGCAGCTCCTCGTCGAGCTGGCCGGGGCGCGCTGGACCGGGGCGGAGGACGTGCAGGCTGCGCTGCCCGAGCCGGCGGTGATCCGGCTCCGGTCGGAGCGGGCGAGCGAGCTGATCGGGCTCGAGGTGGCGGCCGAGGAACAGGCGGAGCTCCTGGGCCGGATCGGCTTCGAGAAGACGCGCGAGGGCTTCCGGGTGCCGACGTGGCGGGCGCGCGACGTGACGCGGGAGGTCGACCTGATCGAGGAGGTCGCGCGCTTCAAACTGCCGGAGGTGCCGTTCACGCTGCCACGCCGCGAGGCGATGTTCGGACGTCTGTCTCGTCCCCAGCGCCTGCGACGCCAGGTCGAGGACGTCCTCGTCGGCGCCGGCTACGCGGAGGTGTACACGCCGAGCTTCGTCGCGGAGGGCGACCTCCGTCTGCCCGAGCCGCTCTCCGCCGAGGCGGCCGCGCTCCGCACCGTCCTCTACGCCTCGCTCCTCGAGCCTGCGCGCCGGAATGCCGACGCGGGTGCGGAGGAGGTCGCGCTGTTCGAGGTCGCGCGCGTCTATCGCCAAGTCGGCGAGCCGCTCCCGCGGGAGCGCTGGCATGTCGCGGGGATCGCCGACGGTGGCTTCGCCGAGGCGAAGTGGGCGGTCGAGCAGGTCTACTCCGCGCTCGGCGTCGAGCCCGCGTACGAGCGGACGAACGTGCCGTACCTTCACCCCGGGAAGGCAGCAAGAACCACTGAAGGCTGGCTCGGCGAGCTCCACCCGGCACTGCTCGACGGCGCCTGGGGGGCGTTCGAGCTCGACCTCGACGCGCTCGCGGAGGCGGCGCCGCAGGTCGCGGCCTTCGAGGAGGTGAGCCCCTACCCGGAGGTGCGCCAGGATCTCGCCTTCGTCGTCGGAGAGGACGTGCCCGCCGCGGACGTGCTCGCCACGATCCGCGAGGCCTCCGGCGAGTTGCTGCGCGAGCTCGAGGTCTTCGACGAGTACCGCAACCCCGAGACGATCGGGGAGGGGAGGCGCTCGCTCGCGTTCCGCCTCGCCTTCGGTTCACCCGAGCGCACGCTGACGGACGAGGACGTCGCGCCGCTGCGGGCGTCGATCGTCGACGCGGTGGCGTCGCGCTTCGACGCCGTGTTGCGGGCGTAACTACCGCTTGCCGCGTCGCCGGAGGCGAAACGCGGTCCGCAGCGCGAGGACGGCTCCGGTCACGGCGCCGACCGCGACGCCGAGCTTCTTCCCTCGCTCGGCCGTTTGCCCGAGCTCCTCGCGCAACTCCGCGACCGCGTTCGTGAGCTCACGGCGCTCGTCCGCGATCTCCCGCCGGAGCTCGGACTCAGTGGCCATTGCGCAACGCCTCCGTCGTGAGCTGAGCCTCCTCGATGGCCTGCTCGGGAACGGGCTTGGCGCCCTTCCGGAGCAGCGTCGCGCCGATCGCTCCGAGGATCGCGGCGAGCAGGAACAGACCGCCGAACATGATGAGCAGCGAGAGCCAGACCGAGAGTGTGGTCGCGATCCCGGCCGCGGCGGCCGCGAGACCGAAGGCGAGCGCGACCAGACCGAACACCGCGGCCGCAGCGGTGAACGCGATGCCGAGGCCGAGTGCCGCCAGCCGCCGCTTCAGCTCCGTGGCGGCGAGCTGCAGCTCGAGCCGCACGAACGAGCGTGCGTGGTCGGCCACCCGCCTGGTCGCACCGGAAAGACCCAATCCGTTCACGCTCTCGTCCTTACCACGTAACCCGGACCGTAACCGACCTCACGGCGCCAGGAACCGCTCACCTCGCGGCGGCTCCTCGTACGGCTTCAGGCGTCCGTACTGCTCGGCGTCGATCGTCAGGTGGACGGTGCCCTCCTCGATCCTCCCGACCTGCTCCGAGGGCACGTAGAGCGGGCGGTCGAGCACGGTTCCCGTGCCCACGGCGAGGCCATCGAAGATGTCGGCCTCCGTGTCTCCGACGACCTGGTCGATCTTGCCGACCTCGCTCCCGTCGCTCGCGACCACCGCCCAGCCGGGCTCGACGACGCTCCAGGCGACGGGATCGGCCATCAGGTCGGGCGCCGGCCGACGACGAAGGTTGCTCCCTGCGTGCCGACCGGATTCACGTCGCTCAGGGCGCGCGTGATCCGGACGTGACCGGTGATCCCGGCCTCGTCGAGGCGCTCGAGGCAGCGGCCGACCATGCCGGGCGACGCCCCGTAGCCGCGCTCGCTCGCGCAGCGGAAGCGGAAGCCGGGCCGTCCGGTCGACTGGATGGGGTTGAGCGGAGCGCAAAGCACGGCGCCGCGGTCGACGTCCGCGCTCGAATCGAGCTCGAGCTCGGCGACGAGGTCGCTCCAGTCGGACGGCAGCACCTCGAGCGCGGTCTGCCACTCGGCCGCGAGCGTCGGGCGCGCCACCTGCGGCGGCGGCTCAGCCTCGCTCGTACCGACGAGTGTCAGCTCGCCCGCGATCCCTTGCGCGTCGATACGGCCGAGCAGCCGGCGCGCGGCTTCGGGTCCGATCCCGCGTCCGCGGCGCGCGACGTAGAAGCGGACAGTGTCGCCGGAGAGGCCCGGACCGGCCGGCCCGAGCAGCGCAGCGGCGCGTTCCCGCGCCCTGCCGGCGTCGATCCGGAGGGACAGACGGACGTCGCTCCACCTCGGATCCAGGCCGCTCTCGATGCCGTTCCACTGCTCGACGAGCCGCACGGCGGGAACCGTACACTCGGGCCCGTGGCGACGGCAGAGCAGAGAGCGAGCCTCGGGAAGAGCGAGCTCGGCGACGTGCTGCGGGAGATGCTGCTCATCCGCCGCTTCGAGGAGAAGGTTGAGGAGCGCTTCCGCGCCGGTGAGCTGCCCGGCTTCCTCCATGTCGCGATCGGACAGGAGGCCTGCGCCGTTGGCGTCTGCCGCGCGCTCGAGGACGGTGACGTCATCGCGTCCACCCATCGCGCGCACGGGCACACGCTCGCGAAGGGCACACACCCGAACGAGCTGATGGCCGAGCTGTACGGGAAGCAGGAGGGCTGCTCGCACGGCTACGGCGGCTCGATGCATCTCTACGACGTCGAGCGTGGCAACCTCGGCGCAAACGCCGTCGTCGGCGGCGGGCTGCCGCAGATCGCCGGCGCGGCGCTCGCGTTCAAGCTGCGCGGCGAGCCGCGCGTCGCCCTCTCCTTTTTCGGCGACGGAGCGACCAACATCGGCACCTTCCACGAGGCGCTCAACCTCGCGCAGCTCTGGCAGGTGCCCGCCGTGTTCGTACTCGAGGACAACAAGTGGGCCGAGTCGACGCCCGAGTCGCAGCACTCCCCCATCCGCGACCTGTCCGAGCGCGCCAAGGCGTTCGGGATGAAGACCCTGAAGGCGGACGGGCAGGACGTCGAGGCGGTGTACAAGACGGCGCGGAAGGCTCTCGACCACGCGCGGGGCGGCGACGGGCCGGTCTTCGTCCACCTCGAGACCATCCGCTTCACGGGGCACTACATCGGCGACCCGCAGGTCTATCGCGACCGGGACGAGGCGCGGAAGCTGCGCGAGACCCGCGACCCGATCGAGCTGCTGCGCGAGAAGCTCGGCATCTCGGACGAGGACTTCGCCGGTGTCGACCGGGAGGTGACGGAGATCGTCGAGGCGGCGGTGGAGTTCGCGAAGAACGGCACCGATCCCGCTCCCGAGGACGCCCTCAAGAACGTCTATGCCTGAGTCCCCTGACCGCGTGCCGCTCCCGGCCGGCGAAGCCGGCTTCCGCGGCGCGCTCTCGCCGCTGGCCGCGCGATGCGGCGCTCGCTCGGCGAGTCCGTACCACTCGTACTGTCCTCGCCTCGCTCGCTTGCCTCGCTTGCCAGCGACGAGTCAGGGGCGTCAGGATGCCTGAGCTCACTTACCGCGAGGCGGTGCGGGACGCGCTCGCGCAGGCGATGCGCCAGGACGACGACGTGTTCATCATGGGCGAGGACATCGCCGAGATGGGCGGCTCGATGGGCGTCACGGCCGGGATGCTCGACGAGTTCGGGCCCGAGCGGGTGCGCAACTCGCCGATCTCCGAGATGGCCATCGCGGGCGCCGCGATCGGCGCCGCGATGCAGGGGATGCGGCCGGTCGCGGAGATCATGTACGAGGACTTCCTCACGCTCGCGACCGAGCAGATCGTCAATCAGGCGGCCAAGCACCGCTACATGTCCGGCGGCCAGGTCACCGTACCCGTCGTCTTCCGGACGCAGGGAGGGGCCGGTTGGTCGCCGGGGGCGCAGCACGCGCAGCAGCTCGAGGCCTGGTTCGTCCACATCCCCGGGCTCAAGGTCGTCTTCGCCTCGACCCCGGAAGACGTGCGCGGGCTCCTCTGGTCGGCGATCTACGACGACAATCCCGTTGTCTTCTTCGAGCACCGGACGCTCTACCCGCTCAAGGGCGACGTGCCGCAGGAGATAGAGCCGATCCCGCTCGGCCGCGCCCGCGTCCACCGCGAGGGCGAGGACGTGACGGTGATCGCGACCGGGCGGCTCGTGCACGAGAGCCTGAAGGCGGCGGAGGAGGCGGAGCGGGACGGGATCTCGGTCGAGGTCGTCGACCCGCGCACGTTGCAGCCGCTCGACGAGGAGACGCTCGTCTCCTCGGTCAAGAAGACGAACCGGGCGGTCGTCGCGCACGAGGCGGTGACGCGGATGGGCTTCGGGGCCGAGGTCGCGGCGGTGCTCCAGTATCAGGCGTTCGACTGGCTCGACGCACCGATCGAGCGGGTCGGCGCGAAGTTCGCGCCGCTCGCGTTCGCGCCCGTGATGGAGGCGTTCGTGGTCCCACACGCCGAGGACGTGCTCGCGGCGGTCAAGCGAACCGTCGGCAAGGAGAGCTGATTGGTGCGCCCCCCGGCCATGCCCTCCGCACTCCTGGAACGCGCTCGCACGGCACGCTGCCGCGTCCTCAGTCGGCCCGATAGTCCGACTATCGGGCCTCCCTGCGTCCTTGCATCGCTTGGCGAGCGCGCCCCAGAAGCACAGCAAAATGACCGGGGGGCGCACTGATGGCGACCGAGGTCATCCTCCCGCGGCTCGGCCAGGGCATGGAGTCCGGCACGATCGTCCGCTGGCTCAAGTCCGAGGGCGAGCCCGTCGAGAAGGGCGAGCCGTTGTTCGAGCTCGACACCGACAAGGTGACGCAGGAGGTCGAGGCGGAGGCGGGCGGCGTCCTGCTCAAGATCGCGGTCGCCGAGGGGGAGGTGCCCGTCGGGCAGACCGTGGCCTTCATCGGCGCCGAGGGCGAGGACGTCCCCGACCTTGCCGCGGCCGCCTCGCAGGAGGAGCCGGCAGACGAGAAGCGGCCCGAGCCGGCACGACAGGAAGCGCCCCAACCGGTGGCGGTCGCCTCGGGCAACGGGCGGATCAAGGCCTCGCCGCTCGCGCGGCGCCTCGCGCGGGAGCGCGGCGTCGACCTCGGCTCGGTGCGCGGCACCGGCCCGGAGGGCCGGATCGTCGCCGAGGACGTCGAGCGCGCCGAGGCGGGAGCGCCCGCTGCGCCGACCACCGCGGTCGCCGCCGTCGTCCCGGGCGAGGTCGAGCGGGTGCCGCTGACGAACGTCCGCAAGACGATCGCGCGCCGACTCACCGAGGCCTGGCAGATCCCCGTCTTCCAGCTCCAGAGCTCCGCGGACATGAGCCGCGTGAACGCCCTCGTCGCCAGGCTCCGCGAGCGCGACCCGGACCTGCGCGTCACGGTCACCGACGTGCTGACGAAGGTCTGCGCGCAGGCCCTGATGCGCCATCGCGAGGTGAACGCGGAGTTCACGGACGAGGCGATCGTGCTCCACCCGAGCGCGAACGTGGGCCTCGCTGTCGCCGCGCCACAGGGACTCGTCGTCCCGGTCATCCGCAGCGCGGAACGGCTCTCGCTGACGGAGATCGCAGCCGTGCGTGCCGATCTCGTCGGGCGGGCGCGGGAGAGCAAGCTGCGCGCCGAGGACCTCGAAAGCGGCACGTTCACGATCTCGAACCTCGGCATGTACGCGGTCGAGCGCTTCACCGCGGTGCTGAACCCGCCGCAGGCGGCGATCGTCGCCGTCGGTGCGACGGAGGAGCGCGTCGTCCCGGTCGGCGGCGAGACGGCGGTGCGGCCGATGCTCACGCTCACCGGCACGTTCGACCATCGGGCGGTGGACGGAGCGCCCGCCGCGGCCTTCCTCCAGACGGTGAAGGAGAGCCTCGAGGACCCGGGGCTCGCCTTGTAGGGGTACAGGTGGCGCCGACCGTCTGGTACCACGTCCGCGACCTCGACGAGGGGCGCCGCTTCTACCGTGACGTGCTCGGCTTCGAGGAGGTCGCCGTCGACTTCGCGGAACGATGGTCGGAGCTCCGGCGAGGCGAGATGGAGATCGGTCTGGCGGAGGGCGAGCCGGACGAGCACGGCGTCGCGCACGTCGATGTCGCCGATCTCAAGCACGAGGCCGAGCGCCTGCGCGAGGCGGGCGTCGAGGTCGGAATCGTCCTCGAGCTGACGGGCGAGATGCGACTGCTCGACGTCTTCGACCCGGACGGCAACCGGATCCAGCTCGCAGAGGAGCTGTAGGTGCTGCGCGCCGTCGACGTCCAGGACACGCGCTTCCTTCGCGACATGCTCCGCCACGCGTACCACTGGCGTATGGCGCAGGACCCGGACCTGCCCGTCTTTCGCTACGTCCAGAACTGGGGACGACGGGGCGATGCCGGCGTGATCGCCTTCTCCGGTCCGAACGTCTACGGGGCCGCGTGGTACCGGCTGTTCCCGGCGGCCGCGCCCGGCTTCGGCTTCGTCGACGAGGACACGCCGGAGCTGACGATCGCCGTGGTGCCGAGCCACCGCGGCCACGGCACCGGCGGCGAGCTGCTCGAGGCGCTGCTCGAACAGGCGCGGGTCGACGGCTTCTCCCGAATCAGCCTCAGCGCCGAACTGGGCCAGACCGTCTTCTACGAGAAGCACGGGTTTTCCGAGCTGCGCCGCGAGGACGGAACCATCACCATGGTCGCCGAGCTCTAGCTCGCGGGTGCTGCGCACCCGCTCGCTGGCTAACGGAACTCCGCTGCCGGGAGAGCGCGGTCTCCCGGCAGCTCCGTGCTGACTTGACTTTCGATCGTGGGGCGCGAGGGCTCTGTCGTGCGCTCGCGCGCGGCAAAGGCCGGCGCGAGCGCGGTCCGGCCTCCGGCTAAGCTCGCTCCGCTCCGCTTAGCCTTCGGCCTTTGGTCGTACGTGGTTCGAGACGTTTCGAACCCATGTGCCGCCTCTGCTAACGAGCAAGTGCGCAGCACTCGCTAGGTACGCTCCGCGACATGGAGGTTGACGTCGCCGTCCTCGGAGGCGGGCCGGGCGGGTACACCGCCGCCATCCGGGCTGCCCAGCTCGGCGCGAAGGTCGCCTGCATCGAACGGGAGCCGGAGCTCGGCGGCACCTGCCTGCGCGTCGGCTGCATCCCGACCAAGGCGTGGGTGCAGACAGCGTTCGCGCTCAAGGAGGCCGAGGAGCATTTCGCGAAGTTCGGCGTGGCGGTGGGTGAGGCGAGGCTCGACTTCGCCGCGTCGAACGCGTGGAAGGCGGGTGTCGTGAAGCAGATGACGCAGGGCGTCGCGAGCCTCTTCAAGGCGAACGGCGTCGAGTGGGTGAAAGGCGCGGGCGGCTTCACCGATGCGAACACGATTGCGGTCGAGGGCGGGGAGGACGTCTCGTTCAGGTCGGCGATCGTCGCCACCGGCTCCTATCCGCTCCGCCCGCCGATCGAGGGGATCGAGTCGCCGCGCTGCGTCGACTCGACCGGGCTGCTCGCGCAGGAGCAGGTGCCGCGGCGACTCGTCATCCTCGGCGGTGGGATCATCGGCTGCGAGTTCGCCTCGATTTTCCGCCGCTTCGGCTCCGAGGTGACGATCGTCGAGATGCTCGACACGCTCATCCCGCAGGAGGACGCCGACGCGGCGAAGGAGCTCGCGAAGCAGTTCGAGCGTCGCGGCATCTCCCTCCAGCTGGGCAAGCAGTGCTCGAAGGTCGAGGACGACGGCTCCGGGCTCACCGTCCACTACGGCGACGGCGAGACGGTGCAGGCCGACCTGATGCTCGTGTCGGTGGGGCGCGGCCCGCTCGTCGAGGGGATCGGCCTCGAGGCGGCGGGCGTCGAGTTCGACCGGCGGGCCGGTGTCGCAACCGACGAGCACCGGCGAACGAGCGTGCCGCACATCTACGCCGTCGGCGACTGCGCCGGCTACTGGCAGCTCGCACACACCGCCTTCCGCGAGGGGGAGGTCGCGGCGGAGAACGCGGCCGGCCACGAAGCGGTCGTCGACGCGCGCGCCGTGCCTCGGCCGATCTACACCGATCCCGAGATCGCGGCGGTCGGGCTCACGGAGGCGGAGGCGCGCGAGCAGTACGGCGACGATGTCGCCGTCGGGCAGTTCCCATGGGTCGCCAACGCCCGCGCGGTGATGCAGGACGAGACGGTCGGCTGGGTGAAGTCGATCCACGAGACGCGGTACGGCGAGTTGCTCGGGCTCGTGCTGGTCGGCCCGCACGTCACCGACCTGGTCGAGGCGGGCGTGGTCGCGATCGACGCGGAGTCGACGGTGGAGACGGTCGCGGACGGCATCGCGCCGCATCCGACGCTCTCGGAGGCGATCAAGGAGGCGGGACTGGTCGCACTCGGCCGCGCAATCCACATCCCGAACCGCAAGCCTCGCGCGGCCGCACCGGCGTAAGAGCTTCTAACGGAATGACCACGCGTCGACTGGGCGCGATGGGCGAGTGCGATGCAAGGACGCAGGGAGCGCGAATAGCAGCGCTATTCGCGCGACTGAGGACGCGGCAGCGCGCCGGCCAGCGCGGCCAGGCGGCCCGTGCTTCATTGTGTTAGAAGCTCTAAAGCCGCACTGAGTCGGACAGGAGGAGCGCATGAGCATCGTGAACAGGAGGAACGCCGTCGTCGGCTTCCTCGCGCTGAAGGTGGGGAAGGTCGTCGCACGCCGCAAGGCGAAGCGGGTCGGCGGCAAGCTCTCGTCTTGGCGCAAGAAGAGCGACAAGGCTTGACGAGCCTCTTCCGCGCCTCGATCGACGGTCTCGTCCCGTACGAGCCGGGCAAGCCTGTCGAGGCGGTGCAGCGGGAGCTGGGACTCGAGCGCGTCGTCAAGCTCGCCTCGAACGAAGGGCCGTTCCCGCCGTTCCCGGCGGCGCTCGAGGCGATCGAGCGCGCGGCGGTCGAGCTCAACCGCTACCCGGACGGAGGCGCCTGGGCGCTGCGCACCGAGCTCGCGGAGCGGAACGGGATCGCCTTCGAGGAGCTCGTCGTCGGCGCGGGCGCCGACGGGATCATCGATCTGCTCGCCCAGGCGACGCTCGACCCGGGCGACGAGGTCGTCTGCGGCTGGCCGTCGTTCCCGAGCTACGTGCTCACCGCGGCGAAGCTCGGCGCCGAGGCCCGGCGCGTGCCGCTCCGCGACCACACATACGACCTCGACGGCCTCCTCGCCGCAATCGGGCCGCGCACGAAGCTCGTCTACGTCTGCCATCCGAACAACCCGACCTCGACGGCGAACGGGCGGGGAGAGCTGCTCGCCTTCCTCGAGCGGCTCCCCGGGCACGTCCTCTGCGTACTCGACCAGGCGTACTTCGAGTACATCGACGATCCGGACTACGTCGACGGCCTCGAGCTCTTCCGCCAGGGGCGCCGCATCGTGGTGCTGCGCACGTTCTCGAAGATCTACGGCCTCGCCGGCCTCCGCGTCGGCTGGGCGGCGGCGCCGGCAGACGTCGTGACGGCGACGAGCAAGGTGCGACGGGCGTTCGACGTCGCGGCGGCCGCGCAGGCTGCGGCGCTCGCGAGCCTCGACGACCCGCAGGAGATCGCGCGGCGGCGCGAGCTGAACGCCACGGGGCGCGAGCAGTTGGGCGAGATCCTGCGCAGCCACGGGCTGGAGCCGGTCGGGCCCGCCCGCGGCAACTTCCTGTTCGCCGATGTCGGTGGCGGCCGCGAGATGTTCGAGCGGCTGCAGCAGGAGGGCGTCATCGTCCGCCCGCTCGACGGCTTCGGCGCGCCCGAGGCGATTCGTGTCAGCGTGGGCACGGCGGAGGAGAACGAGTTCTTCTCCGTCTGTTTGAGACACGTCCTTTCGGGCGTCTCGTAACCAGCGGGCACAGCTGGTAGCTTCGAGCCCAGCTCGTGAGGCTTCCGACGTCTGCTCAGCTCGCGCCGCTCAGGCTTCCGGGGTTCCGCAACCTGTTCTTGGCGACCTTCGGTTCGAGCGTCGGGACGCTGCTGGCCGCGGTCGCACTCGCGATCGACGTCCATGACCGGACTGGTTCCGGCCTTTGGGTCAGTGCTGTTCTCATCGTCGAGTTCCTGCCGACGATCGTCGTCGGCCTCCTGTTCGGACCGCTCCTCGACCGCCTCGAACGGCGATCGCTGATGATCGCCGCCGACGCGGTCCGGGTCGGCGTCTTCGTCGGTCTTCCCTTTGCGCCGAACGCCACGACGGTGGTCGGCCTCGCGCTCGTCGCCGGGCTCGCGACCGGCTTCTTCCGGCCCGCGGTCTACGCCGGCATCCCGAATCTCGTACCGGACGACGTGTTGCCGCGCGCGAATGCCCTGCTCCAGACGGTCGAGAACGCGAGCTGGGCGGTTGGGCCGCTCGTGGGCGGCGTGTTGACGGCGGCGGACGGGCCGAAGGTGGCCTACGCGATCAACGCTGCTTCCTTCATCGTCTCGATCGCCCTACTCGTACGCATCCCGCCGGGCCTCCTGCAAAGCCAGCGCGCGCTCTCGCGGGGCTACTGGCGTGACCTCGGCGACGGCTTCGGCGCGGCGCTTCGCTCACCCTCGATGCGGGCTGTGCTCGTCGCCTGGGGCATCGCTTCGCTCGCCGTTGGCGGAAGCAACGTCGCAACGGTCTTCATCGCCAAGAACACGCTGTCGGGAGGCAACATCGGATACGGACTCGTCTACAGCGCGACGGGCGCCGGTCTCGTGCTGGGTGCCTTCGTCAGCGCGACCGCCCTGGCGCACTACGGTCTCGCCCGCGTCTACGGAGAAGGGCTTCTGCTCATGGCCCTGGGGTCGTTGGCTGTCGCCGCGAGCTCTAACGTATGGGTGGCGAGCCTTTGCGCCGTCGTTCTGGGGATCGGGAACGGCGCCGCGGTCGCCTGCAACGCACTGCTCGTCCAACGTGGCACGTTCGACCTGCTCCGCGGACGGGCGTTGACCTTCGTGATGAGCGTCACGTACCTCTTCCTCGGGCTCGGGCTGGGGCTGGGGGGAGCGTTCCTGCACAGGCCCGTGGCTCCCAACACACCGCGATGGATCTGGGCAGTCTCGGGCGCGATATTGCTCGTGGCCGCCCTCGCGGGGGCCCTACTGGCTCGGAATCTCGGGGACGAGACGGCCGCCGAGGCCGACCTTGGGCAAGCGGAACGAACGGCGGTTGCTGCCGCGAACTGAATAGATTCCGGTTCGTGTCGGGACGACGCGACTGGAGTCGTGAAGATCTTGCCGCCGGCGTCCGCGAGGGCGACCGGCGCGCGCTCGCGCGGACGATCTCGCTCGTGGAGGACGGCGACCCGCTGGCGTACGGCGTCGTCGCCGACCTCTATCCGCAGACCGGCTCCGCCTACTCGGTCGGCGTCACCGGCCCGCCCGGCGTCGGCAAGTCGAGCCTCGTATCGGCGCTGATCCGGCACGTCCGCGAGCGCGAAGTCACGGTCGGCGTGGTGTCGGTCGATCCCTCGAGCCCGTTCTCGCACGGTGCGCTACTCGGCGACCGGATCCGGCTCAGCGACCACTTCCTCGACCCCGACGTGTTCATCCGGTCGATGGGGACGCGCGGCCACCTCGGGGGTCTCGCCGAGGCGACGCTGCAGGCGCTGCTCGTGCTCGACGCCGCCGGCAAGGACCTCGTCTTCCTCGAGACCGTCGGGGCGGGGCAGAGCGAGGTCGAGGTGATCGGGATCGCCGACACCGTTCTGCTCGTTCTCATGCCGGGCTCCGGCGACGCGGTGCAGGCGTTGAAGGCCGGGATCATGGAGATCCCGGACGTGATCGCGATCAACAAGCTAGACCATCCGGCCGCGAAGACGATGCTGAACGAGGTGCGCTCGATCCTCTCCCTCGACCGCAATCGGGACTGGAACCCGCCCATCGTCCTGACCGAAGCGGTGCGCGGCGAGCACGTGCCCGAGCTGTGGCAGAAAGTCGAGGAGCACCGCGCTTTCCTCGAGCAGAGCGGACAACTCGACGAGCGGCGCCGGAAGAACCTCGCGCGCGAGGTCTTCGCGGTCGCGGCGAGCCGCGCGAGTCGGCACCTCGAGCAGGCGGTCGCCGACGACCCGGAGCTGGGGCGCCTGCTCGCCGAGGTGCAGTCGCGTGAGCTCGACCCGCTGACCGCCGTGCGCGAGATACTCGAGAAGGTCTTCCGGATCCACGATGGCGACGGCGATCGCACCCGGCCTTCCTGAGATCGAGCGCGCGCGCGAGCGGCTCGACGGAGTCGCGCGCGTCACGCCGGTCTTCCCGTCGGAGACGCTGTCGCGGCTCGCGGGCCGGTCGGTGAGCCTCAAGGCCGAGAACCTGCAGCGGACCGGCTCCTTCAAGATCCGCGGCGCCTACAACAAGCTCTCGAATCTCGACCCGGAGCGGCGCGCGACCGGCGTGGTCGCGGCGAGCGCGGGCAACCACGGCCAGGCGGTGGCCTGGGCGGCGAGGGAGCTCGGGACGACCGCACGCATCTTCATGCCGCAGGACTCCCCGATGGCCAAGGTCGACGCGACCCGCAACTACGGCGCCGAGGTCGAGCTCACCGGCCCGGCTTTCGAGGAGACGCTCGACGCGGCGCTCGCATATGTCGAGCAGGCCGGCGCCACGTTCGTCCACCCCTACGAGGACACGCTCGTGATCGCCGGGCAGGGCACGATCGGGCTCGAGCTCGCAGAGCAGATGGCCGGGGTCGAGACGGTCGTGATCCCGATCGGCGGCGGCGGGCTCGCGTCGGGCATCTCGCTCGCGCTGCGGGCGGTTCGGCCGGGGCTCCGGCTCGTCGGTGTCCAGGCGGCCGGCACACGACCCGGCGGCTCGGGCTACACGATCGCGGACGGGATCGCCGTCAAGCATCCCGGCGAGCCGACGATGGAGATCCTGGGCGAGACCCTCGACGACCTGGTGGCGGTCGAGGATGAGCAGATCGCGGAGGCGATCGTCCTCCTCGCCGAGCGGACGAAGCTCGTCGTCGAGGGAGCCGGCGCCGTGGGCGTGGCCGCGATCCTCGGGGGGCTTGCGGGCGGCTCGGGACCGGTGGTCGCGCTCCTGTCGGGCGGCAACATCGACGCCTCGCTCATGGTGCAGGTGATGCGGCGCGGGCTCGCAAGCCACGGCCGCTACCTCGTCCTCCGAACGCGCGTCCCCGACCGACCGGGCGAGCTCGCGAAGCTGCTCGGCCTACTCGCGGACGAGCGCGTGAACGTGGTCGAGGTCGAGCACCAGCGCGAGGCGGCGGGCGTACCGGTCGGCCACACCGGCGTCGAGCTGACCCTGCTCACACGCGACCCGGAGCACTGCGAGCAGCTCCTCGCCCAGATGCGCGGCTGGGGCTATCCGGTCGAACGACTCGACTAGCTCGTGGGTGCTGCGCACCCGCTCGCTGGTCCGGGCGAAGAGCTGCGCTCTTCGCCCGGGACGAAGGAACTCCGCCCACGGGAAAGCGCGGTCTCCCGTGGGCTCCGTGCAGTAGGGCTTTGCTTGTCGTTCTGGGGTTCGGACGTTCGGTTCCGTCGCGGACGAGCAGGCTTTCGCGTGCTCGCCCGCTACTCCGCGGCGGCGTAACGTGCCGTGGCAACTGGCCATTCTCTGTAGAAGCACCTACGCCCTCACGCTCTCGACTAGCTCCTCCGCGGAGCGCTGAGGCGGGGCGCTGACGACGCCGCGCTCGGCGGCTTTGCGGGACAGCTTCAGTAGCTCCTCGTCCATCGTCTTCAGGCCCGCGCGGAGCGGTTCCTCGACGGGGTTGTCGAGCAGGGTCGCAACTCGCATAAGGCCGATCTCCAAGCCGTCCGCCTTAGCTCGCGCGGCTTCCTCGGCCGCGCCCCGGGTGAAGCTGAACGCGACGATCCAACCCTTGCCCTTCCCCTCTCGCCGGACGGCCGTCTCGAAGTTGTCTACGACGTTGCGACCGACCTTCTCGCTCTGCTTGACCTGGATCGGTAGCCGTTCAAGGAACGAGTAGCCGTCGATTCCCATGTCTCCGACCTTGCGCGGCGCGTGGACGCCGTGGATCGCGTCGATGACCCAGTTCTGGAACTCGAACGGCTTCAGCAGCTTCAGGTCTTCCTCGCTCTCGGGCAAGCCGACGACATCGAAGTCGAAGGCGCCTTGCCGGTTGAGCCTTCGCCGCATAATCCGGAGGGCTGTCGGGCTTATGTCGATTCCGATCCAGCGGCGCTTCATCCGTTCGGCCACGGCAAGCGTCGTCCCGCAGCCGCAAAACGGATCGAGGACGACGTTCCCGGGGCTGCTGCTCGCCGCGATGATCCGTTCGAGCAGAGCTTCCGGCTTCTGGGTTGGATAACCGAGCCGTTCCCGCGCCTGACTGTTCAGCGGCGGGATGTCAATCCAGACATCTTGAACAGGGACGCCGCGAGCTTCGTCTAGGTATCTCTTGAAGCGCGGCCAGCCTCCCACCTTGCTAGGCCAATAGATCCGACCCTGCGCGTCGAGCCGGTCTAACTCGTCGGGCGGGTATGCCCAGTGGCGACCTTTCTTTGTCGGATCGAAGCCGCGCCAGGGAAGTCCCGTCTCGCCGTTCCTTGTCCCCGATCCGGTTAGGTCGGCGTCCTTCCAGGGTCTTTCCTCGCCGCGCGCGAAGCGCTGCTGGACGTAGGCGTCGTCGTAAGTCTGCGTCTGGTCGTGCCACGTGTACGTGTCGGACTTTGAGTAGAAAAGCAGCGTGTCGTGGACGGGGCCGTAGCGCTTGGCGCTCGAATGGGCGCTCGTTCGCTTCCAGATGACCTCGCTGCGGAACCGCTCTCCGCCGAAGATGCCGTCGAGCATCACCTTTAGGTAGTGGCTTGCCGACGGATCGCAATGGAGGTAGAGCGATCCGGTCGGCTTCAGGACTCGGTGCATCTGCAAGACCCGCTGCCTCATCCACTCGATGTAGTGAGTCATCCCACCGAGCCAGCGGTCCTCGAACGACCGGACCTCGGCCTCGTCGCCCCAAATGACCTCGTAGACCTTGTTGGAGAAGAAGGGCGGATCGAGGTAGACGAGATCGACACTTTCGCCGGCGAGATCGTGCAACCGTAAGAGGTTGTCGTCGCAGTAGATCGCTCGCGGACTGACGGCGGGGACAACAGTGGCCATTCCAGGCAAATCGTCCGGAATACCCGTGTCCGATGTACTCCGCGTACTACCGGGACGCGCCCCACCTTCGGCTTTCTTGTCCGTCCGACCCGGTTTATACAGTACGGGGTACAAGATGCCTCCCGTTGATAGACAGAACCCGGTTCGCGCGAAGTCCTCGGACTCGCGGATGTCGTTCATGGAGTTCGTCCGCGAGTTCCCCGACGACGACGCCTGCCTCGACTACCTCTGGCGCACCCGCTACGCCGAAGACGGCGAGAACGCGGAGTGCCCGAAGTGCGACCGGGTACGGAGCTTCAAGCGGTACGAGACGACGCAGCGGCGTCAGTCGTGGACGTGTACCGGCTGCGGCCACCACATCCACCCGACCGCCGGGACGATCTTCCACAAGTCCTCGACCTCGCTGCATCTTTGGTTCTATGCGATCTACCTCGTCTCTAGCTCCAAGTGCGGGATCGCCGCGAAGCAGCTGGAGCGCGAAATCGGCGTCAACTACAAGACCGCGCTGCGGATGCTCCACCTCATCCGGCAGGACTTGATGGAGCAAAACGACACGCCGCTGTCCGGCGAAGTGGAAGCCGACGAAGCGTTCATCGGCGGCAAGCTGCGCGAGTCGGAGCGAAGCGCGCTTCGCGCGAAAGGCATCCACAACGCAGGGCCGGCTTCTAAGCCGCGCGACGTGGTGTTCGCTGCGGTCGAACGCGGGGGGAAGCTCCGTGCCGCCTACATCGGACCGACCCGCAACTCCCGCAACGTCAGCGCAAAGCTGTACGAGTTCGTGCTTCCCGGCTCCATGCTGTTCACCGACGATTGGGTCGGCTACAGCTTCCGCGAAGTCGGAGAGACCTACAGGCACCGCCGCATCAACCACTCCGGCCGCATCTACGTGGACGGCGAAGTCCACACGCAGACGGTCGAAGGCTTCTGGGGTCACTTCAAGACTGACGTGCGAGGAACGCACCACAACATCTCGACGCGCTGGCTTCCCGGCTATCTGAACGAATGGGTCTGGAAGTGGAACCACCGCGACGACGACCGGGCGATGTTCCGTTCGCTGCTCGACAACGCGACCGCTTAGCACGGGCTCACTCGACGCCGCCCTCGGGACGACGGCGCAGACCGAATCGGCCTCCGCATTAGCAGGGCGCCACCCGTTGGGGCGGCGTCGAGTCAGCCCGTCCACACCTACGCCGTCCGAGACGGGTGGTCCAATCGCAAAAGCAGGGCGTCGCCCCCACGGGTGCGGCGTACTTCTGGCCTGAGAACCAGGCCGCGCCCGTGGGGCACTTACGCCCTTTGCAACGCCCCCGTCTTTGGACGAGAGGCCCGGATTGCTACTCCGGGTACCGGAGGTTCGAATCCTCCCGGGGGCATTAGCTCTGTCGCCCGAGCCGTGGGCGGGAACGCTTCCTGCGGCTCGGCCCTCTCCTGTGGAAAACTCGCTGGGTTGTTGTCCCTGACGGACGCAACATATACGCAACGAGTCGGACGGTAAAGCCCACTTTGGCCCACTTGCGACGACTATTTCCCGGCACAACAGTCGGGACAAGTGCCTGTGGATAACTCGGGAAAGCCCTGCTACTTGCTGGCTTTGCGGACTACCTTCTCTAGCGCCGCGAACACATCCCGCCGCTTTGGCAGGCCCGTCTTCGTGCCCTTCGGGAGAGTCTGCGTCGGCTCGCCCTCGGGCAGATTCTTCGTCGCGTCGTAGTCCTTCTTCCCAGCCATCGCCCCTCCACCGTAGCGCGACGGGTAGACGCCGCCCCGCGTCGAGTTCCCCAAGTTCTGGTCGCAGACCAAACTGATACTCGTTGGCGCAGGGTGACCGTGCCAGGTCTTGATGGAGAACGTCCCCGACGCTTCTACAGAGAATGGCCAGTTGCCACGTGCCGTTACGCCGCCGCCTGGACGGGACACGGGTTCGAAACGTCTCGAACTATGTAACGACCAGAGGCCGGAGGC
>JBJMKG010000039.1:0-82179 GCA_045805945.1 Gaiellaceae bacterium
CGCGGTCCGGCCTCCGGCTAAGCTCGCTTGCGCTCCGCTTAGCCTCCGGCCCTTGTGTGGTAGGGGTTCGAGACGTTTCGAACCCTCGTACGGTCCAGGCGGCGGCGTAACGGTGCGTTACGCCGCCGCAGACCAGCGGGCGAGCACGCGAAGCCTGCTCGCCCGCGACGGAACCGAACATTCGAACCCGCGCAACCCCAGGCAAAGCCTTACTGCACGGAGCCCACGGGAGACCGCGCTCTCCCGTGGGCGGAGTTCCTTATATCCCCGGGCGAAGCGCGAAGCGCTTCGCCCGGGGACGTCAGTCGTGGCGCGCGAGCCAATCGCCCACAACCTGCATGTAGCGCTCGCGCTCCTCGACGTGGGGCATGTGGGACGACTCCTCGAAGCAGATCCACTCTGAGCCGGCGATGCCGTCGAGCAGGACTCGCTGGAGCGCCGGGGTCGCCTCGTCGTGGCGGCCGGCGACGAGGAGCGTCGGCACCCGGATCTCGTGAAGCCGATCCTTCACCTGCCAGTCCTTGCAGGAGCCGATGATGTGGAACTCGCTCGGCCCGTTCATCGTCCGGTAGACGGTCGGGTTTCGGTCGAGCGCCTCGAAGGAGGCCGCTACCTCGTCCGGCCACGGGATGCGGCAGACGTGGCGTTCGTAGAAGACGAGGCACGCCTTGGCGTACTCGGGATCGTCGTAGGCGCCGGCTGCCTCCAGCCGGTCGAGCGTCGCCTGCACCTCCTCCGGAAGCTCCGCGCGCAGCTTGCCGGCCTCGGTCGCGAAGTCCGCCCACGACGCCGCTGTGTCCGCGAGGACGAGAGCCCGCAGCCCGGGCGGCTGGGTGAGCGCGTACTCCTGAGCGAGGAAGCCGCCCCAGGACTGGCCGAGGATGTGGTGGCGGCCGGCGATTCCGAGCGCGTCGACGAGGTTGTGCAGCTCGCGGACGAACAGCTCGACGGTCCAGAAGTCGGCGCCGCGCTCTGGGTAGTGGGTGCTGCGGCCGTTGCCGAGCTGGTCGTAGTGGACGACAGCCCGGCCGTCGGCGAGGTCGGCCAGCGAGAGCAGGTAGTCGTGCGTCGCGCCCGGGCCGCCATGGAGCACGACGAGCGGTGCCGGCGCCTCGGCATCGCCGGGCCGCAGCTCCCCGGTCACCCGGTACCACGTCTCCGCCTCCTCGCCGCCCGCGAGCGGGAAGGGGACGGTGCCGTCGCGCACCTCCACGGCGCGACTCTACGCTCCGCCGGGTGAGCGGAGAACCGCGGCCGCGCCGCGCACACGTCGGGCTCGCGGCGATCTTCGTCGTCTTCGGAACGCTCGGCGGGAACTGGGACGCGCGGCTGCCGGCCGTCCGCTCCCGGCTCGGCCTCGACAGCGGCGAGCTCGGTGTCGTCATCTTCGCGGTGACCCTGACCGCGACCGCGGCCCTGCCGCTCGCCGGCTGGCTCACCTCACGGCTCGGCAGCCGCGGCCCATGCGCGCTCGGGCTGCTCTGCGCGGGCGCCGGGATCAGCGCAGCCGCCTTCGTCCCCTCCTACGCGACGATCCTGCCGGCGGCCTGCCTGATCGGCGCCGGCTGGGGGATCACGGACGTGGCCTCGAACGCGCACGGCGTCGCGGTCGAGCAAGCGGTCGGCCGGCGCATCCTCTCCGGCCTGCACAGCGCCTGGAGCTTCGGCCTGCTCGCCGGCTCCGGGATCGCCGCGGGCGCGGCAGCGACCGGAGTCGGCCTGCGCGTGCAGTTCCCGGTCGTCGCGGCGGCCGCCGCCGTCGCGCTCGCCGTCTCGACGCCGCTCCTGCTGCCGGCGACCGGCGCCGCACTCGACTCGGCACGCTTCGCCCTCCCGCGCGGGCCGCTCGCGCTGCCGGCGCTCCTCATGTTCTGCGCGTTCTTCGTCGAGGCGGCGACGATCAGCTGGGCCGCGGTCTTCCTGGCGGGCCCGGCCGGGACGAGCAGCGCCGTCGCAGCCGGAGGTCTCGCGGCCTTCTCGCTCGCAATGGGCCTGGCGCGGCTCGTCGGCGACCGGCTGCTCGAACGCTGGGGCATCGGTGGGCTCGCGCTGCGGAGCGGCGCACTCACCTGCGCGGGCCTCGCCCTGGCCCTCGGCACGCGCTCGCCGGTGCCGGCGTTCGTCGGCTTCGCCTGCGTCGGCGCCGGCTCGGCACCGCTCGTCCCGGCGCTCTTCCGCGTGGGCGGGACGGTTCCCAGCGTCGCATCCGGCGCCGGGATCGCGGCGGTCGCGACCGCGGGTTACGCCGGCGGCGTCGTCAACGGCCCGGCGATCGGCTTCCTCGCCCGCGGCGTCGGTCTCACCGGCGCGCTCGGGCTGATCGGCGCGGCGGCTCTCGTGATCGCGCTTCTGGGGCCTCGTCTAGGCTCAGCCGCGTGAAGGTCGGAGTCGTCGGGCTGGGGACGATGGGCGCGGGTATCGCGCAGCTCGCGGTCGAGGCCGGGCTCGAGACCGTGGGCCGCGAGGTGACCGACGAGCTGGGGGAGAGGGCGCGTGGTCGGATCGAGCACTACCTTTCGCGCAAGGTCGAGAAGGGCCGGCTCGACTCGTTCGAAATCGGCCTGCTGACTCCGACCACCGACCTCTCGGCGTTCGCCGACTGCGACCTCGTGATCGAAGCCATCGTCGAGGAGCTCGAACCGAAGCAGGAGCTGTTCGCGGAGCTCGAGGGCGTCTGCCGTCCGGATGCCGTCCTCGCGACGAACACGTCGGCGCTCTCGGTGACGGAGATCGCCGGCGCGACCTCCACACCCCAGCGGGTCGTCGGGATGCACTTCTTCAATCCTGCGCCCCTCATGCCGCTCGTGGAGATCGTCCGCGCCGAGCTCACCTCGGACGAGACGTTCGACGCCGCCTACGCGCTCGGCGAGCGGCTCGGCAAGCATCCGATCCGCTGCCACGACACGCCCGGCTTCGTCGTCAACCGCATCCTGATCCCGCTCCTGAACGACTGCATCCGCGTGCTCGACGAGGCGCGCGTGACTCCTGCCGATCTGGACGCCGGCCTGAAGCACGGCGCCGGCTGGCCGATGGGACCGTGTGAGCTCGTCGACCTCGTCGGCATCGACGTGCACGTCCACGCGAGCGAGGCGCTCTGGGAGAAGCTGCGCGAGCCACGGATGGCCCCGCCGTCGCGCCTCGTCGCAATGGCGAACGCCGGTCTCCTCGGCCGCAAGTCCGGCCGCGGTTTCTACGAGTACGGCGAGAGCGGATAATCCTCAAGCCGCGAGCCGGAGGTCGAGCTCGAGGTCTCGCCGAGGCTCGACAGGAGGCGCCGCCTGTCCGAGCAGAATCTCGAGGCTGAGCGCCTGCAGGACGGCGGTCGACGCCTGAGAGAGGAGCTGTGCCGAGGGTTCTTCGGGAACGCCGCCTGCATGGAGGGCAGCCGCGAGCGCCTCGAGCCGCGCCGCCAGAACGTCGGCGCGCCTTTGCAAGCGGTCGTCTGACATGGCAACGCAGCTTCGCCCGCCCATCGGACGTTCCTGCACGGAGTACCCTGGGGACGCCGATGCGGCGGATCCTGCTCACCTGCGCGAGTGTGGCGGTGCTCATGCTCCCGGCTGCGGCCTCCGCCGGTGCCGCCGGCCACTCCGGCCACGGCTTCCTCGTCGTCCGCAAGGCCGCGGGTGACGGCGGCGTCTCCGGCCGGCCGGTCGTCACGGTCGTCGTCCACGGCTTCGTGCTCGGCCGGATCTCGCAGGAGGCGCAGGCACGGGTCGAGATCTTTCAGATCGCATCGCCGGCCGGCGGGGGCGCCCCGCAGGCGGCGGGGGACGCCTTGCACAGTCCGGTGCACTGGCGCAGCTTCAAGGGCACCGCGTACAGCGGCAGCGGCTTCCGTTTCCGCGCCCTCGGCGGCGACTATCGCGTCGTGCTCCGCGGCTCGGGCGTCTACCTCTTCGTCGGCGGCCACGGGAGCGTGACGCTCCGCGGCTCCTCCGTCTATCCCAGGGCCGACGGCACGTATTCGCTCGACGGCGGGACCTTCCGCTCCTTGCCCAAGCAGCCGGTGAGGCGTCAGATCGGCGGAGGCTGAGGCGGATGGCTGCCGAGAAGCAGACGATTCTCGTGGTCGAGGACGAGCAGGCGATCGCCTCGTTCGTCGCCGCCTACCTCCGCAAGGACGGCTTCGACGTGCAGGTCACCGCCAGCGGCCGCGACGCCCTGACCCTCGTCGGCTCGAAGGCGCCGGCACTCGTCGTCCTCGACCTGATGCTGCCCGACCTCGACGGGATGGAGGTCTGTCGCCGCATCCGCGAAACGAGCTCGCTGCCCGTGCTGATGCTGACCGCCCGCGACGACGACCTCGACAAGATCGCCGGCCTCGAGGTGGGAGCGGACGACTACCTCACGAAGCCGTTCAACCCGCGCGAGCTCGTGGCGAGGGTGCGGGCCATCCTCCGCCGCAGCAGCGGGCGGGAGCGGCCGGACGGCGGGATCCTGCGCCACGGGGAGCTCGTGCTCGACGCCGGGCGGCGCGAGTGCCGCGTCGGAGACCGGGAGATCCGGCTGGCGCCGAAGGAGTTCGACCTGCTCTGGGAGCTGCTCGACCATCACGGCTTCGTGCTCACGCGCGACCAGCTGCTCGAGCGGGTCTGGGGCTATACGTTCGCCGGCGACACGCGGACGGTGGACGTTCACGTCCGCCAGCTGCGGCGGAAGCTCGGCGAAGCGGCGCCGATCGTCACCGTGTGGGGCATCGGCTACAAGGCCGGCCCGGCGCGCGACGTCGCCGGCGATGCCGCCGGCTAGGGCGTCCCGTGCTCAGATCACTGCGCTTCCGCCTTCCTGCGTTGTTCCTGCTCGGCGTCGTGCTCGCCGCGGTCGTCGCGACGCTCATCGCCGTCCGCTTCTTCCAGAGCTACGCCCGCACGCACGCGGCCACCGAGCTGCGGGGGGAGTCGGCCGGGATCGTGCAGCTGTACGAGCGCCAGGCCGGCGTCGGTCATGTCTCGCGATCGAACCTCGAGCTCGCCGGCGACCGGGTGTTCTGGGTCCCGATCGTGCCGGGCGCGTCGCTGCTCGCGGGTTCGCTCCCCCAGCTCCCGAGGAGCGCCGTGCCTCTCTCGAAGCTCAGCGGCGGCAAGCCGCCGGCGTTCGACCTCCACCTCCGCAGCGGGGACTATCTCGGCGTCGCCCAGATCGTCAAGCTTCCGCCGGGGATCGCCGTGGGCGCGCTCGTTGTCGCGAAGCCGGCGGCAGCGCTGCGCAGCCGCTGGGTCCAGCTCGCGTGGGAGCTCGCGCTCGCCTTCGGCATCGGGATTCCCGTCGCCGGCCTCCTCGTCGTCTACTTCTCGCGGCGGATCGCGCGGCCGCTCGAAGCGCTCACCGCGGCGGCCGACGAGGTTGCGGGAGGCAACTACGCCGTCGCACTGCCCGAGGGGACGGGCGGCAGCGAGGTCGAGAGGCTCGCCGCCCGCTTCGGCGAGATGGCGGCGAGGCTCGCCGAGTCGGAGGAGCTCAGCCGCCACTTCCTGATGTCGGTCTCGCACGAGCTGCGGACGCCGCTGACCGCCATTCGAGGCCACGTCGCCGCGCTGCGGGAGGGCGTGCTCGACGAGGAGGAGGCTCGCCGGCGATCGCTCGCGGTGATCGCGGAGGAGGCGCTGCGGCTCGAGCGTCTCGTGGGGGACGTCCTCGACCTCGCGAAGCTCGACGCGCGCCGCTTCGCGCTGCTGCGCGAGGAGGTCGACATGCGCGCGCTCTGCGAGCGCGCCTACGCGACGTTTGCGGAGGAGGCGCGGGCGCGCGGCATCGAGTACGAGCTCGCGCTGGGCGACGGCGCGGTGCTCGTCACCGACGGCGATCGCGTGCTCCAGATCGTCTCGAACCTGCTCGCGAACGCGCTCCGCTGGACGCCGCCCGGCGGTCGCGTCGACCTCGGGCTCGGCGCGAGCAACGGCGAGGTGACGGTCGCCGTCGCGGACAGCGGGCCCGGCATCGCGCCGGCGCAGCGGGAGCGGATCTTCCGGCCCTTCTGGTCGGGCGACGGCGGCGGCACCGGGCTTGGCCTGACGATCGCGCGGGAGCTCGCCCTCGCGCTGGGCGGCCGGCTCGAGCTCGACAGCGAGCCCGGCCGCGGCAGCCGCTTCGTCCTCGTGCTACCGGTGAGAGAGACTCAGCCGGCCTGACGGTCTTCGAGGCTGTACACGACCGCGCCGTCGCGCTTTAGCCCGTCTTCGAGCCGCGCCAGCCGCTCTTCGACGCTGCGCCAGCCCGAGGCGACGAGATCGACGAGGAGGGCGAGGTCGTCGACACGCGCGTGCCGCTCGGTCAGCAGGTCTCCCTCGATCCGTTCGAGCCGGCGGATCACCTGGTTCGTGAGCCCTCGCACCTCGGCGAGGTGGCGGGCGCTCGGCCGGAGATGCTCTCGCAACCCGTCCTGGATCGCGGCTGGGAGGCCCGCCTCGAACCGGGCGGTCGTCGCGGCCAGTCCCTCGACTGCGGTCCGCGCTCGGTGCAGCGCCGAGTCGAACGCCGCGGGATCCGTGCGTCCCGCTGCCGCTTCCTCGATCCGCTGCTGCGCGCGGGCGATCGCCTCCAGGTCCACGGGAGCGACGGTACAACTGGCGTCGGATGGACCTCTCGGAGCTCGAGTACGAGCTGCCGCCGGAGCTGATCGCGCAGCATCCGGCCGAGCGGCGCGACGCGTCGCGCCTCCTCGTCTACGACCGCGCCACCGGCGCCGTCCGGCACCGCATCTTCGACGAGCTGCCCGAGGAGCTGCGGGGCGTGCTCGTCGTGGTCAACGACACGAAGGTCGTGCCGGCGCGGATCCCGATCTCCGCGCCGCGCGGCGAGGTGCTGCTGCTCGAGCGTCTCGGGGACGGGACGTGGGAGGCACTAGCGCGGCCGACTCGGCGGCTGCGCGGGGGGCGCCGGTACGGGCCCGTCGAGCTGCTCGAGCACCTCGGAGAGGGACGCTGGCGGGTCCGCCTCGAGGGCGAACCGGCCGGCGAGACGCCGCTGCCGCCGTACATCACCGAGCCGCTCGGCGATCCGTCCCGCTACCAGACCGTCTACGCGCGCGAGCCGGGCTCTGCGGCGGCGCCGACCGCCGGCCTGCACTTCACGCCGGAGCTGCTCGCGCTGCTCGATCCCGTGCGCGTCACGCTCCACGTCGGCCTGGACACGTTCCGGCCGGTGACCGAGGAGCGCCTCGAGGAGCACCGCATCCACGGCGAACGCTACGAGGTGGCGCCGGACGCCTGGGAGCGGATCGCGGCGGCAGACCGCGTCCTCGCCGTCGGCACCTCCACCGTGCGGGTGCTCGAGACGATCGTCCGCGGCGGCCCGCTCGAGGGCCGCACCGAGCTCTTCGTCACGCCCGGCTTCGAGTTCCGCCGCGTGGACGCGCTGCTGACGAACTTCCACCTGCCGCGCTCGACCCTGCTCGCGCTCGTGATGGCTTTCGCGGGCATGGAGGAGACGCGGCGGCTCTACCGGCTCGCGATCGAGGAGCGGTACCGCTTCTACTCCTTCGGCGATGCAATGCTCATCCTCTGATGTTCGACCACGTCACGATCCGGGTCTCCGACCTCGGCGA
The DNA here is from genome assembly GCA_045805945.1 of Gaiellaceae bacterium. Taxonomy (GTDB): domain Bacteria; phylum Actinomycetota; class Thermoleophilia; order Gaiellales; family Gaiellaceae; genus Palsa-739. Next base: position 7,547 of record JBJMKG010000039.1, read on the forward strand.
GTCGGAGCGCTTCTACTCCACCGTGCTCGACCGCGAGCCGGTTGGGAAGGCGTACCGCGAGTGGGACGACTTCTCGCTGACGCAGACGGACGACGAGCATCCCGTCACCCGGCATCTGCACGTCGCCTTCGCGGCGTCCTCGCACGAGGAGGTCGACGCGTTCTGGCGGCGTGGGGTGGAGGCCGGCTACCGCAGCGACGGCGAGCCCGGCCTGCGGCCGCAGTACCACCCCGACTACTACGGCGGCTTCCTCCTCGATCCCGACGGAAACAGCGTCGAGGCGGTGCACCGGCCGCCACGCACCGAGAGCGGGCCGCCGATCGACCACCTCTGGCTCGGAGTGGCCGATCTCGCGGCAAGCCGGCACTTCTACGACGCCATCGCTCCCGTCGTCGGGGTGCGCGTCGTCGACGCTTCCCTTCCCGGGCTCGTCTCTGTGACCTCCGGGAGCCGTCACGCGATGCTCGTCGCCGACGGCCGCCCGCCGACGGAGCACGTCCACCTCGCATTCCCCGTGCCGGACGACGAGACCGTCGCCGAGTTCCACCGCGCCGCGACCGCAGCCGGCTACCCCGACAACGGCCCGCCGGGCGAGCGACCGGAGTTCCACCCGGGCTACGTCGGGGCGTTCGTCCTCGACCCGGACGGCAACAACGTCGAGGCGGTGAACCACAACCGGTGAGGCCGCGCGGCGCGAACGAATGGCGGGACTTCTGGCGTGACGGGGGCGAGCAGGCGCTGCACGCGCAGCTCGAGGAGTTCGCGCCGCACTCGGTCCGGATCGCGACGCTTCTCGGCAGCAACGCACCGCTGCGGGCGCTCGTCGCCGAGCTCGGCCGGATTCGCGTGCACGAGCTGGCCGCGCCCGCCGCTCCCGAGCGGGACGCCCTCCTCGCCGAGCGCGTCTACGCCTGGTTCGAGAGCGCAGCGCTCTCGCGCTGAATCGCCTCGCGCACGTCCTCTTCGAGCAGCTCGATCAGCGGCGTGTCGCGCAGCGTCGTCCAGACGAACTCGCGCGAACCGCAGCGCTGCACGTACCGATCGTCGAGGATCTCGCCGAGGTGCCGTCCACGGCGGTGCTCCCGGCGGATGTACGAAAGGAGCCGCTCCTCGCGATACGGCCGGCGATCGGTGAAGAAATACGGAGTGCCGCTCAGCGGCCCGGGTTCCGCCATCGCACGGGCTTCCTTCCCGCGTCCGGGCCCAGGGAAACGGCGACTACGCTCGCCTCCATGTCCGAAACCTTCACCGTCACGGCGATGGACGGCGCCGCCCGCGCCGGCATCCTGCGCACGGCCCACGGTGACGTGCGGACGCCGGCGTTCATGCCGGTCGGGACGAAGGGGACGGTCAAGGCCGTCGATCCGGACGAGCTGCGCACCGTCGGCGCGGAGATCGTCCTCGGCAACGCGTACCACCTCCACTTCCGGCCCGGGGAGGAGCTGATCGCGGAGCTCGGCGGGCTGCACGCGTTCATGGGCTGGGACGGCCCGATCCTCACCGACTCGGGCGGCTTCCAGGTCTTTTCCCTCCGCGACACGCTGCTCGGGGCGGACGACTACGGCGTCACCTTCCGCTCGGTCTACGACGGCCGGCCCGAGCGCTTCACGCCGGAGCTCGCGGCGCGAGTGCAAGAGCTGCTCGGCTCCGACGTGGCCATGTGCCTGGACATCTGCCTGCCCGCCGGGGCGACGCGCGCCGAGCTCGAGGAGGCCGTGCGCCGGACGACGCTGTGGGCGGAGCGCCAGCGCGACCTGCCGCGCGCGGCCGGACAGCTCCGCTTCGCGATCACGCAGGGCGGCGTCGACGGCGAGCTCAGACGCCGCTCGTCGGAGGGGCTCGTGGCGCTCGACTTCGACGGCTACGCGATCGGCGGCCTCAGCGTAGGGGAGCACCGCGAGCCGATGTTCGAGGCGACGACGGTTGCCGCAGGCCTCCTGCCGGGGGAGAAGCCCCGCTACTTCATGGGCATCGGCGACCCGCACGGCGTGCTCGAGGTGATCGCCCGCGGCGTCGACATGTTCGACTGCGTCCTGCCGACCCGCACCGCGCGCACCGGCAGCGCACTGACCGGCGAGGGCCGGCTCAACCTCCGCAACGCCCGCTTCGCCCGCGACGAGCGCCCGCTCGAGGAGGGTTGCGCCTGCCCCGCCTGCTCCCGCTTCAGCCGGGCCTACATCCGCCACCTCGTCAACCAGCAGGAAATCCTCGGTTTGCGGCTGCTCAGTCTGCATAATCTGCGCTTCCTGCTCGACCTCGTCGCCGCGGCGCGACGGGCGATCGAGCGCGGCGAGTTCCTCGCGTGGAAGGAGGAGGCGCTCGAACGAGCGAAGGGAGTCAGCGGGTGATCGTCGCAGCGAGCGGCAGCGGGTCGAGCTTCTTCCTGATCATCATCGTCGCGTTCGCGCTCCTCTGGCTGATCGTCGTCCGGCCACAGCGCAAGCGGCAGTCGCGGCAGCAGGAGATGCTCAGGGAGCTGCGCGTCGGCGACGAGGTGCTCACCGCCGGCGGCATCTACGGCACCGTCTCGCGCCTCGACGAGGACCAGGTCACGGTCGAAATCGCGCCGAAGACCGAGGTGCGCGTGGCCCGCCGCGCGATCGCAGGCGTGACCCGCGAGCCGGAGCCCGAGGAGGCAGAGCCCGAGGCGGAGCAGGACGACGACGACGGCGAGAAGTGGCGATCGGCCTTCGACGGCGAAGGCTCCTCCGGCGACGCGTCGAACGAGGAGAAGCGCGGCTAACCTGTTCCGCGGTCTTGAAGGATCCTTCGTGAGAGAGCGTCGCAACTCCCTGCTGCTCATGGGCGCGATCGCGGCCGCGCTCGTCGGCGCGGTCATGCTCGCCGTGCCGGGCTCGCCCGCCTACAAGAAGCCGACGCTCGGCCTCGACCTGCAGGGCGGCCTCGAGGTGGTGCTGCGCGCCGTGCCGGACAAGGGCCAGCAGATCACGGCGTCGCAGATGCAGACGGCGCAGCAGATCATGACCAGCCGGGTGAACAAGCTGGGCGTCTCCTCGCCGAACGTCGCCGTGCAGGGCGGGAACGAGATCGTGATCCAGCTCGCCGGGGTCCACGACCCGGCCAAGGCCGAGAAGATCATCGGCTCGACCGGCAAGCTCTATTTCTTCGACTTCGAGAAAGATCTTGCGCCGCCGACCGTCAACACGAGCGGCGTCCCGACGCCGGTCAAGTCGCTATACGACCTGTTGACGTCCGTGAAGGACGAGGCCAAGAGGGGCACGCCCTCGGAGTACTACCTCTTCCGCGTGAAGAAGGTCACGAAGAACGTGACCTCCAAGGTCAACGGCAAGAAGGTCACGAAACCCCACACCACGACCACGACCAAGGTGCTGGAGGGGCCGGTTCCCAGGCTGCACCAGCTGCTGCGGCGCTACGGCGGCGAGAAGCCGCCGCACTCGCAGGTGCTGGCGGTGCCCGCGCATCGCCTGGTGGCCCACTCGCCCGGGGGCAAGCCGTGGTACCTCTTCAAGTTCTACACCGACGCCGCGCATCCGAACGGCCCCCCGGAGCTGACGGGGAACGACCTCAAGGAGTCGCAGATCGGTGCCGACATCGCCTCGGACACGGGCCAGCCCGAGGTGGTTATGGGCTTCACGAGCCACGGGGCGCACGAGTTCCGGGACATCACGAAGGCCGAGTACGACCGTGGCCAGCAGGCAGCCGGCCTTGCCGGCCAGACGGGTAACTCCGACCCGACCGTCGTCCAGCAGTACGCGCAGCACAACGCGATCGTGCTCGACGGCGTGCTCCAGTCGACGCCGTACATCGACTACACCGACAACTCGCTCAGCGAGGGAATCGTCGGCGGCCAGGCGCGGATCACGATGGGGGCCGGCGGGCTCGGGGCGGCCAAGAGTCTCGCTCTCATCCTCCAGAGCGGCTCGCTGCCGTACACGTTCGAACCGCTCGAGAGGACCGACGTGTCGGCGACGCTCGGGAAGAGCTCGCTCCACCAGGCGATCTGGGCGGCGATCGCCGGCCTGGCGATCGTCGCGCTCTTCCTGCTCCTGCTCTACCGCTTCCTCGGCCTCGTCGCCGTCGCGGGACTCGCGATCTACGGGCTCCTCTACTACGCCGCGATCCTGATCTTCGGCGTCACGCTGACGCTGCCGGGCTTCGCCGGCCTGATTCTCACGATCGGCGTCGCGGCCGACGCGAACGTCGTGGTGTTCGAACGCATCAAGGAAGAGGTGAGAGCCGGCCGATCGGTGCGCGCTGCGATCGCGGCCGGCTACGGCAAGGGCTTCCGCACGATCCTCGACGCGAACGTCGTGACCGTGATCACGGCGATGATCATCTTCCTCATCGCGGTCGCCGACGTGAAGGGCTTCGCCCTGATGCTGCTGATCGGCACCGTGATCTCGCTGCTCACGGCGGTCGCGGCGACGCGCGCGATGCTCGGCCTGCTGAGCGGCTTCCGCTGGTTCGACAACCCGCGCTTCATGGGGGCGCACGGGCAGCAGACGGCGAAGTGGCTCCAGATCGACTTCATGCGGCGCCGCTACGTGTGGTTCGCGCTCTCGGGCGTCGTGATCCTCGCGGGGATGGTCTCGCTCGGCGTCCGCGGGCTCAACCTCGGGATCGACTTCAAGGGCGGGACGCAGATCACGTTCCACACGCACAAGGCGTACACCACGGGAGACGTCCGGTCGTTCATGGCGCAGCAGGGCCAGCGGGACGCGGTCGTCCAGGGGGCCGGCAAGAGCGTGGACGGCGGCTTCATGCAGTGGCAGGTCCGAACCGAATCGCTCAAGCCCGCGACGCAGTCCAACCTGACCGATGGCCTCAAGAGCGAGTTCGGCGCCTACAAGAGCGGGGCCAAGAACGTCTCCGGGACGTTCGGGCACCAGATCGCGATCGACGCGATCTACGGGATCATCGTCTCGCTGCTCCTGATCACGATCTACATCGCGATTCGGTTCGACTTCAAGTTCGCGATGCCCGTGATCCTCGCGATGCTGCACGACATCGCGGTCACCGTCGGCGTCTACGCCCTCGTCGGCAAGGAGGTCACGGTCGACACCGTGGCCGCGGTGCTGACGGTGCTCGGCTACTCGATCTACGACACGATCATCATCTTCGACCGCATCCGCGAGAACATCCCGCTGATGCGGCGCTCGCCGTTCGCGACGATCGCCAACGTCTCGCTGTGGGAGACGATCAGGCGCTCGCTGGCCACGACGTTCATCACGCTGCTGCCGATCATCTGCCTCCTGATCCTCGGCGGCGCGACGCTCAAGGACTTCGCCTTTGCGCTGATCGTCGGCGTCACCTCGGGTGCCTACTCCTCCATCTTCTTTGCCGCGCCGCTGCTCACGATCTGGAAGGAGCGCGAGCCGGAGTACGCACGCCGGAAGCGCGCGGTCGAGGAGGAAGGCGAAGAGCCGGACGGCGGGAGGCCGGCGCGCCGCAGGCCGCTGCGGCCGACGGGCGGTCCGGCGCTCGACACCGGCACGCTTGCCCTGCAGGAGTCGGAGGCGGCGCTCGCCGCCGAGCCGACGCCGGGTCTGATCGACGCGGTGTCGCCCGAGCCCGCCACCGCCAGCGCCCGACGCGAGAAGCGGCGCCAGCGGCGGCGCTCCAGGCCGCATGGCCGCGCGCGGTAGCGGCCGGCTGCTCCTCGACACGCTCGAGGAGCTGCTCGCCGAGCTGCCGAGCCGCGTCCGCGGCGGGCGCGAGCGACTGTCGGACAGCGCGCTCTCGGCCCTGCGCGGGATCGCGGACGAGCTCAACCTCGTGACGCGGGACGAGCTCGAAGAGCTCGAGCTCAGGGTCGCTCAACTCGAGCACCGGTTGAAGCTGCTCGAGGGACCGCGCGACCTGCCGCCGGCCGCCTAGCGGCGGAAGCGGTTCACCGTTGCCGCCAGGAACGTTTCCGCGTCGTAGACGACGAAGGCGCAGACGGCGGCGAGCGGCAGCTCGGCCAGCAGCGCTTCCGCGACCGCCTCCCACATCTCGGTTCCGCCCTGCGAGGTCACGACGTCGAACCAGGCGTCGCAGACGAGCATCGTCCCGGTGATGGCCGCCAGCGGGACGAGCCAGCGCGAGCCTCGGAACGTGGCCCACGCGGTCGCGGCGAACGAGGTGAGCAGGGCGACGTCGAACCCGATCCAGGCGAGGTCGTAGTGGAACGTGACGTGACGTGACGGCAGCGTGAAGGTCAGGTAGAGGATCCACGGCACGAGGCCGACCGCGACGAGGCCGAGCACGATCGTCATCCAGCGCGGCAGCGGAATCCGGATTCCGTCCCTCCGTTCCTCCGCGACGACAGGCTCTCCCAGGTCCCTCATACGCACGTTGTACCGTTGGCCGCGTGATGCTGCGACCGCCACGGGCGGAGAGGCTGCTCGCCCGGGCCGCTGCCGTCGTCGGCGTGATCGGGATCGTCTCTGCGCTCACCCCGGAGATAGCCGACCGCGTGGAGCTCATGCGTGGCGTGCTGCCGCCCGGGTGGCCCGAGGCCGCGCGCGTCCTGACGGTCGCGCTTGGGGTCGGCCTGATCTGGCTGTCGCGCTCGCTTGCGCGGAGGCGCCGGCGTGCCTGGCAGCTTGCCGTTGCCGTCGTCGTCGGCTCCGCGGCGGCGCATCTGGCGAAGGGGCTCGACGTCGAGGAGGCGACGGTCTCGCTCTTCCTGCTCGTCGCCCTCGTTCGCTGGCGGCGCCGCTTCGACGTCCCGGGCGATCCGGCGAGCGTGCGGCCGCTCCTCGGCCTCGGCGCCATGTTCGCGGCCGTCGCCGCGATCGCCGTCTCGGAGGAGCTGCGCGGAGCGGAGCTGCCGCGTCGTGCGTCCGACGCGCTGATCGGGATCGGCATTGCCCTCGGCGCCGCGGCCCTCCACTTCTGGCTGCGACCTTTCGGCCAGGCTGTCGCACAGACCGTGGGGGAGCGGCGGGCCGCGCGGGCGCTCGTGGAGGCGCACGGCCGCGACAGCCTCTCCTTCTTCGCCCTGCGGAGGGACAAGAGCTATCTCTTCTCGCCGTCGCGGCGCGCCTTCCTCGCCTACCGCGTGGTCGCCGGTACCGCGCTCGTCAGCGGCGACCCAGTCGGCGACGAGGGTGAGTTCGACGCGCTCCTCGCCGAGGCGCGCCGCGTCGCCCGCGCGAACGGCTGGCGGCTCGCGGTCGTCGGCGCCGCAGAGGAGCACCTCGAGCGATACCGCAGCCTCGGCCTCAAGCCGGTGCCGATGGGCGAGGAGGCGGTCTTGGTGCCGGAGAGGTTCTCCCTCGAGGGGCGGGCGATCCGCAAGGTGCGGCAGTCGGTGTCGCGGCTGCGGCGAGCGGGCTACTCGTTCCGCGTCGTCGCCGCGGACGCGGTCGGGTGGGAGCTCGAGGCCGAGCTCGCGGAGGTGTCCGGCGGATGGCGGGGCGACCAGCCCGAGCGGGGATTCTCGATGACGATCGACGCGCTCCACGTGCCCGGGACGGTGCTCGCCCTGGCGGAAGCCCGGGGCGGCCAGGTCGGCGGTTTCCTCCATCTCGTGCCGTCGCCCGCCGGCGGCGGCTGGTCGCTCAGCGCGATGTGCCGCCGGCCCGCCGCGCCGAACGGGCTGACCGAGTTCCTCGTCGCAGAGACGCTCGCGTGGGGGCGGGAGACCGGCGCGAGCGAGCTGTCGCTCAACTTCTGCGCCCTGACTGATTTCCTCGCGCCCGAGCGGGCCACCACGCCGGGTCGCCGGTTCGTTCGCCGCGGCCTTCTGCTCGCGGACAAGGCCTTCCAGCTCGAGCGGCTCTACGCCTTCAACCGGAAGTTCTTCCCCGAGTGGCGGCGCCGCTACATCTGCGTCGAGCACTTCACGGACCTGCCGGCTGTCGGGTTCGCCTACCTGCACGCCGAGTCGCTGCTCGTGCCGCCGGGTCCGTGGACGAGGTGGCGCGGGACCCGCCGCCGCGCCGTCGCCTGACATCGACCTCCGGGCCGCGTAGCCTTTTCGCCGTGAGCACAACGCGCAGCATCGGGCGGCTGTCCGAGATCGCCCAGGTCATGGTGCGGCACGGCTTCGGCTACTTCCTCGAGGCGCACCGACTCAGCGACCTCCTGCCCGGCCGCTCCGCGGAGGAGCGGATCGCGCATGCCGCAGCGGAGCACGGCGCCGCCTCGGCCCGCGGCCAGCACCTGCGCGAGGTGCTCGACGAGCTCGGCCCGACCTTCGTGAAGTTCGGTCAGCTCCTCTCCACGCGGCCCGACGTTGTGCCGCCCGACATCATCGTCGAGCTGCGCGGGCTCCAGGACGACGTGCGGCCGTTCCCGTTCGAGCAGGCCGAGCGGGTGATAGAGGAGGAGCTCGGGAACACGCTCGAGCGACTGTTCCTGGAGTTCGAGCCCACCCCGGTCGCGGCCGCATCGATCGGCCAGGTGCACCGCGCCACCCTGCCGAACGGGCGCCGGGTCGCGGTCAAGGTGCAGCGGCCGGGCGCACCGCGCCAGATCGAGGCCGACCTCGGCCTCCTGTACCAGGCCGCCCGGCTAGCCCGCGAGCGGATCCGCGCCTTCGACTTCGTCGACACGCGCCAGCTCGTGGACGAGTTCGCGCGCTCGATCCGGAAGGAGCTCGACTACCGGCAGGAGGGACGCAACGCGCAGAACTTCCACCGTCACTTCGCCGGCAACCCGCACGTTCGCGTGCCGAAGGTGTACTGGCAGTACTCGCGGCCCCGCGTGCTGACGCTCGAGTGGATCGACGGGATCCAGCTCGCTGATCTCGACCTCGTGGCGATGACGCTCGAGGAGCGGCGGGAGATCGCGTACCGGATGACCGAGGCCTGGATGACGATGATCTTCCGCCACGGATTCTTCCACGGGGACCCGCACCCGGCGAACATCCTCCTGCCGCCCGAGGCGGGAACGATCGGCCTCGTCGACTTCGGCGCGGCCGGGACGCTGACCGACGACGACATGTCGAAGCTGACCGGTCTGTTCATCGACGCCGCGAACGAGAACATCGACCAGCTCCCGAAGCGGCTCGGCGACCTCGGCGTGCGCTATCCGAGGGAGCGGGAGGCGGAGTTCCTCTCCGAGCTGCGCGAGCTCTACTACCGCTACTACGGCGCGAGCCTGAGCGAGGTCGACCCGATCCAGGTGATCCGGGAGGGCTTCCAGCTCATCTACTCGATGAACCTCCATCTGCCGGCGCGCTTCCTCCTCCTCGACCGCACGATCGCGACGCTCGGCTCGGTCGGCGCCGAGCTCTATCCGGACTTCAACGTCTTCGAGGTCGCGCGGCCGTACGCCCGCGACCTGATGCTCGAGCGGTTCACGCCGGAGCGGGTGGCGAGGCGCGCGCGGAAGGAGGCGTTCCGGTACGCGCAGGTCCTCGCCGAGGCGCCGCACCAGTTCCACGACTTCATGGAAGAGATCCGAGACGGCCAGATCGAGGTCGGGTTCAGGCACAAGGGCCTCGACGAGTTCATGCAGAAGCTCGACGTCGCCTTCAACCGACTCGTGATCGCGCTCGTCGTCGTCGGCGGCCTGATCGGCTCGAGCCTTATCGGGATCTTCGCCAAGGGCGGCGCGGACGTGCTCGGGGTGAACGTCATCTCCATCATCGGCTTCGCGCTTTCCACCGTCCTCGGGCTCTGGCTCCTCTGGGGAGTCGTCCGGAGCGGACGGCTCTAGCTCGCGAGACCTGCGGTCTCGCTCGCTGGGGCTAAGGAACTCCGCGCGGGCGAGAGCGCGGTCTCGCCCGCGCTCCGTGCTGTTTTTTTCGTCCGTGGGACGGGAGGGGCCTGTTGTGCGCTCGCGCGCGGCGGAGGCCGGCGCGAGCGCAGTCCGGCCTGCGGCTAAGTCGCCGCTTCGCGGCGGTCTTAGCCTCCGGCCTTTCGCCTGAGTTCTGGTTGAAAGGTTTCGAACCGGACCGCGGCTCAGGCGGCGGCGTACGGGCACATCCGAACGCCGCAACCACAATCAAATGCTCTACTGCACGGAGCCGGCCGGAGACCGCGCTCTGCGACCGGAAAATGACGCTTTTGCGCGAAAGGACATCTGGCGGTGCGGGATCGCTGCGCCTAGCCTCGGTGCCGTGACTGCGCTCCTTCTCGCCGAGCCCGAGCCGGCCGTTCGCGGCTTTCTCGAGCGCCAGCTGCGCAACGACGGGTTCGACGTCGTCGCGTGCGAGCGCGCCGAGCAGCTGCCTCGCGCGGCGGATCCCGACGTGCTCGTCCTGGGGGACGCCGAGGCGCTCGACCGCGGCGTCGTGCCCGATTGCCCGGTGATCGTGCTCGGCGGCGCCGATCCCGCCGCCCGCGTTCGCGTGCTCGCCCGCGCGGACGACTGCATTGCGCGGCCGTTCGTGTACGAGGAGTTGCTCGCACGGATCCACGCTCTCCTGCGGCGCTGTCCACCGCGGATCGAGCTCGTGGAGATCGGTGCGCTCGCGATCGACCGCGCGGCGCGACGCGTCACGGTGCTCGGCCAGGAGGTCGAGCTGTCGGCGAAGGAGTTCGCGCTCCTGGTGAAGCTCGCGTCGGCTCCCGACCGCGTCTTCACGCGAGAGCAGCTGCTCCGCGACGTCTGGGGTTTCCGCACGTACGTTCCGACCCGCACGCTCGAGTCGCACGCCTCACGAGTGCGCCGCAAGCTCGCGGCAGCCGGTCTCCCCGGCTGGGTCGTCAACGTCTGGGGCGTGGGTTACAAGCTCCGCCACGTGCCGGCGTCGGCCACCCCCGGCCCACTAGTAGTGGAAGTGGCCCCAGCGGTTGGGTCGACGAGGACGGCAACGTCGAGCGCGCAAGTCCGGAGCGAGTGAGGGCAGGCAGCCCGATCCGGACACGCCGGTCAACCAAGAGCCACTGGACATGAACACGCTGATCCGCCGTCGGCCGAGGCGCGATTAGTGACAGGAGCGGCGTCTAGTCGAGCGCCGTCAGGCGAGGCGGGAGATGCCCTGCCCGCCGAACGGGGGCTGGCGGTTGGGTCAGCCCCCAATCCTTCCAGCAAAACGTGCACCAGTTGCGGCGAGACCAAGCCGCTCGACGAGTTCCGGCCCGCCAAGAACGGCAAGTGCGGCCGCGAGTCTAAATGCCTCGAGTGCCGGCGTGCACAGGGGCGCGAGAACGCAGCACGGAGACGAGGGCAGGCACGGGCTGCGCGCGACGCACTGCGGGCTGCAGCCCCCAAACGGCCGGTCGGCAAGAAGATCACGCCACCCGGCCAAGGTCCGAAGCAGCGACTGTCCAACCTCGTGTGCAAGACGGAGGGGTGCAGCAAGCCGATCCCCCAATACGCCGTGAACACAGACCCGAGTGACGGCTACTGCAGCGTCGCCTGCTTCAAGCTCGACCGAGGCGACCCGTGGCCGGTGGGACAGGACGAGGCCGCAGCTTGAGTCGCGTGGTCAGTCTGCAAGAAGAGCGGGGAGCAGGGAGGAGGAGAGTGGTAGTTGGGGTTGGGTGAGCTGCGGGGGTGCCATCCCCCATATCCCCCGGTACCGGGTGGATGGGGAGCAGACCATTCCCCTATCCCTCGCTCCGTGCTGTTGCCCCGGTTGAGGAACGTTGCAGCGCACATGGGTACAGGGGAACTGACACTGCGGAGAGCCGCGCAGTCCAAAGAGCGCGTGACATCCCAAAAAAGGAGGTGGGTGTTCGATCGCAGCGCCGTACGATGGCTGCGTCTGATGGCGCGCGACGAGACAACGGGGACATGGGATCGCCTCAAAGGGACTGGAAAGGTCGTCGCTGCGATCATCGGGACGCTGGCTGCTCTGGGAGGAGCTGCGACAGCAGGTGCGGAACTGTTTGGCCACGCGAACAAGACCATCGTCTTAGAGCCGAGCGCAACCGCGCCGCCTAACTCCGGTCAGCAGATCGAGCAGTGCATGAGGCGCCACCATCTACGAGCTGCACGCGTGTCGGTCGGAGACCCCAATGCGGCGAAGCGCATCACTTACAAGCGCTGCGATTGGCCGGCAATCTTCGAGGGCAGCGCGGACGGGTACACAGAGGTGTCGGCCGATGTTCGGACCTTGCCGAAGCCCCAAGCTGCCCCCTACAACACGGTCGCGACGTTCCGCGCAGCCTGTGACGAAATCGACGTGACGTTCATCCTTGATCAGATGGCGGCTCGCGTTTTCTCGAGCAAACGTCTCGAGCGAGGGCGGATCTATGAAGTCGAGTCCGTGCGTGGCCCGTCAACCATGTTTCGGTTGTTGCACTTTGAGCCGCAGGATGTGTTCGGGATCATCCCGGTACCCAGCGCTGGGCGTGGCCGCGGGTTCTATGTCCTGTACAGCGGCCACTTCGCACCTTTCGATGCGCATTGCGCGATCGGTGCGCCACCGCACTGACGAGCGAGCCTCGGGATCAACCAGACGGAGATTTCGCCAGGCAACGTGCCTTCAGGCTTGAGCTGGCAATCCGAGACTCGCCCGCAGCGCCTTGTCCACGTCGGCCATGAGCTCGTCGGAGAGGTGACACCAAATCCCTCGTCTCTCATCGATTCTCGCCTCACGGTCTATCTCCCGGAGATGCCCGCATTCCACCAGCGAGTCCTTGCCTTCGTAGCCCAGATCGGCCGCGCGTATGAACACCTGCTGTGCGTAGCGCTTCCCTTGGTGCTCCGCGTCGGTGAGCGGTGCGACGATCGTGAGCGGACTGCCCCGATTACCGCCATCGTTCTGAACCACGACGCACGGACGGGTACCTTGTTTCTCGTTTCCGACCGCCCCACGGAGGTCGACGAACACGACGTCGCCCCGACGGATCTCAAGCATGAGACTGTGGCTCCGGCGGCTTGCTCAGCCTGAGCGTCAGACGACCATGCGTTGGGGTCGTGAGATCGTCCTTGATCATGATTGGGCTCACGTGGAACTCGACGAGACCACAGCCAGCTTCGCAGTCGGTCCACTCGCCGGGTCGCCACTCACCAATCGCGTTGATCTCTCCGCACCCAGGGCACTCGACGTGAAGGCCTCCACATCTGTCGCAGTAACCGAGCGTTGTTTCGACACCCTCGCCGTCTTCTGTTCCGAGCATCGCGGTGCGGTCGAGCCAAAGCATTCCGGGCATTTCGTCTTCGCGGAGAGCGTCCCGACAGAGCTCGCAATCGATCAACGGCGGTTCCCAGCCAGGTAGCTCCTCGACGCGTATCACCTCAATGTGAATGGCCCGGGCCGACTTCGCTCGAGCGATCGCGCCATCGGTGAATCCCTCCGTTGTAACCAAGAGGCCAATCGCCGCACCGACGTCCTCAACCATCCCTATGAAGGCCTCGACGTCCTTCATGTCAACCTTGGTGCCGTAGCGCTTGCAGTCGACGATCATCGACGCCTCGCCCTCACCCATGCCAGCGAGCGGGAGCCTCACCAAGACGTCAATTTGGCGGTCGCGGCCTCCGCTGCGACTGGGAAGTCTGACGTTCCGCTCCACCGTGCCACGGCCCTCAAACTTTTGCGCCAGGAGATCGGCGACGCCGTTTTCGTAGTCGCTCGGAGTCAGTTCGAATCGAATAGGCACCGTGTGAGGGTACGCGACGAGATTGGGCCGGGTGCCTAGCCGAACGCCACTTCGCAGCGTCCTGTGAAGCTGTGCTGCGCCGCGACCCGGCCCTCGCTCGGGGCCGCCTCTGGACAAAGGGCCTGCCGTTTCTTCGGCATAGACTGCTCCGGCTTGCAAGGAGGGAACGAAGATGCCGATCACGTACCACCCGGGCGAACGTATGGGGCCCCCGGGGGCCGGTTGGTTTTACTGCTCCATCTGCAATTACGCCGTATTCATGCGAGCTGGGTATTGGTTCCCGCACGCATGTCCCAACTGCCGCCGGGGAGACAACGTTTGGGAGCACAGCGGACCACCTGCCGACGACCGCTGAGCAAGAAGCTGAGGGGGACGCTGCGGCGCCGATTGCAACGGCGTTAGTGGCCGTTCCGGACATGCCTCCGAGCCCGTCCCGTGCCACGGGAAACCACACGACCCCTGACCCCGGCCTGCGGCCGACCCCCCAGCGAAGGTCAAGAGACGACTTCCGTGCTTTATCCACATTTCCACAGACGTCCGGGAAAATCCACAGTTGCGACAAACTCCCCAGAGGGGGATTGTGGAGAAAAACCCCTGGAAAAACCGGTCGCCTTCGCTACGGCCGTAGCGGTCTGGGGACGAACTCTATGCACCCGGCACCCGTGGGAATCGGTATCCGTCGTCCGCGTCGTCTAGAGTGCGGCTCACTACTCGGAAGACGAAGCCGGGAGTGCTCCTCGTAGTCGTACGGGGGGTGGTGGAGCGACCGGGGCGGCATTTTCGTAGACACGAGGTGCCGCCCCGGGGCCTCGAACCAAAGAAAAGGTACAGATCACGTCAGACCGCACCACGAAAGGAACGAACCGAAGATGCCTCGCACTGCTGGAACGCCGAACCGAAACTACCCCGCGCTAACGCTCGAGAAGGCGCTCGAGTTGCCGCGCACCCTCCAGAACGGAGCCTCCGGGTTGCCGACTGACCGCCTCACGCTCTCCCAGCTGCTGGACCGTTCGCCAAGCTCGAGCGGATTCCACCAACTCGTCCTCTCGTCGCGGGCCTTCGGTCTAACGACCGGAGGTAAGAACGCCGACCAGTTCGCCCTCACCGACATCGGACGGGACGCCGTGTCCGATGATCCCGCGACGCAGATGGAGGGGATGCGCCAGGCCGTGATGAACATCCAGCCGTTCCGCGCTTTCGTCACCGCATACGACAAGAAGAAGATCCCGGCCACTCCCGCTCTCAAGGCGTTCCTCGCAAACCAGGGTGGTGTTCGAACCGAGCGGCTCGACGAGGCCCTGGCCCATTTGCTTCGTGACGTGCGGACAGCAGGATTGATCCGCCGGGTCAAGGACACCGAGTACATCGACCTACAGGGCACAGCCCCGGCCGAGGCTCCTGCTGAGGATCTCGAGGACGCGCTCGCTGAGGAGGACGGGGATGGAGACGCGCAGGGGCTGCCCGAGGCCGATGGCGCGAAGCAGCCGGTGACGCTGACGCCGACGACCCTCAAGTCGGCGAAGGTGTTCATCTCGCACGGCAGGAACGAGGCGATCGCACAGCAACTCAAAGAGCTTCTGACCTTCGGCAAGTTCGAGCCCGTGATCGCGAAGGAGCAGGAGACCGTCTCGAAGCCGGTGCCGGAGAAGGTCATGGAGGAGATGCGCGAGTGCTCTGCGGCCGTGATCCACGTCGCGACGGAGGAGAGGCTGCTCGACGAGCAAGGCAAGGAGCGGACCGCCATCAACGAGAACGTCCTCATCGAGATCGGCGCGGCGATGGCGCTATACAGCCGGAACTTCATCCTGCTGGTGCCGAGGGGACTGCGCCTGCCCTCGAACCTCCAGGGGCTGTATCGGTGTGAATATGAGGGTGACAGCCTCGACTACGAGGCGACGATGAAGCTCCTCAAGGCTTTCAACGACTTCCGCTGACGGCTGGGGATTCCGGCACGAGCCTCGGTTCCGACCCGCACGCTCGAGTCGCACGCCTCACGAGTGCGCCGCAAGCTCGCGGCAGCCGGTCTCCCCGGCTGGGTCGTGAACGTCTGGGGCGTCGGCTACAAGCTCCGCCACGTGCCAGCGCCGGCCACCCCGGCCTATTGGTAATAGCTAGTGGAAGTGGCCCCAGCGGGTGGCGATGACGAGGAGGGCGAAGCCGATCGTGAGCCCCAGACCGCCCACGGCCTGGCCCGCGCGTCTGCCGAACGGCGTGATGCCGCCGAGCAGCAGGGCGAGACCGCCGATCGCTCCGGCTGCCTCCCCGACCTCCGCCAGCCGGATCCCCGTGTGCGCCTTGATGGTGAGTGCGAGAAGTGTCATGCCGCCATCATCGACGACGGAAGGGGACGCCGCTAAAGGAGCGCTCCCTCCAGCCGCAGCAGCCATTCCTTGCGGTCGAGGCCGCCGCCGTAGCCGGTGAGGCTGCCGTTCGCGCCGACGACGCGGTGGCAGGGGAGGACGATCGGCATGGGGTTCCGGTTCATGACCGTCCCGACCGCCCGCGCTGCGCGCGGAGCGCCGACCTGGCGCGCCAGCGTGCCGTACGTCGTCGTGTGGCCGTAGCCCACGCGGCTCAGCTCTGCGAGGACACGACGGTGGAACTCCGGCGCGGCCCGCAAGTCGAGCTCCAGATCGAAGGCGCGCCGGTGGCCGGCGAAGTACTCGTCGAGCTCCCGGCGCACGTGGTCGAGCGCCTTCGGGGTACGCAGGACGCGCGGGCCGAATTCGCGCGCCAGCCGCTCGAGCTCCGCCTCCGGCTCCGGGTCGAAGCCGACGCGGCAGAGCCCGCGGTCGCTCACGCCGACGAGCAGCGGCCCGACCGGCGTGCCGTCGAGGACGTCGTACGCCACGTCGAGGTCGCCGGACGCGGCCGCGGCGGCGCGGAAACGCTCGTCGAGAACGGTCGGGACTCCAGTCATCGCTGTTCCTTCTCCTTCCGCAACCGCCGTATGCCGGCGGAGGCCGCTTGCCGTGCCGCCTGCTCGTTCGAGCCTAGGGCGGCGCCGATCGTGTCGTAGTCGAGGTCGTAGCCGTAGCGAAGGACGACCGCTGCGCGCTCCTTCGGCGGCAGGCCGTCGGTCAGCGGCGCGAGCTCCTCCACCGCTGGACGCTCGTCCTCGTCCGCGGGCTCGACCGCCAGCTCCACCGTCCGTCGCTCCCGCCGGGCCGCGTCGACGACCGCGTTCGTAGCGATCGTCAGCACCCAGGCGCGCAGATGCTCGCCGTGCCGGAGCCCCCCGTAGGCGCGCAGCGCCCGCAAGAACGTCTCCTGGAAGAGGTCGTCTGCGCGCTCACGTCCGGCCCGGCGGCGCAGGAACGCGAGCACCTCCGCCTTGTGGATCTCGTAGAACCGCTCGAAGGGGGGAATGCCGGTGTGGGCCATCGACCACTGAAACGTACTGCCGGTTCAAGATGTGAGGTCATGAGAGTCGCGGTGGTAGGACACGTCGAGTGGGTCGAGTTCGCGCGGGTCGACCACGCGCCGGAGCCGGGCGAGATCGTGCACGCGCTCGAGACGTGGGAGGAGCCCGCGGGAGGCGGCGCCGTCGCTGCCGTCCAGCTCGCCAACCTCGCGGGCTCGTGCCTCCTCTTCACCGCGCTCGCCGACGACGAGCTAGGCTGCCGCTCTCGTGAGGAGCTCGAAGCGCGCGGCGTCACCGTGCACGCGGGCCAGGTGCGCGGAAGCCAGCGGCGCGCGCTCACGCAGATCGACGAGGGCGGCGAGCGGACGATCACCGTCCTCGGCGACAAGCTGCTCCCCTCGGGCGAGGACGGCTCGCTCCCGTGGGAGGAGCTCGCCCGCTGCGCTGCGGTCTACTTCGTGAGCGGGGACGTGCCCGCGCTCCGCGCCGCCCGCCGTTGCGCCGTGCTCGTCGCCACCGCCCGCGAGCTCGCAACGCTGCGGCGCGCGGCCGTGCCGCTGGACGTCGTCGTCAGCAGCGGCGAGGACGCGGCGGAGCGCTTCGAGGCCGGCGAGCTGGAGCCGGCGCCGCAGATCGCCGTCACCACCGCCGGCGCCCTCGGCGGCTGGATCCGCCCGGGCGGGCCGTTCCGTGCTGTCTCTCTGCCAGGCCCGGTCTCGGACGCCTACGGCTGCGGCGACTGCTTCGCCGCCGGGCTCACGTACGGGCTCGCCCTCGGCAAGGCGGTCGACGAGGCCGTCGCGCTCGGCGCGCGCTGCGGCGCCGCAGTCCTGACCGGCCGCGGCGCGTACGGGCACCAGCTGACCGCCGACGACCTCGCCGGCGACCTGCACCCAGGCTAGGAGCTCTAGGAGCCCGCTCGAAAGCGCGCTAGGGTCTGCGGCATGAGCCAGCTGGCCGCAGGCTCCGCCGCCCGCGCGGTGCTGACGACGTCCCCCGCCACCGACCGGGTGGGACACGACTGGCTTGGCACGCTTGCCGAGGTGCCGCTGTTCGACGGCCTGCCGAAGAGCCACCTGCGGCGGATCGCCAAGCTCGCGCGCATTCGCCGCTTCGCGCCGGGATCGGTGCTGGTGCGCGCCGGCGACCCCGGCAGGTCGTTCTACGTACTGCTCGACGGGACAGCGAGAGTCCAGCGCGGAGGCGGCCGGTCGCGGCGTCTCGGCGCCGGAGACTACTTCGGCGAGATGGCCCTCCTGGACGGCGCTCCACGGTCGGCGAGCGTCGTCGCCGAGGGAGAGGTGGTCGCGCTCACGGTCGACCGCCCCGGCTTCACGAAGCTCCTCCGCTCGGAGCCGGCCCTCGCGCATGCGCTGCTGCGCACGCTTGCCGCCCGCCTCCGCGCCGCCGAGACCTCGATCTGAGCTCCGCGCGTGCCGCAGCCCGCCGGTCTCGGCGTGGTCCAAAACAGTGGACTTGTGGAGGAAAGTGGTTTATAGTGGGGCGCAGTGGTGTAGAGAGAAGGCGGCCCCATGCTCCTCGGCGAGTACGAGCACACCATCGACGACAAGAACCGTCTCACGCTCCCGGCGAAGTTCCGCCGGGCTTTCGAGGACGGGATCGTCGTCACGCGCGGCTTCGACGGCTGCGTGTACGCGTGGACGCCGGATGGCTGGGAGAACTACCGCGACTCGACCCTCACCACCCTGCACCCGTTGAGCCAGGAAGGCCGGCGGATGCACCGTCACTTCTTCTCCGGCGCCAGCGAGACGGCTCCGGACCGGCAAGGGCGGGTGAGCATCCCGCCCGCGCTGCTCGCGCACGCGAAGCTCGGCCGCGACGTCGTCGTCGCCGGGGTCAACGACCACCTCGAGATCTGGGACCGCGCTGCCTGGAAGCGCGAGCTCGCCGAGGTCGAAGGGAGTGCTGAGGATGTTGCCGAACGTCTTGCAGCCCAGGGAAGCTGACCACGTCCCCGTCCTCGCGGAGGAGGTGCGGGCCTCTCTCGCCGTGCAGCCCGGCGAGACCGTCGTCGACGCGACCTTCGGCGCCGGCGGTCACGCCGGGCTCCTCGCCGCCGACCTGCGCGGCAAGGGGAAGCTGATCGCAATCGACCGGGATCCGACGGCCCGGACATATTTCGAACAGCTCGCGAAGCGGGCGACCGTCAACGCGCGGCTCCTGCGCGGTGACTTCGGCGTCGTCCTCCCGCAGCTGGCAGGGAACGGCGTCCGAGCGGACGCGATCCTCCTCGACCTCGGTGTTTCCTCGATGCAGCTCGACCGGCCCGAGCGCGGTTTCTCCTATGCCGCGGACGCGCCGCTCGACATGCGGATGGATCCGACACAGGACGTCAGCGCCCGCGACGTCGTCAACACCTGGAGCGAGCGCGACCTGGCGACGACCTTCCGCCGTTACGGCGAGGAGCGGTACGCGAGGCAGATCGCGCGGGCGCTCGCCCGCCGCCGGCGCGAGCAGCCCTTCGAGCGCACCGGCGAGCTCGTCGATGCGATCCGGGCCGCGATTCCCGCCCCTGCGCGCTTCGGCGACGGGCATCCGGCGAAGCGGGTGTTCCAGGCGCTGCGGATTGCGGTCAACGACGAGCTCGACTCGCTCCAGAGCGCGCTGCCTGCCGCGCTCGAGATGCTCCGGCCCGGCGGCCGCCTCGCCGTCGTCTCCTTCCACTCGCTCGAAGACCGGATCGTGAAGCGCTTCCTCCGCGAGCGCGAGCGCGGCTGCACCTGCCCGCCCGACTTCCCCGTCTGCGTCTGCGGCCACGAGCCGGAGCTCCGCGCCCTGCAACGGCGCCCCGTCCGGCCCGGCCAGCCGGAGATCGCGGCGAACCCGCGCTCGGCGTCCGCGCGCCTGCGCGCCGCGGTGAAGACCGGAGCCGAGGAGTAGTGCCGATGGCCGCGGTCGACTGGTTCGCCCAGGCGGAGGTCGCCGAGCCGGCGCCGGCACCGCGGCGGCGGAAGCCGCGCACGGTGGAGCGTCCGGCGAGGCCCGTACCCTCGCGGCGCAGGCTCACCCGCCGTCGCGTTCGTGCCCACATCGTCTGGATGATCCTCTTCGCGCTCCTCCTCTCCGGCGTCGTCGCGGTGAACGTCGCAGTCCTGCGGGCGCACGTCGCGGTGACGCAGCTCGACAACCAGCGCGCTCAGCTGCAGGCGCGCAACCAGCAGCTCGCCTCGCGGCTGTCCGCCGCGAGCTCCGCGCCGCGGATCGAGAAGGCGGCCCGGCGCCTCGGGCTCGTGCAGGCGCCCGCCGCCGCCACGTCCTACCTCGACCTCGCGCCGGGGCGATAGTGCTCCGTCCGGCAATGGTCAGGGCGTCTCCGGCGGCTGCAAAGCGTCGCGACTCCTCGCTTCGCTCGTCGGCCGGCACCGGCGGAGCGGCGCCGGCTGGCGCGTCCTCGGTCGCCCCGATAGCTACGGCTATCGAGGCTCCCTGCGTCCTTGCCTCGCTCGCTTTTCGCGCGCCGGAAACGCGAGACCATAACCGGACGGAGCACGGTTGAAGGCGCGCGTCGTCAACTCGCGGCTCCGTCTCCTCCTCCTGATCATCCTTCTCACCTTCGCCGCCCTCGGCGCGCGGGCGGCGTGGATCCAGACCGTCCGTGCGTCGTCGCTCGCCGCGCAGGCCCAGGCGCAGACGAAGGCGAATCTCGTGCTCCCCGCGAGGCGCGGCACGATCTACGACAGGCTCGGCACGCCGCTCGCGATCGGGGAACAGGCGACCGACGTCGTTGCCAACCCGAAGCAGATCTCCGATCCGCGCCCGGAGGCGCGGATCGTCGCGAAGGTGCTCGGGATTCCCGTGCGCCCGCTCTACCGCGAGCTCGCCGACCGCAGCCGCGGTTTCGTCTACGTCGAGCGCAAGGCGCCGCCCAGCCGGGCGAAGACGCTCGCGAGGCGAGGGCTTACGGGCTTCACGTTCTACTCCGATGAGCGGCGCGTCTATCCGCAGGGCACCGTTGCGGCCTCGGTCCTCGGCTATGCGGGCACGGACAACACCGGCCTCGCGGGGCTCGAGACCGAGCTGGACAAGGAGTTGGCGGGGAAGCCGGGCAGCGCGACCGTGGTGCGCGACGCGCTCGGCCGGGCCGTCAACACGACGCAGGAGCGTCCCGCGCGGGACGGGCACGACGTGTTCCTCACGCTCGACAGCCACATCCAGGCGAACGCCGAGCAGGTGCTCGAGCAGACCGTGCGGGCGTGGCACGCGAAAGACGCAACCGCGATCGTCCTCGACCCGCATACGGGCGCGATCCTCGCCATGGCCCAGGAGCCGGGCTACAACGCGAACGACTACCCGGACGCGGTGACCCATGGACTGACCATCGACCACGGCGTGAACGACGTCTTCGAGCCGGGCTCCGTCTTCAAGGTCGTGACGATCGGCGGCGCCCTGTCGGAGCACAAGGTGACTCCGCAAACGGCGTTCACGCTGCCCTACTCGATCCACGTCGCCGACCGCATCGTCCACGACGCGGAGGCCCGGCCGACCGAGCGGATGACGGTCTCGCAGATCCTCCAGCGCTCCTCGAACGTCGGCGCGATCACGATTGCGGAGAGGTATCTCGGCGAGATCGGCCTGAAGCGGTGGATGACGCGCTTCGGCTTCGGCCGGCGCACGGGCATCGACTTCCCGGGCGAGAGCGCCGGCCTGCTGCCGTCGTACTGGTCCGGGTCGACGATCGGCAACGTCCCGATCGGACAGGGCGTCTCGGTGACCTCGATCCAGCTCGCCTCCGTCTACGCGGCGATCGCGAACGACGGGGAGTGGATCCAGCCGCACCTGCTCGACCACGTCCTCGGCCAGCAGCCGCCGCGGTTGCACCGGCGGCGGATCCTCGCGCCGGGCATCGACGAGGAGCTGCGGACGATGCTGAAGGGCGTCGTCTCGGACCAGGGGACGGCGCAGCTGGCCGCCATCCCCGGCTACACCGTCGCCGGCAAGACGGGAACCGCGCAGAAACCGGGACCGCACGGCTACATCCCCGGGGCGTACGTGTCGACCTTCGTCGGGATGGTGCCGGAGTCGGATCCGCGCCTCGTGGTGCTCGTGAGCGTCGACGAGCCGCACGGCCAGATCTACGGCGGCCTGGTGGCGGCCCCCGCCTTCGAGCAGATCGCCTCCTTCGACCTCCAGTACCTCGAGGTCCCGCCTGACTTGCGGATCAGGTAGAGGGCCGGTCGCGCGAGCGGACCTCGCTCGCGAGAACGCCGAGAGCGAGGGTCCCGGCCGCGGCGCAGAAGCCGATTCCGGCCGAGCGGAGCGAGGTGTAATGGATCGCGACGCCGGCGGCGATGACCGGCACCGAGAGGCCGACGTAGAGGACGACGAAGAAGCTCGAGGCGGTCTCGCCCCGGCGTTCCGCGGGTGCGCGCTCGGCGATCGCGGCCAGGCCGGCGCTGACCACCACGCCCTGGCCGAGCCCGGCGACGGCGGCGCTCGCGAACAGAGCGGCCAGGGAGTCGGCGGCGAGCGAGACGGCGAGCAGCGCGACGCCGGCGGCGAGCAGGCCGCAGCCCGCCGCGAGCGCGTTTCGGAGGCGGGCGACGAGCACCTGGCCGGCGACCGACAGGACGAAGAGGACGAAGACGAGCAGGCCCGCGAGCGCGGGACTGTGGTGGTTCAGGCCCAGGCCGAGGAACTCCGGCGCGACCGAGCTGAAGACGCCGGAGACCGCAAACGCCGCGATCCCGGCAAGAGTGGCGCGGACGAAGACGGCGACTACTTCCGCCGGCACGCCGAGCCGCTGCAGCCGGAAGCGGAACGCCTCGCGAGCCACCGTCTCCGGCGCGAGCAGCAGTCCGGCGACGGCGAGGGCCACGAGGCCGAGATCGACGGCGAACGGCGTCCGCAGCGGGCCGGGCGCCCACGCGCCGAGCAGGCCGGAGAGGAGCGTCCCCGTGCCGAGTCCGCCGAGATTCGCGAAGACGGCGACGAAGCTCGCGAGCCTGTGGCGGCCCTGCGGGGCGAGGTCGATCACGTACGCGGTCGCGGTGCCGGTGAAGATCCCGGCGGAGAGTCCGGAGACGATGCGCGCCGCGTAGATCGGCGCGAGCGAGCCGGCGAGCAGGAAGAGGAGCGCGCTCGCTGCCGAGAGCCCGAGCCCGAACAGCAGCACCGGCTTGCGGCCGAGCCGGTCGGAGAGGTTCCCGAACAGGATCAGCCCGGCGATGACACCGAAGGCGTAGATGGCGAAGATCACGGTCACGAGCAGCGGACCGAACGCGTAGCGCTGCTCGAACAGCGGATAGAGCGGTGTCGGCAGCGTCGTGCCGACCATCGCCACGAAGAAGGCGAACACCGCCAGGACGAAGCCGGTGACCGAGCCGGCGTGCTCGTCACCGTGCACGAGTACATTCTTCCGGATGGACCTCGAGCGGCTCGCAGATGCGCTCGGCCCCGTCGACGCGCACGCGCTGCGGCCCGTTGAGGTGCTGGACCTCGCTTACGACGCGCGGCACGTGGGGCCGGGGGCGCTCTTCTTCGCGGTGCCCGGCGCGCGCTTCGACGGCCACGAGTTCGCGCGGGAAGCGGTCTCGAGCGGAGCCGTGGCGCTGGTCGTCGAACGGCTCCTCGAGGTGACGGTGCCGCAGCTCGTCGTGCCCGACGCCCGGGCAGCGATGGCGCCGGCAGCGGACGTCTTCTTCGGCGAGCCGACGCGGGAGCTCGAGGTGGTCGGGGTGACGGGCACGAGCGGCAAGACCACGACGAGCTTCCTCCTGTTCGCGATCCTCGCCGCGGCGGGGCGGCGGCCCGGCCTGCTCGGCACCGTCGAGGCGCGCGTCGGCGGCGAGCGGCGCGGCGTCGTGCGGACGACGCCGGAGGCCATCGACCTGCAGCGCCTGTTCCGTGAAATGCTCGACGCTGGCGATCGCTCGTGCGCGATGGAGGCGTCGTCGCACGCTTCCGTCCTCCACCGTCTCGACAGTGTCCGGTTCGCCGCGCTGGTGTTCACGAACCTCAGCCAGGACCACCTCGACTTCCACGGCGACATGGAGTCGTACTTCCAGGCCAAACGGCGGCTCTTTCTCGCCGAGCCGCGGCCGATTCCGGTGCTCAACGTCGGCGACGAGCACGGGCGCCGGTTGGCGGAGGAGCTGCCCGACGCGATCACGTTCAGCGCGGACGACGCGGACGCCCTCGACGGCGTCGCGCTGAAGCTCCGCGGCAGCTTCAACGTCGAGAACGCGCTCGGCGCCCTGTTCTCGGCCCGCGCGCTCGGCATCGACGACGAGGCGATCCGGCGCGGCCTCGAATCGGTCCGCGGGGTGCCGGGGCGCTTCGAGTCGGTGGACGTCGGCCAGCCGTTCCACGTGATCGTCGATTACGCCCACAAGCCCGGCGCACTCGAGAACGTGTTACGGGCGGCGCGCGACCTGGCCGGCGCAAAGCGCGTGCTCTGCGTCGTCGGCGCGGGGGGCGACCGCGACCGCGGCAAGCGGCCGGTCATGGGGCGGCTCGCCTCCCGGCTAGCCGACGTCGCGATCGTGACCTCCGACAACCCGCGGAGCGAGGATCCGGAGGCGATCGCGGCGGAGATCGCCTCGGGGGCGAACGGCAGGGTCGAGGTCGAGCTCGACCGGGCCGCCGCGATCGCGCGCGTGATCGAGCTGGCACGGCCCGGCGACGTCGTCCTCATCGCCGGCAAGGGCGCGGAGCAAGGCCAGGAGCTCGCCGACCGGACGGTGCCGTTCGACGACCGCGAGGCTGCGAAAGAAGCGCTCAAAGCGTTGATGGAGGCCGCGACCTGATCGCTTTGCCGCTCGCCGAGGTGCGGGCGCTCTCGCTGGGCGCGGTCGAGGGCGACGCGGACGCGATCACGGGCGTCGACGTCGACTCGCGCCGGATCCGGCCCGGCGACCTCTTCGTCGCGGTCCCGGGCGGCGAGGCGTTCCTCGAGGACGCGCGCGCGCACGGAGCGGCGGCGACGCTCGTGCCTGACGACGCCCATGCCGCCCTCGCCGCGCTCGGCAGTGCCGTCCGCGCCCGCAGCGATGCTCGAGTCGTGGCGATCACCGGCTCGGTCGGAAAGACGTCGACGAAGGACATCCTCGCCGCCCTCCTGCGGCCCCGCCTGCGCACGGTCGCCGCGCCCGAGGGCTTCAACAACGAGATCGGCCTGCCGCTCACGCTCTGCCGGATCGAGCCGGACACCGAGGTCGTCGTCACGGAGATGGCGATGCGCGGCCCGGGCCAGATCCGCGACCTCGCCCGCGTCGCCCGTCCGCAACTGGGGGTGATCACGTCGATCGCTCCCGTCCATCTCGAGCAGCTGGGGAGCCTCGAGAACATCGCACGCGCCAAGGCCGAGCTGCTCGAGGAGCTCCCGGCCGGAGCCGTCGCGGTCCTGCCCGAGGACGCGCCGGAGCTAGACCCGTTCGTACCGGACGGCCTCGACGTTCGCCGCTTCGCGTCGCCGGAAACGAGGGTCCGTGACGGCCGCACACACGTGCGCTGGCACGGGCACGAGGTCGTGTTCGGCTTCGCGGCGCGTCACCACGCCGCGAACGCGGCGGCCGCGCTGACCGCGGCCGAGGCACTCGGCGTCGAGCCGCCACGCGAGCCCGTCGAGGTCGGCTTCTCGCTCTGGCGCTCGCAGGAGACCGAGCTGCCCGGCGGCGGCCTGCTGATCAACGACGCCTGGAACGCGAACCCGGTTGCGATGCGGGCGGCGCTCGCGCACCTGCTCGAGCGCGCGGACGGCCGCCGGACGGTCGCGATCCTCGGCGACATGGCGGAGCTCGGCTCCGAGGCTCCGCGCTACCACGAAGAGGCGGGGCGGGGGGCCGAGCGGGTCGACGTCGTGCTCGGCGTGGGCGAGCTCGCCCGGCACTACGCGCCCGACGAGTGGGCGCCGACCGCTGCCGAGGCGGTGGGCGTGGCGCTCGGACTCGTTCGCCCCGGCGACGCGATCCTCGTCAAGGGATCCCGCTCCGTCGGCCTGGAGCTCGTGGCCGCGGCGTTGCTGGAGGCCGGCGCGTGATCCGCGTCCTCATCGCCGCAGGAGTGGCTCTCGTCGTCTCGCTCGCGATCGGCCCGAAGTTCATCGATTTCCTCCGCCGCAACGAGTTCGGCCAGCACATCCGCGAGGAGATGCCGGAGCGCCACTTTGTCAAGCAGGGCACGCCGACGATGGGCGGCCTCGTGATCCTGTTCGCGGTGACGATCGCCTTCCTCCCGGTCAGCCACTTCCGGCTCCAGGCGCTGACCGTGCTGTTCACCACGCTCGCCTGCGGCGCGATCGGCTTCCTCGACGACTTCATCAAGCTCACGCACCGGCGGTCGCTCGGACTGCCGGGACGCTGGAAGCTCCTCCTCCTCGTCGCGGTCACGATCGTCGTCTCGATCGTGGGGCGGCACCTGCACCTCAGCACCGACGTCTACATCCCGGTCGTCAACGTCACCGTGCCGCTGTCGTACGGCTGGTACGTGTTCCTCTTCCTCATCATCGCCGGCGCGTCGAACGGCACGAACCTCGCGGACGGCGTCGACGGGCTGGCGGCCGGAACCGCCATCATCGCGCTCTTCACCTTCACCGCGATGAACGTCGTCTCGTTCGTTCGGTCGAGCAACGTCCCCGCCCACCGCAACCTGACGAAGCTCGACCTCGCGATCGTAGGCGCGGCGCTGATCGGGGCGGCGGTCGGCTTCCTCTGGTTCAACGCGTTTCCCGCAGACGTCTTCATGGGGGACACGGGCTCGATGGCCTTCGGGGGCGCGCTCGCCGGCTTCGCGATCATGATGAAGGTGGAGCTGCTGCTGCTCCTGATCGGCGGCATCTTCGTGATCGAGGCGCTTTCCGTGATGATCCAGGTGTTCTCGTTCAAGCGCTTCGGGCGTCGCGTCTTCCTCATGGCGCCGATCCACTACCACTTCGAGATGAAGGCGTGGTCCGAGACGAAGATCACGGTGCGTTTCTGGATCGTCGCCGGGCTGCTGTGCGCGCTGGGCTTCGCGCTCTACTACCGCTACTACTTCCCCTTCGCGCGGGGATGAGCAGCGAGGTGGAAATGGCGCTGCTCGAGGGGGCGCGGTTGGAGCCGGAAGACGACGTGCTCGTGCTCGGCGGCGGCGCGCTCGCGCTGGGTGCGCATGATCGGGTCGGCGACGGCTGGGTCTACGTCGTGCGGTCGCAGGTGGACGAGCTCGAGGCGCTATTGGGAGAGGCGCACGCCGTGGGGGCGAGCGGCGTCGCGTACCTGGTCGGTTCTGCGCCCGTCCTGCCGCTCCCGGACGACGCCGTGGCGGCGGCCCTCGGGCGGATCGCGACGGAGGACGGCGCGCTCGTGGCAGCCGTAGAGGAGCTCGTGCGGGTTCTGTCCGCGCGCGGGCGCGTCTCCTTCGCGGAGCCGGATGCCGCGGCGGGTGACCAGCTGGCGCGCTCCCTCGAGTCGGTGGGCTTCGCCGAGGTCGAGGTGGCGCAGGTGGGCGGCGAGGCCGTGGTGAGCGGCCGGCTGCGCTGAGGATCCGGGAGCCGGACGACGAACCCGTATCGCATCCGCGAGCAAGGCCTTACAGCGCCGACACCTGCGGGCACGTACGCTGACCTCAGGGGACACGCGCCCCCCATTGGGGGGGAGCGTGCGTCGTGAGCGGGACACGTCCGGGCGAGCCCAGTTCCGACCGGCCCCGGCCCGACGAGCCCCGGCCCGACGAGACGTGGCTCCCGCGCCGGGCGCTCGTCGTCGGTCTCGCCCGATCCGGCCGGGCTGCGGCCGCCGCGCTCGCGCGTCGCGGCGTGCAGGTCGTAGCGACCGACCGGTCTCCCGACGTCGACGTCGGCAGGCTCGACGAGCTCGGCGTCGAACTCCGCCTCGGAACGGAGGAGGAGGCATTGCTGGCAGGGGTGGATCTCGTCGTCAAGAGCCCGGGAGTCCCGGCGGACTCGCCGCTCGTCGCCGCCGCGCGAGCGCGTGCCGTCCCGCTCTGGAGCGAGGTCGAGCTCGGCTTTCGGCTGCTGCCGGCAGGCGCGCGGCTCATCGGCGTCACCGGCACCAACGGCAAGACGACGACGACGGAGCTGCTCGGCGCGATCCTCCGCGCCGCCCGCCGTCCGGTCGAGGTCGCGGGCAACGTGGGCCGCGCGCTCGCCGACGCCGCGGAGACCGCCGAAGAGGGCTCGTGGATCGTCTGCGAGCTCTCGAGCTTTCAGCTCGAGGACGTCCACACGCTCGCGTGCGACGTCGCGGTGCTCCTCAACCTCGAGCCCGACCACCTCGACCGGCATGGCAGCTTCGACGCCTACCGGGCGGCGAAGCTCCGCATCTTCGAGCGAGCACGCGCCAAAGTCGTGCCGCGCGGGCTCGGGATCGATGGGATCGACTTCTCCGCCGACGATCCGCTGCCCGCGGAGCCGCGGATCCCCGGCCGCCACAACCGCGAGAACGCCGCCGCTGCGACGGCCGCCGCCCGCGCCGCCGGCGTCCCCGACGACGCCATTGCGCAGGCGCTTTGCAGCTTTCCCGGCGTGCCGCACCGGCTGGAGCTCGTACGCGAGCTCCGCGGAGTGCGCTGGGTCAACGACTCCAAGGCGACGAACACTGCCGCGGCCCGGCGAGGCGTGGCCGCTTACGACGCGCCGCTCCGTCTCATCCTCGGCGGCTCGCTGAAGGGGGAGGATTTCGCGCCGTTCGCACGCGACCTTCCGGTGAACGTCCGCTCGCTCTACCTCGTCGGCGAGGCGTCCGACGAGCTCGCCGCCGCGTTCGACGCCGCCGGCCGCAGCTACCTGCGGGCGGACGACCTCCCGACCGCGGTCGCGTCCGCCGCTGCCGACGCCGCGCCGGGGGACGTCGTACTCCTCTCGCCCGCCTGCGCGAGCTTCGACCAGTTCGCGAACTTCGAGGAGCGTGGCGACGCGTTCCGCCGCCTCGTGCAGGAGCTGGCATGAGGCAGAAGCAGCTCCAGTTCGAATGGAACCTGCTCGTGCTCGTGACGACGGCGCTCGTGCTCTTCGGGCTCGTGATGGTGTACAGCGCGACCTCCGGCTCCGCCGCGCTCGGCAACGCCAACCCGCTCGGCTACCTCGAGCGGCAGGCCGTCTACGCGATCGTCGGTCTCGCGCTGCTCGTCGCCGTCTCGCGCCTCGACCTCGAGCGGCTTCGCGCGCTCGCGCCGACCCTCGTCGTGACCGCGCTCGTCCTCTGCCTCGGAGTGCTCGCGGTCGGCTCCCGCGTCAACGGCGCACGCCGCTGGCTCACCGCCGGGCCGCTCGTGTTCCAGCCGTCGGAGCTCGCGAAGCTCGCGCTCGTCATCTGGACGGCCGCATATCTCTCGCGTCGTCAGCCGCCCCGCACGCTGCAGGAGCTCGCCCGCCCGATCGGCTTCCTCGTGCTCCTCTTTGCCGCGCTCGTGCTCGTCGAGCCCGACCTCGGCACGGCACTCACGCTCCTGCTCGTCGTCGGCGCCATCCTGCTCGTCTCCGGCACGCGGTTGCCCTTGCTCGGCTCGGCCTACGCGCTCGTCTTCGGGTTGGCCGCGATCGCGGCGTGGACGTCGCCGTACCGGCGCGACCGCCTCCTGACCTTCCTCGATCCGTGGAAGGATCCGACGGGCGCGGGCCTCCAAAACGTGCAGGCGCTGATCAGCATGGGGTCCGGCGGCGTGTTCGGACGCGGTCTCGGGCAGTGCATCGAGTGCCTCCATTACCTGCCGGAGGCGCACACGGACATGATGGTCGCCGTCGTCGGCGAGGAACTCGGGCTCGTGGGCGTGAGCCTCCTCGTCGCCGCCTTCTGCACCTTCGCATACGCGGGGATCCGGCTCGCGATCGCCTGCCGCGACCCGTTCGCGAAGCGGCTCGCGGCGGGGATCACGGCGCTCGTCTGCGGGCAGGCGGCGATCAACATGGCCGCGGCGATCGGCGTCGCGCCGCTGACCGGGATTCCGCTCCCGTTCGTCTCATACGGTGGCTCGAGCCTCGTGGTGATGCTCGCGGGAGTCGGCGTGCTCCTTAACATCGCCCGTGGCGATGGCGGACGAGCGGCAGCTGCGGTTCCTGATCGCGGCCGGAGGGACGGTCGGACACGTCGCGCCGGCGCTCGCCGTCGCGGAGGCGCTGCGGCGGCGACACGGGCTGGTGACGTTCGCCGGGTCGCCGGATCGCGTCGAGGCGCGGCTCGTTCCTGAGCTCGGCTACGAGTTCGACTCCTTCGCCGTCTCGGGACTCCCGCGACGGCTCGGCCCGGGGCTCGTCCGCGCGGCGGGCCGGGCCCTCGCGGCGCCCGTCGCCTGCCTCCGCATCCTCCGCCGGCGCCGGCCCGATGCGGTGCTCGGCGCAGGCGGCTTCGTGGCGGGCCCGATGGTGCTCGCCGCCCGGCTGCGCGGAATCCCGTGTGCGCTCACCGAGGCCGACGCGCATCTCGGGCTCGCGAACCGGCTCGCGGCACCGCTCGCGGAACGCGTCTTCCTCGCCCTCCCGCTCGGCCTGCACGGGGAGAAGTACCGCGCGGTCGGGCGGCCGATCCCGGCGGCGTCGGAGCCGGTGGAGCGCCTCGAGGCCCGCCGGCGGCTCGGGCTGTCGACCGACGCGCGAGTCGTCCTCGTCTTCGGTGGATCGCTCGGCGCTCGCCTCCTCAACGAGCTCGCCGTCGACGCGTGGGCCGAGGAGGGGCCGGCCGTCGTCCACCTCTGCGGCGAGCGGGACTACCCCGAGCTGCGGGAACGCGTCTCGCGGCCCGACTACGTTCTCCGTCCGTTCATCGCCGAGATCGGCGTGGCCTACGGCGCGGCGGACGTCGCCCTCGCCCGGGCGGGCGGTTCCGTCTGGGAGCTCGCGGCGGCGGGCCTGCCGGCCGTGCTCGTCCCCGGCGCCTTCGCGACCGGGCAGCACCAGGAGAAGAACGCCCGCTGGTTCGCAGACGCGGGCGGCGCGGTGATCGTGCCCGAGGCGGAGGCGGCACGCGCTCCGCAGGTAGTGGCGGAGCTGCTCGACGACCCCGACCGCCGCGCGGCCATGGCCGCAGCGATGCGTGCGGTCGCGAAGCCGGACGCAGCGGAAGAGATCGCGGATGAGCTCGTCTCCCTCGCAGCCGCTCGCCGGTAGGCGGATCTGGATCGCCGGGATCGGCGGCGCCGGCATGAGCGGTTACGCGCTGCTCGCACGCGCATGGGGTGCCGAGGTCGCGGGCTGGGACCGGAGCGAGACGCCGTACCTGCGCCACCTCGGCGACATCGCCGTCGAGATCTCCCCGGAGCCGCCCGCACCACCGGCGGACTGGGACGTGTACGTCTCGACCGCGTTCGCCGGCCGCGTGGCGGGCCGTCCGCGGGCCGACCTCCTCGCGGAGCTCGTCGCGCAGCGGCGCACAATCGTCGTCGCAGGAGCACACGGCAAGACGACGACGAGCGCGATGCTCGCCTTCTGCCTCGACCGGCTCGGCTTCGATCCGGCCTTTCTGATCGGCGGCGACGTGCCGCAGCTCGGCGGTAACGCGCGAGCCGGCTCGGGCTGGCTCGTGGTCGAGGGGGACGAGTCGGACCGCTCGGTCGGCGCGCTGCGACCCGAGATCGCCGTCCTCCTCAACGTCGACCTCGACCACCACACGACGTTCGTCTCGCGGGCCGAGCTCGAGTCGTTCTTCGAGGACTGGCTGCGCGACGTGCCCCACGTCGTGCGGGCCGAGGAGCTCGTGCCCGCGGCGCTCGAGCTCGCCGTGCCGGGAGAGCACAACCGGCGGAACGCGGCGGCAGCATTGGCGGCGCTCGAGCTCGCGGGCGTGTCGCGGGCGGACGCCGAGCGGGTCATCGCGGAGTTCCGCGGTGCCGGCCGCCGGCTCGAGCCGAGAGGGGAGGCGGGCGGCGTCGCCATTCTCGACAGCTACGCACATCATCCGGCGGAACTCGCGGCCGACCTCGCCGCGGTCCGCCACGGCGGGCGGCTCCTCGCGCTCTTCCAGCCGCACCTCTACTCCCGCACCCTGCACCTCGCGCACAGCTTCGCGGAGGCACTCGCCGCCGCAGATGCGGTGTGCGTGACGGAGATCTACCCGGCGCGGGAGGAGCCGCTGCCGGGCGTGAGCGGACGGCTCATCGTCGACGAGCTCGCTCGGGTCCGGCCCGGCATGCGCATCGGCTGGGCGCCGCAGCTCGAGGACGCGGCGCGCCTCGTCGCCTCCTGGGCCAGGCCCGGCGACACCGTGCTCACCCTCGGCGCCGGCGACGTGGACCGGGTGGCGCCGCTCCTCCTCGAGGCGCTCGCATGAGGATCGAAGAGGGAGTCGCGCTTGCGCGGTTCACGACCCTGGGCACGGGCGGACCCGCCCGCGCCTTCGCACGGCCGGAGTCGGAGCCGGAGGTGGCGGAGCTGTTGCGGTGGGCCCGGGAGCGCTCGCTCCGCGTTGCGGTGGTCGGTCTCGGCTCGAACTTGCTCGCGGCGGACGCCGGCGTGGAGGCGCTCGTCCTCCGGCTCGGCGGCGAGCTCGCGGCGGTCGAGGTGGAGGGAGACGCGCTGCGGGCCGGCGGTGGGGCGGCGAACGCAGTCGCCCTCCACCGCGCTCGCGCGGCCGGGCTCGGTGGCTTCGAGTTCGCCTGCGCCATCCCGGGCACGGTCGGCGGCGGCGTCTGGATGAACGCCGGCGCCTACGGAGGCGACTTCGCCGGCGTGCTCGAGCGAGCGCTCGTCGCGACGGCGGACGGCAGCGGCTGGCAGACGCCGGACGAGCTCGGACTCAGCTACCGGCACTCGAAGCTGCGGCACGGACAGGTCGTGCTGCAGGGCGAGCTGCGGCTGCAGCCGCGTCCGCCGGAGGAGATCAAGGCCGACGTGCGAGAGCTGAACGCGCGCCGCAAGGAGGCGCAGCCGACGAACCGCCGGACGTTCGGCAGCGTCTTCAAGAACCCCGACCACGAGCTGAGCGCCGGCCGGATGCTCGAGGCCTGCGGGCTGAAGGGGCACCGCATCGGGGGAGCCCAGATCTCGCCGAAGCACGCCAACTTCATCGAGAACGCGGACGGGGCCACCACGGCCGACGCTCTCGCGCTCATGGCGGAGGCCCGGCGGCGCGCCCACGAGCAGTTCGGGGTCCGGCTCGAGCACGAGGTCGAGTTCCTCGGCGAGCTCGAGCTGCCCGACCTGTAGGAGGCGCCGCTCCGGCGACGAACATCGACCCGTGCCTACGAAGGCCCGTTTTTCCCGGTCCGTGGTGCGCGCGGAGGCTCTGACGCTGCCGTGGCGGATCGGCCGACCCGAGCTGCAGCCGCGAGCGTGGCTGGCCCGGTTGGCCCCGATGCGTCGATCGCTCGCGATCGGCGTCGTCATCCTCGCGTTCGCATCCGTCGCCTACGTCTTCGCCCGGGAGACGTCGCTCTTCGCGATCGGTCGGATCGAGGTCCGCGGCGGTTCACCCCAGGTGGCCGGCCAGGTTCGCCGGGCGCTCTCCTCGTTCGTCGGCAGGCCGCTGGTCGGGCTCGACGGCTCCGCACTCTTGCGCAGGGTCGATGCGCTTCCGACGGTCGTGCGCTCGAGTTACGACCGAGCCTTCCCCCACACGTTGCGCATCACGATCGTCCCCGAGCGCCCGGCAGCCGTCCTGCGCCGCGGTCCCGACAGCTGGCTCGTCTCGGTCCGCGGCCGCGTGCTGGAGCGCCTCCCTTCGGTCGCCGAGCCGAGGCTGCCGCGGATCTGGGTCTCGGCGCGCACGCCGGTACGGATCGGCGCGCAGTTCACGGCTCCGGGAGCAGGCGCGGCCGCCCGCGCCGTCGGCCTCGCGGGAGCGTTCGCGGTGCGCGTCGCCACCGCCTCGTACGCCGACGGCGTGCTCGTCTTCCACCTGCGGTCGGGCCTCTTGCTCGTGCTGGGAGGCCCGGGCGGCGTCAAGCTGAAGGTCGCCGTGGCCGCACGCGTGCTCCCGCTGGTGCCGTCCGGCTCTTCCTTCCTCGACGTCAGCGTCCCGAGCCGTCCCGTGTCCGGGGCCGGGACGCCCAGCCTGGCGGCACAGCAAGGCTCTAGTAGAGGTTGATGCTAGCCGCCTCGAGCTTCGGTTGACAAAGAGGCTGAGTGCACATACCCTCCGCCGCGTTGTTGCTGAATCGTGCCCCAATCCTCTAGTGAAGGTTCAGGTTCCGAGCAGATGAGCGCGAGCGACGCAGCCGGGAACTACCTCGCCCTGATCAGAGTCGTCGGCGTCGGCGGCGGCGGGACGAACGCGGTCAACCGGATGGTGGACGCCGGCCTCTCGGGCGTGGAGTTCATCGCCGTGAACACGGACGCGCAGGCGCTGATGATGTGCGACGCGGACGTGAAAATCCACATCGGCTCGGCCGCCACCCGCGGCCTCGGCGCCGGCGCGGACCCGGTGGTCGGCCAGGCGGCGGCGCAGGAGAGTCGCGACGAGCTGAAGGATGCGCTGAAGGGCGCCGACATGATCTTCGTCACCGCGGGCGAGGGCGGCGGCACCGGGACCGGCGCGGCGCCCATCCTCGCCGAGCTCGGCCGGGAGCTCGGGGCGCTGACCGTCGGCGTCGTCACGAAGCCATTCGGCTTCGAGGGCAGAAAGCGCGCACAGCAGGCGGAGCAGGGAATCGAGAGCCTGCGCGACCGCCTCGACACCCTGATCGTGATCGAGAACGATCGCCTGCTCCAGATCGTCGAGAAGCAGACCTCGGTCGTCGACGCGTTCCGCATGGCCGACGACGTGCTCCGCCAGGGTGTGCAGGGCATCACCGATCTGATCACCGTCCCGGGACTCGTCAACCTCGACTTCGCGGACGTGCGGACGATCATGCGCGAGGCCGCCGGCTCGGCCCTGATGGGCATCGGCTCCGCGAGCGGCGACAACCGCGCCGCCGAGGCTGCGCGGGCCGCGGTCTCGTCGCCGCTGCTCGAGTCGTCGATCGAGGGGGCGACCGGGATCCTCCTCAACATCACGGGCGGTCCCGAGATCGGGCTGTTCGAGGTGAACGAGGCCGCGGAGGTCGTGACGAGCGCCGCCGACCTCAACGCGAACATCATCTTCGGCGCGGTGATCGACGAGGCGATGGGCGATGAGGTGCGCGTCACCGTCATCGCCACGGGCTTCGGCGCCCAGCGCCGCCGGCGACGCGGGAGCGTGGAGGCGCCGGTCCCGGTGTCCTCCGGCGGACCCGAGCAGGGCGGCGAGAACGGGCTCGACGTGCCGTCCTTCCTGCGCGGCGAGTAGCGCCGGCACGGGCTTCACGGATTTCGGTTCAGCAGGTTTCGACCTTCCGAAACGGGGCACACGCTCGATGCCCTCAACAGGGTTGACCGTATTCGAGTCAACCCCACGACCCGGTCCGCCGCCCCGGCCCGTCTTCGGACGAGTCGGGGCGGCTCCGTTCTGGGGGTCTTTCCAGTGAGCCGGGGCGGGGTCACCACGCACTAGGATCGGCCGTGGCCATGCCCGAGACGCTCCAGCAGACGCGGCTGCACGACCGGCATGTCGAGCTCGGAGCGCGGATGGTCCCGTTCGCGGGCTGGGAGATGCCCGTCCAGTACGCGGGCGTGATCCCGGAGCACCGTGCGGTCCGCGGCGATGCCGGCGTCTTCGACGTCTCGCACATGGGCGAGATCGAGGTCGAGGGACCGCGTGCCCACGAGCTCCTGCAGGGTGTTCTCTCGAACGATCTCGACCGGATCGCGCACGGCGAAGCGCAGTACACGCTGCTGACGAACGACCAGGGCGGAATCCTCGACGACCTCATCGTCTATCGGATCGGCGACCACTCCTACCTCCTCGTCGTCAACGCCGCGAATCGTGCGGTCGCCTACGCCTGGCTGAAGGAGCGCGAGATCCGCGGCTCGGACGTCCGGGACGTCTCCGACGACTGCGCGCTCCTCGCAGTGCAAGGCCCGCGCGCGATCGAGCGGCTGGGCTTGCCGCCGGCGAGCTCCTTCACGTTCGCCGAGACCAGGCTCGACGGGGTCGAGGCCATGGTCAACCGCACGGGGTACACCGGCGAGGACGGCTGTGAGCTGCTGTGCATGGCCGAGGACGCGGTGCGGCTCTGGGACGCGGTGCTCGAGCGCGGCGCCGTCCCGTGCGGCCTCGGCGCGCGCGACACCCTGCGCCTCGAGGTCTGCTACCCGCTGCACGGCAACGACATCGGGCCCGATACGGACGCGATCTCTGCGGGTCTCGGCTGGGCCTGCGCGCTGAGCAAGGAGTTCGAGGGCGCACCGGTCCTTCGGCGCGTGAAGGAAGAGGGGCCCGAGCGCCGGCTCGTCGCGTTCGTGATGGAGGAGAAGGCGATTCCCCGGCAGGGGATGGCGATCGAGGGTGGCGGCGAGGTGACGTCGGGCTCGCACTCGCCGATGCTCGACGTGGGGATCGGGATGGGCTACGTGGCGGTCGGGCAGGCGCAACCGGGCACCGAGCTGACGATCGACGTCCGGGGTCGCCCGCGTCGCGCGCGTGTCGTGAAGAAGCCGATCTACAGAAAGGAGGGCTGAGTGCCAGCCCCCGAGAGCTATCCCGAGGACCTCAGGTACCACGAGGAGCACGACTGGGCGCGGATCGAGGGTGACGAGGCGGCGCTCGGGATCACGTGGTTCGCCGCCGACGCGCTCGGCGAGCTCGTCCACTTCGAGCCGCCCGAGGTCGGCTCGAGCGTGACGAAGGACCAGTCCTACGGCGAGGTCGAGTCGGTGAAGGCGGTCTCTGATCTGATCGCGCCGCTCTCGGGGGAAGTGCTCGCGGTGAACCAGCAGGTGATCGAGGCGCCGGAGACCGTGAACGAGGATCCGTACGGCAGCGGCTGGCTGATCCGCATTCGGCTCGCCCAGCCCGGCGAGGCGGACACTCTTCTCGACGTGGACGCCTACCGGCAGCTGCTCGCGAGCCAGTGACACAGCCGCATCCGTTCCTCTCGCTCACCGACTCCGACCGGGAGGAGATGCTGTCGATGATCGGCGTCGGCGCCGTCGAAGAGCTCTTCCGCGAGCTGCCGGAGGCGGTCCGCTTCGGACGCGAGCTCGGGCTCGAGCCGGCGCTGTCGGAGCAGGAGGTGTTCGCGCACGTCGCCGCCCTCGCGGAACGGAACGCCGATGCGGACCGCGAGCTGTCCTTCCTCGGCGCGGGCATCTACGACCACTACGTGCCCGCCGTCGTCGACGCGATCATGCAGCGTGGCGAGCTGCTGACTGCATACACGCCGTACCAGCCGGAGATGAGCCAGGGGGTCCTCCAGGCGATCTTCGAGTACCAGACGGCGATCTGCGAGCTGACCGGGATGGACGTTTCGAACGCCTCCGGCTACGACGGCACGAGCGTCGCTGCAGATGCCTGTTACGTCGCGAAGCACGCCACGGGTCGCGACAAGGTCGTGCTGACCGAGGCGACGAATCCGCAGGTGCGGCAGGTCGTCAAGACATACGCCACCGGCTTCGGGCTCCAGGTCGTCGAGGTGCCACACCGGGACGGCACGACCGACCCGGACGAGCTGGAGCGCGCGGCCGTGGACGCCGCGGCCGTCATCTTCCAGCAGCCGAACTTCTTCGGTTGCCTCGAGCCGGCGCCGGAGCTCGTCGCGAGAGCTGCCGACGCCGGCGCGCTGCCGGTCGCGCACGTCGACCTGCTCTCGCTCGGCGTGCTCGAGGCTCCGGGCCGCTACGGAGCCGCGCTCGCGCTCGGCGAGGGACAGGCTGCGGGCAACTTCCCGTCCTTCGGCGGCCCGCACTACGGTTTCCTCGCCGCTCGCAAGGAATTCATCCGGCGCATGCCTGGACGAATCGTCGGCGAGACGCTGGACGCCGCGGGCGAGCGCGGCTATGTCCTCACCCTGCAGACCCGGGAGCAGCACATCCGGCGGGAGAAGGCCACCTCGAACATCACCACGAACCAGACGCTGCTCGCGCTCGGCGGCCTCGTCTACCTGTCGTGGCTGGGGCCGCAGGGACTGCGGGAGCTGGGGGAGACCTGCCTGTCGCTCGCCGCCTACGCGAAACAGCGCCTCGAGGAACGGGCCGGACTCGAGCCGCTGTTTGCAGATCAGCCAACGTTCAAGGAGTTTGCCGTCCGTGTCGGACGGAACGCGCGGGAGGTGGTGGAGGCGGCCAGGGCGCGAGGCGTCCATCCCGGCTACGCGCTCGGCCGCGACTACGAGGGAATGGACGACGTTCTGCTCGTCGCGGTCACCGAGCGGCGGACGCCGGCGGAGATTGACCGCCTCGCCGACGTCCTCGCCGAGGTGGCCGCCGGATGAAGCTCATCTACGAGAAGTCGCAGGCGGGGCGCCGGGCCTCGGCGCTGCCTCGCTACGAGGAGCTGCCCTCGCCGCCGGAGATCCCCGACGAGCTCCGCCGCCGCGAGCCCCCGCGCCTGCCGGAGGTGCCGGAGTTCGAGCTCGTCCGCCACTTCACCGAGCTCTCGACCCGGAACTTCGGCGTCGACACCGGCTTCTATCCGCTTGGCTCCTGCACGATGAAGTACAACCCGCGCATCAACGAGCGGCTTGCGGCGCTGCCGGGATTCGCGCGTCTTCACCCGCTCCAGGAGGAGGCCGGCGCACAGGGCGCGCTCGAGCTGATGTGGCGGCTGCAGGAGATCCTCGCCGAGGTGACAGGGCTCGACGCGGTCTCGCTCCAGCCGGCAGCCGGCTCGCAGGGCGAGCTGACGGGGCTCCTGCTCGTCCGCGCCTACTTCGCCGCGCGAGGCGAGGCCGAGCAACGGCGAAAGGTCGTGATCCCCGACACCGCGCACGGCACGAACCCGGCCTCCGTGACGATGGCCGGGTACGAGCTCACGCCCGTCCGCACCGACCCCCGCGGAAACATCGACGTCGAGGACCTGCGCGGCAAGGTCGACGAGCACACCGCCGCGCTGATGCTCACCAATCCGTCGACGCTCGGCCTCTTCGACGAGAACATCGAGGAGATCGGACGGATCTTCCACGGCGTCGGCGCGCTCATGTACTACGACGGCGCGAACCTCAACGCAGTGTGCGGGATCTCCCGGCCGGGCGACATGGGCTTCGACATCGTGCACATCAACCTGCACAAGACCTTCTCGCAGCCGCACGGCGGAGGAGGGCCGGGCGGCGGGCCGATCGCGGTGCGCGACAGCCTCGAGGCGTTCCTGCCGGTGCCGGCGGTCGTCCGGCGGGATGAGGGCGGCTTCGCGCTCGACTTCGATCGCCCGCAGACCATCGGCAAGGTGCGCGGCTTCACGGGTCCGTTCGGCGTCTTCGTACGCTCGTACGCGTTCTTCCGGATGTGGGGGCCGCGGCTGCGCGAGATGTCCGAGGTGGCCGTGCTCAACGCGAACTACGTCCTCGCGCGGCTACGCGAGGGCTACGACGTACCTTTCGACCGCCTCTGCATGCACGAGTTCGTCCTCTCCGCGCGGACGTTGAAGCGCGAGCACGGCTGCACCGCGCTGGACGTCGCGAAGCGGCTGATGGACTACGGCTTCCACCCGCCGACGATCTACTTCCCGCTCATCGTCCCCGAGGCGCTGATGATCGAGCCGACCGAGACCGAGACGAAGGAGACGCTCGACGCGTTCTGCGACGCGATGCTCGCGATCGCCCGCGAGGCGTCCGAGGAGCGGGAGCTGCTCAAGGAGGCGCCCCACGCCCGGCCGGTCAAGCGGCTCGACGAGGTTCGGGCGGCAAAACAGCCGGTGCTCAAATACGGCTTCGAGGAGCACCCTCAGCCCGGTGAGCCGCCTCGCGCCGTCGCCGCCGAGTCGCCGAAGGGCGTCTAGGGCTTCATCCAGACGGAACGGCGGCGCGGCGCCCCGGCCTCGGCGCGGTCGCCAGCTGCCCACAGGCGGCCTCGATGTCCCGGCCGCGCGTCAGCCGCACCGTGACGGGTACGCGCGCGCGCTCGAGCTCGTGCCGGAAGGCCGCGATCTGTTCCCGGGACGAGCCTTCGTACAGGCCAGTCGGGTTGTAAGGGATCAAGTTGACCTTGAAATGGTCGCGACCGAGCACATCGGCCAGCGCGCGCCCCTGCTCCGGCGCGTCGTTCACGCCGGCGAGCATCACGTACTCGACGAAGACGCGGCGGCGCGTTGCCTCCGCATGCCGCCGGCACTCGGCAACGACGTGCGCGATCGGGTACCGCTCGTTCACCGGCATGAGCCGCGAGCGCAGCTCGTCGTCGGGCGCGTGGAGGGAGAGTGCGAGCCGGATCGGCTCGTCCACCTCGTCGACGAAGCGCCGCAGGCCGGGCAGCCAGCCGACCGTCGACACCGTCGTCCTCCGGTGGGTGATCCCGACGTCCGGCAGGCGCCGCGCCGCGCCGAGCACCTCGTCGAGGTTGAGCATCGGCTCGCCCATGCCCATGAACACCGCGTGATCGACGTCCCCCAGGCGGCGGAAGTGCAGCGCCTGGTCGAGGATCTCCGAGGCGGTCAGGTTGCGGCCGAACGCCATCGCGCCCGTCGCGCAGAACGTGCACGTGAGCGGGCAGCCCGACTGCGAGGAGAGGCAGAGGGAGCGGCGGCCGTCGCGGTAGCGCATCAGCACGGCCTCGACGGGATGCCCGTCGGCGGTGCGGAAGAGCGTCTTCACGGTGCCGTCGCGCGACTCGCGCTCGGCCTCGACGGCGAGGGTCGAGAAAGGGACGGCCTCCGCGAGGTCTTCGCGGAGAGCCCGTGGCACGTTCGTCATCTCGGCGTAGGCGGCTGCGCCGCGCGCTGTCCACTCCCACACCTGGCGGGCGCGGAACGCGGGCTCGCCGCGCTCGCGCAGCGTGTGCTCCAGGAGGTCGAGGTCCATCGGACTACGGTAGCGTCACCGGATGTGATCGACCTTCGCTCCGACACCGTCACGAAGCCGACGGCGGGAATGCTCGCTGCGATGGCGGCCGCCGAGGTGGGCGACGAGCAGGACGGCGAGGATCCCACGACGAACGAGCTGCAGCGCCGCACGGCGACGCTGCTGGGACACGAGGCGGCGCTGTTCTTTCCGACGGCGACGATGGCCAACCAGGCCGCGCTACGCGCGCTCAGCCGGCCGGGCTGCAAGGTCGTGGCGGAGGAGCGGACGCACGTCCTCATCTACGAGTGGGGAGGGCCCGCGATCCACTCCGGTCTCGTCATGCAGGGTCTCGCCGCCGAGGCGGGACGGCCGACACCCGAGCAGATCGAGGAGCTCGACGAGTTCGGCCCGGGGAGCGTCCTCGTGCTCGAGAACACGCATCGCAGCTCCGGCGGCCGCATCTGGCCGCTCGACGAGTTCGGCGCAGCCGTCGAGGCGGCGCGGTCGTGCGGCGCCGCCGTCCACCTGGACGGTGCGCGCCTCTTCAACGCCGCAGTCGGCGCGGGTGTCGAGCCGTTGGCCTGGGGATCGCTCGCCGACAGCGTCACGATCTGCTTCTCCAAGGGGCTCGGCTGTCCGTTCGGCGCGACCCTCGCGGGCTCGGCCGAGACGATCGGGCGGGCCTGGGACGCGAAGTTCCTCTTCGGCGGCGCGCTCCGGCAGTCGGGGATCGCGGCGGCCGCGATGCTCTACGCGCTCGACCACCACGTCGAGCGGCTCGCCGACGACCACGAACGCGCGCGGCGGCTCGCGGAGGGGATCGGCCTCGACCCTGCGACCGTCGAGACGAACTTCGTCCCCATTCCCGACGAGCCGGGGCTGCAGGAGCGGTTGCTCGAGCGCGGCGTCGGCGTCGGCGGCCTGCGCCCCGGCTGGCTGCGCGCCGTCACGCACCTCGGCATCGACGACGAGCAGGTCGAGCAGGCGATCGAGCGGATGCAGGAGGTGCTCTCTGTCCACGCCTGAGACTCCCGAGCGGCTGGCGGCGCGACTCGAGCAGCTCGTCCGCAGCGAGCAACGGGAGAAGCGTCTGCCGAGCATCGCGGCGGCCGTGCTGCGGGAGGGGGAGCTGATCTGGCAGACGGCGGTCGGCGTCGCCGACGTCGAGGCGGCCGTCGAGGCGACCGCGGACACGCAGTATCGCGTCGGCTCGATCACGAAGACGTTCACCGCGGCCGCGATCATGCAGCTCCGCGACGCGGGCAAGCTCGATCTCGAGGACCCGCTCGACGAGCACGTGGAGACTGCCGCGTACCGGCCGACGATCCGACGGCTCCTCTCGCACGCGTCGGGCCTGCAGCGCGAGACGCAGGACGACTCCTGGCTGACGCTCCGGTTCGCGTCCGCGGACGAGCTGCTCGAGTCGCTCGCGCAGGCGGAGCAGGTCCTGCCGTCCGGCGCGCGCTTCCACTACTCCAACCTCGCGTATGCACTCCTCGGCATCGTCGTCGAGCGCGTCTCGAGGATGCCGTACATGGACTACGTCCGCACGCGGCTGCTCGAGCCCGTCGGCCTGACGCGTGTGAGCTTCGAGCCGGAGCCGCCGGCGGCCCGCGGTTACCTCGCGCAGCCCTACGCCGACGGGGTCTGGGAAACGATCAGCGTGGAGACCGGTGCCTGGGCGTCGGCAGGCCAGCTGTGGGGGACGGTCGGTGACCTCTGCCGCTGGGGCGCCTTCCTCGCCGATCCGGACGAGTCGGTGCTCGCGCGGTCGAGCGCCGAGGAGATGCGGGCGGTGCAGGCGATCGACGACCACGAGCGCTGGCTGTCCGGCTACGGCCTCGGCCTTCAGTTGCGCAGGGATGGCGACCGGATCCTCGCCGGCCACGGCGGCTCGATGCCGGGCTTCATCGCGCGGCTCTACTTCACGCCGAAGGAGAAGGTCGTCGCGGCGGCACTCACCAACGAGAGCGAGGCGGTGCTCGGCGAGCTCGGGCTCGCGCTCGTGCGCGCGACCCTGGACGAGTGGCCGGTGGCGCCCGAGCCGTGGAGGATCGGCGAGCCTCCTCCCGACGAGGTCGCGCCGCTGCTCGGGATCTGGTTCATCGAGGCGAGCCGGCTCGTGTTCCGCTGGCGCGAGGGACGGCTCGAGGCGCGCTACGACTCCGCGCTGGACTGGGAGCCGTCGTCCGTCTTCGAGCGGGTGACCGACGATCGCTGGCGTACCGTCTCGGGGCCCGAGCACGGCGAGGCGCTGCGGATCGAGCGCGGGACCGACGGCTCGGTGACGCGCATGATCTGGGCGGGCTACCCGGTCACGCGCGAGCCGGGCCCCTGGCGCGCTCCGACCGTGTAACAGCCGCGGCCATATCATCGGCATCGTGACGCGGCTTGCGTGGCTCCTCGCTGCGCTCGGCGTGCTCGCGACGCTCGCCGCCTGCGGTGCGTCGCACCACGCTCGCCCCTACACGGGCCGCCTCTACTCGGTGGAGCAGGTGAAAGAAGCGTTCGCCTCGCTCGGGCTCGAGCTGCACCGAGCGGACACGCCTGCGCCCGGTGTCGCGCTCCTCGTCAACAACCGCCGCCTCGGCCCGCAGCACATCCCATCCCCACCCCGCGTCGTCACCGTGGTCGTCATCAGACAGCCGCTCAAGGCCAAGAGCACGCCGTCTCCGCCGCGTCATGCTCGCGTCACCAAGTACGCCAACGTCACGGCGTTCTCGGCCCGCTCGTCGTTTCTCATCAATGAGGTCCGGGGCGCGGTCTCCGCCCTTCGCTGGGGGACCACTCCCCCGAAGCCCCGGAGGCGTTTGATCGGGCTCGCCGATTCGATCGGAGGCATCCGGCTCGGCGAGTCGCGGCAAAGCGTCGAGATGGCGTTCGGGCCGGGTAGGTCCGAGCATCGCGGC
The DNA here is from genome assembly GCA_045805945.1 of Gaiellaceae bacterium. Classification (GTDB taxonomy): domain Bacteria; phylum Actinomycetota; class Thermoleophilia; order Gaiellales; family Gaiellaceae; genus Palsa-739. The sequence goes on from JBJMKG010000039.1 coordinate 50,965, forward strand.
CTTGTCCGGTACTTCGGGGGACACCTTCTTGTCAACTACTGGTTCCACGACGGCCTCTACAAGTACGTCGAGTACCTGCAAACGCGCTGGGGTGGCTACCACACGCGATCCGGAGTCCATGTCGGCTCGAGTCGTAAGGACCTGCGGCCCCTCTTCGTGAGCTGCGAGCGCAAGCCTGAATGCTGGCTCCAGGCGGGGCCGACGCCGGATCCCGTGGGGACGGTCTTCACCGTCCGGCACGGCAAGGTCGTGGAGATCGAGGTCGGGTCGTTCGGATGAACGATTACTCGTACTGGAGCGCCTCGAGGACGTTCAGCTTCGCGGCGCGTCGTGCCGGCCAGATCGCGGCGAGGATTCCGACGATGATCGCCGCGATGACGAAGTAGGCGATCGACGCGTACGGCACGGCGAAGACGATCCCTTCGTCCGAGAGCGCATGCGTCACGAGGATCGCGAGGAAGAACCCGACGACGATCCCGAGTGCCGCACCGATCAGCGACGTGACGATGCTCTCGTGCCGAATCATCCGGCGCACCTGCCGCCGCGTCATGCCGACGGCGCGGAGCATCCCGAGTTCCCGGGTCCGTTCGAACACGCTCAGCACGAGCGTATTCACGATTCCGAACAGGCTGACGACCACGGACAAGGCAAGCAGCACGTAGAGCAGGCTGAGGATGTCGTTGAGCGGCTTCTCGAAGTTGGTCTTGAACTCCGAATGCGTCTGGACCTTCGCATCCGGGAATCCAGACGTCGCCCCGACGAGAGCTTTCGTGTTCGCCTCGGTGACGCCGCCCCGGACGTTGACGAACGCCATCTCGTTCTCCGGGTCGACATAGTTCGCGTCGAAGAGGGAATTCGAGATCGTCACCGGGCCGAACGGCGAGCCGCCCTTCGGCAGCTTGAAAACGCCGTCTACCTTCAGATGGAGGGTGTTTGCCGTGGGCGTCTCGATTGAGAGCGGCGAGCCGACATGGAGGTTGTTCTTCTTCGCGTACTTGTCGTCGACGAATGCCCCGGTCTTGCCGAGCTGCGCCGGTACGGCTCTCGAGCCTTCCTTCCAGTTCAGGTACATCACCTTCATCAGCTGTGTGTCCGCACCCGTCAGATTCTCGACCGAGCCGAAGATGCGGGCGGAGCCCGCGCGGATCCCGGAGACGGCAGTAACACCCGGCGCCCTGACGACCGCCCTTTCGGCGGCGACCGTCAACGGAGTGAAAGTGTCCTGGGAAGTGAGTGCATAGTCGGCCTTGAAGAGATCATCGACCGCGCTCTCGAACGACGAACGGATTCCCTGGCCGAGAATGGCGACGAAAGTGACGAGGGCGAGGCCGATCATCAGAGCCGACGCCGTCGACGCGGTCCGCTTCGGGTTGCGCATCGCGTTGTCTCGTGCGAGCGTGCCGGCCGCACCGCCGATACGTGTCGCGGGCCAGCCGAGAACTGACGCGAGCGGGCGGACGACGCGCGAGGCGTTCGCGGCCACTCCGAAGAAGAGGAGCAGAATTCCCGCGGCGAGCGAGAAGAGGCGCGTCGCAGTGGGCAGATGATGGGCAAGGACGCCGTAAGCAAGCAGCAGGACGCCTACGAGCAGAGTCGCGGCGGAGATGAATCGCGTCCAGCGCGCGAGCCGGCCGGGCGGCAGCTCGGCGCCCTCCCTGACGGCCGCGATCGGCGGCACCCGCGTCGCGCGTCGCGCTGGGCGCAGACTTGCGAGCAGCGTGATGATCGTCCCGACCACGAGGCATACGACGACGGTGCGCGTCGCGAACACCGTCCCCGCTGTCGGCAGGTCGATCCCGACCAGCACGAATATCGACTTGAGGCCCTTCGCGAGGGCAAGCCCGAGAAAGAGCCCGGTTACCGACCCCAGGATGCCGACCACGAACGCCTCGACGATCACCGAGCGCAGGACCTGCCGCCGGGTCGCGCCGAGCGTGCGGAGCGTGGCGAACTCGCGCGTCCGTTGCGCGATCGTGATCGACAGCGTGTTCGCGATCACGAAGCTGCCGACGAAGAGCGCGATGCCTGCAAATGCCAGCAGGAAGTAGCGGATGAAGCTCGTGAAGCCGTTGACGCTCTTCTTGTCTTCCTTGACCTGGGCGGAGGTGTTGCGCACCTGAGCCGAGGCGGGCAGCAAGGGCTTGAGCTCTTTGATCAGCTTCGTGGTGGGCACGCCTGGCTTCGCCTGCGCGCGGATCAGGTCGAGCTCTCCCACCCGGCCGAGGAGCTTCTGGAGGGTCGGCAGGTCGAACACGGAGAGGGTCGAGCTGCCAATCGAGACTCCCGGAAGCTTCACGATCCCGGCGATGCGGAACTTGCGAACCGGGCCGTTCGTCGCCACGCCGATCCTGTCGCCGACCTCGTAGTGCTTGCTCGACGCGACGTTCGAATCGATCGCGATGTCGGTCGGGCCGCTCGGCCAGGTTCCGGCTGTCAGCACCAGCGGGTTGAAGCGCTGGTCGCCGTTGGGGTCGACGCTGAGGGCGAGGCTCGGCGCCCCGTGGGTCGAGATGACCTTGCCGTCGCGGCCGACGAGCTTGGTCTGGTCATCGGTCACGGATCCCTCGGCCGCGTTCACATCCGGTAGCGCACGCACCTGGGTCAGCAAGGACTCGGGGAAGCTCGGCGTCTGAACGCCGTTCCCGTCGTCGTTCGTGAAGGCGGTCTTGCCGCTGATAATCGCGTCGGCGTTCTTGTACGTCTGCGTGAAGATCGACGTGAACGCGTTGTTGATCGTGTCCGTGAGGACGTACGTGCCGCTGATCATCGCGACGCCGAGGATGACCGCGATAGCGGTGAGTATCGCCCGGAGCTTTCGTCCCGCGAGGCCCTTCAGCGCGACGCGAAGCATCAGTTCAGGCCGCTCATGACGGCCAGTACGTCCGCCTGGCTCGCGCCACGAAGCTCCTTCACGATCAGGCCGTCGCCGAGAAAGAGCACCCGGTCTGCGATTGCAGCTGCGCGTGCCTCGTGCGTGACCATGACCGTGGTCTGACCGTATGCGTCGGTGGAGGTTCGCATCAAGTCGAGGATCTCGCCGCCGGTCTTCGAGTCGAGGTTGCCGGTCGGCTCGTCGGCGAAGAGGATCGTTGGCTTGGTCACGAGCGCGCGTGCGATCGCCACGCGCTGCTGCTGGCCGCCCGACAGCTCTGACGGCCGGTGGCTTCGCCGGTCGGTAAGTCCCATCTGCGAGAGGAGCGAGTCGAGCCAGGCCTTCGCGGGCTTCTCGCCTGCGATGGAAAGCGGCAGGACGACGTTCTCCTCCGCGTCCAGCATGGGCAGGAGATTGAAGAACTGGAAGACGAAGCCGATGTGGTCGCGTCGCAGGCGCGTGAGCTTGGCGTCATCGAGCCCCGTGATCTCGGTACCTGCAATGGTCACGGTCCCGGAGCTCGGCATATCGAGGCCGGCGAGGATGTGCATCAGCGTCGACTTGCCGGAGCCAGACGGCCCCATCACCGCAACGAGCTCGCCCTCGCGGACGTCGAGATCGATGCCGCGCAGGGCGTCGACCGCGGTATCGCCCTCGCCGTAGCGGCGCGCCACCTCGCGTGCCTCAACGGCAACACCTGCGGGCACGGCGAGACCGCCCCTCGACTCCTCCCTCACGACCACGTGCCCACGGTAGACGAAAACGGGCAGGGCTGTTCCGGTTACGAGATCGTCACCGGCCGCCGCCCAGGAGGAAGCCGAGGACGGCCGCGGCGTAGGCGGCGATCAGCAGCGCACCTTCCCGCCGGTGCGAGCGGCCGTCCCACACGGTGACGGCGACGAGCACCGCCGCCCCCGCCATCGCGACCAGCTCGCTCCAGCGGAAGGCGAGCCCGAGCGGATGGGTGAAGAGCAGGGAGAGCAGGAGCACGACCGGGACGACGAGCAGCGCCACCTGTGCGCTCGAGGAGATCGCGATCTCGGTCGCGAGCCGCATCTTCCCGCTGCGCGCGATGAGGATCGCGCCGCCGTGCTCGGCCGCGTTGCCGACGATCGCCACGATCACGACCGCGATGAAGAACTCGCTCAGGCCGACGGCGCTCGCGAACGCGTGCAGCGAATGGACGAGGATCTCGCTCACCCAGGCGGTGGCGGCGGTCGCGGCGGCGAGGGCGAAGAGCGCCGTCGACAGGGGCCAGGCGCCCGCCCGCGGCTCCTCGCGCTCGCGGCGCTGGTGGCGGCGGAGGTTCCGCCCGACGACGCCGAGATACAGCAACAGCAGGACGATGGCCACCGGCACGGACGCGACCACCACGGTGTGCCGTTCGGGCGGACCGGCGTAGCCGAAGCCCACCGGGACGGCAAAGGCGACGACGGCGGCGGCGACGAGCCCGATCTGCACGAGCAGCGAGCGCCGGTCGATCCTCGCTCCGTCCGGGCCCGCCACCTGCGAGACGCCGTACACGAGCAGGAGGTTCGAGATCACGCTGCCCGACAGCGAGCCCCGGACGACGACGGGCAGGTTGGCACCCACCGCGAAGAGCGCGACGATGAGCTCCGGAGCGTTGCCGAAGCTCGCGTTGAGGAAGCCGCCGATGCCCGGCCCCGTGTGCTCGGCCGCGTGCTCGGTCGATTCGCCGATCAGCCACGCGAGCGGGATCAGGGCGCACGCCGCGAGCACGAAGAGGGCGACGTCGCCGGCCCCGGTGAGCTTGTCCACCGCGATCGTGGCAGGCGCGAGGAAGAGCGATCCCCACAGGAGGTTGCGGAGCACCGCGCAAGCCTAAAGAGCGGCCGACCGGGCATGAGAGCGGCGTGCACGTCTCGGACTCGCCGCGCCGACTACCTCGATTTCGCTGTGGTGTCAAGTCTTGCGCAGTTCCGCGCTCGTTCGGACAATGAGAGCGTGAAGCCCGAGCAACCCACGGCGACCCTCCCGCTGCATCCGCAGGACGAGGCGGAGTGCAGGCGCTGCGAGGTCCACTGCGAGAAGGTCGTCTACCCGGCCGCGTGCCTCGAACGGTCGTGCCCCTTCGCCTACGCGTACGAGGAGCACGGGCACACGTACATGGGGTGCCTGCAGAAGGTGTTCGAGGCGGAGATCGACGTCGGGATGCTCGCCGCCGCCGAGCGGACGCGCGAGGGGTTCGGCGCAGTGCGCGCGTTGCGGCGTCCGCTGCCGATGTGCGAGGCCGCGGTGCAGGCGACGTTCGCGCACCGCGGGAGCGAGCTCGGTTGCCTCAATCCGGAGTTCGGTGAGCTGCCGGCAGGCTCGCCGACGTTCCGGGTGTTCGCGCGGGTCGCCGACCGCTAGCAGCCGCGGGTTCCCGCAGCCGCCGCAGGATCGTCGTCCCGACCGCGGGCCCGGCCGCGGCGAGGAAGAACGCAAGTCGCCAGCTGTGCGCGGCCACGGCCGCGACGACGGGAGGGGTGCCGGCCACGACGACGCCGAGCAGCGTCTGCTGGAAGCCGAGGGCGGCGCCGGTGCGGGCCGAGCCCGCGGTCTCCGCCGCCGAGGCGTAGGCGAGCCCGTTCCACGCCATGCTGAGCACGCCGGCGACGAGGAACAGCGCGACGAGGAGAGCGAGCGGCGCGTCGGTGGCGGCGGCGACGCCGGCGGTGGAGAGCGCGAGCGCCACGCCGATGGTGCGCAGCGGCCGCAGGCGGCTGCCCAGCCGGTCCGAGATCCGTCCGGTGCCGATCCTCGCGCCGATGGCGAGGACGTTGATCGTCGCGAGGAGCGCTGCGCCTGCGTGAGCGGACAGGTGGCGGTGCTCGTGGAGAAACAGCACGACGAAACCGGTGATCCCGATCTGCGCGGTGAGGAACAGGCCGGTGCCCGTCCCGAGCAGCCACATGCGCGGGTCGCGCAGCGGGCGTGAGATCTCGGCGGTTTCGAGCTCGCCTCCGGTGCCGCCGCGAACGAAGGCGGCGGCTACGGCGGCACCCGCTGCGCACGCGCCGGCGAGGAAGAGGAACGCCAGCCGGGTGCCGCCCGCCGAGGCCAGCACGGGGAGCAGGGACGCGCCGGCGGCGCCGCCGATCGGGATCGCCGTCTGCCGGATCCCGAGCGCCAACCCGAGCTCGGAGGACGGGAACCAGGCCATGATCGCCCGTCCGCTGGCGGCGTTCACGCTGGCCCCGAGCGCGCCGACGCCGACAAGGGCAATCGTGATCGTCCCGAAGCCGTGTGTCGCGGACGCGACCGCGAGCAGGGCCGCGGCGCCCGTGAGCCCGGCCGCGATCACCCAGCGCTCGTCCACGCGGTCGGCGACGAGGCCCCACGGCAGGAGGGTGAAGAGCATCCCGATCCCGATCGCGGCGAGCACGACGCCGGTCTCGCCGAGCGAGAGCGCGTAGTGCGACTTCAGCGCCGGCCCGAGCGCAGGCAGGCCGACCGCCGAGGCGGAGAAGCTCGCCTGCGCCGAGGTGCCGGCCGCGAGCACGACCCAGCGGTACGGCCGAGGAGACACGCCCCGAACGTACATGTCTCGGTGCCAGGCACCGGGACGTGTCCGGAGCGGACACGCGCCGACCTCGATGCTTCAGACGGAGCGGGTTTGCAGCGGACGCACTGTCCAGCCGAGCCCTGTCCTGGTGCCTGGCACCGGGACAGGGCCGGAAGAGTCACGTCAGCCAGCGGGCGTGCAGCTTCTTCGTCTTGCGGATCTCGTTCGCGTCGGGGCCGCGGTTCTCAGGCCCCGCTGTCTCGAGCACGGCCGGCAGGTCCTGCAGCCGGGGGTTGGAGAGGAACACACCGAGCCGCTCGCCGAGCTCGCCCTCGAGGATGTTGGCGTGCCGGTCGCGGTTCGAGCCGAGCGGCGCGGCCGCGTCGTTGACGTGCAACGCCCGCAGCCGGTCGAACCCGATCGCCGAGTCGAGCTCGTCGAGACACGCGTCGAGGGCGGCCGGGTCGGTCACGTCCACTCCGGACACCCACAGGTGACAGGAGTCGAGGCAGACCCCGAGCCGCGGGTGAGCGCCGAGCCGCTCGTGGATCGTCGCGAGCTCCTCGATCGAGCGGCCGATCGTGCCGCCCGCCCCGGCCGAGTTCTCCATCAGGATCCACGTCTCGTCCCCACACAGCTCGAGTACCTGCTCGAGCGCGGGCAGCGCGTGCTCGAGCCCGGCCTCGAGCCCGCTCCCGAGGTGCGAGCCGACGTGGAAGACGACGCCGTCGGCGCCGATCGCGCACGCGACCTCCGTCGTGTTCCGGAGCGCCGCCACCGACCGCTCGTAGGTGACCGGATCCGGCGATGCCACATTGCACAGGTAGACCGCGTGGCAGAGAACGCCGCCGATCCCCGCGTCCGCCCGCTTCTCGTGGAAGCGCTCGAAGCTCGCCGGGTCGTGGTTCGTCGGCCGCCAGGCGCGCGGGCTCTGCGTGAATACCTGCACGGACTCGGCGCCCATCTCGACCGCCCGGTCGATCGCCCTGTCGATCCCGCCCGCGGAGGAGACGTGAGCCCCGATCTGCACGGCCGCCTACGCTACCCGCATGCCCGTCCGCGTCCGCATGGCCCCGAGCCCGACCGGGCTCCTCCACATCGGCAACGTCCGCACCGCGCTCTTCAACTGGCTCTACGCGCGGCACGAGGGCGGCGAGTTCCGGCTCCGGATCGAGAACACCGACACTTCGCGCGAGGTCGCCGAGGCCGTCGACCAGATCCAGGACTCCCTCCGCTGGCTCGGGCTCGACTGGGACGGGCCGCTCACGTTCCAGCTCGACCGGATGGACGACTGCCGCGGGGTCGCCGACGAGCTGGTCGCGGACGGCAGGGCCTACGAGGACGAGGGCGCGATCCGGTTCCGGATGCCCGACGAGGGGGTCACCGCCTGGGTGGACGTGGTGCGCGGACCGATCGAGTACCCGAACGAGAAGCTCGAGGACGTCGTCATCGTCCGGTCGGACGGCCGGCCGACGTACAACTTCGCCTCGCCGCTCGAGGACGTCTGGGACGGGATCACGCACGTTATCCGCGGCGACGACCACATCCCGAACACGCCGAAGCAGCTCAACATCATCCGCGCCATCGGCGGCGACGTCCCGGTCTACGGGCACGTGCCGATGATCAGCGGCGCCGACGGGAAGCCGCTCTCGAAGCGGCACGGCTCGGTGAGCGTGCAGGACTTCCGTGCCGACGGCTATCTGCCCGAGGCGCTCATGAACTTCCTCGCACTGCTCGGCTGGGCGCCCGACGGCGAGACGACGGTCATGTCCCGCGAGGAGCTGGTCGCGCGCTTCACGCTCGAGCGCGTCAGCCCGAGCCCGGCCCAGTTCGACTACCAGAAGCTCGACTGGCTGAATGGCGTCTACATGCGCGCCCTGCCGCCCGAGGAGCTCGCGCACCGATTCGTGCTCTGGCTGGGGGAGAACGGCTACGAGTGGGACGCTGAGCTCGTCGCGCGCGCGACGCCGCTCGTACAGGAAAAGATCCCGAAGCTGTCGGAGTTCCCCGGCTTCGCGGGCTTCCTCTTCGCTGACGTGCAGCCCGACCGCGCCGCCCTCGACGGCGGCACGCCGATGCTCGCGGCGGCGGTGGAAGCGCTCGGCTCGCTCGACCCGTTCGAGGCGGCCGCCATCGAGACGGCGTTGCGGAAGGCCGCGGACCGGCTGGGCCTGAAGCCGCGGCAGGCCTTCCAGCCCGTCCGCGTGGCGGTCACAGGCTCGACGATCTCCCCGGGCCTGTTCGAGAGCATCGAGCTGCTCGGCCGCGAGACGACGCTCAGTCGTCTTCGCGACGCGGCTGATCTCGCGGCCTAGAACGCGTCGGCGGCAGCGGCTTCGGCGGTGCGAGAGGATCGAGGGCGCGCTGGAACTCGAGCCACGACCGATGTCGGAAGCCGGGAGTCGGCGAGGGGAGTTCGGCAGGCTCGGCGCCCCGGTCGCCGCGCCCGCCGCGATCGGGCTGCGGGAAGTCCCTTGCCACTTCAAGGTGGTAACGAGGGCCCGCGAACCGCGGTTACGACCGACCCGACGGCCGCTAGACTCGCGCGATGGCCGATCCCGGGGGGCAGGCGGTTCCGGCACGGGTGCTCGTCGTCGACGACGAGGCGTCGATCCGGCTTCTGTGCAGGGTCAACCTTGAGCTCGACGGTCACGACGTTCTCGAGGCAGACACGCTCGCCGATGCGCGCGCGACCCTGGCGGCGGAGGACGTCGACGTCGTCCTCCTCGACGTCCACCTGCACGGCGAGCGGAGCGACGCGCTCGTCGCCGAGTGCCGGGCGCGGCGGCCGCCGATCCCGGTCGTGGTCGTCACCGGCTCCGCGGACGTCACCGAGGAGAGGCTGACGGAGGCCGACGCGATCCTGCCGAAGCCGTTCGAGCTCGACGCTCTCCTCACGACCGTGCGCAACCTCATCCGCGTCCACGCGCCGCGATGAGCGCGACCGCCGTTCGCAACGCGCAGGAGTACGAGGACGCGTACCGCGCGTACTACGCCGAGGCCGCCGAGGAGTTCCGCGCCGTCCGGGTCGGCGAGAAGGACACGTCCGAGCAGGCGGCCGTCGTCGCGCGCCACGCCGACCTCTTCACGGCCGAGCAGCTCGACGCGCTGCGGACGGCCGAGGACGCCGCTGCGGAGGGCGACGAGCGCGAGCGGCTCTATCGGCTGCGCCGGACGTGCGAAGAGGGAATCGTCGACGCCGAGCTCGCGGCGCGCGAGGACGAGCTCGCGAACGAGCTGCTCGCGGCGCGGCTCGAGTTCGACGGCGAGGAGCTGCCGCTGCGGACGGCCGAGGCGCGGCTCGCCGTGTTACCCGAGTACGCGAAGCGCGAGGAGCTCGGCGAGTTGGCACGGAGGCTCGATTCGAGCTTCAACGAGCGACGGCTCGAGCTGCTGTCGGCCCGCGACGAGCTCGAAGGCGGGCTCGCGGGAGACCGGGACACGGTCGCGCGGAACGAGGCGGAGAAGCAGATCTCGCTGCGGAGCCTCGAGACGGCGCTGCGGCGGACCGCGGGCGAGGCGGACACGGCGTACGGGCGGCTGCGCACGCGGTGGTTCGAGCGGCTGCTCGGCCCGGAGCGCGCCGAGATGCCGTCGAGCTCCCACGTCCGCTGGCTGCGACGTCTCTCGCCGCTCGAGTCGACCTACACGAAGGAGCGTTCGGTCGAGGTGTGCGTCGAGACCGTCCGTGGGCTCGGGTTCGAGCTCGAGTCGATCCCCAACATCCGCCTCGACCTCGAGGACCGGCCGCAGAAGAGCCCGCGCGCCTGTGTGATCGCGTCCGACCCGCCGGAGGTCGTTCACCTGATCACGCGTGCGCAGGGAGGTCTCGCGGATTACGCCGCCTTCCTCCACGAGGCAGGCCATGCCCTCCACTACGCGGGCTGCGACCCGCGGCTGCCCTGGACGTTCCGGGCACTCTCGCGCGACCACGCGCTGACGGAGATCTACTCGTACATCGTGGAGGCCGTCTCGCGCGAGCCCGGCTGGCACGCGCTCCACTTCGGGCTCTCGGACGCGGAGGCCGCGGAGAACGCCGAGGCGACCCGTTTCCTCGAGGCCTTCCTCTTCCGGCGATACGCGGCGAAGCTCCGCTTCGAGCTCGGCTTCTGGGACGCGTTCCCGGCGGAGCACGGCGGCTCGCCGGGCGACTACGAGCCGCTGCTCACCGCCGCGACCGGGCTCCGCTACGACGGGCGCGGCTACCTCGCGGACATGGACGCCGGCTTCTACTCCGCGGACTACCTGCGCGCCTGGATCCGCTCCGCGCAGCTTCGCGCGCACCTGCGGCGCGAGGTGGGGGAGGAGTGGTGGCGAGACGGTGCGACCGGGGAGATCCTGCGCGCGCTGTTCGCCGAGGGGACGCGGCTGTCGAGCGAGGACGTGGCGGGCCGGCTCGGCTTCGAGCCACTCGACACCGGACCGCTCGTCGCCGAGCTGACCCGCGCCTAGCTCGCCGCCGGCCCGCCCGGCTTGACGACGAACGCGTGGATCTCGCGCGTGAGCTGCGCCACCTGCTCGGTCAGCTCCTTGTCCTGCGTCGTGAGCTGGGTGTTCGACTGCAGCAGCTCGAGCAGCCGGTCCGTCTCGGCCTTCATCGCGTGCTGAGCGCGGTCGTGCCGCCGCTCCTCCCGGTCCTCGGTTGCCTTGTCGCGATCCGCCTGCCGAGTCTGCGCGAGCAGGATGAGCGGCGCCGCGTAGGCGGCCTGGGTCGAGAAGACGAGGTTGAGCAGGATGTACGGCTCGGGGTCGAAGTGGAGGAGGCCCCCGAGTGCGGCCGTGTTGAAGGCGATCCAGCAGAGGACGACGACCGTCTGGCCGAGGATGTAGCGCGGCGTGCCGAAGAAACGGGCGACGCGCTCCGCGAACTGCCCGAAGGTGTCCTGCCCGAAGGCGCCGTGGTGCTTTTGCGCGGCGGCTGCCACCGCCGCGGAGCCTACGAAGCGCCCCGGATGACCCCGGAGACGTACGGCAGCAGCTGCCGGCGCGAGGCGGGCGCCTCGAGATCGTGGCGGACGAGCTCGTCGAGCTCCATCGCCACGAGCAGCACGATCGCCGCGATGTAGAAGTACGTCGCGAGGAAGATGAACACCTCGAGGCTCCCGACCGGCGTGCGGAAGTTCGCGACCGAGCGGACGTACCAGGTGAAGACGACCGTCTCGCCGATCCAGCCGATGACGACGAGCAGCGAGCCGAGGCTCGCCCAGCGGACGCGCCGGTGCTCGGCCGGCGCCCAGCGGACGATCAGCTCGAAGGCGAAGGCCACGAGCGCGACTGCCGCCGGCCAGCGCAGGATCAGGAGGGGCACGCTCCAGGCGCCTGAGACGTGGCCGGCCCAGATCACGGCGATCGCGGCGAGCACCGCCGCCAGGAAGACGACTGCGAGGCCGAAGGAGACGGGAAAACGGATCCAGAAGGGCCGCGGCTCCTGGGTCTCGTAGATCTCGTCGAGTGCTCCGATCGAGGCGCGGATGATGCCCGACACTTCCCAGACGGCCAGCGCCGACGCGAGCGCGAGCAGCCCGGCGGTGGAGGACGAGAAGACCCGTTGCACCGTTTGGTCGATCCCGTCGAAGACGTGCGGGAGGACCTTGGGCTCGATCGTCGGCCCGATCGTCTTCTTCCAGAGCTGCTCCTGGTGGGCGGCTCCCAGGATGCCGAGCGCGAACAGTGAGCAGGCGACGGCTGCGATGAAGGTGCGGAGCGCGATCGCGCTCGCGTAGGTCAGGAGGTTGTGGCGGTCGAAGAGATCGACCCAGAGCCGCACGATCGCCTTGAGGCTTCGCCAGCGTGAGTGCACGGCGCGTGCACCGTTCCCGCGGCTGACAACTCGGAAACGGCTAGTGCTGGAAGGAGCCGGGCAGCTCGTTCCGGGCGACCTGCGTCGCGTCGAAGACGTCGCTGCTCGGCGGTGCGGTGATCGTCACGTCGGTGCCGTAGTCGTAGATGTCCATCCTCATGGCGAGGTGCAGCGGCGCGCCGCTCAGGGAGATCCCGACCCGGTGCACGAGGCCGTCCGTGCCGATCCACACGTCGGCGGGAACCGTCGGGATCTGCGTGGCGATGCCGCCGAGCAGCGGGCTGGACAGTCCCTTCGCCTGGAGTGCCTTGGCGGTGTCTACGGTGACGCGGTAGTGGGTGGTCGCGGTGCCGTCGACCGTGTCCGAGCCGACTTTGCTGACCTTGGCACCTTCCGCTCCGAGCATTCCGAGGACGTCACCCGGCTGGAGCCGGCTCCCCGACAGCAGCGTCCCGAGGTCGAGGCCGGCCCACTTGCCGAGCTTCGAGACGTCGAGAGCGACCCAGTGCTTTCCGGCGGGCAGCTGGGCTGCGAGGGAGCCGAGACGCAGGTAGACGACGTAGTCGCCGTTCTGCTCGAGGGAGATCTCCTTCATCGACTGCGAGCCCAGGCTGAAGGTGAGCTCACCGCTCGTGCCGTCGATCGCGCCCGAGCCGTGCAGCCGGAGCGTCTTGCCGCCGTGCAGCTGCGGGCTGCTGAACTCGAGCGCCAGCCGGATTCGCGCGGCACCCGCGTGCTGCGTCTTCGTCGCGGCCGCGGCGACCGGGTCGAGCGAGAGCGCGTTGGTACTGCCGCCGCCGCAGCCGGCGACGACGGCGGCTGCCGCGACCGTCACGACAGCGGCTGCGATCGTTGTCCAGCGACCCCTGCGCACGGCCCCAGTGTAGTCGCGCCCACCGCCTCGAAGAGGTGAGTCGGGGGGTGGGGGCGGCCGCTATGGCCGTGGCAGCCGCCCCCTGCGAGGAGCGGGACGGCCTCGATGGAGGACCGGTTGGCCGCCCCTGTCGGAGAGCACCGCCGGCAAGGTGGCCGGCTCTGTCGGTGCCTCCTCTACTACTCGCGGGAGCGGCAATCGGATCTGGCTTCGAACCAGTTGGGCGGAACGCGCGTCTAAGTGTTGTAGGGGCGGGCCCCGGAAGAAGGGGGCCGCAACCGAGGCCCGCCCCCAACGAGGTTACGCCGCGCGCGGCGGCATGTCACGCCTGGGGGCCCGTCGTGTGCCGGCGAGGCATCTCTGTCTGCCCGTCGTAAAAGGCGCATACGGGATTCGAACCCGTGCCGCCGCCGTGAGAGGGCGGTGTCCTAGGCCACTAGACGAATGCGCCGGGCGGACGCTTAGTGTAGCGGCGCTCCGGGCACATCCCCGGCCGTGTTGAAGCGGCTCTTAGGCAGGCGGCACGATGGGAACCGCGCTGCGCGGGAGGAGGGTGACGTTCATGCGCTCGACCGCCCGGGCGATCCCCGCGGCGGTGTCCAGAGCGACGAGTATCGGCACGCGCGTCCCGAGGACGTCGTCGAGGAAGACCACCTCGTGATGAGCGGCCCCGGCGGCGCACCCGCCGACGACGACACGGTCGAGGAGCGGCGCCGGCGCGACCGGCGGTACCAGGCGCTCTAGTTCGAAGCCTCGTCCTAGTTCGAAGCCTCGTCGCCCGTGCGGCGTCGTCGCCGGACGGTGAAGGCTCCGGCCGACAGCGCGACGAGGACGGCCGCGCCCGAGATTCCGCCGCCCAGCCACGCCGCCATGCTCGCCGGCGCGGAGACGTGGGCGGCCGTCTGCTGCACAACCGCGATCCGCGGCGGCGGGAAGCCCGGGGCGTCGAGGACCCTCAGTTGCGGGAACGGGTGCAGCGGCCCGGCGGCGTCGCCGGCCGCCGAGCCGGCGAGGCTCTTCGTGTCCAGCAGATGCCGGGCGGCCAGCAGCTCGTGCCAGACGACCGTCGCCTCCTGCCTCGGCGTGCCGACCGGCGCCTTCAGCTTCGCGGGGCGCGGGATCTCGCTGTCGGGCACGTGCACGACCTTCCACTTCCCGAGGTACGTCGTGGGGTCGACCGCACCGTCGTACCCGCGGCCGAGGTACTGGTGCGGGTGCACCTCGAAGTGGAGGTGCGGGTCTGTCGTGAACGCGTCTCCCGTCCGCCCGAGGAAGCCGACGACCTGTCCCGCCCGGACGTGCGGGTGGTCGAGGATCCAGCGCGAGTAGCCGGCGAGGTGGGCGTAGTAGAACGAGTTGCCCTTGTTGTCGGTGAGCCAGAGCCGCCAGCCGCCCACGCGGTTCCAACCGACGAGGCTGAGTGCCCCGTTCGCGACCGCGACCACCGGTGTCCCGAGCGGCGCGAACAGGTCGTCCCCGTGGTGCCAGCCGTCGTAGATGTCGCTGCGATTCGCGCCGTAGCTGTCGCCGTACGAGGCGCCGCCGTCGACCGGAAAGGCGTAGTGCTTCGGCCGGTAGCCGAGCGACGGCTTCGCCTGCAGCGGCTGCGGGACGTTGTGCTTCTTGTGCCGGTGCTTCTTCGTCGCAGGCGCCGGCCCCGTCTGATTCTGCGAACCTCCCGCGGTCGGCGTGCCGCCGTCCCGCTTCGTGGTCGTGGTCGAGGGCTGCGGCGCCTTCGCGTGGTGCCTGGCCTTCGGCTTCTGGGCGGGCTGCTGCGCCGAGGCGGCGAACGCGACGACGATCGTCGTCCCGGCCGGCAGCGAGCCGTGGCCGGAGATGAACTGCAGAACGAGCGGCGCGGTGAGCCGCCCGAGCGTCTTGCCGATCGTGAGCTCTCCAAAGTTCCCGACGAGCACCTCCCGGCCGGGAGTGGCCGTCACGGCGGAGCCGCCGACCTCGAGCCCGCTCACCGTGCCCTTGCCGTCGGTCGCCGAGACGCTGTCCGCGGTGACGAGGCCGCCGAGCAGCGAGACGGAGCCGAGCGTGACGCTCGCGCTCGCGCAGGTCGAGCCGCCGCTCACGGAAGACGAGCCGAACGCGACGAGCGGGCTCGAGGCCGGATAGGCCGAGGGGCCGCGGTCGGCGGCGGGGGTGCCGAGTGCGAGCACCTTGCCGCCCGGATCCGCGATCGCCGCCGCGCCCGCGCCAACGCAGCCGCTGGGGAGGTAGGACGGAGAGAGCCGCGCGTAGCTCGGCGTGGTGGTCGTCGTGGTCGCGCCGGTCGTCGTTCCGTCGGCGCGCGCAGATGCAGCTCCGGCCGCCGCCGCGAGAATGCCGAGACCGAGGAGCAAGACCCCGCGCCGCATCGCGGAAGTGTGCCGAAGCCGCTCCCGCTTCGCCAGGCTGACCCACGCGGGCGGGCGCCGGAGCGCCCGCCCGCAGGCCTCGCGCTAGGAGTGCTGCCAGGTTACGGAGAAGTTCCCGCTCGAGTTGATGGTGCTGGTCGATGCCTTCGTCGTCGAGCCGGAGACCATGTTGATCTTGTCGAGCCCGCTCAGCGTGTTCATCAGCGCTCCGTTCGCCGTCGCGGACGTGAATCCGACCGATCCGAAGTCAGCGAGCGGCAGCACGCCGCCGCTGCTCGAGGGCGCCTCGGCGATCACCTCGGCCGAGCCGAGCTTCGCGCTCCGGAGCTTGGCCTTCGTCGTGTGGCTCCAACCCTGCGTTGTGTCGCTCAGGACGAGCGTGAAGTTGCCCTTGCCGTCCGTGGTGACCGACGCGGAGAAGCTGTCGCCCGCGTGGACCGTGTCGGGGTAGGTCTTGGGGAACTTCGGATACATCTCGTACCACGCCGAGTACACGGCCGTTCCGCTGCTGCAGTCGGCTTCGCTGCCGGTCTGCTCGACGGTGTTCGTGGTGTCGCCGTCGAGCCCGACCCAGAAGCTCGACCAGCCGGTCGGTGTCACCGAGCAGTTAACGGCGGGCTGCACCCACGATGCGGACACGCTGGCGTAGGTGCTGCCGGTCACTGCGTAGCCGGCCCAGTTGGTGCTCGTGCTGTGCGACACCTTGTGGATGGGTGCCGACGCAGGTCGCATGAGGCCGCGCTGGACGGTGGACGATGCCGACGGTGCGGCTGCGAACGCTGCTCCGCAGACGGCACTCGCGACCGCGACCGCTCCGAGGGCGGCCCGGCGACCGAAGGACACGCGCATTGAAACCCCCCTTGCCTTGGTGATCGATGAGCGAGAGATTCCGGTCCTCTCGGCTCTTATCCTCATCGGTCAGGCGGGTGCCGTCAATCGAGACGATCCGCGGGTGGCCCTGGCTACGATCCGGTTCCGTGACGACCTTCGTCATCCGGCGCATCGCGTGGGCGTTCTTCCTCTTCTTCGCCGCGACGGTCGTCACGTACGTAATCTTCTACGTCATCCCGACGGACCCGGCGGAGCTCGCTGCCGGCAGGGCGAGCACGCCCGAGATCGTCGCTCACATCCGCCACAACCTCCATCTCGACCTGCCGATCTACCAGCAGTACTGGCTCTTCCTCTGGAACATGATCCGGCACCAGTCGCTCGGCTACTCGTTCCGCTACGGCACGTCGGTCCGGTGGGTAGTCGCGCAGGACGCGCCCGTGACCGCGTCACTCGTGTTCGGCGGCGCCTTCTTCTGGCTGCTGCTCGCCATCCCGACCGGCATCCTCTCGGCATTGCGGCCGCGCTCGATCCTCGACCGCAGCTCGATGGTCTTCGTCCTCATCGGCGTCTCGGCGCCCGCGGTCTGGATCGGCCTGATCCTCGCCTACGTCTTCGGCTTCAGGCTCGGCTGGACGCCGATCGCCGACTACTGCAACTTCATCCCGAGCCATCAGATCGGGGTCTGCTCCGGCCCACTGCGGTGGGCCTACCACCTCATCCTGCCCTGGGTGGCGTTCATGTTCCTCAACGCAGCCATCTACACGCGTTTCGTCCGCGCGAGCATGCTGGAGACGATGTCGGAGGACTACGTCCGCACCGCCCGCGCGAAGGGCGCCGGGCCGGCGCGGGTGACGCTCCAGCACGTGCTGCGCAACAGCATGCTCCCCGTCGTGACCATGCTCGGCATGGACATCAGCCTCAGCCTGGGCGGCGCCCTCTTCACCGAGACGGTGTTCAACCTGCATGGCTTGGGCCAGGATCTCGTCAGCGCGGCGAACAACGACGACCTGCCGGTCGTGGTCGGCATCACCGTGTTCGCCACCCTCGCCGTGATCATCTTCAACTTCCTCGTCGACGTCGTCTACGCGTGGCTCGATCCACGCATCCGTCTGGTCGACTGACCCGACCCTTGCACGGCTCGCGTCGTGCTTGATGTTCCACGCGGACCGGCGTACGCTGGTCCTGTTCAGCTGTAGCCCGTCTGCGGCGGGGCTTGGCCAAGCGAGGTTCGCGATGGCGAGCACGATCGGACCGCAGGGCGAGGCCGAAAGGAGGCCAGAGCCGTGAGCGACAGCGGCGGCTGGCCCGGCGAGGAGACCGCGGCGACGCGGGTGCTGTCCCTGCCCCGCGCGGAGCGCCACGTTCTCGCGGCGCTCGCGATCGTCGGCCGCGGGAACCTCTCGGCCGCCGAGCTCTCGGAGCTGACCGAGCTCGACGACGTACGGCCGCTGATCGACGACCTCGAACGGCGCGGGCTGATCACGCGCGACGAGCGGCAGCGTTACTCGGTGCTCGGCCGCGTCGGCGAGGAGATCCGCAAGACCGACGACGCCCTGGCCACCGGCGACCGACTCTTCCAGTACCTGACGACGCTGGCCGAAGGCGGTGCGCTGACGCCCGGGCGACTGGCGGAGGACGCCGAGGCGATCCTCGGACTGACCGAGTGGGCTGCCGAGAGCCGGCAGTGGGCGGCCCTGCTCGAGCTGGTCAAGACGCTGCAGGCCTGCTTCTCGATCGCTCAGCGGGTGGAGGAGTGGATCACACTCCTCGAGCGAGCCCGCACGGCCGCCCGCACGCTCGGCGATCGGCGATCCGAGGTCTGGGCGTTGCAGCAGCTGGCGACCGCGTCGGCCGGGGCCGGCAACGCCTCCGCCGCCCAGCAGTACCTGCACGAGGCGGACGAGTTGCAGCGCGGCGGCAGGCCGACCGAGCTGCGAGTCGAGCACGCGGGTGAGGCCGGGGTCGGCCGCGGCGCACCGCGATGGGCGCTGTGGAGCGTCGGCCTGCTGGCAGCGGCGGGCGCGGGCATGGGAGCGGCGTTTCTGATCGGCAGCGGCAACAGCACCGCCGCCCGGACGAAGACGACCGTTCCGGTCACGGTCACGGTTGGCGGTCGCACCGTGACGACGTCGGACACGGTCACGCTTCCGGCGACGACCGCCGTCTCGACGTCAGTCACGCTCGTGACGAGCACGGTGACCACCGTCGAAACCGTGCTGACGACCACGACCTTGCTCAAGTGACCGACCGTGCAATAGTCGGGCTGTCGGTTGCCGTCGAGTCGATCACGAAAGGAGCGCCGAATGGCGTACGGCATCGTGCATCACTTCCCTGGCGCGACGAAGGAGCAGTACGAGGCGTCGCTCGCCACCCTCCACCCCAGTGACGGGAGCCTGCCCGAGGGGCAGATCTTCCACGCGGCCGGCCCGTCGGAAGGCGGCTGGACGATCGTCGCCATCCATGACTCGCAGGAGAGCTGGGAACGCTTCCGCGATGAACAGCTGCTGCCCAAGCTCCAAGCAGGCATCGACGGCGGCTTCACCACGCCTCCGCAGGAGACGGCCTTCGCCGTCCACAATCAGCAGACGCGCTAGCGAGACCCGCAGGAGGGCTGGCCTGGACCAGAGCCGCCCGAGCAGAGCTGCGGGGCAGGGATTCGAACCCCAACTTCCTGATCCAGAGGCGTGACGACCGGGACCGGCCGAAAGGCCGGTTCTCCGCATGGTTGAGCGAGATACGGGGCGGCTCGCCAGCTACCGCGACGGGACCGAAATACTCGCTGTTTCCGGGCGATTCCCGGTGGTTTGGGCACTCGAACGCGATTTGTGCCCAAACCCAGCAGCGCAACCCTTGGGCGGGGAACGGGACGCGATCGCCTTGTTGCAGCGACTCTTGCGGCGCGTTCGGCCTGCTCTTGTCGTCCGCCTTCGACCGCCATAGCCTGCAGAGAACCCGTGTACTGCTTTCGGATCCGGATCCCCCTCGATGCTCGAAGTCGCATCAACGCGGAGGTCGAAGAGTTTGTTCTCGCCGATGGCTCTGGTGGCGGTGAGTACGTACTTCTGAAGCCCCGCGACAGGGGCGTGAAGCGAATGTCTGAGGCCGGTGTGGTCGTGTTGTTGGGACAGCGTTACGCAACTGCGGCCGAAGCTGAAGAGGCCGCGTCTCGCTGGGCGACACGGCTGCGCGTTGCCTTCGCGGGCTCACTGATTGGGGCGGATTTCGGACTTCGGGCACCTGCTCAGCACATCACCCCATACGGCCTCGCGTCCCTCCGCAACCTCCTCGGCGCTCGAGGTACTCGGCTCGCGCTCTTTGTCGGTCGTGCATCAGGCGCGCTTGGTCGCATCCTGGAAGTCGGCGCCGGCCTGGCAAACAAGCTGGCTAATCGTCTGGCCGGTTCGCAAGTTCAGGGAGATCGGATACTTCAGGACGTTCATGGCACGCAGGTGTTCGAATGCGAGCCGACCCCGATCTTTGCACGGTGGGACTTGGGTTTCATCGTGGGTCGGTCGCCAGAACGATTTCTAGACTTCATCGCCCAGGCGGAAGAGAAGGACATCTCCCTAAGCGAGAAAGACGAGCTCGCGTTCGAACTTTTCTCGGGCTCATTCTTCGAGTCGACCGCGGATGGCCGCTTCCTTCTGCTGATGATGGCGGTCGAAGCTCTGACCGTCCAGGAACAACGCGGGGAAGCCGCGACTGCACATATCGAACACCTCATCGCCATCACTCGCACTGCCACGCAGCTTCCGGCGGACGAGGTCGACTCGCTTGTGAACGGCATTCGAGAATTCAAGCGCGAGTCGATTTCTCGCGCCGGTCAACGACTCGCTCAAACTCTCGTGAATCGCACTTACCTAGAAAGGGAACCAGCGTCCTTTTTTAAGCAGTGCTACCGCCTAAGGAGCAAGCTCGTCCATGGGGAGACTCCATATCCATCGTTCGAAGAGGTCAACGTTCAAGCAGGTGCCCTGGAGTTGTTCGTGCGGGACCTGCTTCTCGAGGCGCACTCGCTCGAGCTCCGGGAGTAGTCAAACCCCCACACCGGGCGCCCGAGCGCTTCTTCCCACATCCGAATAACTCGCTCGGCTGATGTTCACAAGCGAGCGGGGGCTCTTAGGGTCGCCTACAAGCCGGGGCGTGCCGCTTTGAGCAGCGCTCGGCGTTCGGCTCGCCGCACGCTCCGGCCTACTGCCTAATCGCCTTGCCTCTCACTCTCTACGGGTTCGTCCCAGACTTCGCTTTGGAGTGTCTGGGCGAGGCTCTTCAGCCCTGCGCACTCGCCCACGTCAGCGCCGGAGAGAAGCTCCCGCAGAACCCTCCGCCAGTCAGCGCTTAGCTCGATCCCCGGCCGATCCGTCCCGTCCGTCTCTGCGTCGAGGCGGCGGGCCAGCGGGCCCGCCGCGAGCGAGCGCGTTTTGTGCAGCCACCCGGAGAGGATGAGGGCGTCCTCAAGCGTGATCGAACGGCGAACCCCGTTGAAGTAGAACGTGATGCGGTTGGGATCACGTTGCTCCTGGGTCAACTCCACAGCCCTGGCGCAATCTCGTTGAGATCCCTCGCAAACATGCGGGCGCGGTGTTCTCCATCGGCTGCACGCCGCGGGCGCGACTTCGGGCTACAGGCGTGGCAGCAGGACCGGAATGGTGTCGGCCCGCGTGTGCTCGTCGAGTCGGGAAAGACAAGTCCGCACTCGTCGCAGATCGCTAGGGGCTGGCTGGTTAGTTCGAGCTGGCATCGCTTCGCAAAGGCAGGCGAGCGCTTGGAATCGATCGCAACGAGACAGCGGATCGCTTGACGTCTGGCGCGCGAAATCTGCCGCCAGGCGCTGCCCGGTGCGGGAGGGCGCTCGGAAGATCGATGACCACCAGCTAAACGCTGGCCCAATAGCGGCAGAAGCGCCGACTGGACCGCCTCGAGGACGAGACGAGCTTCTGGCTCCACCCGTTCCCGCGGGAATTGGCTGACCATGGCTTTGAATTCGCCCCGCCGCTCTAAGTTCAGAGCCGCCGGCCACGGAAGTTCCAGCGTCGCGCAGAGCTGTCCGAGCCGCTCGACATGGCGCAGCGAAGCAGCGAGTTCTGCATCGGGTGCTCGGCCGACTAGCTCCCCATAGAGATTTGCTGCCCATTCGCGGTCGTTTGCGACGCTCTGAGACATGCAGACAGTCAAGCAGTCGGCGGGGACACTCGAGCCTCTGCTGAAGATCGGAGATGTGAGCGAAGCGCTCAACGTCTCGCGCGCGACCATCTACCGCTTGATGGAGACCGGCGAACTCGAGCCGGTTCGGATTCGCTCGCGAACGCGCTTCGAGCCGGCAGTCGTCCGCGGTTACATCGAGCGGCATCGCGAGCAGGGTCCGTGAACCGAAACGACGAAGGGCGCCTCCACAGCGCCCCCGCCAGTCTTCAACCCACCTGTCGCCGCGATGATAGCGGCCGGCAGCTGCAGGGGCGTTGTGAGTGAGCAGCGTCCACCCGAGTTGACGATCGTGGCCAGCCTCGAAGGTCGGCTCCAGGTCCGGCTGCTCGCCGCGCACTCGGAGGACGAGGAACGTCTTCGCCGATGGGCGTCTCGTCCGGCCACCGCTCGACGCCTCGTAGTCGAGTTCGAGCGGGCTCTCGAATGGCTGCGGGAGGCGGCGTGATCGTCCTCGCATGGAATTTTCAGAGGGACCGGCTCGCCGACTCGCTCGGCCGTCTTCGCCGTCGCCATGAGCCCGACGAATACGAACGCATCCTCGCCGACCGGGCAGCCTCCGCCCTCGACGCGATCGACGCATTTCTCGAGCCGACCGCCGCCGAGCTCGTCCGCGACGGCTGGAACATCGACGCTGCGCTCGAGCGGGTCGACCGGCACCGCGCACGGCTCTATCACCGCATGGGCGGCAGACCGTGAGCTGGCAGCCGGTCAACCTCGCCGCCCCCGAGTTCGCGGAGCCGACCGAGCCGCCCGTAGTCCTCGGACTCTTCTACACCGGCAAACGCCACGCGTTGTCCGGCCCACCCGAAGCCGCCAAGACGCTGGTCGGGTTGACGGCCGGCCTCGAATGGCAGCGCGCCGGCCTCGGCCGGTTCGCGCTCGTCGACTTCGAACAAGGCGCACCCGCGACCCGTCTCCTCCTCGAGGAACTCGGCGCGACGCCCAGCGAGATCGCCGACGTCTACTACGTCGAGCCGGACGGCCCACCGAACGAGGACGACGTAGCAGCGCTCGTCGAGGCAGGCGTCACCTTCGTCATCCTTGACGCCGCCGCCGGCGCCTACGGCTCATCCGGCCTCGACGACAACAAGCGCGCCGACGCGGAACGATTCGCCCGCCTCTGGATCGCCCCGCTCTGGCAACGAGGGATCGCGACCGTCCTCCTCGACCACGTCGTCAAAAACAGCGAGCAGCGCGGCAAGTTCGCGATCGGCTCGGAACGCAAACTCGGCCAGGTCGACGTCCACCTCGGCCTCGAAGCCGTCACCCACATCAGCCGCGGCGGCCACGGCCTCATCCGCGTCACCGTCCACAAAGACCGGCCCGCACACCTCCGCCGGCCCCACCCCTGCGAGATCCACCTCGCCAGCGACCCCGAAACGCACGCGATCAGCTGGGAGATGCGCGAGCCGACCGCCACCTCCACCTCGACCGCCAGCGCCAACGGCTGGCAGCGGACCGCGCTCATGGAAAAGGTCTCCCGCTACATCGCCCACCAGGGCGAACCCGTCAGCCGCAACACGATCGAGAAAGCCGGACTCGGCAAACAGGCCACCTACGTACGCCGCGCGATCGACGCACTCATCGACGGCGGATACATCACCGAACAGGCCGGACCGCGCGGTGCTCGCCTCTACACGAACACCCAACCCTTCACTTCGTCTGACTTCGTCTCACTTCGTCCAGACGAAGACGGGGTCACCTCGTCTGACCTCGTCCGTCCCCTACAGGGGGACGAGGTCGCAGACGAAGACGAAGTCGAACGCATCCACCTAGACGAAGTCGACCGACTCCTCAGCAAGCACGGAGACCTCGCATGAGTCAGGTCAGC
The DNA here is from genome assembly GCA_045805945.1 of Gaiellaceae bacterium. Lineage (GTDB taxonomy): Bacteria > Actinomycetota > Thermoleophilia > Gaiellales > Gaiellaceae > Palsa-739. The sequence goes on from JBJMKG010000039.1 coordinate 74,252, forward strand.
GGCCGCGAGCTGTCGTCCGTCCCGGCAACGAACTTCGGCACTTCGATGCGCGCGAGGCTGTTGACGCCGGCCGAGCTCGCCGCGTGGCTGAGCGTCACTCCTGGATGGGTCTACGAGCACAGCGAGGCACTCGGAGCGCTGCGGCTAGGCGCCGGTCCGAAGGCGCGGCTGCGCTTCGATCTCGAGGACGTCAAGCGTCGGCTGAGCGCCACCTCCTGCTCTGAGGGCAGGGAGTCGTCGTCGCGGGATGCGGCTCCGGAAGCGGTGAAGCCGCGTCGGCGTCGGCGGCGTTTGGACACAAGCGTCGAGCTGCTGCCCGTTCATGGGCGATCGGGGACGGCATGACCTCTCGAGAAAGGGCGGGTACTGCACCCGGCAAAAGGCTCGTTTCGTCGCTCTCGCGCATGCGGCCCCCATCCGTCCCGCGGGGGTGGACCTTGTGAGCCCTTCGGAGAAGACGCCTGCGAGGCGGAATGGCGCTGGGCCCGCTCGCGGGTATTCCTGGGCGCCGTTCGAGAAGGGGAACTCGGCCCGGCTTGTTCACGGCATGTATGCCGGGAAGTTCTCACCGAGCGATGAGGAGGGGATCGCGGAGACGGCTGACCTTCTGCGCGAGATCGTGCCGACCTACGCCTCGGCGTTTGAGGTGGCGATCCAGCTACTTGCTGCTCGTCTCTGGCGGTTGCGCCGCGCCTACGAGTTTGTGGCGGCTACGCCGGAGGGCGAGTTGCCCCGAAATTTTGGGGAGAAATTGAACAGCCTCGAGCTGTTGATCAATCGGACGTTGGCGGCGCTTGGTTTGACGCCGGCGAGCGCGGCTGAGTTGGGGGTCAATCTCGCCCGTTTGGCGGCCGGTGGCGAGCATGGTCCGGCTTTCGAGTGGAACTCGCTTGAGGAGCGGGAGCGGAGCGAGCTCGAGCGGCTGCTCGCGAAGGGACGGAGGGGCGATGGCGACTGAGGCTGAGATCCGCCAGGCGGAGCGGGCCAGGCTGAAGGCGGTCGTCGACGAGCGTGGGACTGAGCGTGAGCGGCTGGAGCTCGTGTTCAGCGGCCTCATGCGCCATGGCTTCACGGTGGCTCAGTGGTGTGGGGAAGAGCCGGTCGGCGACGTCACGCCGGACCCCGAGCTTCTCGCGCGGCTCGCGCGGCGGGCGGAGTGTCGCTCCGAGTTCGGCCTGCCGGCTGTCGAGTGTGCGGGGGAGCCGGCGACGCACGGCTGCAAGTGCCTTGAGCTTGCGCTCGACGAGGCCGGCGGTCGCGGTGGTAAGCGGGCTGTCCTCAGGCTGGCCGCAGGCTTCCACTGGTGCCCGCCTCCGCGACGCGAGCGGGTGGCTCCGCAGGAAGCCTCCCCAGAGCCGCAGAAGGCGACTGAGCGCGTCGCGAAGGCGTCCCCGCAGCCTAAGGCAACGCCGAAACCCGAGCCGCCGTTCCGCGTCGTCAAGCACTTCCCACGCTGGTACGACGACGCCGAGCGTCCCCGATTTTCCGACATGACCTTCTAACCGAAAGGAGCACCACATGGCATCCCCAGACAAGGCAGGCGGCGCGGCAGGTCCGAATCGGCCGCCGCCTGCAGTACCGCGGCCGAAGGCAGCGCCGGAGACACCCGTCCGGCAGCCGAGGCACGTCCATCCCGCCAATCGACAGCCCGGAGGCCTGACATGAGCGAGACCGCAACACGCGCAACGCTGACCGGAGCCGGCGAGCACCTCGCCGCCGTCCTGCGGCTCGGCGACGACTACACGAACGCCGAGTACATCAGGGAGATCGAAGCCGCTCGTGAGGCGGGAGCCGGCGAGCTCTACGCGGATCGGGTGCTCGGCGTCGACGTCGACGCGCTCCTCCGCGGCGTCGAGCAGGACGATGGCGACGCGATCGTCCGCGCGGCGGAGTCGAGCCTTCGCCGCCGCGGCGTCGATCCACGGACGGCGACCTATCGGGAGTACGCCGACGCGTTCGTCGAGGCGTCGGCATGAGCGCCGACCTCGAGCAGCTCAAGGCGAGGCTCGCGGAACTCCAGGCGGAGCGGGCCAGCGTGGCGGCGGCGCGCACTCGAGACGACGCGGAGCGTGCCGCGAAGTCGTACGTCGACGCGGTCCGACGGAGTCACGAGCAGATGGGCGGCTTCATTCTCGGCGGTGCCATCTTCGGCGACCCACTGAACAGCGTCCTGGGCGCGTTCATCGTCAGCAGGCCCGACTTCGAAGCGTGGCTGGCCGAGCAGGCGAAGACCGTCTGCGACAAGCTGAGCGACCGCCAGAAAGAGCAGCGCCTGTCCAAGCTCGACGAGGCGATCGCGAAGGCCTCGCAGGAGGTCCGTGAGGCGGCGAAGGCGGAGGCGATTGCCGAAGTTGAGGAGCGGTTCGGAGGTGTCGCCGCATGATCCAGCTCGGCCGCGTGGTCTCCTTCATGTAGTCGGGCACGCGGCCGATTCGGCCGGGTTCTCGTCCTTCCCGGCCGACCCTCGCCGAGCGTTTGACATGGCGCTCCACGGCGACGTGTTCCCGCCCAGCGGTCCGACATGAGGCTGCTGGGCGGGGGCGGGGCACGGATGTCGAGAAGCACGCAGCCGCGGTGCGCGAGCCCCAGCCATCGACCTTCTCCCCGCACGGGCCGACCCGATGACTGGACCGCGCGAGCCAAAGCTTGGGTCGAGTGGTCATGGGCGGAGCAAGGCGTCCCGGTCAAGATCACCGACCCCTTCGTCCTTTGCCGAGATCGCGGAGATCCTATGCTCGGCCCGCGATCAGAAGCCGGGCGACAGGTAGCTCGCCTGGGCCAGGGTTTCGGAAAGACGGCCGAAGCCGAACGAGAAGTACCTGCCCCAAAGCCAGGGGTTGCGCGTGCTCGGCCGGAAGCTAATTCGTCAGTCGCCTAGCCGCGACATGCCGGCGCTGTCGAAACATAGGCAGACGCGGCCTGATCACCTGCAGACACATGCAGAACGATGTAAGGGCCATAGAGCCTCCGTCCCAACCAGCGACTCTTGTAGATCGCGCAGTATCCGCCCCCTGCCGCAGGGTTCCAGTGGCCCTTGATGTGCTCGGCGTCCGTAGGCAGTTCGCTGCCCGTCACGAGTCGCTTCAGTTGGGCAGTGCTCAGCTTCGACTGTGGATTCAGCGCGACGTGGTAAGCGGCAACTCGGCCGGCGCGAGAATCGTCGATCCGGTAATACGCAGCGCCCACGGGAGGCGTTGCGGACCCGTGTGCGTTCTGCGCGTCGAAGTGCCAAACGAAAGCTCCGATGCCGCCATAGCGGACTCCGGCCTGCACGGGCGCTACGACGAGGCCGAGCGTCAAAACCGCGACCAAGGTCCCTAGCATCAGTATCAACGACAGCTTCATCTTCTACCTCCTCGCGAGAACGGGTCACACTCTGCGCAACCACGCTGAGGCCACGCTGAGGCCGCACTGAGTGAGCGAGTCGTCGCGACGCGCCACTCGCCTGGCCCAGTGTTCCGTAATGACCCTGACGCTGTCCGGGAACGACAGCGACGATCGGGGGCCAGTAGACGCTGTCCTACGCGGGATGGTTGAGGCTCGGTCGTAGCGTGCTGTGGGGCTGTGAAGGGTGTACGGCATCTATTTGTGCAGTCGCGGTTGCTTCAGTGGGAGGTTGCCCATGTGTGGCCGCCGTCGGTGCTTTTCAGGAGCCGGTTTCCTGCCGCGTAGATTGTGGATGGGAGTGTGGGGTCGACTGCGACCTTGTCGACGCCGAAGCCGGACCAGATCTCTGTCCAGGTCTGGCCACCGTTTGTTGTCTCGTAAATGCCACCGGTCGGGATCTCAAGGGCGACGGCACTCATGTTGTGCACGCTGGCGTAGACGGTCCCTGGTTGTCGCGGGTCGATTGCGAGTGAGGTGACGCTGTCTGCTGGGAGGCCGTTCGCCGCTGGCTGCCAGCTCGCGCCTCCATTGGTGGTCCTGAGGACGGTGTTGCCGACGTCTGCATACAGGGTCTGCGGGTTCGCAGGATCGCTTACGAGCGCATCCATGCTGTCTCCGCAACAGGACAGGGGAAGGGTGGAGCCAGCGCTGCCGGTTCTCTGCCAGGTCCTGCCCGGGTTGGTGGACTTGTAGATCGCGGTGGCGCCGGTGCCAGCGTTGTGCGCGAGCGCGTAGATCGACTCCGGCCGCGTCGGCGCGATGGCGATTCGGGTGACGCTCCTCCATTTCGCTTGCAGCTTGAGCGTGCTCTTCCAGGTGTGGCCGCCGTCTGTGCTCTTGAGAACCCCGCCGGCGGCGGAATAGACGACGCTGCGGTTGTTGGGGTCGACCGCGACGTCGAGGACCCAGCCGTTGCCGCGGTTCCAGTTGGCCTTCCCCGGCGTGCCGTAGTACGGGTACTTCCAGCATTGCCGCTCCAGCCCTGTCGAGCAGACCTTGTGTGGCGGCGGGAAGAGCCCTCGGTTGAAGGGCCGCCAGTTGCGGCCGCCGTCCACTGTCTTGTAGACGGCCGTGTCCGTGCCCGCGTACAGCGTGCCGGGACGACTGGGGTCGGAGGTCAGGGAGAGAATGTCGCTCTTCCAACCGGCCCCATGCGTGCGTGTCAAGCGCCAGTGCTGGCCGCCGTCGGTCGTCTTGAACACGTAGACGCCGCCGCGCGCATGGAAGCTCGCCACGTAGACGACGTCCGGGCGACGGGGATCGAACGCGAACGCGTTCGCCTTGTTGCCATTGGGCAGAGGAGCGAGCGAGGCAAGGGATCGGCTCGACTGGCCTCTCGCGCCTGGGTCACTAGCGAGCGCGGCAGTCCCGCCTCCGCCTCCGCCGCCCCCCAAGAGGCCGACGAGCGCGGCCACCGCCGCTCCGGCGGCGACCAGCAGTCCCCCGTTCCGCAGCCGCCGCAGCCGCGCACGGCGCCGTGCCTCCTCGATCAGCGCCTCCAATTCGGCGACGCGCTGCTCGAGGTCGCGGTCCTGTTCGGTCTCGGGTCTGCGGGGAGGTGCGGTAACCGTCAAGACGACTCCTCTGTATATGTGACGCTATACGAACTAGCACTATCTGATGGCGCTATACTGACTAACACCATGCGGAATGTCAAGCTCGACCGCCAGAGCCCCCTCGACCTCCATCAACAAGTCGCCGCTGAGATCCGCCGCGCCATCGCCGACGGCGAAGCCAAACCAGGCGAACGACTCCCACCCGCCAAAGACCTCGCCGCCATCCTTGAGGTCAACACCAACACCGTACTCCGCGCCCTCCGCCAACTCCGCGACGAAGGCCTGCTCGAGTTCCGACGCGGCCGCGGCATCACCGTCACCGGCACCCCCCAACAAAGCGCCCTCATCGAACGCGCCAAAGACCTCATCCACTACGCCCGCACCCAGGGCTACAAACCCGACGAACTCATCCACATCATCCAACAGCTCGGATAAAACTCCCGAACACCGGCACGGCTCGTGCAGACCTGACGCTGTCCCTTAGAGACGGCGACGGCCCGATGGGAAACACGCTCGCGTTGGCCCAGTGTTCGGGGACGACCTCGGCGAGGCGGCCTCAGCCGTGTCGAATCGCGCGCATGAATTCGATCACACAACCCTCTACTCTGGTAGAGTCTACAGGACATGAAAAACTATGCTCGCCTATAGGATGCCTGGCCGGTCCGAGAGGATCCCAGAGGTGGCGACCTTGACCGAGGTGCAGCGAATCGCGCGTCGTCTCAGGTCCGCGGAGACTCGAGCCGACAAGATCCGTGCGGAGCGGGACGCTGCGATCGTGTCCGCGCATGCTGCGGGCGAGTCGCCCAGCCTGATCGCCATCGCCGCGGCTCTCTCCGAACAGGCCGTGTTCAAGATCCTGCGGGCTCGACGAGAGAGGGGCGATGATGGCTAAGCCGGCGACAGGACAAATCGTTGAGCGGCCCGGCCCGCGCGGCACCAGGTACGCGGCGAGGTTCCGTGCCTACGGGAAGCGACGTTATGTGACGCTCGACGTGGCGGACCGCAGGGACGCGCAGACGGAGCTCGAGAACATCCTCGCCGATGTCCGGCGAGGAATCTGGCGCGAGCCAGAGCCAGCAGACGTCATCAAGGTGGTAGAGGAGCCGACGCTCCACCTGCTCGCTTCCGAGTGGGTCGCGCGGCGCAAGCACGAGGTCGACGCGCGCACCATCGAGCATTGGCGATGGGCGCTCTCGAACCACCTTCTGCCGTTCTTCGCGGACTACCGCCCGTCCGAGGTCACGGTCGCAGCGGTCGAGAAGTTCAAGACGGCGAAGCTCGCCGAGCGCGAACGTCGCCTAGCCGCGATCGAGGAGTGGGGGAAGGAGGATCCGAAGGGTCGCGGCCGGATGCCGGTGCGACCGTTGAGCAACGCGAGCATCAACAAGTGCCTCAAGGTCCTAGCGCAGGTACTCGACGAGGCCGTCGAGCTCGGCCACGTCGACGCGAACGTCGCACGCGGGAAGCGTCGGCGACTCAAGGCCGACAAGCCGAGGCGGACGTGGCTCGAGCTGCATGAGGTACAGGCGCTCCTGGCTGCGGCCGAGAAGCACCGGCCGCTCATCGCGACGATGATCCTCGCCGGGCTTCGCGTCGGCGAGCTCTGCTCGCTCCGCTGGCGGGACGTAGACCTCGCCGGCGGCAAGCTCGCCGTCGCCGACTCGAAGACGGACGCCGGTCGGCGCGTCGTCGACGTCACGCCGATGCTGCTCGACGAGCTCAAGCTGCACCGGGCCGACTCCGAGCAGCCCGGCCCGGACGATCTCGTGTTCGGGACGAGCCGCGGTACGCCGCGGAATCGGTCGAACATCACCCGGCAGATCCTGCAGCCGGCGATCGACCGCGCCAACGTCGAGCTCGCCAAGGTAGGGCGGACGCCGATCGAGCATGTGACGAATCACTCGCTGCGACGCACCTTCTGCGCGCTCCTGTACGAGGCCGGGGCGACCCCCGCCTATGTCATGGCGCAGATGGGCCATACGGACGCGAGCCTCGCGCTCGAGGTCTACTCGAAGGTGATGGAGCGGAAGCGCGACACCGGGGAGCGGATGGACGCTCTCGTGCGCGGCGCGGACTGGACCGACAAGCTCGATGATCGTGAGCTGGAAGCGGCGGCGTTATGAGCGGAGGGACGATGCTCGCTACCACCGAACAGACGCCTACGACCTGATCGAAGCAGACGGCTTCCGCGATGGTCACTCAGGGAAGGAGGTCGGCGAAACAGCAGCGGGCGTATGGGTCTCTGCAGGACGGGCGCTCGCACCGGACGAGTTCGCGCCGGGCGAGGCCGTAATCGAGATCGTAGATCCCCGAGCGGCTCTTCACCGATCACGAGTGGGAGAACGCCGGCCTAGTGGGCTACCGCGAGGCGCTGATCCCCGCCGCCGAACGCAACCGCTATCCGCGACGCCGCGCTGATTGGGCACAAATGGGCACAAACGGCGCTGACGCGGCCGATCCCTCGTCAGTCCCGGCAACAGAAAACCCCGCCGGAGCGGGGCCTTTCTAAGGCTGCGGGGCAGGGATTCGAACCCCAACTTCCTGATCCAGAGTCAGGCGTCCTACCATTAGACGACCCCGCAACGGGTCGGCGCCCAGTGTAGCCAGGGCCTTCGCGGGTCTCAGACCTCGAGCCGGTACATCGGCACGAGTCGCCGCTCGGTCTCGGTGTCGATGTGGGCGACCACCTCGACGTAGGGCTCGAGCCCGCTGCCGCGCAGCTTCGCCTTCAGCAGGCCGTCGACCTGGAAGATGCCGGAGCTGTTGTTCATCAGGATTTCGATCTTGATCGGCCGGTCCTCGCCGTCCGAGATCGTCACGTCCTCGATCGCCGCCGCCGACAGCGAGTGCATCGAGAGGCTGCCCTTCTCGAACGGGATCCGCGAGCGCCCCTTCGCCATGTCGAGCGCGTCGGCGACCCGGACGATGCCGGCGTCCACGGTCAGCGGCTCCCCGTCGGCGCGATGACTGATGATCGCCTGCAGC
>JBJMKG010000040.1:0-1743 GCA_045805945.1 Gaiellaceae bacterium
ACGATCGGATGATCCCGACCGGGGACGCCGAGGACGTCACGCCCTTCAGCGGGCCGATGGCCGATCTGACGTGGGACGACGCCTACGACCGGCTCGAGCAGCCGCCGCGATTCGAGCTGCGCGGCGGCGGCCGGGCGATCGCGCTCGAGTTCGTCGACGGCTACTCCGTCGCCCAGGTCTTCTCTCCCCCCGGCGGCGCGTTCATCTGCTTCGAGCCGATGACCGCCCCCGCCAACGCGCTGCACCTGCCGCCCGGCAGCCTCGAGGAGGTCCAGCCGGGCGGGGAGCGCTCGGCGACGTTCCGGATCTCCGTCTACGGAGCCTGATAGCCGGCGAGCGCGGCCTGCAGGCGGGCGCGACCACGATGGAGCAGGACGCGCTGGTTCTCGGCCGAGAGATCGAGGAGGTCGCAGACCTCCTCGGAGGAGAGGCCCTCGACGTCGCGCAGGCCGACGACTATCCGCTGGCGCTCGGGCAGGTCGGCGAGCGCCTCGCGCAGCCGCGCTCGCAGCTCGAGCAAGCCGACGCGGTCCTCGGGCAGCTCGAACGGACGGGGCGCGACCGCCCAGCTGCCGTCGGCCGTGAAGCGATCGGCGCTCACGGTCGGGCCGTCGTCGCCCTCCGCCGTCTGCAGCGAGGAGAACGGAACCGTGCGGCGCTCGCGAACGCCGCGCGTCATTGCGCGGTTGACGAGGATGCGGAAGATCCACGTCTTGACCGACGAGGCACCGCGGAAGCGGTCGATCCCGTCCAGCACCCCGACCCACGTGTCCTGCACGACCTCCTCGGCGACCGAGGCGGACGCGACATAGTTGCGCGCGAGACGGAGCAGCACCGCGTGGTAGCGCAGCACGAGCTGCTCGAAGGCCTGCTCGTCGCCGGCTCGCAGCGCCTCGACCAGCCGTGCGTCGCCGGTGGTGTCCACGGCGGTCATTGTCGTCATCGCTCCTCGAATCCGTCGGCTCGGGCGCGGACCGGATTGACGCTCACGAGATCGATGCCCAGATCCCGCAGGCAGGTGAGGAGCCCGAACAGCTCGGCCTGGTCGATCACCGGCCCGACGAGCTCCGTCTCTCCGGACCGGGAGCGGATCTGCAGGCCGCCGAACATGCCGTCGAGCCGGTTGCCGAGACGCCCGCGAACGACGATCGAGTAACTCCGGGTTCCTTCCATGCCGCGACCCTCTCGCGCGCCAGGGTGAGCCGCCAATGCCCCGGCTGACCGTTCACCCGGGTGAACCTCAGAGCAGACCGAGCTCGCGCGCCTTGCGCACGGCGTCCTCGCGCCCGCTCGCGTCGAGCTTGGCGAAGATCCGCCGGGTGTGGCTCTTGACGGTGTTGAGCGACACGAAGAGCGTGCTTCCGATCTCCCGCTGGGAGAGCTCGGTCGGCAGGAGGCGCAGGACGGCGCGCTCTCGCTCGCTGAGCTCGCCGCTCAGCGGGGCCGCAGGTCGGCGTGGCGGCTCCGCCAGGATTCCGGGATCGGGGCAGCGGGCGAGCGTCGCCCGCGCCTCGGCGAGCGCGTGGCGCTGCCCGGCCTCGGCGCAGGCGAGCAGGCAGGCCGCGAGCTCCACGGGCGAGGCGCCGCGACGCGCGAGCTCGACCGCCCGCTCGAGCTCGGGCCGCGCGGCGGCCGAGTCGGCGCGGAGCAGCGCGCGCCGACCGGCCGCGAGATGGAGCGCACACGCGACGAAGTGCTCGTCGAGTCCGGGCTCCTCGGCCGTGAGCGCCCGCGCGCCGGCCA
>JBJMKG010000041.1:0-120999 GCA_045805945.1 Gaiellaceae bacterium
CGATCAAGACGGCGCGCGCCCGCGGCTTCCGGGTCACGACGAACACGACGATCTTCAAGGAGACCGAGGTCGACGACGTAATCGAGATGATGCGCTACCTCACCGACGACGTCGGGATCGACGGGATGATGATCGCGCCCGGCTACCAGTACTCGCAGATCGATCCGGCGCTGACGATGACGCGCGACGAGCACGAGGAGAAGTTCCGGGCGATCCGCGCAGCGACGAAGGAGCACGGCTACCGCTGGATCGCCTCGCCGATCTACCAGGACTTCCTCACCGGCCAGCGCGAGCTCACGTGCGCGCCCTGGGGCTCGATCACGCGCAACCCGTACGGCTGGAAGGGCCCGTGCTACCTCCTCACCGACGGAATCTTCCCCACGTACGAGGCGCTGCTCGAGGGCATGGAGTGGGAGGCGTACGGCCCCGGGAACGACCCCCGCTGCGAGCACTGCGGCATCCACTGCGGGTTCGAGCCGTCGGCAGCGTACGAGGCGTCGAGCAGCCTGAAGGAAACCGTGCGGAGCCTTGCGTGGACGCTGACGGGCTGACGTTTGCCTGCGCGACGAGCGCCGAGGAGCGGGTCGCGCGGCGGCTCGGGCTCGACGCGGCGCGCGTCGGCGTGCGCGTGGCAAACGGCGTCCCCGAGGGGCGTGTCGTCTCGTTCGGGCTCGCGGGCTCGCTCGGCGAGCTGCGCGTAGGCGAGGTCCTCGACGCGACTCGCGTCGTCGACGCGAGCGGCACCACGCTCTGGGAGGGGCCGGGGCTCGGCCTCCGGGGCGCCCGGACCGGCGTCGTCCTCGGCGGCGACGTGCTGGTGCACGACGCGAGCGAGCGCGCGCGACTGCGCGAGGCGAGCGGTGCCGACGCGGTCGACATGGAGAGCGGCGTCCTCGCCCGCAGCGGCCGGCTGGCCGGGGTCCTCCGCGCGATCTCCGACGACTCCGGGAGCGCCGTGGAAGGCGTGGACCGGACAGTGCACGCGGACGGTCGCACGAACGTCAGCGGCCTCCTGCGCTGGATCGCGACCCGCCGCGGCGACGCCATCCGCTCGATGCGCGACGCACTGCGTGCGCTGAAGGCCCTGGAAGAGGCGGTCGCCACATGAGGGGCCGCGTCCTCCTGGCGGCGCCGCGCTCCTTCTGCGCGGGCGTCGACCGGGCGATCGAGATCGTCGAGCGGCTGCTCGAGCAGTACGGGCCGCCTGTCTACGTCCGTCACCAGATCGTCCACAACGAGCACGTGGTGCGCCGGCTCGAGAAGCTCGGCGCCGTCTTCGTCGAGGACGAGGGCGAGATCCCGGAGGGTGAGATCTGCGTCCTCTCCGCCCACGGGGTCGCGCCGGCGGTGAAGGAGAACGCGGAGCGGCGGGGCCTACGGGTGGTCGACGCGACCTGCCCGCTCGTGAACAAGGTGCACGCCGAGGCGCGGCGCTACGCCGACAGCGGGCACCTCGTCGCGCTCGTCGGCCACAAGAACCACGTCGAGGTGATCGGCACGCTCGGCGAGCGGCCGGACTCGACGGTCGTGATCGAGTCGCCCGAGCAGGCCCGCGGGCTCGACACCGAGAAGCCCGTCGCAGTCATCACGCAGACGACGCTCTCGCTCGACGACGTCGCTCCGATCGTCGACGCGCTCGAGGGTCACCTGGGCACGCTGCGGCGGCCCCACGCGGACGACATCTGTTACGCGACGCAGAACCGCCAGGACGCGGTGAAGGCCATGGTCGGCAGCGGGGCCACACTCGTGCTCGTGATCGGCTCGGAGACGAGCTCGAACGCCCAGCGGCTCGTCGAGGTCGCGCAGGCTGCGGGCGCGCAGGCGACGCTCGTGGACGGAGAAAGCGAGCTCGACTCCGCCCTGCTCGACGGCCACGAGACGATCGGGCTCACGGCGGGAGCCTCGACCCCCGAGGAGCTCGTGCGGGCTACTGCGGCGCGGCTCGCCGAGGCGGGGTACGCGCTGCCGGAGGAGATAGAGGTCGCGAAGGAGGACGTCCACTTCAGGCTCCCCAAGGAGGTCGCGCAGGCATGACGAGCATCGAAGTCCCGTACTCGATCGCCGCGGCCCTTCCGTCGCTGTCGGTGATGGACATCACGAACGACGTCTCGCGCGAGGTGGCCGCCGCGGAGGTGAGCTCCGGCATCGCCTTCCTCCACACCGAGAGCGGACTCTCGCTCGTGCGGGTGCAGGAGCGTGAGACGGGCTTCTTCGAGGACGTCGAGTCGCTGCTCGAGCGCGTCGTGCCGTCGAAGCTGCGCTCGCGGGAGCGGCTGCTCGCGTTCCTGCTCGGGCCGCGTTCGGAGCAGGTGCCGTTCGTCGACGGCACCCTCTGCCTCGGGCAATGGCAGCGCATCCTCCTCTTCTCGCTCGACGCCCAGCACCGCCCCGACTGGACGCTCACGCTCGTCGGCTAGGGCCGTAGGAGTACCGTCCGGGCTGCGATGCTGGTTCTGAGCCGCAGCGAGGTGGAGGAGCTGCTCGACCTCGACGCGCTGCTCGATGCGCTGGCGGCCGCGCATGCCGAGCTCTCCGCGGGACAGGCCTCGCTCGTGCCGCGGGTCGGCGTCCACGCTGGCGAGGGCGGCATCCTCGGCGCCATGCCCGCCTACGGCCCCACGAGCGGGCTGGGGTGCAAGCTCGTCACGCTCTTCCCGCGTAACCGCGACCGCCCGACCCACCAGGCGCTGATCGCGCTCTTCGACCCCGCGACGGGCACTCCGGTGGCACTCATGGACGGCACCTACATCACCGCGATGCGCACCGCCGCCGCGGCCGCGCTCGCCGCCCGGCTGCTGGCGCGCCCGGACGCGCGCGTGCTCGCGATCCTCGGCACCGGCGTCCAGTCCCGTTCGGCGCAGGAGATGTTCCCGCGCGCCCGCAACTTCGAGGAGGTACGGGTGGCGGGTCGCGGCGGGTTCGAGGACGCGGTGCACGGCGCCGACGTCGTCCACGCGACGACCGCCTCGCCGGAGCCCATCGTCCGCTTCGACTGGCTGAGCCCCGGAACCCACGTGAGCTCGGTCGGCTACGGCGCCGGCGGCTCCGAGCTCGATCCGGCGATCGTCGAGCGGGCGGACGTCGTCGTCGTCGAGCAGCGCGACTCCGCGTTCGCACCGCTGCCGGCGGGGGCTCCGGAGCTCGAGCCGCGCGGCCGCGACGGCGTCGTGGAGCTCGGCGAGATCATCGCCGGCACCGCGGCCGGGCGCAGCTCGCGCGATCAGATCACGCTGTACAAATCGGTCGGCGTCGCCGTCCAGGACCTCGCCGCCGCGGCGCTGGTCCTCACGGCCGCGCGCGAGCGCGGCGTCGGCCTCGAGATCGAGCTGGAGGAGATCAACGTATGAGCGGCAACGACTTCAAGCCTGGCCTCGAGGGCATCGTCGCGGTCGAGACAGAGATCATGGAGCCCGATCGCGAAGGCGGGATGCTTCGCTACCGCGGCGTCGACGTCGAGCCGCTGATCGGCGAGTACCCGTACGAGAACGTATGGGGACTGCTCGTCGACGACGACATCGAGTCGCACATGCCGCTCCCCGAGCCGTTCGATCCGGTCGGGCTGAGCGGGCGTGCGCCCGCCGATCTGCAGGCGCAGACGGCGCGCCTGTCCGGCCTGTGGGGGCTCGGGAAGCTCAACGAGATCTCCGACGACCAGGCACGGCAGGATCTCGGCCGCCTCTCGGGCCAGATGATGTCGATCGTCGCCCGCTCGGCTCGCCTCGCGGACGGGGAGACCGACGAGGTTCCGGCGGACGTGGTGGCCGAGGGGAAGACGGCGGCGGAGCGATTCCTGCTCCAGTGGCGCGGACACGCCGACCCGAAGGCCGTGCGGGCGATCGACACGTACTGGATCTGTACGGCCGAGCACGGGCTGAACGCCTCCACGTTCACCGCGCGCGTCGTCGCCTCGACAGGGGCCGACTGCGGAGCCGCCCTGTCCGCCGCGGTCGGCGCGCTTTCCGGGCCGCTGCACGGCGGAGCGCCCGCATACGTGAAGCCGATGCTCGAGGAGGTCGCGGCGATGGGCGACCCGGAGAAGTGGGTGCGCGACACGCTCGACGCCGGCAAGCGGATCATGGGCTTCGGGCACCGCGTCTACCGCGCCGAGGACCCGCGGTCGCGGATACTGAAGCAGACCGCGCGTGAGCTCGACTCGCCGCAGATCGAGATCGCCGAGCGGCTCGAGGAGGCGGCGCTGGCCGAGCTCGAGCGGCGCAAGCCGGACCGCCCGCTGAGGACGAACGTCGAGTACTACTCGGCGCTCGTCCTCGACATCGCGGAGGTGCCCCCGCCGCTGGCGCCGGCGATGTTCGCCTGCTCGCGGGTCGCGGGCTGGTCGGCCCACATCCTCGAGCAGAAGCGCACCGGGCGACTGTTCCGGCCGTCGGCGCGCTACGTCGGCCCGCCGCCCCGCTCGCTGCAGGAGGCCTAGGCGTGCCCGCCGCGAGACCGCTCGCACTCGTCCTCGTCGCGGTGCTCGCGCTCGCCGCCTGCGGAGGGTCGAGCAAGAAGCAGACGTCGAGCGGCCCGAGCGCGCAGGAGCAGGTGAAGAGCGCGTACGTGAAGTTCTTCTCGAGCGCGACCCCCATCTCGGAGCGCATGGCTCTGCTCCAGAACGGCTCCCGGTTCAAGCCCGTCGTCACGAGCTTCGCCAACAACCCTCTGGCGAAGAACGTCAGCGCGACGGTCTCCTCCGTCACCCTCGAGGGCGCGAACAAGGCGAAGGTCGTCTACCAGGTCAAGTTCGCCGGCTCGTCGCTCCCCAAGCAGACGGGCACGGCCGTGCGCCAGAACGGGACGTGGAAGGTTGGAGACGCGAGCCTCTGCAAGCTGATCGCGCTGGGCGGCACGGCGCCTCCGGCCTGCAAGTCGTAACGTCCTCGGCGTGAGCTCCCTCGCGCTGTTCCGGCAGCGGCACGCTCGCGAAGCGGCCCTCGCGGCTCTCTGCGCGATCCTCTTCCTCACCTTCCTCGACAACACGATCGTCAGCGTCGCGCTCGCGGACATCCAGTCGTCGCTCAGCGTCAGCGTCAGCGGCCTGCAGTGGATCGTCGACGGCTACATGCTCGCGTTCGCCGCACTCATGCTCACCGGTGGCACCCTCGGCGACCTGCTCGGCCGGAAGAGAGTGATGCTCGCGGGCGTCGCTCTCTTCTGCGCCGGCTCGATCGTGGCTGCGGTCGCGCATGGCGCGGGCGTCCTGATCGCCGGCAGAGTCGTGATGGGTCTCGGCGCGGCGGCCTCGGAGCCGGGCACGCTCTCTCTGATCCGCCACATCTACCCGGAGCGGGAGGAGAGGGCGGTCGCCCTGGGCGTCTGGGCCGCTGTCTCCGGGCTCGCCCTCGCGCTCGGGCCGGTGCTCGGCGGCGTCCTCGTCGCGGGAGCCGGCTGGCGCTGGATCTTCTGGTTCGGTCTCGGCTTCGGCGCGGTCGCGCTCGCGGTCGCCGCGGTCACGCTGACCGAGAGCCGCGATCCGGAGGGCCGGAGGCTCGACGTGCCGGGGCTCGCTGCTGGCGCCGGGGCCATCCTCGCGGCCACCTTCGCCGTGATCGAGGGGGAGAACCGCGGCTACGGGACGTGGTGGATCGGCGCCCTCTTCGGCGCTGCCGCGGTACTGGTCGTCACCTTCGTCCTGATCGAGCGCCGCGCGCCGGATCCCGTGCTCAGGCTCGAGTTCCTGCGCGACCCGACCTTCACGGCGGCCAACGTCGTCGCCTTCGCCGTGAACCTCTCGGTCTTCTCCGTCTTCTTCTTCACCGCGCTCTACCTGCAGCTGATCTCGGCGTTCTCCGGCTTCCAGATCGCGCTCGTCTTCACCTCGCTCGCAGTGGCCATGATCGTGGCCGGGCCGCTCGCGGGCCGCTGGACCGCGCGAGTCGGACCGCGCGTGCCGATGGTGCTCGGCTGCCTCCTCGCCGGCCTCGGGCTCCTCCTCGTCGACTGGAAGCTCACGGCCACGACGACCGTCGCCGCGCTCACCTGGCCCCTCGCCATCGCCGGGCTCGGCTTCGGGATCGCCCTCGTCACGATGACCGCGGCGGTGCTCACCCTGGTGCCGCCGGAGCAGTCGGGCATGGCCGCGTCGACGGTGAACACGAGCCGCGAGCTCGGCGGCGTCTTCGGCGTCGCGGTGCTCGGCGCGGTCGTCAACGCCCAGCTCACGAGCGGCCTCACCGACAAGCTCGTCAAGCTCGGGATCCCGGTCCAGTTCCGGCAGATCGTGATCCAGTTCGTGACGACCGGCGGCAACCTCACGAATGCCGAGAACAGCCCGGCGGCGCGGGGGCACGGCAAGATCGTGGCCAAGGTGCTCCTGGCCGCCGAGGGGTCGGCGGGACACGGCGTCCACCTCGCGCTCGAGATCGCGGGCGGCATCGTCCTCGCGGCAGCCGTCGCCGCGGTCTTCGCCGCCCGGCATAGGGTGACTCGCGTGGACGAGGCCGAGCTCTACTAGTGCCCCGGGCGGTCCTGATCGGGGGCACCGGCATGATCGGCCGCGCGGCGGCGCGCGCTCTCGCGACGGACGGCTGGGACGTGGTCGCCGTCTCGCGGTCGGGCACGCTCCCCAATGGGCTGGCCGGGCTCGGCGTCACGGGCGTCTCGGCCGAGCGGGAGGACGATCAGGAGCTGCGGGCTACGCTCGGAGCAGGGGCGGACGTGGTGGTGGACACCGTCGCCTACGGGTCCGACCACGCGGAGCAGCTCAACGGACTCGCGGGGCACGCCGGGTCGCTCGTCGTGATCTCGAGCGCGGCCGTCTACGTCGACGACGAAGGGCGGGGTTTCACCGGAGCCGAGTCGCTCGACGACTTCCCGCGCTTCCCTGTGCCGATCGCCGAGAGCCAGCCCACCGTGGGGCCGGGTGCGGGCGACGACTACGCGAGGGGCAAGGTGGCGCTCGAGCAGGCCTTGCTGGCCGGGCCGCTGCCGGCGACGCTGCTCCGCGCCGGCGCGATTTACGGCCCCGGCGCGAAGCTGCCGCGTGAGCTGTTCTTCGTCAAACGGATCCTCGACGGCCGCCGGCGAGTCGTCCTCGTCTCGAACGGCGCGAGCGTCTTCCACACGGTCGCGGCGGAGAACATCGCGGAGCTGATCCGCCTCGCGGCGGCGGCGCCGGGCGACCGTGTGCTGAACGCCGGCGACCCCGAGCCGCCGACGACGACCGAGATCTGCCGAGCCGTCTCGGCAGCGCTCGATCGGGAGCTCGAGGCGGTTCCGGTGCCGGAGAGCGAGTTCGAGTTGCCGCGGCTCGGCAACCCCTGGGCGGTGCCCGAGCAGCGTCCAGTCGTCCTCGACATGGCCGCTGCCGAGCGCGCGATCGGATACCGGCCGCTCGCCGCGTATCCCGGGCTCGTCGGCGCGACGTGCGCCTGGGTCGCCGAGGAGCTCGAGCGCGGCCGCGACTGGAGCGACACGTACCTCGGCGGCTCCTTCGACTACGAGGCGGAGGACGACGTTCTACGCTCACGCGCGTGATCGACCCGCGCCAGTACCGCGACCGCTTCCCGATCCTCAGCACCTGCACGTACCTCATCAACCACTCGCTCGCCGCGATGCCCGCGGCCGCCGAGGACAAGCTCCGCGAATACGCGCGCACGTGGCGGGAGCGCGGCATCCGCGCGTGGGCCGAGGGCTGGTGGGAGATGCCCGTCACGGTCGGTGACCAGCTAGGCCGGATTCTCGGCGCACGCTCGGGGTCGATCGTCATGCACCAGAACGTGACCGTCGCCGAGGCCGTCGTCCTCTCCTGCTTCAGACCGACGCCGGAGCGGAACCGGATCGTCTACGAGGAGGCGAACTTCCCGTCGGTGCGCTACCTCTACCAGGCGCGGCCGGAGCTCGAGGTCGTCGCGGTGGAGGACGACGCGGCCGTCGCCGAGGCGATCGACGAACGCACGCTGCTCGTTCCGATCAGTCACGTCCTGTTCAAGGACGGCGAGATCCAGGACGTCGAGCCGATCGTCCGCCGCGCGCGCGAAGCCGGCGCGCACGTGGTGCTCGACTGCTACCAGTCGGCGGGCGTCGTCGACTTCGACCTCACCGCGCTGGGCGTCGACTTCGCGGTCGGCGGCAGCGTCAAGTGGCTTTGCGGCGGGCCGGGGGCCGGCTGGCTCTATGTGCGGCCGGATCTCGCGGAACGGCTCGAGCCGACGCTGGTCGGCTGGCAGGGGCACGCCCGCCCGTTCGCCTTCGAGCCGGAGCTCGAGTACGCCGACGGCGCGCGCCGCTTCCTCACGGGCACGCCCAACGTCCCGGCGCTCTACGCGGCGACGGCCGGCTACGACGTGATCGAGGAGGTGGGCGTGCCGCGGATCCGGGAGCGGTCGCTCGCGCTCACCCGGCTCCTGATCGAGCTCTGCGACGAGGCGGGGCTGGAGGTCGTCTCGCCGCGCGAGCCGGAGCGCCGGGGCGGCACCGTGACCGTCTCGACACCCGACCACGCCGCCTGTCACCGCGAGCTCGGCGAGCGCGGGATCGTCTGCGACTTCCGGCCAAATCCGACGGGTGGGATCCGGCTCGGGCCGCACTTCTTCAACACCGAGGACGAAGTGCGCCACGCCGTCTCCGAGCTCGCCGAGATCGTGACGAGTGGTGCGTACGAGCGGCATCTGGGCGCGCCCACCCCCTTTTGAGGGTGGCGTGATACAAATCGCCGGCCGATGGACGGGGTCGTGCGGCGGCTAATGCTTCTGATCGTCCTGGTCCTCGCCCTGAGCGCGGGCTCCGGCGCCGCGCGTGCGACGCAGGCGACGGTCGGCGTGTATCCGTCGGGCACGACGTTCGCCGCCTCGGCGGCGGCCCCGGCGCATCCCGCGTCGTCCGTGACGCTGGCGATGCCGATCGGCGGGGTCGACGACGCCACGATCCTCGTTCGCGGCGCGCAGGTCGTCGCGGTCGAGTCGCCGTCGATCGCCTCGCCGCTCCAGCTCAGGCTCTTCTTCGCCCATTACGTCTCCGTCGACGGCAAGCCGGTGCCCGACGCCCTTCTGCCCTGGGACGGCTCGCAGCGCTCGACGGAGCAGACGAACCAGCCGCTCTGGCTGCAGGTGACGGTGCCGGACGGCACCGCTCCGGGCACGTACAACGGCTCCGTCGTGGTCGACGCGAGCGGCACGCGCACCACCGTCCCGATCTCCGTGACGGTCGCCGCGGTGACGCTGCCGCGGACGAATCAGGCCTCGGGCAGCCTGCTCACCGCGTTCAACTTCTCGCCGCAGTCCTACGGGGCCAAGGTGAACGACCTCTACGGCGTGACTCCCGCGACGTCGCTTCCGGAGCTCTTCAGCTTCTTCGCCTCCTACCGGCTCTCGCCGAACAACTGGGGCTATGGCAACCCGAACAAGGGCTCCGGGTATACGAGCGACCGGCGCTGGTGGCTCGACAAGGCGGGAGAGATGGTGGCCGCGGCCGGCGAGCCGGGGCGGTTCGCCTCGATGTGGATCCCTGTCTCGAACAACCGCTGGAGCCCGAGCACGTACGTCGGCGGCATGTCGCCCTTCAAGCCGCAGCGGTGGTGCAGGTACCTCCGCTCGGTGCACGGCTTCTGGCAGAAGCACGGCTGGCTCGGCTCCTACTCGTACCTGTGGGGGATGGACGAGCCGGGGCCGACGCGCTACAGGGTCGTCGCCGGGCAGGCGAAGTCGGCCCACGCGTGCTTCCCCGGCAGCCACGTGATCGTCACCGGACGGCCGACCGCCGACAACCGGTTCCTCTGGAACGGCGGCCAGGACGACGTCGACTCCTGGGTCGTGCTCGCCAGCCGCTACTACGGCCAGTACACGAACCCGTCCGAGTCGCGCCGCCACGTCTCGCACGCGACGGCGAACCTGAGCCTGATCAACGCGGCGCGGCGGCACGGCAAGCAGATCTGGGCCTACACGTACGACGCGGGCTCTCACTCGACGCCGGGCTTCACCGCCACCGAGTCGCTCTCCGATCCGCGGTTGTTCGTCGACTGGACAGCCCTCGAGGGGATCTCCGGCCTGCTCTACGGACAGGGCACGACGACCTACTCCAAGGGCAACCCGCTCGTCTCGAACGACAGAGAAGCGGGCTCGTACGTCCTCGTCTATCCCGGCCGCAACGGCCCCATCCCGAGCGCGCGGCTCGAGGTGATCCGTGAGGGGATCGAGGACTGGGAGATCCTGGACGTCGTCCGCCACAAGCACGGCAGCGCGGCGGTGCGGCGGCTCCTCTCCGGGCTGTTCTCGACCACGTCCGGCGGCGCGAAGCTCGGGTGCACGATCGGCTGCCCGCTCAAGACGGGCACGGCCTACTCGTGGCCGACCTGGTCCAGCGGCGCGGACGCCGCGGCCGGCGTCGCGCGGATGCGCGCCGCCTCGCTGCAGGCAGCAGCCGGCTAGCCCGAGTCGAGCAGCTCGCGCAGGCGCGCGGCATACGCCGGCGCCGTCGGCTCCTGCTCGTGGCGGAAGTAGACGTACACCGGTTCCGCCGCTGCCGCCACCGCCGCTGCGAATCCTTCGTCCGGCGGCTCGCGCCGGCGGAGGTAGCGGAACGGTGCGGGATGAACGAGATCGTCCACGCGGACCGCGCCCGCCTCGGCGAGCCGCGGCTCGATCCCGTCCCACGACGGGTGCTCGAGATCGAACGCGAGCCGCAGCGACGGGTCGAGGGATCCGAGCAGGAGCTCGAGGACTCCCTCGTCGCGGGCGGACTCGATCTTGACCCGCACCGGCCCGAGCCGATCGCCGAGCGACCGAACGCGCGAGGCGAAATCGTCGACGCTTCGCAGCCTGCCGCCGGGGAGCTTCGGCGCGAACTCGAATTCGTCGGGCACCTGCTCGGCCCAGCGACGGAACTGATCCTCCGCGGGAAGCCGGTACCCCGTCGTGTTCAGCTCCACCGTCGCGAAGCGCCCGGCGTAGAAGGAGAGGAAGCCGGAAGGGTCGAGCCCGGCCGGATAGAAGCCGGGGCGCCAGCTCGGATACGACCAGCCCGAGGTGCCGACGCGGACGACTACGGCGCGATGCGCTCGTTCGCGACGAAGGCCTCGTAGGTCACGGGCATCTTCTCCGCGAGGAACGATTCGACTGCCTCGGCGTAGCGCCGGATCTCGCGCTGCGCGGTCTCGGCGGCGCGGAGCGAGACGAAGTTCATCAGCGCCCGCGCGTTCACCGTCCAGAAGAACTCGGTGTAGGCGCCGACTGGCAGCACGCAGCGCGCGACCTCGCGCGCGACGCCGGCCGCCACGAGCTCCTCGTACGCGGCATACGCCGTGCGGTATACGGAATCGAGGGTCTCACGCGTCGACTCCGCGAGCTCCGGCTCGACGCTCTCGAACGTGTAGGCGCCGGGCTTGCCCACCTGCGAGCGCACGTCCTCGGGCGCCGGCACGTAGAAGTCGTCCGTCGCCTTGGCGTACCGCATCGAGAACTCGTTGAACGAGCCGATGCGGTGTCGGAACCACTCGCGCGCGACGAAGATCGGGCAGCGGACGTGGAAGCGGAAGCTGTTGTGCTCGAAGGGTGTGCCGTGGCGCTCGCGCACCAGGAAGCGGATCAGCCCCTCGTCGGACGCGTCCATCTCGTCCTTGTGCCGGGCGAACGACACCCTCGCCGCGTTCACGACCGAGAGGTCGTCGGCCATCGCCGCGTCCAGCCGGACGAACCCGTGGTCGAGGACGGGGCGGTGGTCCGGGATCGCCGGTGTCTCGGTCACTGCGGCCACGGGTTGCGGAGCCTACGAGTCGTGCCGGATGGACGCCGAGATCCTAGAGGCCTCTACGCGGAAACGGCGTGCAGGACGGTCTTACCCGGCTCGCCGTCCGGAGTTGCGCGGGTCACGATCCAGGAGTCGCCCTGCTCGAGCGAGTACGGCGCGTTGAGCGTCAGCGTGAGCGCGCGGGAGCTCGAGACGCGGAACGTCCCGCACGAGCCCCACGGCTTGCCGTCGCGAACGAGGTAGACCTCGTAGTGGGTGTGCCGCGGCAGCTTCGGCAGCCCGACGACGCTGAGCGTCATCGGCCAGTTCCCATCGCGGGCATGCCAGACCTCGAGCGTCGCGCGGGCGTGTGGCGCGCGCGACGTGCCGCTGAGGGTGAGTGTCTCGAGCGGCGTAGCCGACTTGGCGCTCCCTCCTCGTTGGTCGGCGACGGCATAGCCGGCGGCGAAGACGGCCACGATCGACAGTGCGGCCGCGAGGAGGAGGAGCGCCCGCCGCTTCACCGTCCGTGGCTGCAGGCGGACCGCCCCGAGGCTCGGCCCCTCCCGGAGGTGCGGCGGCAGCTCGGCCGGCAGGCCCGCCTGAAGCAGGAGCTCGTGCACGCCCCGCAGCCGCTCGCGCTCCTCGCCGGTCGTCTCGGCGCCGACGAGCTCGTCGAAGTTGGGGCTCACAGCAGCTCTCCTTCCAGCAATGACGCGAGCCGCGCGAGCCCGCTTCGCGTCCGGGTCTTCACCGTTCCGAGCGGGACTCCGAGGTACTCGGCGACCTCGCTCTGCGACATGCCGCTCCAGTAGGCGAGCTCGATCACCTCACGCTCGCGCGGCTGGAGCTCTTCGAGGGCGCGGTGCACGCGCCAGCCGACGTACGAGGCCTCAGCCTGCTCTCCGGGCCCCCGCTCCGGGGAGACGAGCTCGGGAAGCTCCGCGTCGGCGGCCGGCCCGTTGCGGCGCAGCCGGTCGACGATGGCGTTCCGGGCGACCGTGTACAGCCAGCCGCCGGCCGCCCCGCGCTCCGGCCGGTACGTCGAGGCGGAGCGCCAGACCGCCGCGAATGCCTCCTGAACGGCGTCCTCGGCGTGGCCGCGGTCACCGAGCCTCCGCAGGGCGAGGCTGAAGACCGGCCTGACGTAACGGCCGTAGAGGATCTCGAAGGCCTCGCGGTCGCGCCGGCCCACGCGCGCGAGCAGCTCCGCGTCGGACGTCTCGTGCGGCGCCGGCACGGGTTCCGGGTCGGCAGGGACGGCGCGCAGGCGGGGCTGGGGAACCTCGAGTGCAATCTCCATGTCTCCGCTGTTCTTACGCATGCCGCCCTCCGGCGGATTCCTTCTTACGAGGTCTGGGCCTCGGCAAACCGCCGCTCGATCTCGGGCCAGTCGACGACGTTCCACCAGGCGTCGAGATAGGCGGGACGCTTGTTCTGGTACTTGAGGTAGTAAGCGTGCTCCCAGACGTCGATCCCGAGCAGCGGGACGTCGCCCTGCATCACCGGCGAGTCCTGGTTCGCGGTGGAGTACACGGCGAGTCCGGTGCCGTCCCAGACGAGCCAGGTCCAGCCGCTGCCGAACCGCTTCACACCGGCGTCGTTCACCGAGGAGCGCAACTCCTCGAACGAGCCGAATGCGTCGTCGACCGCCGAGCGCAGGGCGCCGCCGGGCTCGCCGCCGCCGTCCGGGCTCATGATCTGCCAGAACAGCGAGTGGTTGGCGTGGCCGCCGGCGTTGTTCCGGACGGCCGTGCGCTTGTCCTCGGGAACCGCGTCGAGGTTCGCGATCACCCTCTCGACGGAGGCGTCCGCCCACTCCGTCCCCTCGAGCGCAGCGTTCGCGTTCGTGACGTACGCGGCATGGTGGGCGTCGTGGTGGACACGCATCGTCGCCTCGTCGATGTGCGGCTCGAGCGCGTCGTACGGGTAGGGCAGGTCCGGCACTTCGAAGGCCATCTCGTCGGCTCCTTTCGGCTGCTGCGCGTCTCGGACGGAGGATATGCTCCGCGCTCGTGTCCACGCTCGTCTACAGGTTCGAGGAGATCGCCCCGCGGCCGCTGCGGCCGGAGGTGTTCGAGCTCGACGGGATCTCCCGCGCCTCGGTCGAGGCGCATTACAAGCTCTACGAGGGATACGTCGCGAAGCGCAACGAGATCCTCAGGCGGCTCGCCGACGTCGATCTCACCGCCGCGAACCAGGCGTATTCCGAGTTGCGGGCGCTGAAGGTGGATCTCACCTTCGCGATCGGCGGGATCAAGAACCACGAGCTCTACTTCGGCCACCTCGGTGGAGGCGGCGGCGCCCCCGACGGCGCGTTCGGGAGCCTCGTCGCCCGTCACTTCGGCTCGGCCGACGCCTGGTGGACCGACCTCAAGGCGACAGGCATGGCCGGTCGCGGCTGGGCCTGGACGGCCTACGACTGGGACGAGGGCCGCCTCTTCAACTACGTCGGCGACGCGCAGAACACCTTTCCGGTCTGGAACGCGACCCCGCTCGTCGCGCTCGACGTCTACGAGCACGCGTACTTCCTCGACTACCAGACGGACCGCGCGTCCTACATCGAGGCGTTTTACGCCAACCTCGACTGGGACGTCGTGAACGGCTGGGTCGAGCAGTACGGCATCCCCGCGTAGCGGGGAGGGCGCTTTTGCTCACCGCCGCGCTCGTCGCCGCCGGCTACTTGTGCGGCTCGCTGACGTGGGGCTACTGGCTCGTGCGGGTCTTCCGCGGCGAGGACGTGCGGACGAGAGGGAGCGGCAACATCGGCGCGACGAACGTCTGGCGCGTGTACGGCCCGCGGCTGGGGGCGCCCGCCGTCCTCCTCGACACGGCCAAGGGCTTCGCGCCGGCCCTCGTCGCGACGGTCCTCGTCGGGCACGGCAGCGGCGTCCTCGCCGGCGGCGCGGCGATGCTCGGCCACTGGCGGCCGCTGTTCCTCGGCTTCCGGCGCGGGGGCAAGATGGTGGCGACGGCCGGCGGCGCCTTCCTCGGCATCGCGCCGCTCGTGGGACTGACCGGCGCGGGCGTCTGGTTCGTCGTGTTCGCCCTGACGCGCTACGCCTCCGTCGCCTCGATCACGGCCGCAGCCTCCCTCGGGCTGTGGGCGTGGCTCTACGGCTACCCGTGGCCGGTGATCGCGTTCGGCGGTGCGGCGGGAGCGGCCGTCGCCTTCCTCCACCGCGCGAACGTCGCGCGGCTCGTGTGCGGGGAGGAGAACCGCTTCCAACTGCGGCGGCGAACCGAAACCTCCGCCTGAGGAGTCACCTTCGGCCGCCTCTCGTCGTCGAGAGCTTCACGACCTGAGCCTTACGGCCGAGGGCGTTCTGGAAATGCACGATCAGCGCGCCCTTTCCGTGGTCGGCCTTGTAGGCGGATGCGCTCCGCCTGACATGCAATTTCGTTCCCGGCGAGTCGCGGTAGAGCAGCGCACTGCCGCTTCCGCGGTACGAGCCGTACACGGCGACGCCGGGTTCGAGCACGTTCGTACCGAGCTTCCCATCGAGCTTCAGCTTGCGGGTCAAGCCGATGCGGTCGACCGGGCGGGGGACGAAGGTGGAGTACGAGACGACGCCGTACGTGATCCGGCTGTGCCGCTTCGAGACGCCTGGCAGCTTCGAGATCTTCACCGGCATGACCAGGGTGTCGCTGTCGAAGGCGGCCGCATCGACATTGCCGAGCCGGTCGTCGATCGCTTCGACGTCGAGAACCTTGCCCGTCTTTGGCTTGACCAAGGCGGCGACGAAGACGTCGGTGTTCGGCAAGCGCGTGTTGAACAGGATGGCGTCAGGTTTTCGGTTGCCGGTCGAGTCGATGTAGACCTCGAACTCGTTCGACGACGCGGGCGTCAGCCACGGCCCTTCCGTCGTGATCGCGAAGTACTCGAGCCCGCGCTTGCGCAGAGGATGCTTGTGGATCGCGGTGAGCTCCGGCGCGTTGGACGTCGTTCCGACGTACTTCAGGTCGGCCGCCTTCTCGTCCGGCGCGTGGATGCAACCGATGGTCACCGATCTGCTGCAGCCGCGCAGGGCTCCGCTCGTGGCCTGGAGCTCGAACCCGGCGACCAACGAGGTGATCGCGGTTGGGCCGCTGCCCCGGCTGAGCTGGATCCCCCTCAGCCGCAGCAACGCCGTTTGCACCTTGCCGGCCGGCATCTTGAGCGAGGAGCGCTGCGTCATCCTTGCCACCGGGCGCGGCGCCGCGTAGACCGGGACGCGAAGCGCCGGCCGGCCACCGCTGACGAGTAGGACGCGCCCGCTCGCGTCGGCCGTGTAATCCCGTGCGAACCCGGCCTGGGCGCGTGTCACGGTCAGGTCGATCGGCTTTGTGAGCTTTGAGGGATCGATAGTGAGCGTGAGCGTGATCGCCTGCGTCTGGCCCGGTCCGACCGTGACCGACGACGGGCTCACCGAGTAGGTCGCGCCGGGTATCTGGGTGAGCGGGTCGTACGCGACGCTGTAGGTGGGGGAGGCCCCTCCCTTGTTCACGACGGCGATCTTCTTGGTCAGTTTCGTGGGTGCCGAAACGGCTACCGGGCCGAACGACGCGCTGACCGCACCCGGATCGTCGGTGACGTACGCAAGCACGACGTTGTCCAGCGCCGCCTTCGCGTCGATGCGGCCGGCGCCGACGCGGTTCGGGGCATAGCGGAATCCGCTGTGCCCGGTCGTGGTCCAGAGATCCTGGTCGGCCGTGTTCACGATGTCGGCCTTGACCTCCTCGGGATTCCAGTCCGGATGCTCCGTCCTCACCAGCGCTGCGAGGCCTGCGACCTCGGGCGAGGCCATCGAGGTGCCGCTGAACGAGATGCCCTGATAACCGGTGCCCATCGACGCAGAGAAGATGCTCGTACCGACGCCCGTGACGTCGGGCTTGACGTCGCCCGCCGCGCCGATCCCGCGGGAGGAGCTCGGGTTGAGCTTGTCGTCATCGCCGGGAAGGAGTTGCTTGAAGTCGCCGGCCGAAGTTCCCGAGATCGTCACACCGCCGGCCAGCGCCGACCGGATCGCGGCGCCTGCTGATTTGGTCACGGTCACGACCGGGATCGAGGCGCTGCCTACGATTCCGGCCGCGAACGTCTCTTCGTCGTCGGCCAGAATCGCGCCGATCGCACCCGCGTGCGCCACGTTGTCGCTGCGTGTGGCGGAGCCGCACCGTCGCGTCGCGTCGGTGTCGGTCCACTCGAGGAAGGCGATCTTGCCGCTGACGGCGGCCGCGTCTGCCGAGCTCAGCGCGTCGCAGCCGTCCTTGTTGCTCGGATCGGACAGTGCGACCACGTTCCCGGCGAGGTCCGTGGCGCCTGCCCAGTTGTAGGCGTCCGAGCGCTCCGCGCCGTAGGCGCCGGCAATTCCGGCGGGGGCTCCCACGTGCAGGGTGTCGATCTGCGAGTAGGCGTCGACGCTGTTGGCCACCGAGATCACCCGCGGGGCGTCGCTGGGAGAGCCGCCGGCGTCATAGAGATCCCCGCCGTTTCCCGCAGCCACGACAACGCTGATCCCGAGCCGTGATGCGTTGTCGGCCGCGACGGAGTCAGCGTCCTCCGGCGAGGTGAAGTCAGAGCCCAACGACATGTTGATCACGCCGACGTGGTCGGACGTACTGCCGTCGCCGTTCGGATCGGCGGCTCTGTCGATCGCGGGCGCGATGACGTCCGTACTCCCGTCGCAGCCGAAGACCTTGTAGGCATAGAGCTTCGCCCTGGGGGCCATGCCCGGGCCGATCCGGAACAGAGCCTGGTACGAAGCGGAGTCGGCCGGCAGCGTCGCGTAGTCGCCCGTGAACGTCGAGCCGTCAGGGTTCTCCCCGTAGCCGGCTGCGATTCCGGCGACGTGAGTGCCGTGGCCCTCGCAGTCGAGCGGGTTGGGATCGGGCGCCGGTGTCGAATGTTTCGGGTCGCCGGCGTCGTACGCGTCGCCGACGAGGTCGTAGCCGCCGACGATCTTGTTCGGGTCCGGATAGGTCGGCGTGGACGTGTCGCTGCCGAGAGCAGCCTGGTAGGCCGCCGTCGTGCCGGGGCCGCCGAGGTCGGCGTGGGTGTAGTCGACCCCCGAGTCGATGATCGCGATCGTGCTGTTTGCGCCGAGATCGTCGTAGGCCGACCAGACCTGCGGCGCATGCACGAGCACCGTCGAATACGAGAGCGAGAGCGTCTTCGGGGCGATCGGGTACACAGCCGAAACGCCGCCGATGTGCTGGAGGGCGGAGAAATTTGCAACGTTCGTGTAGACGCCGATGCCGGCGAGGACGGCATGCGTCCGGTAGAGGACGTGCGAGCCGCTCGGCAGCGCTGCGACCACGCGGTTCTCCGCCGCCTGAACGGTCGCGAGCTCGTTCTCTGCTGCGGTGCTCGCCAGCTTTCGGCCATGCGACAGGTTCGCGTTGTAGGCGCGCCCGGTCGACCCGGTGTCGAGCTTGAGCAGGAAGCCGTAACTGCCCGTTGCCGGCACGCCCAGGCTGCGCGGCTTGGCGACGCCTCTCGCCGCTGCGAGCGGAATGCGGTGCTTGGGCACGGGTGCGCTCTGGGCAAGGCCGTCCGGAGCGGCTCCCGCCGCCGAGCCCCAGAGGATCGTGCCCATCGCCAGCGCGCCGGCGAGCAGGACGAGCCGTTTCGTGCCCCCGGCCCACTTCATCTGGCCACTATTCATCACGCCCCGGGGCCAACCCTAGTTGCGATGGCGGGCAAGTTCTAGGCGCGGAGCCAATCCCTCAGGACGGTGTGCGTGGTCGGTCCGTGTCCGCCCTCCTGGAGTTCCGCCCTGAGCTCGCCGATCCTGCCGTGACGCTCGGCGACGACCTCGTGGGCGTGGATCGTCTCGAAGTTGACCTGGCGCGAGAGGACGAAGTCGTCGTCGGCGAGCCGGGGCAGCTGGTCGAGGACGCTCTTGAGCGCGACGCGCACCGAGTCCTCGACGAAGCGCGGCTGGAGGTGCGCGTGCTCGACGACGAACAGCTCGTCCGGCCGCTTGAGGAGCTCGTAGATCGGCGAGCTCATCGAGCCTTCGACGATCTCGACGAGGCGTTCCGCGTTGAGTCGCTCCGCGGTGCCGACGAGGAGGGTGCCCCGGCCGCGCTGGTTGTGCGTGGCGAGCGGGACGAGCTCGAGGATCCGCTCGACGTCTCCGTCGGCGAAGCCCGCCTCGAGCAGCCGGTCGGTCGCCGCACCGCGGACGAGTCCCTGGGCGCAGGGGCAGGCGTTGATCCCGGTCGCCTCGACGCCCACGACCCGCCGCACGCGTTCGCGGGAGGCGGCCGCGATCCCGATGAGCGAGACCATCTCCTGGGTCGCGAGCCTCGTCACCGGCGTTCGCCGCTGGTACGGGTAGCGCGCCGTGATGCGCACCTCCGCGACCAGGGCCTCCTGCCGGTCGACGACCCGGCGTGCGACGTGCTCCGCGAGGTCCTCGACGAGGAACGCGTCGTCGTCGACCACCCCCTCGACCGCCTCCTCGAAGAGCGCGGGAAAGCGCGACATGTGGACGCCCTTGCGACGGGGATCGAGGTCGACGGTGCAGTCGATCGTGGCCGCGATGAGCTTCTCGCCGCGGCCGCGGCCGATCCGGACGGCCTTCTGGACGCCGGTCACGCCGACGCTCGAGAGGCCGAGCGCTACTTCGGGCGCCGTGGCCTGAAGGTCTGGCAGCTCTGTCCGCTCCATCCGGCTAGGTTAGACCCGTGAGCGAGGACTCGGCCTTTCCGCAGCTCGTCTCGCTGGCCTGCCACGACCTGCGCACGCCGCTGGCCACCGTGCACGGCTTCGCGACGACGCTCACGCGAGGCGGTGGTCTGGAGCCGCCCGCCGACCGGTACGTCGAGATGATCGACGCGGCCTCCGCGCAGCTCGCCGAGCTGATCGACGAGCTGTCGGTCGCGGCCCGGATCGAGTCGGGTCGCTACGAGCCGATGACGCGCGAGACGGACACGCTCGAGCTCGCGCAGGCGGCCGCGGCCCGGCTGGGCGAGGAGCGCGTGCACGTCACGGGCTCGGGATCGGCGGTCGAGACGGACGTCGACGCCGTCGAGCGCGGTCTCGCGGCGCTCTTCCAGTCGGCGCTCCGCCACGGCGGCCTCGACGGGGTCGAGGTCGAGGTGGACGGCCCCGAGGTCCGGCTCTCACCGGTCACGGCGGCATCGGCGCCGGTCGTTCTCGGCGAGGATCTCCGCGATCTCGGGGCGGCGGTCGCCGTGCGGCTCGTGCGCCACCTCGGCGGTTCCGTCTCCGTCGGCGGCGAGACGCTGACGATCCGGCTCGTTTGAACTCAGCCCGCCGCGAGCGCGGGTGCTGCGAGCTGGTGGCATGAGCGGCACCGGGCTTCGTACTGCTCGAGCGCGCCCACGACGATCGTCGCGCCGTCGGCGGCGGCGGGAGCACCGTCGACGAGCCGCTGCGTCATCGTCGCCGGCCCGCCGCAGCTGTGGCAGACCGCCTGCAGCTTGTCGACGAGCTCGGCCCGGCAGAGCAGCTCGGGCATCCCGCCGAACGGGAAGCCGCGGAAGTCCTGGTCGAGGCCGCATGCGACGATGCGCAGCCCGCACTCCACGAGACCGTCGAGGACGAGCACGATCTCCGGGCGGAAGAACTGGACCTCGTCGACGCCGACCACGTCGTAGCCCGCCACGAGGCCGGGGATCTCCGCAGGGTCGTCGACGGCGACGGCGCGCATGCGCGCGCCGGCGTGGCTGACGACGTGGCCGATGTCGTAGCGGTTGTCGAGTCGCGGCTTGACGATCAGCGCCCGCTGCCCGGCGATCTCGGCGCGGCGCAAGCGGCGGATGAGCTCCTCGCTCTTGCCGCTGAACATCGGGCCACACACGACCTCGAGCCACCCGCCCTGATTCGGAAAAAGCCTGATCACTACCGGACGACCCTAGAGGGTCGGTCCGACGGCAAGTTCGCTCAGGCTTTGGCGTGCTCGAATTCGTGTTGGGACAGGCGGCGGAGGCTGACGATGCCGAGCAGACGGCCGTCCTTCGTCACCGGCAGGTGGCGGAAGTTGCGCTCGAACATCATTTGCGCCGCATCCTCGACGGTCGTCTCCGGCTCGATCGTGACGACGCTCTCGGTCATCCACTGCCGCACGCGCGCCTCGGCTGCGCGTGCCCGCTGGGCGACCGCCCGGAGGATGTCGCGCTCGGTGACGATGCCGACGAGCCGCACCATGTCCTCCATCACGACGACCGCGCCGACGCCCGCGTCCATCATCTTCTCGGCGGCCTCGCCGATCGTTGCCGTCGGGTCGACGGCGAGGACGTCCCGGTTCATGACCTCCGCGACGATCGCCACGGCGGCAGCCTAACGCAGGTCACGCTCAGGCGACTGCGGCGATGTGGCGATGTCGCTGGAGCCATTGCTCGGCCTGTTCCGCGGGGAGCGGCCGGCTAGCCTCCATCTGGCGCAGGGCTCGCTCGGCGACGTAGAGCGTGAGCGGCCCGGAGGGCCCGCTTTCGGGCGGGCCCTCTCCTAGGCTCGGGGACTCTAGTGGGCAGGGATGACCGGGCACTCGAACAGCTTGACGACGCCCAGATCGGTGGCGCCGCCGGGCCCGGTATCGGCCAGGGCTGCGGCGACCTCGGCCGTGCTGTCGAGGTTGCCGCTGCCGTTCATGTCGTGCGCGGCGACGGTGGCGGCGAAGCTCGTGTTGAAGGCGAGCGCGTGCACCTGCCAGCGCCCGCCGCGGAAGCCGGGATCTCCCGGCGCGGCCGCGGCGACGTTCGGCTGGGCACCGCCGAAGTCGTAGATCGTCTCGAAGCTCGAGAGCGGAGCGCCGGTGCCGGAGAAGTCGGTCGGCGTGCCGACGGTGCGGTAGAGCACGCCGTTCACGTAGATCGACGGCGCGGTGACGCCGCCGGAGCCGGCGGCGAAGGCGGCGGACACGCCGCCGACGAGGGCGATGCCGGCGATGGCGAGCAAGAGCAGGGGCCGTCTCATCATCGTTCTCCTCCCGAAGGGGTTCGACTGGACGGCGTGCAGCCTTCCCGCGGCTTCTTGCCCTGTCGTTACGCCGTTCGGAACACTTTCTTAAGCGCCCCGCCGGGGCGGCGCTTTACCCGATCTTTACGTGGAGGCGACAGCAGCCTTGCCCGCGGCCGAGGATCCTCTGTCTCCAGCACAGCCGACCGAAGGACGGTTCGAATGCGCAAGCCTCTCCTTCTCCTCATCGCCGTCGCCTCGCTGACCACAGCCGGCGCTCTCGCCGGGAGGGCAAGGCCCGCCGCGACGGCGTCGCGGACGGTGAAGATCACCCACACCGGCTACGTACCAACGTCCGTCTCGATCGTGACCGGGGAGGCCGTCGACTTCGTGGACACCGACACGGTCGCGCACACGGTGAGCTTCAAGACGACGACCGGTATGCGTTGCAGCCTCCCACTCCCGCTCGTGCTCCAGCCGGCAACGAGCGCGACCTGCACGTTCTCGACTGCGGGCAAGTTCAACTTCTTCGATCCGGTGAGCAAGGGGAAGGACTTCCGCGGCACGGTCTCGGTCGGCCAACCGCTGACGGCCACGCTCACGGTCACGCCGAAGGCCATCGTCTACGGCCGCAAGGTGACTTTGGCGGGCGCGCTCGTGAGTCAGCAGGCGGGTCAGTCGCTCCAGGTCGTGGCGCAGGAATGCGGCGCGTCGGCGTCGACGCAGCTCGGCACGGTCACCACCGGCACGGACGGCGCGTTCAGCTTCTCGACGCAACCCGCGAAGCAGACGGCCTATACCGTGACCTCGAAGAACCTGACGAGTGGTGCCGCAATCGTGAAGGTGCTGCCGCGCCTGCGACTCGGCAAGATCGCCCGCCACCGTTACGTGCTGCGCGTGTTCGCGGCCGAGAGCTTCGCCGGGAAGTACGGCGTATTCCAGCGCTATCGCCCCGCAGTCAGGCGGTGGCGGGCGGTCAAGCGCGTGCTGCTGCGGGCGAACGCGACCGGGGTAGCTCCGACGGTCGTCACCTCGGCGAGCTTCCGCGCGAGCCTCAAGGCGGGGCTGCGGATACGCGTCGTCCTCGGGCACAAGCAGGTCGGCGCCTGCTACCTCGCCGGACGGAGCAACACGATTCGCAGCTGAACCATCCCGGCGCAGCGCGCGATACCGTCACTGCGTGCTGATTCGTGAGGCGGCCGACGCCGACGTTCCGGCGGTTACGCGACTCCTGCTCGAGGCGGACGACACTCGCGTTGCCTCTCCGGAGGGGAGACTGCACATGCGGCGGACGCAGCCCGAGCGGGCCCGGATGCTCGACCTCGTGGCGGAGCTCGACGGCGCGGTCGTCGCCACAGGCTCGGCCGGGCGGAACATCTCGACCGCCGACGAGGGCGCGGCTTGGGCGTTCGTCACGGTCGACTTTCGGGCGCGCCGGCAGGGCATCGGGGATGCAGTCGGCGCGAAACTACTGGAGCACCTGCACGCGCTCGAGGCGACGAAGGCCACGTGCTTCTTCCGGTCCTCGGAGGAGGGCGAGCGGTGGGCGAAGGCGCGTGGGTGGTCTCGCCTGCTCGGTGGGCCGTTGATCGCGGTCGACCCACGTATCGTTGCGGAGCCGTCGGTCCCGGCCGGCTACCGGTGCGTGTCGATGAGCGCGGTGGAGCCGGAGGCCGTGTTCGAAGCGGTCAGAGAGGCCGCCCTCGACGAGCCGACACCCGTCCCGCACGACGACTTCCGCCTTGACGACTTCCTGCGCGACTGGGACGACCCGGACGGCGATCTCGAGTCCAGCACGGCGGTGCTCGACCAGGCGGGCACGGTCGTCGCGTTCTCGTTCCTGAACGCGGCCGGCGAGCGTGCGCAGCACGGCTTCACGGGCACGGTGCGCGAGCATCGGGGCCGCGGGCTCGCAACGGCGGCCAAACGGTGTGCGCTACGGGCGGCCGCAGCGCGCGGAGTGACGCGCGTAACGACGTCGAACGCGGAGGAGAACGCAGCGATGCGCGCGATCAACCGCAAGCTCGGCTTCGAGCCGATCGGCGAGCATGTGATCTTCGGCCGCGATCTCTGACAGCTTGCCGCGGCCTAACGCGGGCTATCTGAGCAGCCGCGAGAGTCGCCGGTCCTTGAGGACGCGGCCGCCCGTCTGGCAGATCGGGCAGTAGTAGATCGTGTGCTCCTCGAAGTCGACCTGTGCGAGCGGCGTGTCGCAGACGTGGCACGGCTCGCCGAGGCGCCGGTGGACGCGGTACGTCTGCTCGTCGGAGGCCCCGCGCTCCCTCAGCTCGAGGCCCCGCTCGAGCTCCTCGTCGATTGCCGCTGCCAGCCGCTTGACCTCTTCGCCGTCGAGATCGCCCGACAGCGCATATGGCGACAGCTTCGCCGTGTGGAGGATCTCGTTCGCCCAGGCCCGGCCGATCCCGGCGATCAGGCGCTGGTCGCGCAGGAGTGCGTGCAGCCGCCGCGACTCGCGGTGCAGGATCTCGCCGAGGCGCCTGGCTCCGAGCCCCAGCGCCTCCGGCCCGAGGTGCGCGAGCTCGGCCTCCGCCGCCTCGGGCGTGAGCAGCCAGACTCCGGCACGCTTCTTCCTCCCGCTCTCCGTGAGAACGAGCTGTCCGCCGCCGGCGAACTCGAGCCGGACGGCGGGCGTCTTCGGCCCCGTCCCACCGGGCGGCACGTAGCGGAGCCTTCCCGCCGTCATCAGGTGGACGAGTAGGACGAGCTTGCCGTCCTCCGTCGGGAAGAGGAGGCGCTTCCCGCGCCGCTCGGCGCCGCGGAACTGCCGGCCTTCGAGCGCTGCAAGCGGCGGGTCGAACGTCTTCAGCGTCGCGATGTGCGCCGGACCGGCCTTCACCACCGGGAACGCGGCCACGGGCTCGTCCAGCTGCCGCCGCCACGCCTCCATCTCCGGCAGCTCCGGCATCGGACCGAACGGTAGCGAGGACCAGGCGAACGGCCGGTGGCAGCCACCGTTACGTCTCCATCACGACTTCTCAACGGCACGGCGCAGCGCGGCGCGCGGATCCAGCTCACGGCGAAAGCACCCGAGAATGGGGCCGTCGTCGACGAACGAGCTCCGCGCGCTCAGACTCAGCGTTCCGCTGAAGCTGCTCCACCTCCACGAGCTGGCACGCGAGCAGAGCCCCGCCTCGACCGGGTTGTTCATCGCATACGCGTACGTGTCGATGAGATCCTTGCGACCACCGATTCGGCGCGATCCGTAGCGCCGTGACTGAACGTGGCCGCGCAGCCCGTGCCGGCGGTTGAAGTCGCATGCATAGCCGTGGTTGAGGGACTGCATCCCACCCGGAAGAACTCCGTCGCCGACCTCAAGGATCAGGTGGTAGTGCGTGCCCATGAGGCAGAAGCCCATGCACCTCCACCCCGTTTCCGCGGTCACGCGAGCGAGCCTGCGTAGGAACCCGAGGCGGTCGAGGTTGTCGCGGTAGTAGGCATCCGCGGCCCAGACGCAATGTGTCCACACGTGGAACTTGCCTGCCGACACGTCGCGCAGTTGGTGTGGCATCGCTCGAACCGTGGCGCTCCGACACTGACGGCGGGGTTGCGACTTCGTTGAGATTTCGTCACGGTGGCTGCCACCGGTCGTAGGCTCCCGCCGTGCTCGAGCCGATCGTCGTCGAGGTTCGTCGCAACGGCGTGGCCGAGGCCGTGCATCGAGTCCACGCCGTCGCGGTCCGCGGCGGCGACGTGATCGCGGCCGCCGGCGATCCCGAGCGCGTCTGCTTCATGCGCTCCTCCTCGAAGCCCTTGCAGGCGCTCCCGCTCGTGCGCGCCCGCGACGATCTCTCGGCCGACGAGCTGGCGATCGCCTGCGCCTCCCACCACGACACGCCGGATCAGGTCGCCGCGGTGCGGGCGCTCCTCGCGCGGGCGGAGGCGACCGAAGACGACCTCGAGCTCGGGCCGCAGGAGGGCCGGCCGCCGGAGCGCATCCACAACAACTGCTCCGGTAACCACGCAGGGATGCTCGCGCTCTGTCGCGCCCGCGGCTGGCCGACGCGAGGCTACCGGCTGCCCGAGCATCCCGTCCAGCAGGCTTGCCGCGAGGTGCATGCGGAGGCCGCCGAGGTCGTCGCGGATGCGCTGCCGACCGGCATCGACGGCTGCGGAATCGTGACCTTCGCTCTCACGCTCGAGCGGATGGCGCATGCGTTCTCGCGCCTCGAGTCGCTGCCGGGCGGGGCTCGCGTCGCGGCGGCGATGCGCGCGCGTCCCGACCTCGTCGGCGGGCCCGACGGCGCGGACTACCTCCTGATGCGCGCCCCACCCGGCTGGCTCGCGAAGGGCGGCGCCGAGGGGCTCGTGTGCGCGGCCGGGCCGGACGGGACCGGCGTCGCGCTCAAAGCGGACGACGGCGGAAGCCGCGTCCACGGGCCGGCTCTGGCGGCCTTCCTCGGCGGCCTTGGAGTCGAGCTGCCCGGCCTCGCAGAGAGGGCGGTGCTCAACACACGTGGTGAGCACGTCGGCGAGGTTGTCGTCACCGCCCGTTGACAACTTCTTTACGAACCCTCAACCCCTGGCTAGTATCCGGCTCGCGATTCGAGGGAGGACCGGGGCGCGGACGGGGGCCGGCCGCGGTCGGTTGTGTGGCAGCGCCGAGGTGCAACCAACTAGGCCGGGAGGTACGGGACGTGCTCACCGTCGACATCTCGCTTCCTGAAATCGAGGAGCTCCACAAGCTCGTCGCCGACGGAAGGGAGAAAGGCTTCCTGTCTTACGACGACATCGCGACGGGTCTGGAGGACGTCGAGCTGACCAAGGAGCAGGTCGAGGACTTCTACACGTACCTGATCGAGCACGGCGTCGACCTCGTCGAAGGCGAGCGGCACAAGGCGCCGCCGCACGAGCCGCCGCCGCCCGAGGACGAGAAGGCCGTGGTGGCGCCGAAGCTCGACCTCACCGTCGAGCCGTCGCTCGACTCCCTCCGCCTCTACCTGCGGGAGATCGGCAAGGTGCAGCTCCTCACCGCCGACCAGGAAGTGACGCTCGCGAAGCGGATCGAGCGTGGCGACATGGGTGCGAAAGCCGCGATGATCGAGGCCAACCTCCGCCTCGTCGTCTCGATCGCGAAGGGTTACCTCGGCCGCGGGCTCTCGTTCCTCGACCTCATCCAGGAGGGCTCGCTCGGCCTCATTCGCGCCGTGGAGAAGTTCGACTACCGCAAGGGTTACAAGTTCTCGACCTACGCGACCTGGTGGATCCGGCAGGCCGTGACGCGCGCGATCGCCGACAAGGCGCGCACGATCCGGATCCCCGTCCACATGGTCGAGAAGCTGAACAAGGTCGTACACATCGAGCGGCAACTCGTGCAGCGGCTCGGACGCGAGCCGAGCCCCGAGGAGATCGCCGAGGAGCTCGAGATGACGACGGAGGAGGTGCGCGAGATCCTGCGCATGTCACAGCTGCCCATCTCGCTCGAGAAGCCGGTCGGCGAGGAGGAAGACTCCTCGCTCGGAGACTTCGTCGAGGATGAGGCGGCGGAGTCGCCGTTCGACACCGCGCAGCTGCTCTTGCGGCGCGAGGACGTCGTGAACGCGCTCAGCGCGCTGCCCAGGCGGGAGCGTGAGGTGATCGAGCTCCGCTACGGCCTGCTCGGCGGCGAGCCGCGCACGCTCGAGGAGGTCGGCCGCGCCTTCGGCGTCACGCGCGAGCGCATCCGCCAGATCGAGAACAACACGCTGAAGAAGCTCGAGCACCTGCCCGAGGCTCAGGCTCTACGAGACATAGTCTCGTAGCGCTGGGCCCTCTGCGGCCAGGCGGAGGCTATGCGCTCGTGTCACGCGACAAGGGCGCGCGCTGGAGCGGGACGAACAGCTTGCAGTGCGGGCACTTGAAGCCGAGGTAGCGGGCGGCGCGGCCGCCCTCGATCGGCTCGGCGGCGAAGCTCTTGTGGCAGTGGGGGCACTCGACGTCGAAGCTCCGCTCCTGCCTGACCCCGCTCACGCATGTCGTACTACCCGGAGCAACGGCTCCTAACTCCACGCCCCGTCGGCTCTGTCGCCTCGGGCTAGAGTGGCTGGAAAGCTCACGTGAGGCCGACCGGCGCGGCCAGAGGAGAGGGGAGCATGGCAGAGATGAAGACCGGCCCGGTCACGGGCGAGACCTCCAACGGGAGCAAGCACTGGCGCACGTCGAGGACCAATCGGGACTGGTGGCCCAACGCGCTGGACCTGAAGCTGCTCGACCCGCCGAGCCCGCTCGGCAATCCGATGGGGGAGGACTTCGACTACGCCGCGGAGTTCGCGACGCTCGATCTCGACGCGCTGAAGCGCGATGTCGTCGAGGTGCTGACGACCTCGCAGGATTGGTGGCCTGCGGATTACGGCCACTACGGGCCGCTCATCATCCGGATGGCCTGGCACGCCGCCGGCACGTACCGCATCCATGACGGCCGCGGCGGCGCCGGCGCCGGCCAGCAGCGTTTCGCGCCGCTGAACAGCTGGCCCGACAACGTCAACCTCGACAAGGCGCGCCGGCTGCTCTGGCCCGTCAAGCAGAAGTACGGTCGGAAGCTCTCCTGGGCCGACCTCCTCGTCTTCGCCGGCAACTGTGCTCTCGAGTCGATGGGATTCCAGACCTTCGGCTTTGGCGGTGGCCGGGAGGACACGTGGCAGCCGGACAGCGTCGACTGGGGCGCCGAGGACACCTGGCTTGCCGACGAGCGCTACAGCGGTGACCGCGAGCTCGCCAACCCGTTCGCCGCCGTGCAGATGGGCCTGATCTACGTCAATCCGGAGGGGCCGAACGGCGAGCCCGACCCGCTTGCCGCGGCGCGCGATATCCGCGAGACGTTTGCCCGCATGGCGATGAACGACGAGGAGACGGTGGCGCTCATCGTGGGCGGCCACACCTTCGGCAAGACTCACGGAGCGGCGGCCGCCGAGCACCTGGGGCCGGATCCGGAAGCGGCCCCCCTCGAGGAGATGGGTCTCGGCTGGCGCAACGACCACGGCAGCGGCAAAGGCGGCGACACGATCACCAGCGGGCTCGAAGGCACCTGGACGCCGACGCCAACCAAATGGGACAACAGCTTCCTCGAGACCTTGTTCGCCTGGGAGTGGGAGCTGACGAAGAGCCCCGCGGGCGCGTGGCAATGGGTTCCGACGGATCCGGCGGCGCACGATCTCGTGGCGGATGCCCACGATCCGGCGAAGACCCATCCGCCCGTGATGCTCACGACCGACCTCGCGCTCCGGATAGACCCCGTCTACGAACCGATCTCGCGGCGCTTCCACGAGAATCCCGACGAGCTCGCCCTGGCGTTCGCAAAAGCGTGGTTCAAGCTGACACACCGCGACATGGGGCCCATCGCCCGCTACCTCGGCCCGCTCGTGCCCGCGGAGCCGCAGATCTGGCAGGATCCTGTCCCACCGGTCGACCACGAGCTGATCGGCGCGGAGGAAACCGCCTCGCTCAAGGCGACGATCCTCTCCTCGGGGCTGACGATCCGGCAGCTGGTCAAGACCGCCTGGGCCTCGGCGTCGACCTTCCGCGGCAGCGACAAGCGGGGCGGCGCCAACGGTGCGCGCATTCGCCTGGAACCGCAGAAGAGCTGGCGGGTCAACGAGCCTGACGAGCTCGCGACGGTGCTCGAGAAGCTTGAGTCGATCCGCGACGAGTTCAACCGTTCCCAGAACGGGAGCGGCAAGCGCGTCTCGCTCGCCGACCTGATCGTGCTCGGAGGATGCGCGGCGGTCGAGGAGGCCGCCAAGAACGCGGGACACGACGTGGAGGTGCCGTTTGCGCCTGGCCGCACAGACGCGACCCAGGACTGGACGGACGAGGAGTCGTTCGCGGTGCTCGAGCCAATGGCGGACGGGTTCCGCAACTACCTCGACGATGGCCATTCCCAGCCAGCGGAGCACCTGTTCGTCCACCGGGCGAGCCTGCTCTCCCTCACAGCCCCGCAGACCACCGTCCTCGTCGGAGGGTTACGTGTCCTTGGCGCGAACCACGGCGGCTCCGAAATCGGTGTGCTCACCGAGCGGCCCGGCACCTTGAGCAACGACTTCTTCGTCAACTTGCTCGATCCGAACCTGGACTGGGAGCCGACGTCCACCGAGCAGCAAACCTTCGCAGGTCGCGACCGGCGGACGGGCGAGGTGAAGTGGACCGGTAGCCGTGTTGATCTCGTCTTCGGCTCGAACTCGCAGCTTCGCGCGCTCGCCGAGGTCTACGCGTGCCAGGACGGGGAGGAGCTGTTCGTGCGCGACTTCGTCGCCGCGTGGGACAAGGTCATGAACCTCGATCGCTTCGCTCTGCGAAGCCGCTAGTCGAGACTGCCGCCAGCTGCTCCAGGTTCACGCGAGGCGCGCGGTGACCGTGACGCTCGCGCCGGCGCGCTCGAGGAGCTGGGAGAACGGGCAATCGGCGTGCGCCCGCTCGACGGCTGCCTGCAGAGCGGCGTCGTCGAGGCCGTCCACCCGCGCGACGATCTCGACTCTCGAGCCCACGATCTGGTGGCCCTGGCCCTCGACCTCGTCCATCACGATCGTGCACGCGAGGTCGAGCCGGCCGGGCGGCGTGCCGGCGGACGTCAGCTCGCCCGCGAGCGACATCGTGAGGCAACCGCCGTGCGCGGCGGCGAGCAGCTCTTCGGGGCTCGTCTTGCCCCCGGGCTCGCCGACCCGCGACGGAAGCGAGTAGGGCAGCCGCGCGAACGCGCCGCTCGCGGCGTCGAGCGTGCCGGCGCCGCGGGCGAGATTCCCGTCCCAGCCGACGTGTGTCGTGCGCTCGATGTGCGGCATCAGGCAGCAGGCACGACGGCCGGGCTGCCGTCGGGGTAGTAGGCCTCGGCCGGCGAGCCCGCGGGGCGGAACACGCCGAGCACCTGCATCTCACCGGGGCCGTGGTTCTCGAGGCAGTGCACGAGTC
Organism: Gaiellaceae bacterium; assembly: GCA_045805945.1. Lineage (GTDB taxonomy): Bacteria > Actinomycetota > Thermoleophilia > Gaiellales > Gaiellaceae > Palsa-739. The sequence continues at coordinate 30,467 of JBJMKG010000041.1, forward strand.
GAGCCGGCAGGTGGACGCACGAGCCGGCGCGCAGGGGAGCACGGTCGCCGTCGACATGGAAGGAGCCCTCGCCGCCGAGGACGTACACCACCTCGTCGTAGCGGTGGTAATGGTCAGGCGCACGTCCGGGCGGGATGTACCCGACGAACTGGGTCACGGACGCGCAGCCGTTCTCCGGGCGCGCGAGCAGCGCGAACTCCCGCCCCGCCGTCGCTGCGCCGCGCTCACCCCGCGCGATCACCGCGTGGCCGGCCGAGGCGGGCAGCGGCTCCTCGACGAGCACGGACAGGATCCGCAATCCGTGCGCGGATTCGATGCTCCAGGGCGTGCCGCGAGCGACGAAGACGCCCGTCCCCGGCTCGAGCTCGTGCGCCTCGCCGCCGACGGCCGCGACCCCGCTCCCCTCGAGGACGTACAGGACCTCGTCGCGTCCGTCGTCGCGGCGCTCCTCCGCTCGCCCCTCAGAGCTCTCGCCGTCGAAGCGGAGCAGCCGCTGCTGGAACTCGGGGCAGGTGACGAGCGGCGTCACCGGCTCGTCCGTCTCCTCCGCCTGGATGCAGTACTCCATTCGGCGAGCCTATACCGCGGCTAGCCTTCCTCTGCCGCGTGCTGCGGAGTAGAGTCGCGGCTCAGGCCTTCCGGCGCGGCGGCCAACCTCGGCCGGGAGCGCGCGTCTTAGGTCCTGAGGAAGTCCCAAAAGGAGGGCATGGATGTTGAAGAAAGTTGGAGCAATCGCGGCAGTTGCGGCGGTCTTCGCCGTGGTCGTCTCGACTACCGCCTGGGGGTCGGCTAAGGCGCCGACCCGCGTTAATGCGGCGGCGGCGAAGAGCGTCAAGTGCGGAACAACCCGCACGATCGGCGTCGCGGCTCCGCTCACCGGACCGGCCGCGTCGATCGGCGTGCAGCAGCTCCACTGGGCGAAGTTCTGGGCCGCCCACTGGAACCGGAAGCACAAGAGCGCGAGGATCAAGATCGTCCAGGGCGACACCCAGCTCGGCGTCGACACGGCGTTCGCGGTCAAGGTCGCGCACTCGTTCGCATCGAACTCGAAGGTGCTCGCGGTCGTCGGCCCTGCCGGCAGCCAGGAGGTCGTGGCCTCGACCTCCGCGTACAAGGGCGGCAGTCTCGGCTTCATTTCGGGCTCGGCGACGCGAATCTCGCTCACGGACGGCCACACCGACGGCAACCGGATCGGATTCTTCTATCGCACGGTGCCGAACGACGGTGTTCAGGCTCCCGCGGTCGCCAAGTACATGCTGAAGACGCTGAAGTGGAAGCGCGTCTACATCATCGACGACCAGGAGACGTACTCCCAGGGTCTGGCCGACGGGGTGCAGGCGATCCTCAAGAAGAACGGCGTCACCGTCACCCGGGATTCGATCAGCCAGCAGGCGTCGGACTTCTCGTCCGTGATCGCGAAGATCCCCGCCAACACCCAGGGCGTTTACATCCCGTGGCAGCTTGCGCCGCAGGCCCAGGCGTTCGGCCAGCAGCTGAAGGCGGCAGGCAAGAGCCACGTCACGCTGTTCGGCTCGGACGGCCTCTTCTCGCCGGACTGGAAGATCGCGGGCTCGTACGACTCGTTCTTCCCCGTCTCGAAGACCGACCCGGCCGTCCTCGCCTACGTGAAGGCGCACCATGGCAACGGCGAGTTCTTCGGGGCTCCGTCGTACGTCGCGGCGCAGGTCGACACGCTGGCGATCACGAAGGCCTGCAAGGCCGGTCACGGCAAGACGACCCGTGCCGCAATTCGCAAGCAGATCGGGAAGATGAAGCTGAAGAGCTCGATCCTGGGCTTCCCGGTCTCCTTCTCGAAGGGCGGCGATCTTCATGCCCCGGCCACCTTCGGGATCTACCAGATCCAGAAGGACGGCACGTTCAAGCCAGTCGGCTAGCACGAACAGCCGCTAACTCGAGGAGCGGCGTGCGGCCCATTCACGGTGGGCCGCCCGCCGCTTCCGGAAGAAACAGGGACGACGTGATCGCGACTCGCCAGCAGCGGCTCGGAAATCTCGCCGGGCTCGGTCTCGTGCTCGTGGCCTGGGTGTTCTATGCGGTCTACGCGTCGCCGACCCAGGGCTGGACGTTCTTCCTCCAGCTGACCGTCAACGGGATCATCCTGGGCAGCATCTACGCCCTCATCGCCCTCGGATACTCGATGGTCTACGGGATCCTGAAGCTGCTCAACTTCGCCCACGGCGACGTCTACATGATCGGCTCGTTCATCGGCTTCGGCGTCCTGACGCTGCTCGGAGGGGCGCTGAGCCCCGCGATCCCGGTCGTGCTGCTCGTGCTCTGCATGTTCGCCGTCGCGATGGTCGGCTCGGGCCTGCTCGGCCTCGTGATCGAGCGCTTCGCCTACCGGCCGCTGCGCAACGCGCCGCGAATCGCGCCCCTGATCTCCGCGCTCGGCGTCGCGTTCTTCCTCGAGAACTCGGCCCTGCTGCTGTTCGGGGCGCAGTACCGGAACTACGACGGTTACGACCTGATCAGCTTCAACGGCATCTACCTCGGCGGGCAGACAGGGGTCTTCCTCTCGTATCTCGGCGTGATCGTCATCTCGAGCGCGGTCGGGTTGATGATCGCCTTGCTCGCGCTCGTCCGCTGGACGCGGTTCGGGAAGGCGATGCGGGCAGTCTCGTTCGACCGTGAAGCTGCCGCGATGATGGGCATCGATCCAGACCGGGTGATCGCGACGACCTTCTTCGTCGGCTCGGCGCTCGCCGGCGCCGCCGGCGTGATGTTCGGCCTCGTCTACAGCCAGATCTATCACCTGATCGGCTTCATCGCCGGGCTCAAGGGCTTCACGGCTGCGGTGGTCGGCGGGATCGGGAGCATTCCGGGCGCGATGCTCGGCGGCCTCCTCGTCGGCCTGACCGAGTCGTGGGCGAAGGGCTACCTCAACGGGAACTTCGCCGACCTGGTCGTGTTCGGGATCCTGATCGGGTTCATGCTCATCCGGCCCACCGGTCTCCTCGGCACCCCGGCGCTGCAGAAGGTCTAGGGCCGTGAGCGATCTGACTCCGCCCACCCCAGGCTCGCCGCTTCCGGTCACGGGGCAGATCGGAGTCGACACCTGGGTCTCGGAGGCGGAGGAGCGGCGGCTTCGCCGTGCGGGCACCTGGGGCCATGTCCTTCGCGCCTGGGAGCGGCTGCCACCGCCGGGGAAGCTCGCGCTCGTCACGCCGGCGATCGCCGTGCCGTTCATCCCGGTCGTCAGCAGCGGGAACCTCTTCAACTACGGGATCTTCATCCTTCTCTACGCCCTGTTGGGACTCGGGCTGAACGTGGTCGTGGGGTTCGCCGGGCTCCTCGACCTCGGCTACGTCGCCTTCTTCGGCTTCGGGGCCTACACGTACGCCTTCCTCTCCGGCACGCACGTGGAGAAGGGGCACGCCTACACGCACCACTGGCCGGCCGAGCTGTCGATTCCGCTGGCGATCGTCGTCTGCGGCCTGCTCGGCGTGTTCCTCGGCTCGAGCTCGCGCCGGCTGCTCGGCGACTACCTGGCGATCGTCACGCTCTTCTTCGGCGAGGCGTTCGTCGTCTTCACGAACTCGGCGGACCCGCGCGGAATCACGAACGGCTCGAACGGGCTCGCCAACATCGACGCGCTGAGATTCTCCGCCTTCGGCCACGAGGCCACCATCGCCTCGGTGCGGGGCTACTACTGGTTCCTCCTCGGCTGCGTCCTCGTCGTGCTCGTCGTCGTCCACTTCCTGAGCGAATCCCGCACCGGCCGCGCGTGGAAGGCCTCGCGGGAGGATCCGCTGGCCGCCGAGCTGATGGGGATGCCGGTGCATCGGCTGAAGATCATGGCCTTCGCCCTCGGCGCCGGCATCGCCGGGCTCGCGGGCACCGTGTTCGCGGCGGCCCAGACGGGCGCCTTCCCTCAGAACTTCAGCACCCAGGTGCTGATCCTCATCTACGCCGTCGTGATCCTCGGCGGGGCGGGCAGCCTGACCGGGATGCTCGTCGGCTCGGCGGTGATCCTCGCCTCGAACCAGGTGCTCGACTCGACCTCGCCCCCGAACCTCCAGCGCGTCCTGTTCTTCCTCGCGCTCATCATCGGCTTCGCCCTCATGTTCCGCTCGTCCTGGCGGAAGCTGGCGGTCGTGACGGTTGCGACCATCGGCCTCGGGTTCGCGGTACACGCGATCGCGGCCGCGTGGTGGCCGCGCGGTGTCCACCGCAGCGTCACCTCGGGCGGCTTCCTGACCGGCCCGATCAAGCACTGGGTCCTGCTGCCCGCGAACCCGAGCCGGATCGCGGACTACGCCTACCTGCTCGTGATCGTCCTCGCCATCGCGCTCAGCCAGTTGAAGGGCTGGTGGCGGGTCGCCGTCGCGCCATTCGCCTTCGTCCTCACCGCGTTCGTCTGGGAGAACCTCCTCATCCAGCAACCCGCGGTGACGCGCTACGTGCTCTTCGGCGCCCTCCTCATCGCGCTGATGGCGATCCGGCCGCAAGGCTTGTTCGGGACGGCGAAGGTGGAGATCGTCTGATGGCGCTGCTCGACCTCAAGGGCGTCTCCAAGGCGTTCGGCGGACTCGAGGTGATCGTCAACCTCGACTTCCACGTCGCCGAGCGCGAGATCGTGAGCGTGATCGGGCCGAACGGGGCGGGCAAGACGACGCTCTTCAACCTCGTGACGGGGGTGTACCCGCCCGACTCGGGCGAGATCGTCTTCGAGGGGCAGAGCCTGATCGGGCTCCCGCCGCACAAGATCACCCGGCTCGGCGTCGCGCGAACCTTCCAGACGCTCCGGCTGTTCCTGAACATGACGGTGAAGGAGAACGTGATGGCCGCCGCGTACGGGCACACGCGCGCGGGCGTGCTCCGGTCGGTGCTGCGCACCCCGGGCATGCGGCGGGAGGAAAAGGAGATCGCCAAGCTCGCCGAGGAGCGTCTCGGGTTCTTCGGCGAGCGGCTGGTTGGGTACCGCTGGAACCAGCCGGCCTACAGCCTCTCCTACGCGAACCGGCGCCGGCTCGAGATCGCGCGGGCGATGGCGACGAACGCGCGGCTGCTCCTCCTCGACGAGCCGGCGGCGGGCATGAATCCGGTCGAGACCCACGAGATCACGGAGCTGATCGGGAAGCTGCGCGACGACGGCGGCTACACGATCCTCGTGATCGAGCACGACATGCACGTCGTGGAGGGCATCTCCGACCGCGTCGTCGCGCTCGACCACGGCATCAAGATCGCCGAGGGCGGCTTCGAGGCCGTGGCGACCGATCCGCGCGTGGTCGAGGCATACCTGGGCACCAGCGCGGCGGTGACCAAGTGAGCGAGGCCGTCGGCGATGGGAACGGCGCCCCGCCCGAGCCTTTGCTGCGGCTCGCGTCGGTCGACACCTACTACGGGCCGATCCACATCCTCCAGGGCGTCAACCTCGAGGTGCAGGCCGGCGAGCTCGTCTGCCTGCTCGGCGGCAACGCCTCCGGCAAGTCCACGACGCTGAAGACGGTGCTCGGGATCGTGCGGCCGCGGCGGGGGACGGTGCATTTCGACGGCGAGGACGTGACCCCGCGCCCCACGAGCTACCGCATCGGCAAGGGGATCGCGATCGTGCCCGAGAACCGGCGTCTGTTCGCGCCGATGACGGTGCTCGAGAACCTCCAGATGGGTGCGTATCTCCATGGTGGAGGCACGACCGAGGACTTCGAGCGGGTCTACGCGCTCTTCCCGCTCCTGCACGAGCGCCGCTCGCAGCTCGCGGGGACGCTCTCGGGCGGTGAGCAGCAGATGGTCGCTATGGGCCGCGCCTTGATGTCGCGTCCGAAGCTGCTCCTGATGGACGAGCCGTCGATGGGGCTCGCGCCGATCCTCGTCGAGCGGAACTTCGAGATCATCCAGCAGGTGCACGAATCGGGGGTGGCGGTTCTCGTAGTCGAGCAGAACGCGAACGTCTCGCTGGCCATCGCCGACCGGGGGTACGTGCTCTCGACGGGTCGCGTGGTGCTCTCGGGCGCGGCCGCCGAGCTGCGCGAGCACGAGGACCTGCGCAAGGCCTACCTCGGCCGGTAGCCGGGGCTCACGCGATAGCTGTCCCGAAGAGCCACGTCCCAGTGCCAGGCACCGGGACGTGGCCGGTAGAGACGGGTCCTCGCACAGACGCGCCGGTACCGCAGCGCTTTTCCGACGGCAGATGTCCCTTTGGGTCAGGTCCTGGTGCCCGGCACCGGGACCTGTCTCGAACGGCCGATGGTGAGCACCAGGAGGTGGTGCTTCGTGACGGTGGCGCCCGGGCGCTCGAGGATGCGCGCGTGGATGCGGCGGAAGAGCTCGTCTCGCTGGGCGGCCGGCAGCGCGAGGTTGTCCGAGAAGGTGCCGAGGACTGCGATGTACTCGTCGGCCGTGTACGGGATCTCGACCAGGTGGCGGCGCTCCTCGATGCGCTCGAAGAAGCCCGACGCCCGCCACTCCTCGGCCCAGCCCTCGATCCCGTCGGGAGGAGGCGGCGGGCGGTTGTCCGGATGCGGGACGACCGCGTCGTAGTCCTGCTGCACCTCGGCGAAGAACGGATCGCCGCCCGCGGGAAGCACGTGTGGAGCACCGACAACGGCCAGAGCCCCGCCCGCCCGCAGCAGGCGCGCCGGCTTCGCGTAGCGGATGTCCGCCGCGATCCAGTGGAAGGCGTTGAAGACGGCGACGGCGTCGAAGCCGGCCTCCTGGGGTTCCCAGGTCTCGAAGTCGGCCGTGACGATCTCCGCGTCGGGGACGTTGCGGCGCGCGAGCTCCGCGAGCTCCGGCGACAGCTCGACGCCGCTGACGGCGTAGCCGCGCCGCGCGAGCTCGGCCGTCGCCTTGCCGGTGCCCGGGCCGATCTCGAGCACGCGCGAGCCGGGCCCCAGGCGGGCGAGCTCGGCGAGGTCGTCGAAGACGACCGCCGGATACTCCGGCCGCGCGCGGTCGTACAGCTCCACGACGGCGCCGAAGGTGTGCCGCAGCCGCTGCCGGTCTCGATGCTCCGCCACGGGCTAGATTGAACCCGGATGGACGAGACGCTGCAGCAGGCTGCGCGCTGGCGCCAGCAGGGTCGCCGCGTCGCAGTGGCGACCGTCGTCGCGACCCGCCGTTCGGCGCCGCGGCCGGTGGGCTCGAAGCTCGCGGTGAGCGAGCAGGGCGAGCTGGCCGGCTCGGTCTCCGGAGGTTGCGTCGAGAGCGACGTCGTCCTCGCCGCGCAGGAGGTGCTCGGCGGCGCCGGGGCGCGGCTCGTCACCTACGGGATCACCGACGACATGGCGCTCGGCATCGGGCTCCCCTGCGGCGGCGAGATCGACGTGTTTGTCGAGGAGCTGCGGGACGAGGAGCGGCCCGAGGTGACGCTGACGGTCGTCGCCGGCGACGGCGTCGGCGAGCGGCTGCACGATCCCGAGCTGGAGCGGGCGGCGCGCCGCCGCGGCCGCGGCCACGTGCTCGAGCTCGGCGAGCGCACCGTCTTCGCGGACGTCCAGGCGCCGGCGCCGCGGCTCTTCGTCTACGGCGCGGTCGACACTGCGGAGGCGCTCTGCCGCGCTGCGAAGCTGCTCGGCTGGCGCACCGTAGTCGCCGACGCACGCGCGAGCTTCGCAACGCGTGAGCGGATCCCGAGCGCCGACGAGCTCCTTCTCCTCTGGCCGGACGAGGCGCTCGCGCACGTCCGGCCCGACGCCGACACGGCCGTCCTCGTCCTCACCCACGACGACAAGTTCGACCTGCCGCTGCTCGAAGCCGTCCTCCGTACGGACGCGTTCTACGTCGGAGCCCTCGGCTCGCGGCGCAACCAGGAGCGGCGGCGGGGGCTCCTGCTCGAGCGCGGCGTCGACGAGGACGACCTCGAGAGGATCGCCGGGCCGGCAGGGCTCGACGTCGGGGCGGACACGCCGGCCGAGACGGCGCTCTCGATGCTCGCGGAGGTCCTCGCCGTTCGCGCGGGGCGCCAAGGCGGTCGGCTCAAGGAGATCAAGGCGCGCATCCACGCCGAGCCGGTCGCCTAGACCGATATAGGATCGACGCGTGCTCCTGCGCGAGGTCGAGTACGCGAAACCGGGGTCGGTGGCGGAGGCTCTGGAGCTGCTGGCGTCGAACGACGGCGCCCGCGCGCTCGCCGGCGGCCAGACGCTGATCAACGTGATGAAGGCCCGCGCGGCCTCGCCCGACATGCTCGTCGACCTGAACGGGCTCGAGGACCTGCGCGGTATCGAGCTCGCCGCCGACGGCACGCTGACGATCGGCGCGATGACGACGTACACCGAGCTCATGCGCTCGGCGGAGGCGAAGGCGCGGCCGATCCTCGGCGAGGTCTGCGCGACGATCGCCGACGTCCAGGTGCGGAACCGCGGCACGATCGGTGGCAACGTCTGCTCGAACGACCCGACGAACCACCTTCCGCCGCTCATGGTCGCGGTCGGGGCGCGGATGACGATCGCGGGAGCGGCGGGCGAGCGAGAGGTTCCGGCCGAGGAGTTCTTCCTCGGCGTCTACGTCACCGCTGTCGGGCCGGGCGAGCTGCTGACGCGGATCGCGATTCCCGCGGGCAAGAAGGACGGCTTCGCCGCGGTCACGCTCGGCACCGACGGAACGTGCATCTGCAACGCCGCCGCCACGGTCAACGGCGCGGTGCGCGTCGCCCTCGGCTGCGTCGACGCGGTGCCGGTGCTCGTCACGGCCGACTCCACCGCCGCGGTCGCCGACGCCGTCCGGGCCGCCAACCTCATGCCGCCCTCCGATGTCCACGCGTCGAGCGACTACCGGACGCATCTCGCCGCCGTGCTCGCGATGCGCGCGGCCGAGGAGGCGGCGGCCCGCTGATGGACGTCCGCGTCACCGTCAACGGCACGACCTACGAGCGGGACGTCGAGCCGCGCAAGCTCCTGATCCACTTCCTCCGCGACGACCTCGATCTGACCGGCAGCCACGTCGGCTGCGACACCGGCAACTGCGGCGCGTGCTCGGTGATCCTCGACGGCGTGCTCGTCAAGAGCTGCATGCTCCTCGCCGTCCAGGCCGACGGCGCGAGCGTCGAGACGGTGGAGGGGCTCAGCGAGGACGGCGAGCTGACGCCGCTCCAGCAGGCGTTCAACGAGCACCACGCGCTCCAGTGCGGCTACTGCACACCGGGGATGCTGATGAGCGCGACTGCCCTGCTGCGCGAGAGCCCGAGCCCGTCCGAGGACGAGATCAAGAAGGCGCTGCAGGGCAACATCTGTCGCTGCACGGGCTACTGGAACATCCTTGAGGCCGTGAAGGCGGTCGCGAAATGACGGAGACGACGCTCGCGCCGGCACCGGTTGAGATCCAGAAGGGCTGGGGCGGCCAGAGCGTCCCGCGCAAGGAGGACAAGCGGCTCCTGCAGGGCGAGGGCGTCTTCGTCGACGACATCAAGCGCCACGGGATGGGCTACCTCCACTTCGTGCGCAGCCCGTACGCGCACGCGCACATCACCCGGGTCGACGTCTCCGCCGCCGAGGCGCTCGACGGCGTCTATGGGACGCTGACCGGCGAGGAGGTCGCGGCCCTCACCGAGCCGTTCTTCCAGATCTCGAGCGTGCCCGGCGCCAACATCAAGGACTACTCGCTCGCGGTCGGCAAGGTGCGCCACGTCGGCGAGCCGGTCGTCGCCGTTGTCGCCGAGACGCGCGAGCTCGCGCGCGACGCGTCCGAGCTCGTCGAGGTCGACTACGAGCCGCTGCCGGCGGTCGTCGACGCACGGCGGGCCCAGGACTCCGACGCACCCGTGCTCCACGACGAGGCCGGCGGAAACCTGATGTGGTCGGGCCTCTACTCCTGGGGCGACCTCGACACCGCCTTTGCCGAGGCCGACCGGGTCGTGCAGATCCCCGAGCTCCATTTCCACCGCTTCAACTCGACGCCGCTCGAGTGCGACGGCGCCCTCGTCGAGTTCAACCGCGGGGTCTCGCAGTGGACGATCCACACGAACAACCAGTTCCCCGGCTTCGCGGCGATCATGATGGGGCCGGCGATGCGGGTCGGCCTCGACAAGCTCCGCTTCGTCACACAGGACATCGGCGGCGGCTTCGGCAACAAGATCACCTCGCATCCGCAGCTCGTGGTCTGCTGCCTGCTTGCGCGCAAGCTCAACCGGCCGGTGCAGTGGACGGAGTGGCGCACCGACTTCCACCTCTCGATGTCCCACGGCAACGAGCGCTGGTTCCGCGACACAGAGGTGGCCGTGAAGAACGACGGGACGCTGCTCGGCTTCCGGACGAAGGCGCTCGACGACGCCGGCGCGTGGCTCCGTTACGAGCCGCTCGGCGGCGTGATCTGGGCGCAGGTCACGCCCGGCATGTACCGCTGGCGCCACATCGAGCTCGAGTTCACGCAGGTCGCGACGAACAAGGCACCCGTCTCGCCGAACCGCGGCTACTCGCGCATGCAGCACCTCTGGTTCACCGAGCGTGTGATCGACATCGTGGCCCGCGAGCTTGGCCTCGATCCGGTCGAGGTGCGCAAGCGCAACTACGTCCGCGCCGAGGACATGCCGTACGAGACCCCGAACGGCTGCGTCTACGACTCCGGCGACTACGCCGCGATGCTCGACCTCGCGCTCGAGCTGATCGACTACGAGTCGCTCGCCGGGAAGCGCGCCGAGGCGAGGGAGCGCGGCAAGCTGCTCGGCGTCGGGATCGGCTCCACCCTCGATTCCGGCACCAACAACTTCGGCCAGTCGCGACTCATCAACCCCGAGCTCCAGTTCTCCGGCAACAACGAGGTGGCGACGGTCAAGCTCGACATCTTCGGCGAGATCGTCGTCACGCTCGGCACGACGCCGCAGGGTCAGGGGCACGAGACGACCGCCGCGCAGGTCGTCGCCGACATCCTCAGCTGCTCGGTCGACGACGTGCACGTCCGAGCGGGGCACGACAGCTACTGGAACTCGCACGCCGGCTTCTCGGGCACGTACGCGAGCCAGTTCGCGGTCACCGGGCTCGGCGCGGTCAAGGGCGCGACGGTCATGCTCGCGGCGGAGATCAAGAAGCTCGCCGGCGCCGTGTTCGGCGGTGTGCCCGAGGAGGCGCTCGAGCTCGCGGACGGCGGCGTCCGGATCAAGGACAACCCCGACGCGTTCCTCCCCTTCATGGCGTGTGGCGCGATCATCAACGCCAACAACGCCGGCCTGCCGGAGGACCTCGACGTGACGCTCAACTGCCGTTACGTCTACCGGCCGCCGTTCGAGGTGCCCGACGTCGAGCGGAAGTTCGGCAACCTCACGCTCACGTACGCCGCGCAGGTGCACGTCGCGGTCGTGGAGATCGACCCCGAGACCGGCGCGTACGAGCTCGTCGACTACGCCGCCGTCGACGACTGCGGCAAGCGGATCAACCCGCAGATCGTCGAGGGCCAGGTGATGGGCGCGACCGCGCAGGCGATCGGGGCCGCGATCCACGAGATCTACGAGTACGACGAGGACGGCAACCTGCTGACGCCCAACTTCTACGACTACCACGTCCCGCACGCGCTCGACATGCCGCCGCTCGCGACCGGCGCGATCGAGAGCCCGTCGCCGTTCACGCCGCTGGGGACGAAGGGCATGGGGGAGGGGGGCGGCGCGGGCATCCACGCGATCTGCGCCGCAATCCAGGACGCGACCGGCGTCGTCGTCACCGACAGCCACAACCCGTACCGGCGCGTCTGGCAGCTGCTGCAGGAGGCGCACGCGTGAACGTCTCCGGCGAGCGCACCTTCGCCGCGTCGCGCGCCACCGTGTGGACGGTGCTCAACGACCCGGAGTCGATGGCGAAGACGATGCCCGGCGTCGAGAGCTTCGACATCCACGACGACCGCCGCTGGACGGCGAACGTGAAGATCCCCCTCGGGCTCGGCGGCCTCAAGATGAAGGTCGACATGGAGAAGATCGAGGAGCGGGAGCCGGAGTTCGCGAAGCTCTCGGTCAAGGGCAACGGCGTGGGGGCGATGATGAACATGGAGACGTCGTTCACGCTCGCCGACGCGGCCGAAGGCGGCACCGCGATGGCGTGGAGCGCCGAGGTCAAGATCGCCGGGCCCGTCGGCTCGATGGGCCAGCGGGTGCTCCAGCCGATCGTGAACCAGCAGGTGCAGCATGTCCTCACGGCGCTCGACGGCCAGATTCAGGAGGCAGCCGGGCGCGGCGGCGAGCCGGCTACGCACGGCGCCGAGGAGGGGGTCAGCCCGGCATCGCCCGAGGCGTACGACGCCGAGCCCGAGGGGCCCACCACCTCCACCGAGGACTGAGCGAGACGCCTTGGCGTCCCCTTTCCGCATCGGCGTGATGCAGCTCACGATGGAGCCGCTCGACGAGATGCTCGCCTCGGCGCGCGCCATGGACGAGGTCGGGCTGGACACGATCTGGCTCGCGGAGGCCTACCCGTGGTGGCGCAAACACGGCATGGAGGCCCGCTCGTCGACCGGCGTCGGTGCGCTGATGGCGCGCGAGACGAAGCGGCTCACGATCGGCTGGGGGATCATCGCCGCCTCGACCCGGCATCCCGTCCAGGCGGCGATGGATGCACGCGTCGTGCAGGAGGCGGCCGGGCCGGGCCGCTTCATCCTCGGCTTCGGGACCTCGAAGATCTTCCTCAACAACACGAAGACGCAGACGAAGAAGACGCTCGGGCCGATGCGTGACGCGGTGGCGATCGCGCGCGGCGTCCTCTCGGGCGAGCGGTTCGAGTACGACGGCGACACGTGGAGCGCGGACGTGCCCGCTCTCGCGCCCGACGCAGACGCGCCGCGCGAGGTGCCGCCGGTCTACGTCGCCGCCACCGCGCCGAAGATGCAGCAGCTCGCCGGCGAGATCGCCGACGGCTGCCTCACGCCCTCGATCACGACGCCGGGCTTCGTCCGCTACACGCGCGGCAACGTCGGCGGCGAGATCGACGTCGGCTGCACCGTGGTGGCCTCGGTCCACGAGACGGACCGCGACGCCGGCCGCGACGGAGCGCGCGAGATCGCAGGCATGTACCTCGCGAACAAGGTGCAGAACATCCAGGGGGCTGCGGACACGCTGCTCGAGCTCGCGGGGATCGAGCAGGACGAGATCAGGCCCGTCGCCGAGGCGATGGAGCAGGGCGGACGGCTCGCTGCGAAGGCCCGGGTCTCGGACGCGCTCCTCGACAAGTGCCGGCCGATCGCGGGCACTCCGTCCGACTGCATCGAGGCGATCGAGGAGTACCGCGACGCCGGCTGCACGCACGTCATGCTCGAGCTCTGGGGCGCGAACCGCCAGGAGCAGATCCGGCTCTTCGGCGAGCACGTGCTCCCGCACTTCCGCTCGTGAACGTCGACCGCGACCGCCTCGTCGAGACCGCGTCGCGGCTCGTCGGTGTGCCGAGCTTCACCGGTGACGAGGAGCCGGCGGCGCGGCTCATGGTCGAGCTCTATGGGGCGCTCGGCCTGCAGGTGCAGTGGCAGCAGGTCGAGGAGGGGCGGGCGAACGCGCTCGCGACGTGGCCCGGCGCCGGCGGCGGCAAGTCCCTCATGTTCAACGGGCACCTCGACACGTCCTACTCCGGGCGGGAGCCGTGGCTGCGTAACGTTCCGGGCTTCCAGCCACAGGCGTTCGAACGCGACGGGCGCCTCTACGGCCTCGGCATCTCGAACATGAAGGGCGCCCTCGCCTGCTACGTCGAGGCGGTGCGCGCGCTGCAGGACGCGGGAGTCCGCTTGCGCGGCGACGTCCTGATCGCAGCCGTCTGCGGCGAGATCGAGAAGACGCAGCAGGGCGAGGCGCAGGGGGCGCAGTACCGCGGCTACGCGGCCGGCACGCGCTACCTCGTCTCGCACGGCGGCGTCGCCGACATGTGCCTGCTCGGCGAGCCGACCGAAGGGAGGGTCGTCCTCGGCCATTTCGGCGCGCTGTGGCTGCGGATCCGGGTTCACGGCGACTTCATCCATACGGCGTTCAGCGAGGGCCGGCGCGACGGCAACTCGATCCTCCGCGCACGCGACGTGCTCGGCGCGGTGCTCGAGTGGATCCCGCAGTGGGAGGACGACCCGGCGAACGCGTACCGGGGTGCGAAGGCGATCGTCAACGTCGGCGCGGTGGAGGGCGGCTTCGGCTGGCGCGCCTCCCGTACGCCGCACCACACCGATCTCTTCCTCGACGTCCGCGTGCCGCCGACGAAGCCGATGGGGGTCGCGCGGCGCGAGGTGCTCGAGATGGTGCGCGGCCTCGCGGAGCGATTCCCCGACTACGGCGTCGAGGGCGAGGTCTTCGTCACCGCGCCCGGGGCCGAGATCGAGGAGGGGCACGAGCTCGTCGCCGCGATCGACGCCGCTCACGCGGAGGTCTGGGGCGAGCCGCCTGGGCGGGACGTGACGCGCTGGTTCAGCGACGCGTCCGCGCTCACCCGCTACGGCGTGCCGACCGTCAACTACGGCACCTCGACCGGGCTGATGGACGTCGAGCTCGGCGAGAACCTCGAGATCGACGCCCTCGCCAAGACGGCCGAGGTCTACGCGCGGGTCGCCCTGGGGGTCTGCGGTGTCGCATGACGTGTACACGCTGCCGCCGAATCTCCCCGTCCCGGAGGACGACGGTGCGGCGGGGCACCTCGTCGGGATGGAGCTGCCGTCGCTCGTGCTCGAGTCGTCGCTCGGCCCCGTCGACGTCCGCGACTTCGCGGTGATCTACGTCTATCCGCGGAGCGGGCGGCCCGGCGTGCCGCTGCTGCCGGGCTGGGACGAGACGCCGGGGGCGCGAGGCTGCACACCGCAGTCGTGCGCATTCCGCGACCTCTATCCGGATCTCGGAGTTCCGGTCGCCGGCCTGTCCGCGCAAACGCTGGACGACCAGTTGGAGTTCGCCGAACGGAACCGGATGCCGTTTCCCGTGATCGCCGATCCCGAGCGCAGGCTCGGCCAGGCTTTGTCGCTGCCGACGTTCGAGATCAGCGGGCTCACGCTGTACAAGCGGCTCACGCTCGTTGCCGAGGCTGCGCGCATCGGCAAGGTCTTCTACCCCGTGTTTCCGCCCGACGCGAACGCCGGAGAGGTGCTCGCCTACCTCCACTCGAGATGAAGCTCGTCACCTACGACGAGTGGAAGGTCGGGTATCTCGACGGCGGGGAGATCGTCCGGCTCGACGTGCCCACGATGCGGGAGTGGTTCGAGCTCGGTGGCGCCGACGAGACCGGCGAGCGGACGCCGCTCGCGGAGGCGCGGCTGCGCGCGCCGATCGTGCCGAAGAAGTTCTTCCACACGGCGGGCAACTTCCGGGAGCACGAGGAGGAATCGAAGAACGTCGACTGGTCGCACCGGATCGCGCCCTGGATCAACTTCTTCCAGAACGTCGACGCGATTGTCGGCCCCGACGAGCCGGTGATCTACCCCGAGCACCTGACCGAGGAGCTCGACTACGAGCTCGAGCTCGCCGTCGTGCTCAAGAAAGCCGGAAAGTGGTTCTCCCCCGAGGAGGCCGAGGAGTACATCGGCGGCTACGTGATCTTCAACGACATCACGGCGCGCGACATACAACGTGGCGAGATGCGCTCGGGCGTGTTCAGCTTCTGCAAGGCGATCGACACCTTCTGCCCGCTCGGTCCGTGGATCGTGACGCCGGACGAGATCCCCGACCCGCACGATCTCGCGATGGAGCTGCGCGTGAACGACGAGGTGCGCCAAGAGTCGCACTCGAGCCGCATGAGCGTGACGATCCCCCAGATCCTGAGCAACTTCTCCGCGCTCGGCTACAGCGCGGGCGACGTGCTCTCGACCGGCACCGTCGCGGGCGTCGCCGGCTTCAAGTCGAAAGAGGAGCGCAAGCGGCTCTACCTCAAGCCGGGCGACGTGATCGAGGCGGAGATCGAGCGCATCGGCGTGCTGCGCAACCCGGTCGTATCGTGGCAGGAGGGCCACGGCGAGCCCGCGCCGCCGCGGATCCGCCCCTGGGGCGACTGATGTCCTGGCCGCGCGACGACGCGAAGGTCGACCGCGTGCGCGCCCTGCTGGCGGAGGCGGAGGTCGACGCGCTCGTCGTCCGGGCGCCCGACAACGTCCTCTACCTGACGAACTTCTGGGGGATGAAGGGCTACGACGCCTGCGTCTTCCCGCGCGAGGGCGAGCCGGTCTTGATCACGATCGAGGCGTCGGAGGAGGACGCCGCGCGCACGGCCTGGACGGAGGACGTGCGGCTGATCCGCGGCTACGACCCCGAGGATCCGCGCCCGCCTTTCGCCCGGACGCTCGACGCGGCGGTCGCGGCGGCGCGCGATTACGCGCGGGTCGGGATCGAGTTGTCGCTGGGGACGCAGGCGTCGGACCGGATGGTCGGCGAGCCGACGACCTTCACGGCTGCCTGGTTCGACGCCTTCCCCGAGGCGGCCGACGCGACGCCGCTCCTCGTCCGGGCGCGCTCGCTCAAGACGGAGCAGGAGGTCGAACGGCTGCGGCTCGCGAACGGGATCGCCGCCGCGGCGATGGAGCACGTCCGCGAGCGGCTCCGGCCCGGGATGAAGGAGGCGGAGGCGGCCGCTCTCTGGCAGGGCTCCGTGCACGCCGAGGGCACCGGCTGGCAGGGCAAGGTCGAGCTCGCGCTCCCGTTCTCGCTCGTCTGGGCCGGCCGCGGGATCAAGACCTTCACCGCGACCGGAGACCTCCCGGTCGTCGAGGGCGAGCCCGTCCTGTTCGAGATCTGGGTCTGCGCTGACGGCTACTGGGCCGACCACACGAAGAACCTCGTGGTGGGGGAGCTCAAGCCCGACTACGCCGAGCTCCAGAGTGCGCTCCTGGCCGTGTACGAATCGGCGCTGCAGCACGTCCGGCCAGGCGCTTCCATGGCCGAACTCGACCGGAGGGTGCGCGAGATGCTGGCGGAGGCGGGCTACCCCGGCCAGCCGACGCATCCGATCTGCCACGGAGTCGGCGCCCGGGCGCACGAGCCGCCCTACCCGCACCAGGCCGGCGGCGGGGAGTTCGAGGAGGGGATGGTGCTCGCCGTCGAGCCCGGCGTCTACTGGCCCGGCGGCGGCGGCCTGCGCGTCGAGGACAACTTCCTGGTCACCGGCAATGGAGTCGAGAAGCTGTCGTCGTTCCCGGACGGGGTGGTGCCGTGTCCGACCTGATCTGGACCGGATCCTTGAACGACCGCTACGCGATCCGCGGCCGGGTCGGCCTCTACGACACGACGCTGCGCGACGGCGAGCAGACGGTCGGAGTCGTGCTCTCCCCCGAGGAGAAGCTCGAGATCGCGCGGCTGCTCGGCGGGCTCGGGATCGAGCGGATCGAGGCGGGCTTCCCGCGCGTGTCCGAGGAAGACCGAAGGGCCGTCGAGCTGATCGCCGGCGCCGGGCTGACCGCCGAGGTCTGGGGCTTCTCCCGCGCCGTGCCGGCCGATCTCGAGCTCCTCGTCGAGCTCGGCGTGCAGGCCTCGGTGATCGAGTCGCCGATCTCCGACCTGAAGCTCGACGCGATCGGCGTCTCGCGCGAGACGATGCTCGAGCGGATCGCGGCCGCCATGCGCTTCGCCGCCGAGCACGGGATCCGGGCGGCCTTCTTCGGCGTCGACTCGACCCGCGCCGAACCCGCCTTCTACCGGCAGGTGTACGAGACGGCCGTCGAAGCCGGCGCGCAGGAAGTGGCGGTGGTCGACACGCTCGGGATCGCCTCCCCCGAGGCCGTGACCGACCTCGTCGGCGCGACGCTGCAGTACGTCGACGGTCTGCCGGTGCACTTCCACGGCCACGACGACTTCGGGCTCGCCACAGCGTCCGCGGTCGCAGCCGTCCGCGCCGGCGCGACCTGGATCCACGGCACGATCAACGGCATGGGCGAGCGGGCGGGCAACGCCGACCTCGGCGAGATCGCCCTCGCCCTCCGAGCGCTGTACGGCGTCGAGACCGGTCTCCGCCTCGAGCGCATCCGTGAGGTCGCGGCGCGGGTGCAGGAGCTGTCGGGTTACGGGCTCGCGCCGTGGAAGCCGCTCACGGGCGACACGCTGTTCCGGCGCGAGTCCGGCGCCGTCGCATCGCAGTTCCACGATCCGCCGTCGACCGAGCCCTACTCCTCCGAGCTCGTCGGCGCCGAGCGGGCAATCGTGCTCGGCAAGAAGAGCGGGCTCGACTCGATCCGGCTCAAGGTCGAGGAGCTGGGCCTCGACGTGCCCGAGGAGCATTGGCCGGACCTGCTCGCCCGCGTGAAGGAGCGCGGCACGCGCAAGCGGGGCCTCGTCACGGACGACGAGCTGCGGGAGCTCGCGGGTGGCTGACTACGACGCGGTCCTCGTCGGCAGCGGCGTGAACTCGCTCGCCTGCGGGGCGCTGCTAGCACGGGGCGGCTGGCGCGTCTGCGTGCTCGAGCGCAACGACTGGCTCGGCGGCGCGATCAAGACCGAGGAGCTGACCGAGCCGGGCTTCCTCCACGACGTCTTCAGCGCCTGGCACCCGCTCTGGATCGGCGGCGCGGCCCACGCCGAGCTCGGGGAGGAGCTCGCGGCGCGCGGCCTCGAGTACCTCAACACTGAGCTGCCGACCGCGACCGCCTTCCCGGACGGCGGGGCGGCGTTCCTCGTGCGGACGGCCGAGGGAAACACGCAGGAGCTCGGGCCGGAGTGGCCCGGGGTGCTCGAGCGGTTCCTACCCAACGCCGACCTCGCGTTCGGCGTCCTCGGCACCGAGCTCTGGTCGCCCGCCGGGCTCGCGATCGCCGCGAAGGCGGTGCGCCGCCTCGGTCGCGCGGGCGCGCTCGCCTTCCTCGGCGAGGTCCTGCAATCCGGCCGCGACTGGCTCGAGACGACCTTCGCCTCCGAGCGCGCGCACGGGGTGCTCGCGCCCTGGGTGCTGCACACCGGCCTCGGCCCCGACCAGGCGGCGTCCGGCTTCATGGCGCAGGTGATCGCCGTCGCGGTCCAGGAGGGCGGGATGCCGGTGCCGCGCGGCGGCGGCGCACAGCTCGCCGAGGCGCTCGCGCGGCTGATCCGCGATCACGGCGGGGTCTGCGAGACCGACCGCGACGTGGAGCGCGTGATCGTCCGCGCCGGCCGCGCCGTCGGCGTTCGGCTCACCGACGGCGAGACGATCGAGGCGGAGCGGGCCGTGGTCGCGAGCGTAACGCCGACCCAGCTCCACGAGCGGCTGCTCGCCGACGCCGAGGTGCCGGGGCCGGTGGCGGAGGCAGCCCGCCGCTTCCGCTACGGCCGCGCGGAGATGCAGATCCACTACGCACTTTCCGAGCCGCCCCGCTGGGAGGGGGACGAGCGGCTCACCCGCACCGCGATCGTGCACCTGACGCCTGGCCTCGACGGCGTCTCGCGCGCGGTGAACGAGGCGGAACGGGGGCTGCTCCCGGCCGAGGCCACCGTAGTGGTCGGACAGCCGCTCACGCTTGATCCTTCCCGCGCGCCGGAGGGGCATGGCCTCCTCTGGATCCAGCTCCAGGAGTTGCCGTGGCGGATCAAGGGCGACGCCGCCGAAACGCTCGACGTCGGCAGCGGCGAGTGGACCGACGAGCTGCGCGAGCGGTACGCCGACCGGATTCAGGCCCGCCTCGCGCGGCATGTCCCGAACCTCGAATCAGCGATCCTGAAGCGGGTCGCGCTCGGCCCGCACGACCTGCAGCGCGCGAACGTCAACCTCCGGCACGGCGACCCCTACGGCGGCTCGCTCGCGCTCGACCAGAACTTCCTCTGGCGGCCGTTCGGCCGCAGCCCGGGCCACACGACTCCGGTCGAGCGGCTCTGGCAGATCGGCGCGAGCACCTGGCCGGGCCCGGGCCTCGGCGCCGGCTCGGGCACGATCGTCGCGCGCAAGCTCCTCGAGCCGCCGCTCACCCAGCGCGCGCTCACCCGCGTCCGGGGGCTCGCCTCGAGATAGGCGCGCGTCCGGACGAGAGGACGCTTGCCCAGGCGACCGCAAGGTAGGCGGAGCTAGACGCGGGCATGGTTGTGCGCCTTTTCCTGGATCGGGATACTGCCGGTTAGATGGTGCTGTTCGGTCGTGCCTTCTCGCGGCGGGCGTCCTCGTGAGCCAGGGTGCGCACGTAGAATCCGCCGTAGTCGTGCGGCGGGTTCCGCGAACGCTGCACGGCCTCGTCGTGTACTTCCTGCGGCTCGGGTCGGTGGGGTTCGGAGGGCCGATCGCTCTGGCGGGCTACATGCGTCGCGACCTTGTCGAAGCACGCGGCTGGTACAGCGAGGACGAGTACCAGCAAGGGCTCGCGATCGCGCAGACGATGCCGGGACCGCTCGCGGCTCAGTTGGCGATGTGGCTCGGCTACTTGGAGCGCGGCGCCCTAGGCGCGCTTCTGGTTGCGCTCCCGTTCGTCGTGCCGCCCTTTTTGATCGTGACTGCGGTCGCGGCCGTCTACGCGCACTACCAGGGCCTGTCGCAAGTGCAGAGCGTCTTCTTCGGCGTCGGGCCTGCGGTGATGGCGATTATTGGGATCGCGGCCTACAAACTCGCCCGCTCTACCAACAAGACCGATCCTGTGCTCTGGATCGTTGCCGTCGTCATCTGCGCGGCGACGGTCGTCTCTGGAGCGGAGATCGTCTGGCTGTTCATCGCCGCCGGGGTCTTTGGGGCTGTCTACTACGGCGGAGGCATCCCGCGCATCCGAGGGGCGGCTGGTCTCTCGCCGTTCGCGCTCGCTTCGGTGAAGGGCTTCGTCTGGCTCGGAGGCGCGGCCTCTCTGCTCACGATGGCCGGGTTCTTTGCCAAAGCGAGCGCCTTCACGTTCGGGTCGGGCCTCGCTGTCGTTCCCTTCCTCCACCAGGGCCTCGTTAACAACCACCACTGGTTGACCGAGCGGCAGTTCACCGACGCGGTGGCGATGGGGCTGATCAGCCCCGGCCCGGTCGTGATCATGGGCACTTTCGCCGGCTACCTCGTCGCAGGGGTGGTCGGAGCCGTCATCGCCACGGTCGCGATCTTCACCCCGACCTATCTCTTTGTCGTCGTCCCGGGACGGCTGTTCCGCCGCTTCGAGCGGCACCCGCGTGTGCAGGGATTCGTCAAGGGAGCAACGGCTGCCGCCGCCGGCGCGATCGCAGGTGCCGCGATCGTGATCGGCAGACAGACGATCACCGGCTGGCTGTCCGCCGCTATCGGGATCGTCGCGCTCGCTCTCTTGCTACAGAAACGGGTCAAAGTGCCCGAAGCGGCGCTGGTCGCGCTAGCGGCCATTGCAGGGCTGCTGTTTCACTAAGCGCAGTAAAGCCCTTACCTACTATCGGCTGAGGGGTCATTCCGGACCACTGGCCCAGGCGAGAGATGTCCCTCCGAAACTGGCCCAGCTGAGCGGCGCACTCGGGTACGGACCGCTACTCCGGCTGGTCGCGCACGAGCTCGAGCGTCGCGCAGTGCAAGCCGGCGATCGCGAACCGTTGACTCTCGGAGAAGTCCACCTGGATCACCTCCACGCCGTGTTTATCGAGCGCGCGGAGGACGGTCGGCGAGCCGGCGTTCATCACCACGCGGCCGGGCGAGAGCGTCACGCCGTTGAGGGCGAGGTCCCAGTACTCCTCGACCGGCACCTCGATGATCTCGTAGCCGCGCCGGAGGAGCTCCCGCACGAAGGCGTAGTTGACGAGGTGCGGAGCCAGCAGCACCTTCCCGTGGTCGACCGTCATCAGGACCATGTCCATGTGCGAGGTGCCCACGTTGCCGTGGCCGGTCGTGTCGTACCAGCCGGGGCTGTGGCAGACGATCAGCTCGGCGCCGAGGTTCGAGAGCACGAACTCGAGCTGGCGAAGACCCTCCTCGTTGGCGACGACCGACTCGTTGAAGACGAACGTCTTCGCGTCCAGCCAGCGCCCGGCGCCCGGCTCGCAGACGCCGGTACCGTGGATCGTCAGGTAGACGGGCACCTGCAGCGCGGCCAGCACCTGCTGCCAGATCACCTCGCGTCCCTTCTGCCAGGAACCGAGCCCGTAGCGGTGCACGATCGCGCCGCCGTGGACGACGAGGCCGCCGCCGGCGAGCGTGACGAGGTTCTTGATCCAGCCGTACGCGCCGATCGCAGGCACCGGCGGCTCGATGTAGTTGACGCGGACGCCGTTGTCGGCGAGCACCTGGTAGTACTCGTCGAACTGCGCCTGTAGCCGGCCCAGGTCGGCGTTGCCGGCGGCCGAGGAGTAGTAGTACTGCCACTCCCGCGCGTACTCCGGCCGCACCTCGTTCTCCGTCGGGCGCGAGACGAGCACCTCGCGCAGCGTCCCGATCCCCTCGGCGCCCCACCTCCGGCCCCACACCTGCTCGACCTCGTCGTAGAGGTCGCTCTCGTGGAGCATGTGGTTGCGGAGCGGCTTTCCCGGCTCGAACCACGGCAGCGTCTCGAGGACGGCGAGCTCGTCATGGCCCTCGGCCGGGCGCGGGGACGAGTACTCGAGCTCGACCTCCCGGCCGTCGGCGGTGCGGACGCGGAACGGCACCAGCTCCCGTGCCGACTGCTCCGTGGGCGGTTTCGACGTAGTAGCCATCTCTCTCCTTTCGCCTCTAGAACGCGAAGATGCTCCGGCCGGCGAGCTCGACCTCGTAGATGTCGGTCGCGAGCTCGAGGTGCGCGTGCAGCGCGCCGGCGGCGCGGTCGGGGTCGCGCGCCGCGCAGGCGTCGAGCAGCTCGTGATCGAGCTCCGCGTGCCGGTCCTGCGGCGAGCCGCCCGCGCCGAGCAGCACCGGCCGGTACCGCTCGCAGCTGTCCCAGGCGGGACGGATCAGGCGCAGCAGCCAGCCCGAGCGCGCCGCCTCGTAGAGCGTGAAATGGAAGGCGGTGTGCGCCCGCGCCGCGGCTCGCGGATCGCTGGCCCGCCGCGCGGCGTCGAGCTCGGCGAGGTGGGAGCGCGCGGCGCGCTCGTCGTCTGCGCCGAAGAGCTCGGCCGCCCGCCGCACGGCCATCGTCTCGAGCGCGAGCCGGATCGAGAAGAGCTCGCGCAGCTCCTCGATCTCCAGCGCCACCACCTTCGCGCCGTGGTGCGGGACGTGCTCCGCGAGCCCCAGCGCTTCGAGCTGGCGCACCGCCTCCCGGATCGGCGAGATGCTCATCCCGAGCGAGCGGGCGAGATCCTCGAGCCGCAGGGGCGTCCCCGGCGTCAGCTCGCCGAGGATGATCGCCTCGCGCAGCCGCTCGAGCGCGGCCTCGGCCATCGTGGGGTGGCGCGGCGCTGCGCCGCGGCGCGACAGCGTCGACTCCACGGTCGGCTCCACGATGATCGAGCGTGAAGCACGCTTGATCAGATGTCAAACGCATGCGACGATCACTGCTCCCGGTGTCGAGGAACACACAGCAGCCGCCGTTCTCGATCTCGCAGGTGAGCACGCTCCCTGCGAGCTTCTCCGACGATCTGCGCGCGTATGCGGCGGCCGGCGTCGACGGGATCGGCGTCTGGGAGCTCAAGCTGGGCGACGGGACGGACGACGCAGCGCTCGAGCAGGTCGCGGCCAGCGGGCTTGGCTCGGCTTCGGCGGTCCCGGCCGTCCCGTCCGTGCTGCCGCTGCCGCTCCTGCCCGGACCGGAGGATCCGGCGGCGCGAACCGCGTCGCTCTGCGCCTCCGTCCACCGCCTCGCGGCCTTCGGGCCGTCGGCGATCGTCTGCCTCACCGGCCCGGCCGGCGGGCGCGATCCGGACGAGGCGAGGCGGATCGTCGTCGAGGGCCTGCGGGCCGCGGCGCTCGAAGCCAAGCGCGCTGGCGTCCGCCTGGCGGTCGAGCCGTTCCAGCGGCGGGGGATCGAGGACTGGTCGATCGTCGGCACGCTGGCCGAGGCGGCTGGGCTGATCGAGGAAGTCGGCAGCGACGCCGTGGGGATCCAGTTCGACACGTGGCATCTCTGGAACACGCCGGACCTGCTCGAAGAGATCCCGCGCCACGCGCACCTCATCGCCGGCGTTCACGTGGGCGACTGGCGAGAGCCGACGCGCGGCTGGGCCGATCGCGTCCTGCCCGGCGGGGGAGTTGCAGACTTGCCCGCGATCCTCGGCGTCTTAGAGGACGTGGGCTGGAACGGCTTCTACGACCTCGAGATCTTCTCCGACAACGGCGCCTTCGGCAACGCGTATCCCGATTCGCTCTGGGATCTCGACGTTGCCGAGCTCGCGCGCCGCGGTCGCGAAGCTTTCTTCACCTGTTGGTCGGAACGGAAGGTCACGGCGAACGCCGTGGGCCGGAGAGGAGAGACATGAGGGTAAGCAAGCGGGCGCGCTGGGCGCTCGTGATCGTTGCCACTGCGGCACTCGTCCTCGCGGCGGCCGCGGCGGCTCGCACACACTCGACGACGGCGAAGAAGCCGATCGTCATCGGCTGGGCCTTCGACAACAAGGGGCCGATGCAGCCGTTCGACACGCCGGCGCTCGCCGCGGCGCAGCTCGAGGTCGCCAAGATCAACAAGAAGGGCGTCGACGGACGCAAGATCGTGATCAAGACCTGCAAGACCCAGGGCGACAACCCGACGACGTCGAAGACGTGCGCCGACAAGCTGATCGGCCAGGGCGCGAACGTCATCTTCACGACCTGCGACGTCGACCTGGCTTCGCCCGTCGTGCAGGAGTCGCTCAAGCACCACCTGCTCACGATCGCGCCGTGCATCGGCACCGACCAGATGGGCCCGAAGCGGTTCAGCAACGGCAAGCTCGCCTTCAGCTTCGGCAACGTCGCGCAGGACGAGGGCTCGGCGATGGCGGAGCTCGCGTGGAAGCACGGCTGGAAGACGGCCGACCTCGCCAAGGACACGGTGATCGTCTACTTCAAGGCCGTCGTCTCGGCGTTCAAGGCGCGCTTCCAGCAGCTCGGCGGGAAGATCAAGTACGAGACCTCGTACCAGGATCCGGCGCTCCAGCCGGGATCGACGAACTTCCACAACGCTGCCAGCGGCATCGCGCAGCATCCCGCCCAGGTGATCGTCACGGTCACGTCCGGCTCGTACGGCGCGCAACTCCCGTTCATCACGGACTTGCGCACGTCCGGCGTCAAGACCCCGATCCTCAATTCGTGGGCGGGCGACGGCACCTACTGGCTGCCCACCAGCGGCCCCAAGGTCACGAACTACTGGTTCGTCACGTACGCGAACGCGTTCGGCCACGATCCGAGCAAGGCCGTGAACACGCTCGCCGCGAAGATCCACGCCACGACCGGAGGCTTCGTCACCGGCCCGGCCGCGATCGACGGGCTCGTCACCGCGATCAAGCGGGCGAACGGGTCGCTCGTCGGCTCGAAGCTCGCCGCGGTGATGGAAAAGTTCCACAAGGTGCCGACGATCTCGGGGAAGGTCAGCTTCTCGAAGAAGCTCCATTCCGTCTTCGGGCGGGAGTACCGCGTGGTGGAGATCAACAACAACAAGGCGATCGCCAAGGGGACGATCGTCGCGAAGGTCGTTCCGAACAGCCCGGATTCCTAGGGCTTGGCGGCGGTCGAACAGCGGACTGGGAGGCCCGGAGGATCGCTTCGGGCCTCCGCCGTCTCGCGCTCGTTCGCGGGCGTCCGGGCGCTGCGCGACGTCTCGCTCGAGCTCCGGCAGGGCGAGGTGGTGGGGCTGATCGGGCCGAACGGGGCGGGCAAGTCGACGCTCGTCAACGTCCTCAGCGGCTTCGACCGCCCCACGAGCGGCCGCGTCCTGCTCGAGGAGCGGGACGTGACGCGCTGGCCGGCCTTCCGGCGCGGGCGGCGCGGGCTCGCCCGCACCTTCCAGCACAGCCACGCCTTCGGCGGCCTGTCGGTGCGGGAGAACGTCGAGGTCGCGGCCCTCGGCGTCGGCGCGTCGCAGCGCGAGGCGGCGAGGCGCGCGAAGGAGCTGCTCGGACTGCTCGGCCTTGCCGCGTACGCCGATCAGGCCGCCGCCTCGCTCGCCCACGGCGACGAGCGGCGGCTCGGGGTCGCCCGGGCGCTCGCGACCCAGCCGCGCTTCGTGCTCATGGACGAGCCCGCGGCGGGCCTCCCCGAGGCCGAGATACCG
Organism: Gaiellaceae bacterium; assembly: GCA_045805945.1. Lineage (GTDB taxonomy): Bacteria > Actinomycetota > Thermoleophilia > Gaiellales > Gaiellaceae > Palsa-739. The sequence goes on from JBJMKG010000041.1 coordinate 56,327, forward strand.
CGCTTCGCGACGGCGGTCAGCGTGATCCGCAACCGGGGCGCGGGAGTCCTGCTCGTCGACCACAACGTGGCCCTCGTGCTCGAGGTCTGCGAGCGGATCCACGTGCTCGACCAGGGGAAGACGCTCGCCGAGGGGACGCCGCAGGAGATCCGCGCCCACCTCGGCGTCGCAGCCGCCTACCTCGGCGAGAGCGCCGCGGCCGAGGGCCAGCTCGAATGAGCACGCTGGCCGTCGAGAAGCTCTCGATCCGGTACGGAGCGGTCGAGGCGGTGCGCGGGCTGTCGCTCGAGGTGAAACCCGGCGAGATCGTCGGCCTGATCGGGCCCAACGGCGCCGGGAAGTCGTCGACGCTGCACGCGATCATGGGCGCCGCGCCGGTCGTCGGTGGCGACGTGCGGCTCGACGGCAGGTCCCTCGTCGGCCGCCGGCCCGAGGACGTAGCGCGCCGTGGCATCGCGCTCGTGCCCGAGGGCCGGCGAATCTTCGGCGAGCTGACGGTGGAGGAGAACCTGCGCCTCGGCCTGGCAGCGCGGAGGGCGCGCCGGAACGGTCACGGCCTCGCGCGGGCGTACGAGCTCTTCCCGGTCCTCCACGAGTTCCGGTCCCGGCAGGCCGGCGTGCTCTCGGGCGGGCAGCAGCAGCAGCTTGCGATCGGCCGAGCGCTCGCGGCCGACCCTGACGTCCTCCTGCTCGACGAGCCCTCGCTCGGGCTCGCCCCCAAGATCGTCGACGTCGTCTTCGAGGCGCTGACGCAGATCAGGGACGCCGGCCTCGCGGTTCTCCTGGTCGAGCAGCGCGCCCAACGGACTGTGGCGCTCGCCGACCGGTCGTACGTGCTCGCCAACGCCGAGCTCCGCCTGACGCTCGGCCCGGAGGACGCCGGCGAGACCGACCGGCTCGTCGCCGCCTACCTCGCATGACGCTGGCGTTCCTCAACCTCACCTGGCCGACGTTCGCGAACGGCCTCGCGCTCGGCGGCGTCTACGCGCTCATGGCGGTCGGGATCGGCCTGGTCTTCGGCGTCCTGCGGCTCGTCAACTTCGCGTACGGGCAGCTGATCATGGCCGGGGCGTTCGCCCTCGCCTTCGGCTCGCAGTGGGGCTTCCCGAACTGGGCCTCGATCCTCTTCTGCTTCGGCGTCGTGCTCGGTTTGTCCGTGCTGATGGACTGGCTCGTCTTCCGGCCGCTGCGGACACACTCGCCGGCCGTGATGCTCGTGGCCACCTTCGCGGTCGCGTTCCTGCTCCAGAACGTCGCGTTGCTCGCGTTCGGCCCGCTGGGCAAGAGCGCCGGTTCGCTGGCGATCCTCAACGCGCCGTGGGACATCGGCGGGGTCTTCATCAAGAAGATCGCGGTAATCTCGGTCGCTACCGCGGCCGGCTGCCTCGTGATCCTGCAGCTCCTGCTGACCCAGACCCCGCTCGGGCTGCACATGCGCGCCGCGTCGATGGACTTCCGGACGGCTCGTCTGCTCGGCGTTCGCGCCAATCGGGTGATCTCGGGGGCAGTGATCGTCTCGGGGTTGTTCGCGGCAGTCTCCGCCGTGATGCTGAGCGTGCAGGAGCTCACGGTCGTACCGTCGTTCGGGACCCAGGACACGATACTCGTGCTGGCCGGCGTCGTGCTCGGCGGCCTCAACCGGCCGGTAGCAGCCACCCTCGGCGGGTTCGCGATCGGCTTCGCGAACGGGATCCTCGGCGGCGTGTTGCCCTCCAACCAGAGCCAGTACCTGCCGAGCTTCCTCTTCGCGGCGGTCATCGTCGTGCTGCTCGTCCGGCCGAACGGCCTCTTCACGCGCGCCGGCGGGACGGTGGACCGCGTATGAACGTCGTCCGCAGGATTCCGGAGCTCCTCGCGCCGGCCGTGCTCATTCTCGGGACGGCGCTGCTCGCCCTCGAGGTCTCGAACTACCTCCAGGCGTACTTCCTCGACACGCTCGTCAAGGTCTCGATCGTCGTCGCGCTCTACCTCTTCATCGGCAACTCGGGCGTCCTCTCGTTCGGGCAGATCAGCTTCGTCGCGCTCGGCGCGTGGACGGCCGGGGTGCTCACCGTGCCGGAGGAACAGAAGCGGGTCACGATGCCCGGCCTCGTCCACTTCCTCGTGACGACGAACGTCGGCAACGCGGTCTCGCTCGTTCTCGCGGCGGCGGTCGGTGCTGTCGCGGCGCTCGTCGTCGGGCTCCCGCTGATGCGGCTTTCGGGCCTCGCCGCCGGAATCGCGACGTTCGGCGTGCTCGAGATCACGAACAACGTGCTCACGTACGAGCAAAAGATCGGTCCCGGCCTGAACGCGTTCTCCTCGGTCCCGTCGACGACCGGGATCTGGCAGGCCGCGATCGCCGCTCTCATCTGCGCGGCGGTCGCGTACGTCTACCAGCGCAGCCGCTTCGGTCGCATGCTGCGCGCGACGCGCGAGGATCCGGCCGCGGCGGCCGCGGCCGGGATCTCGATCTACCGCCAGCGGCTGCTGGCCTTCACGCTCTCGGGCGCGCTCGCCGGCTTCGCCGGCGGTATCTACGTGCACCTGCAGCCGCTGCAAGCGGGCGGCCTTTCGCTCAACCTGACGTTCATCACGCTCGCCATGCTCGTCGTCGGCGGGTCCGGCAGCCTGCTGGGCGCCGTCGTCGGCGCGCTGGCGCTGAACGGCCTCTTTTCCTTCTTCTCGGCCGCGACGAACACCGTCGACGTGCTCGGCTGGAACCTCACCGTCCCGTCGGGCACGGCCGAGCTCGTCCTCGGCTCGTTGATGGCGATCGTGCTCATCCTGCGCCCGAGCGGCCTCACCGGCGGCCGCGAGCTGTCACTGCCACGGCGGCGAGCCGTGGTCGACCTCGAGAAAGCGAGGGTCACGACATGAGGTTCAGCATCTACACCGAGGTTCAGAGCTGGCCGGGGAAGCCGTACGACCGGCTCTACGGCGAGGTGCTCGAGCAGATCGAGAACGCCGACCGGCTCGGCTACGACGCGTACGCCGCAATCGAGCACCTCTTCTTCCCGAAGTTCTCGGCCTCCGCCAACGTCTTCGGACTGTTCGGGATGGCCGCCGCCAGAACGCGCCGGATCAAGTTCCGGACGATGCTCCACATCCTCCCGTACCACAACCCGCTCGTTCTCGCGGCCATGATCCACGAGTTCTCGCTGCTGACCGGCGGTCGCTACGAGTTCGGCGTCGGCCGCGGGCACGGCTGGATCCCGCTGCCCGCCGGGATGCCGCTCGACGAGACCTCGCGGCCGCGCTACGAAGAGGCGCTCGACCTCTTCGTCGAGGCGCTGCACAACGACGTCGTGACCTTCAACGGGGAGTACTGGAGCGTCGACGACAGCCAGGTGATCCCCTTCAGCGGGCACAGGTTCCGCGTCGTGCTCGGCGGCACCTCGGACCGCACGTACGACCTCGCCGCGAAGCACGGCTGGGCGGTGGCGGTGCCGCCGCTGCTCCCGTACGCCGCGCTGAAGGAGCAGCTCGACCTGTACCGCGCCAAGTGCGCCGAGTACGGCACGACGCCGGACATCATCTGGATCCACGCCTGCTACATCGACGACGACGCCGAGCTGGCGCGACGCGAGGCGGAGCGGCACATGCGCGGCTTCCTCGAGGGCAACGCGTCGCCCCTGACGGAGTATCCGGTGCCGCCGGTCGACGCTCTCAACGCCGCCGGCTACGGCTTCTACGCCTCGGGGATCATGGAGAAGCTCGCCGCGACGCCGTACGACGAGATGATCGCCGGCGACATCGTCTGGGTCGGGACGCCGGACGACGTGATCCAGCGGATCCGCGAGACGATCGAGGTCTGCGAGGGGCTGACGGAGATCGCGATCACGACGAATCCGGGCGGCGTCGAGCACTGGAAGGCGATCAAGGCGCAGGAGCTGTTCGCCGAGCACGTGATCCCGGTGATCCAGCGGGAGACCGGGGCGGTCGCGGCCGAAGCGTGAACTCGGTGGTGGTAGCGGGCGCGGGTTCCATCGGCTCGCTCCTCGCGGCGCACCTGGCGCACGCGGCGGACGTGACGGTGCTGACCCGGCGCGAGGAGCACGCCGCGGCGCTGCGCGCGCAGGGGCTCCGCGTATCGGGGCGCGGCGACTTCACGGCTCGCCTGGAGGCAACCGCGGATCCGGCCGCGCTGCCGGACGCGGAGCTCGCGATCCTGGCGTGCAAGGGCACCGACCTCGAGCGGCTCGCGGCGCAGCTCGAGGGGACGCTTCCCCGCGCGACCGTGATGACGATCCAGAACGGGCTCGGGGCGGAGGAGATCGTGGCGGCGCGCGGCGCGTGGCCGCTCCTCTCGGCGGTGACGTTCATGAGCGGTAGCCGCCACGGCGACACGCACGTCGAGTACGTCCTCGATACCGCCACCTGGATCGGCCCCTACCGCGGCACGACGGAGGATGACGCACGCCGGGTCGCGGAGCTGCTCGAGGCCGCCGGGCTGAAGGCGCAGGCCTTCGCCGACCTGCGTCCTGCGCAGTGGTCGAAGCTCGTCTTCAATGCGACCGTGAACGGCGTCGCGGCGCTGACCGGGCTCCCGCACGACTTCCACTTCGCCGAGACCGCGGAGCCGTCCGATCTCGGCCATCTCGTCCGCGACCTCGTGGACGAGGGAAAAGCGGTCGCGGCCGCCGCGGGCGTCGAGCTGCACGACGACCCGTGGGAGATGAACGTCCTCGCGACGCAGCGCGGCCACCGGCACTTCCCGTCGATGCTCGAGGACGTCGAGGCGCGGCGTCCGACCGAGCTCGAGCTGATCAACGGTGCTCTCGTGCGCGAGGCGGAACGGCACGCCGTCCCGGTTCCGCTTCAGACCGCCGTCTATAGGCTCGTCAAGGCGAGGGAGGCGAGCTACTCGGAGTGAGGGTTGCCGTGGTCGGCTGTGGGGCGGTCGGGTCGCTGTTCGCGGCGAACCTGTCGCTGCTCGACGACGTCGAGGCGTGGGCGTTCGACCTCAACGAGCTGCACGTCGCCGCGATCAACCGCGACGGGCTGCGGCTCTCCGGCGCCGGCGACGTGGTCGGGCGGCCGCGCGCGACGAGCGACCCCGCCCGGCTGCCGCCGTGCGACTTCGGCATCGTTGCGACGAAGGCGATGCACACGGAGGCGGCGATCGCCGCGACCGCGCACGCTTTCGGGGACGGCTGCGTGGCGACGGTCCAGAACGGGCTCGGCAACGAGGAGGCGATCGCGAAGCACGTCGAGCGCGTGATCCGCGGTACGACCTTTCCGGCCGGAAAGCTGCTCGCGCCGGGGCACGTGCAGTGGGACGTCAAGGGCGACACCACGCTCGGCCCGTACGACGACCGGACGCCCCTCGGCGAGGTCGAGCGCCTGGCCGAGGCCTGCACGCGCGCGGGGATGCCAGCCAGCGCAGTGGAGGATGCCCGGGGGCCGCAGTGGCGGAAGGTGATCTTCAACGCCTCGACGAACCCGATCGGCGCGCTAACCGGCCTCACGCACGGGCGCGTCTGCGAGCGCCCGGACCTGCGCGCGCTCGTCACCGAGCTCGTCGACGAAGGCAAGGCCGTTGCGGCGGCGCAGGAGATCGAGCTCGACGCCGATCCCGAGCAGCTGATCGACCACGCGGCGCGCAAGGACGTCGCCTACGACCACAAGGCCTCGATGCTCCAGGACGTCGAGGCACGGCGGCCGACCGAGGTCGACTACCTCAATGGCGGCATCGTCCGCTTCGGCCTTGCCCATGGCGTGGCGACGCCACGCCACGCCGCAATCCAGGCTCTGGTCAAGGGATTGGAGGCCTCGTGGACATAGAGCTGGCCACGAGGCATTCACGGGTCGGTGACGCGCTCGAGCGGGACGGGCTCGACGCGGCGCTCGTCTGCGGCTCCGAGTACACGGGCTTCGAGGGAGCCGTGACCTACCTCTCCGGCTTTCAGATCGTCCACCGTTACGCCTACGTCCTCGCGCCGCGCGACGGCGAGCCCGCGATCGTCTTCCCGGCCGAGGCGCGGTACGTCGGCGAGCACGGAGACTCCCAGATCGCGGAGCAGGTGTTCGCCGAGCGGCCGGGGGACTGGCTGGCCGACCGGCTGCGCGGCAAGCGCGTCGGCGTCTACGGCCTCGACTACGTCATGAGCGTGCGGGACTACGCGGCCATCGCGGACGCCGCGGACGTCGTCCCGTGGGACGTCGAGTTCGACCTCGCCCGCGCGGTCAAGTCCGATGCGGAGCTCGCATCGGTGCGCGAGAGCGTCGAGATCAACGTGGCCGGCTTCCACGCCTTCCGTCAGGCCTGGGCTCCGGGCCGCAACGCCGCCGAGGTGCTCGCTCCCGCGGAGCGGCTGTTCGTCGAGCGTGGCTGCGGGCGCCTGACGATGAACATGGTGCTGGTGGGCGCAGAGTTCGCCATCGCGCGCGACGACACCGTCTTCGGCGAGTTCACAATCCCGTCGCTCGAGATCGCTGGGCCGGGTGGCCACTGGGTCGAGGTCTCGCGGGCGCTCGGCTCGCCGAGCGAAGAGGTCAAGCGGATGCTCGAGGCGTACGAGGAGTACTACGCCGTCGCGCAGACGGCGCTCCGCCCGGGCGCCACCGCCCATGACGTCCACCGCGCGGTCTCGGCCGGCTTCATGCGGCGCGGCTACCACCTCGGGCACGTGACCGGGCACTCGATCGGGATGACGATGATCGAGCACCCGCGCATCGGGGAGGGAATCGAGACCGAGCTCGCCGCGAACATGGTCTTCTCGATGCACCCGCACGCGATCGCGGCGGACGGCAGGGAGTGCCTCTACATGCAGGACACGTGGCTGGTGACCGAGGACGGCGGCATCCCGCTCGCAGGCCTGCCGATGCAGGTGTTCGAGTAGGGTCGGCGCCGTGGAGGCCCCGCACGGTCACGAGGAGGAGTTCCAGCCGATCCTGCCGGGCGAGGGCGCCAGCGACTACGAGCGTTACCTCCGCACCGACGAACTGCTCGCGCTCCAGAAGACGCCGGACGAGTGGGTGCATCGCGACGAGCTGCTCTTCCAGACCGTCCACCAGTCCTCCGAGCTCTGGCTCAAGCACGCGTGGATGGAGGTGGAGGAGGCCACCCGGCTGATCGAGGCGCGCGACCTTGCCGGCGCGCTCCGGCTGCTGCGGCGCGCGTGCGCGGCGGTCAAGTACGTCGAGGGGTTCCTCGAGCACCTCGAGCGGATGTCGCCGTGGGAGTACCAGGAGGTGCGCCGGGTGCTCGGCCACGGCTCGGGCTTCGACTCGCCCGGCTTCCGGGGGATCCGTAACGTCTCGCCCGGCGTCTACGCGGCCTTCGACGTGTTGCGCCGCGAGCGCGGCCTCTCGCTGCTCGACGTCTACACGCGCGGCCGCGAGCACGAGGACCTGTACCAGCTGGCGGAGGCGCTGATCGAGTGGGACGAGCGCCTGGGCGTCTGGCGTTTCCGGCACTTCAAGGTCGTGGCGAGGATCATCGGCGAGGACGTCGTCGGCACGCAGGGCACTCCGGTCGAGCTCCTCGCCGGGCTGATCAAGCACAAGATGTTCCCCGAGCTCTGGACGGTGCGAACCGACCTGACCGAGCTGGCCAAGGAGAGCGACTGACCGCCGAGCCGACCGGTGGCAGCCACCGCACAGAAGCGCACCGACTTCGTCACGGAGATGTGGCGAGGCCCGTAGTGACGCGGCCTGGGCTCGTCACACTCTTGTGCAGTGGCTGCCACCGGTCGTGATCCCGCTCGAGGAGATCCGCCGGGCGCGCGAGCGGATCGGCGACGACGTCCTCCGCACGCCTCTCGTCCCGATCGGCGAGACCGGGCGCATCTGGCTGAAGCTCGAATGCCTGCAACCGGTCGGCTCCTTCAAGCTGCGTGGCGCCCTGTCCGCGATCCGGGCGGCTTCGGCCCGGGAGCTCACGGACGGCGTGGTCACCGCGAGCGCCGGCAACATGGCCCAGGGCGTCGCGTGGGCGGCGCGCGCGGTGGGCGTACCGGCGCGGGTTATCGCTCCTGCGGATGCGCCGCGCGCCAAGCTCGACCGGGTCGAGGCGCTCGGAGCCGAGATCGTGCCGGTCGCGCACGAGGAGTGGTGGCGGGCGATGGTCGAGCGCGGCCGCGAAGGGGTCGAGGGGCTGTTCGTCCACCCCGTCGCAGACGAGGCGGTGATGGCCGGCAACGGCACCATCGGGCTCGAGCTCGCCGAGGACGCGCCGGAGTTCGACTCCGTCGTCGTTCCGTGGGGCGGGGGTGGGCTCACGACCGGGATCGCGAGCGCGCTCGACGCGCTGCGGCCGGAGGTGCGCGTCGTGACCGCCGAGCCCGAGACGGCGGCGCCGCTGGCGGCCGCCTTCGCCGCGGGCGAGCCGCGCGAGATCGAGTTCGGGCGTTCGTGGGTCGACGGTGCGGGCGGACGGGAGCTGCTCCCCGGCATGTGGGAACTGGCGCGCGAGCTCGTCGACGAGGCGGTCGCGGTGCCGCTCGCGGAGGTGGAGGAGGCCGTGCGCGTCCTCGCCGCCCGGGCGCACGTCGTAGCGGAGGGAGCAGGCGCGCTCGCGCTCGCGGTGGCGCTGCACCGCGAAGACCGCTGCGTCTGCATCGTGAGTGGCGGGAACATCGACGCAGCCGTCCTGGCCCGCATCCTGGCCGGTGCCGAGCCCGGCTTGTAACAACCTGTTACCTGCTCCGGAGTGGCCGTCAGTCCGGCAGGAGCGGCATGGAGAAGCCGGGGTCGCGGCCGAGGAGGACGGCGCGCGTGATCGCGGCGCCGCCGAAGCGGTCGCGGATCGTGTCGACGGCGATGTCGAGCGCCTCCTCCGGGCCCAGGAGGAGCTGACGCGGCCGCTCGTGCTCGAGCAGCGCGACGGAGCAGCCGACGAGCGTGATGCCACGCCGCTCGATCGACGGTGCCGCCGTCGCCAGAAGCGCCCGGGCGGTGACGAGGATCACCTGCGTGTTCGCGGTCGCGAACGGGAGCGTGTGGGAGCGCGTCGCGCGCTCGAAGTCGGCGAAGCGGAGGCGCAGCACGACCGTCCGGCCGATGCGACTGGCCGCCCGCAAGCGCCGTGCGATCCGGTCGACGATGCCGACGAGCGTCGCATCGACCACCTCCGCCGAGTGGCGACCGCGTCCCAGCGCGCGCTGCGAGCCGATCGAGCCGCGCCGCCTGCCGGGCTCGACACGGCGGAAGTCGCGGTTGTGCGCGAGCGCGCTGAGCTGACGGCCCGCCGCCCGGCCGAGCATGGCGACGAGCGTCGACTCCGAGAGGGCTGCGAGCTCGCCGACCGTCCGCACGTTCCACGCCTGCAATCGCCGCGCCGTCGCCGGTCCGACACCCCAGACACGCTCGACCGGCAACGGATGCAGGAACGCGAGCTCGCGGTCGGGAGGCACGACGATCAGCCCGTCGGGCTTCGCGACGCCGCTGGCCACCTTGGCGAGGAACTTCGTCCGCGCGACGCCGACGGTGACGGGTAGCCCGACGCGCTCGCGCACGGCCGCACGCAGCCTGACGGCGATCTCGGTGGGCGTGCCCGCGATCCGCTCCATCCCGCGTACGTCCAGGAACGCCTCGTCGATCGAGAGCCCTTCGACGACGGGGGAGGTGTCCTCGAAGACGGCGAACAGCGCGCGGCTCGCCTCCATGTACGCCGAGAAGCGCGGCGGTACGACGACCGCGTCGGGACAGAGGCGACGCGCCTGCCGTCCGCCCATCGCGGTGCGAACCCCGCACGCCTTCGCCTCGTAGCTCGCCGCGAGCACCACTCCGCCGCCGACGATCACCGGCCGGCCTCGGAGCTGCGGATCGTCCCGCTGCTCGACCGACGCGAAGAACGCGTCCGCGTCCGCGTGCAGAACGAACATATGTTCGTATTGTATCGTCGCGCGCATGCGGCGTGAGCCCGTCGGCGCGAGCGGGGTCGAGATCTCGCGCGTCGGCCTGGGTGGCTACGAGCTCGGCCCCGAGCCGCACGAGGAGCCTGATGTCGCCCGCGCCGCCCGCGTGATCGCCGCGGCGATGGAGGGCGGCGTCAACTGGCTCGACACCTCCGAGAATTACCTCGCCACGCACAACGAGGAGGTCATCGGCGGCGCGCTCGCGCAGATCGGGCGTGACGACTTCCTCGTCGCCTCGAAGGTCGCACCGGGCGCGGCGGTGACGGGCGGCGGCAGCGGCTTCCGCCGCGAACAGGTTCACGCTGCCTGCCGGGGGAGCCTCGAGCGTCTCGGCCGCGACCACATCGATGTGTACTTCCTCCACTGGCCCGACGAAACCGGCGTCCCGCCGGAGGAGACGTGGGGCGCGATGGCGGAGCTCGTCGACGCCGGGCTCGTCCGCGCGATCGGCATGTCGAACCACTCGCGCGACGACGTGGCTCGTTGCCACGCGGAGCGTCGGGTCGATGCCGTGCAGATCGGCCTGAGCCTGATCGACTACCTCGAGAACCGCTTGGACATCGCGGCCTGGGGTGACGCGGGGATCGCGGTCACGATCTTCGAGCCGCTCGGAAGCGGGATCCTGACCGGCAGGACGATCGAGGAGGTGCGTGCAATCTGGACGGGGCCGTGGCTCGAGTCCGGTTTCTACAAGAGGCTGCTCGCGCCGGGCAAGGGTGAGAGGAGCTTCGCTGTCGCCGACGGGTTGAGACCCGTCGCCGAACGGCTCCACGCGACGGTTGCTCAGGTCGCGATCGCCTGGGTGCTGCACCAACCGGGCGTCTCCGCGGCGATCGCGGGGAGTCGCAGCGACCGTCACACGCGCGAGAACGCGGGCGCGGTGGGGCTCGGGTTGCCCGACGACCTTCTGGACGAGCTCGACCAGCTGGTCGCGCTCGGGCCGGCCTTCGCCTAGAGCTGCGCGAGCGCGGCGTTGAACCGGTCGATCTCGTCCGGGGTGTTGTAGTGGATGAGACCGACGCGGAGCGCGCTGTCCGGGTACGGGAGCCGCTCGCGCAGCCCCAGCGAGAACCAGTTGTCGTGCGCCCAGACGCCGAAGCCCTCGTCGGCGAGCCGCTTCGCGGCAGCGGCGGCGTCGACTCCGTCGAGGTTGAGCAGGAAGGTGGCGACCCGGCCTTCCATCGTCTGCAAGCCGTACACGGTCCCGCCGTCCGGCAGGCCGTCGAGGAAGCGCTGCCCGAGCTCGCGCTCGTAGGCGGCGACCGCCTCCATCCCGCCGATGGACTCGAGGTACGCGATCGTCGCGGAGAACCCGGCGAGGAGCTCGTAGGGCGCGGTGCCGACCTCGAAGCGGCGGCCGACCGGCTCCGACTCGGCGGGCCGCGCCTTGTAGGGTCGCCAGGACTCGAGCAGCTCGTGCCGGCCGTACGCGACTCCGACGTGAGGGCCGCAGAACTTGTACGACGACGTGATGAACACGTCGCAGCCGAGCGCCTGCACGTCGACCGGCTCGTGGGCCGCGTACTGGACGGCGTCGACCCAGCACAGCGCGCCGGCGTCGTGTGCGAGCTCCGACACCCGCGAGACGTCGACGATCGTGCCGACCGCGTTCGACGACGCGACGCACGCGACGACGCGCACACGCTCGTCGAGCCGGTTCGCGAGGTCGTCGTAGTCGAGGCGAAGATCCTCCGTCACATTCACCCAGTCGACCTCGAAGCCGCGGTCGGCGGCGAGCTCCACCCACGGCGCGACGCCGCCGTCGTGGTCGAGGCGCGAGACGAGGATCCGGTCCCCCTCCCGCCAGTCGCGGGCGGCCGTCCGCGAGAGCGCGAAGTCGAGCCAGGTCATGTTCGTCCCGAAGATGACGTCGTCGGACGAGCAGCCGAGGAAGCGCGCTCCGTCCTCCCGCGCCGTGGCGAGGATGCGCTCCACGCGCTTGCTCGTCTCGTAGTTCGCGCCGATGTTCGCGCTGGCCTCGCGCAGTGCGCGGGCGATCGCCTCGCCGACCTCGTCCGGGACCTGGGAGCCGCCCGGCGCGTCGAGGAAGACGAAGCCGCCGTCGCGCAGCGAAGAAAAACGCTCGCGGACGGCTTCGACGTCCAATAGGGTCGCCGCCATGGAGCGAGCCTACCCGCGGCTGATCCTCGGTTGTGGCAACTTCGGAGGCATCGGCTCGGCGCCCGCGTTCTTCGGCTTGGGCGAGACGCGGGAGCAGGCGTTCGAGCTCATGGACGCGGCCTGGGACGCCGGGATCACGTGGTTCGACACCGCCGACGCGTACGGTGGCGGTCGCAGCGAGACGTACATCGGGGAGTGGATCCGCGCGCGCCGTCGCGAGGGCCTGCGCCTCACGACGAAGACGTTCAACCCGATGGCGGAAGGTGCCGATCGCGGACTCGCTCCGGCGCGGGTGCGCCGGCAGATCGAGTCGAGCCTCGAGCGCCTCGGCGTCGGTCACGTCGATCTCTACCTCGCGCACGCCTGGGACGCGGAGGTGCCGATCGCGGAGGTCGCAGGCGTCTTCGAGGAGCTCGTCGCGGCTGGGAGGATCGGCGCCTACGGGCTCAGCAACGTCGACGGCTCCCAGCTGGGGGAGGCTCTCGACGCCGGCGCCTTCGCGGCGGTTCAGAACTCGTACTCCCTTCTCGATCGCGAGGCCGAGAGCGACGTGCTCCCGCTCTGCACGGCGAGGGGGGTCTGGTTCCAGTCGTTCAGCCCGCTCGCCGGCGGCTGGCTGACGGGTAAGTACCGGCGGGACGCGACCGCGCCGGAGGGGTCGCGGATGGCGATGCGGCCGGGGCCGTACAGGCACCTCCGCGACGATCGTGTCTACGACGCCCTGGATGAGCTCGAACGGCGGGGGGATCCGGCCGCCCTCGCGCTCGCGTGGCTGTTGGCCGACGACCGCGTCTCGGTCGTCCTCGGCCCGCGGCGTCCGGAGCACCTGCAGCCGGCTCTCGCCGCGCTCGAGCGGCCGCTCTCGGCCACCGAGCACGACGAGCTCAGCGAGCTCTTCCGCTAACCGACATGCCTGGATGTCCCTTTCGGCCGTCGGTGGCCCGGTGCCAGGCACCGGGCCATGTCCCTTTGGCCGTCGGCGTCCTCGAGGTCGGCTTTCACTGCGCGCTCCGGTGGCCGGCGCTGTCTGGAGCGGACACGTCCCGGTGCCTGGCACCGGGACATGTCCCGTGCGGACCTGTCCGCGCCTCGAGCGTCAGGACGCGGCGCGGGCTTCGGCGACGGCGCTCCGGATGTGCTCGCCACCGTCGAGGAACTCCGGCTCCTCGCAGTGCGGGACGATCACGCGCTCGACGGGAAGCTCGGCCAGATGCTCGAGCGACGCGAGCAGTGGCTCCCGCTCGGCGTCGTCGAGGAACACGTGCATCACGCCGTCTCGCCCGGTCAGCACATCGCCGCTGACGATGGTGGCGTGCTTGGGGATGAAGAAGACGACTTGCTGGGGCTGGCCGTCCAGCTCGATCGCCTCGACGCCGCCAGGGAGGTCGCGCGTCGTCGCGGGGCTCATCCGCCCGCGCCACTCCGCCCGCGGCGGCACCCAGACCGAAGCGCCGAAGCGCTCCACCAGCTCGTCCGTGCCGCGGTAGTGCCCAGGCTGCGTCAGGAGCACGCGCACGGGCTTACCGGCGGGATCGAAGACGCCGTCCCGGGGGAGGAACGGATCGATGAGCACGACGTCGTCGCCGGTGTCGTAACGAACGACCGGCACCTCCTGGGGCCAGTCCTCGCCCTCCTCCCATCCGGGATGGGGAGCGAGCCACCACGTGAGCGCCCCCACGCTTAGCCGCGCTGGGCCGTGATCGCGACCTCCACCTCGGTTCCGCTGCGGTTGTCCCGCATCGTCAGCCTCTCCTCGGCCACGCGCGGACCCTAGCGCCGCCGCCCTGTTTGCACTTCGACGGGCGCGGAACCACGAGTCGGAACCCGACTCGAAAGGAGAAAGGAAATGGGATTCCATTCGCTCAAAGACGTCCTGCAGGAGCAGCTCGAGGATCTTCACAGCGCGGAGACGCAGCTCGTCGGCGCTCTGCCGAAGATGGCTCAGGCCGCGAGCCACGACGAGCTCCGCCAGGCCTTCGAGCACCATCTCGACGAGACCCGCGGCCACGTGAAGCGCGTCGAGGAGGCGCTCGGCGAACTCGGCGTCTCGAACCCGACCGAGGTCTGCAAGGGGATGAAGGGGCTCCTCACGGAGGGCGAGGAGATGATGGGCATGGAAGGCGACCCGAACGCGAAGGACGCCGCTCTGATCGGCGCCGCGCAGCGGGTGGAGCATTACGAGATCGCGGCGTACGGCACGGCGAGGCAGCTCGCCGGCGACTGCGGCTTCGACGGCATCCGGGACCTGATGGACCAGACGCTCGATGAGGAGTCGCAGGCAGACAAGCTGCTGACGAAGATCGCGACGGGCGGCATGTTCAAGTCCGGGATCAACCAGCAGGCGGCGACCTAGTGAGAGCGGTCGCCTGGCACGGCAAGCGCGATGTCCGGGTCGAGAACGTCCCAGACCCGGGCATCCGCGAGCCGGACGACGTCGTCGTCCGGATCACCTCCTCCGGCGTCTGCGGCTCGGACCTCCACCTCTACGAGGTGATGGCGCCGTATCTGAACGCGGGCGACGTGCTCGGTCACGAGCCGATGGGGATCGTCGAGGAGGCAGGCCCGGAGGTGACGGGCGTCTCCACCGGCGACCGGGTCGTCGTTCCGTTCAACATCTCGTGCGGCACGTGCTGGATGTGCTCGCAGGGGCTCCACTCCCAGTGCGAGACGACGCAGCAGCGCGAGCACGGCACCGGCGCCGCCCTCTTCGGCTATTCGACGCTGTACGGCGAGGTCCCGGGCGGCCAGGCCGAGTACCTCCGCGTCCCGTTCGGGAACACGCTTCCGATCAAGGTGCCCGAGGGCCCGCCCGACGACCGCTTCCTCTTCCTCTCCGACGTCCTCCCGACCGCGTGGCAGGGCGTCGAGTACGCCGCGGTGCCGGACGGCGGAACGCTGCTCGTGCTCGGCCTCGGCCCGATCGGCGAGATGGCCACCCGCGTCGCGCAGCATCGCGGCTACCGCGTGCTCGGCGTCGACCTCGTCGCGGACCGGCTCGAGCGGGCACACTCGCACGGGGTCGAGGTCTACGACCTGCTCGAGCACGACGACGACCTCGTAGACGTTGTCCGGGAGGCGACCGACGGGCGCGGTCCCGACTCGGTGCTCGATGCGGTCGGCATGGAAGCCCATGGCGCGCCGTTCGCGAAGGCGGTGCAGCAGGCCGCCGGGCTCCTGCCGGACGCGGTGCAGCGGAAGCTGATGGAGACGGTGAGCATCGACCGGCTCCACGCCCTCTACCTCGCGATCGAGCTCGTCCGGCGCGGCGGCACGATCTCGATCTCGGGTGTCTACGGCGGCGCCGCGGATCCGCTGCCGCTGCGCGTCCTCTTCGACAAGCAGGTCCAGATTCGGATGGGGCAGGCGAACGTCCTGCGCTGGGTGCCCGAGATCATGCCGCTGCTGCTCGACGGCGACCCGCTCGGCGCAGATTCCTTCGCGAGCCACCACCTGCCGCTCTACGAAGCACCCGGCGCGTATGAACGGTTCCAGAAGAAGGAGGACGGCTGCTTCAAGGTCGTCCTGCAGCCGTGAGGAGGTAGGGCCATGCCGAAGATGGCGAGTCCAGACCGCGTCCGGCGCTCGGAGCTTCCGGACACCCTGAAGCGCTCGGGAGCGAAGGCTCAGCGGACCTTCGCGAAAGCGCACGACGCCGCGGCGGAGCAGTACGGCGAGGGCGAGCGCGCGCACCGGACGGCGATGGCCGCGCTCAAGCACACGCACGAGAAGCGCGGCAGGCGCTGGGTGCCGAAGAACGAGCCGGGCCCGAGCGATCCGCGCTCGAAGAAGACGACGTCGCAGAAGCGACGCGGCGAGGGCGAGACCTTCGGCGGCGTCGACGTCGAGCAGAGCACGAAGGACGAGCTCTACCAGCGCGCCCGCCGGCTCGGCGTCGAGGGCCGCTCGAGAATGTCGAAGCGCGAGCTCGCGCGCGCGGTCGCGCGTCAGCAGTAGGGCGCGGATGCGTGTCGTCGTCACAGGGGCGAGCGGAAACGTCGGCACGAGCCTCCTGCGTGCACTGGCGGCGGACGGCGGCGTCGACGAGATCGTCGGGCTCGGCCGCCGGCTCCCCGACCGGGGCTTCGCCGAGACCGAGTGGCAGGCGGCCGACGTCGAGCGGGACGACCTCGTGCCGCTGTTCCGCGGAGCGGACTGCGTCGTTCACCTCGCCTGGCGGATCCAGCCCTCGCGCGACATCCCCGCGCTGCGACGTACGAACGTCGACGGCAGCGAGCGCGTCTTCCGCGCCGTCGCCGAGGCTGAGGTTTCCGCGCTCGTCTACGGCTCGTCGGTCGGCGCCTACTCGCCCGGGCCGAAGGACCGGAAGGTCGACGAGAGCTGGCCGACGGAAGGGACGCCGACGAGCTTCTACGCGCGCCACAAGGCGGAGGTCGAGCGGTTGCTCGACCGCTTCCAGCTCGAGCATCCGGAGACCCGGGTCGTCCGTCTCCGGCCGGCCCTGATCTTCAAGCGAAGCTCCGCGGAGGAACAGCGGCGGTACTTCCTCGGGCCGTTCTTCCCACGCCTGCTCGCCCGACGGGGCACCGTCCCGGTCGTTCCCGACATCCGCGGGCTGAGGTTCCAGGCCGTCCATACGCGCGACGTGGCCGAGGCCTACCGGCTCGCCGTCGTCGGCGACGCCCACGGCGCCTTCAACGTGGCGGCCGAGCCGGTGCTCGATGCGCGCGTGTTGGCGCAGGCGCTCGGCGCCCCGGTCTTGCCCTTGCGGCCGTCGGTGGCCCGCGGCGCGATGGCCGCCACGTGGCGTCTCCGGCTGCAGCCGACTCCGCCCGGGTGGCTCGACATGGGCCTGTCCGTGCCGTTGATGGACACGACCCGTGCCCGCGCGGTGCTCGGCTGGGAGGCGCGCCACAGCTCCGTCGAGACGATCCGGGACGTGCTCTCGGGGATCGCCGACGCCGAGGGCGAGCCGACACCGCCGCTCGAGGCCGCGCAGCGCTGAACGCCGTCACGCTTCCGTCACGGTGGCTGCCACCGTGACGGGACCGTCACGGAAGTAGCATCGGCGGCGTGTTCGCTGCGCCGCCGATCGTCTGGACGCCAAGCCCGGACCGGATCGCGTCCGCGACGATCACGCGCTACCGCGAGTGGCTCAACGAGACGCGCGGCCTGCGGCTCGAGGGTTACGCCGACCTGTGGCAGTGGTCGGTGGAGGAGCTCGAGGGATTCTGGGCCTCGATCTGGGAGTTCTTCCAGGTCGAGGCGAGCGAGCCGTACGAGCAGGTGCTCGATCGGCGCGAGATGCCGGGCGCGGAGTGGTTCCCGGGCGCGCGGCTCAGCTACGCGGCGCACATCTTCCGCGGCCGCGACGACGACGCCGTGGCGATCCACCACGCGTCGGAGCTGCGCCCGCTGGGCGAATGGACGTGGGGCGAGCTGCGGGCGCGCGCAGGCGCGGTCGCCGCGGGCCTGCGCGAGGCCGGCGTCGTCGCCGGGGATCGCGTCGCCGCTTACCTCCCGAACATCCCGGAGACCGTCGCCGCCTTTCTCGGCTGCGCGAGTATCGGCGCGACGTGGTCGAGCTGTGCGCCAGAGTTCGGCGTCCGCAGCGTCGTCGACCGCTTCGCGCAGATCGAGCCCAAGGTTCTCCTCGCGGTGGACGGCTACCGCTACGGCGGCCGGGACTTCGACCGAAGCGAGGCGATCGCGGCGCTGCAGCGGGAGCTGCCCACGCTCGAGCAGACGTTCGTGCTCCCCTACCTCAACGGCGGCGACTGGGAGTTCGCGCCCGCCGCGCTCGAGTTCGCGCAGCTGCCGTTCGACCACCCGCTCTGGGTGCTCTACAGCTCCGGCACGACCGGCCTGCCGAAGGCGATCGTCCACGGCCAGGGCGGGATCCTGCTCGAGCACCTGAAGAAGCTCCGCCTGCACCTCGACGCGCGGACCGGTGACCGGCTGTTCTGGTTCACGACCACCGGCTGGATGATGTGGAACTTCCTCGTCGGCGGCCTGCTCTCCGAGGCGTCGATCGTCCTCTTCGACGGGAACCCGGCCCACCCGGATCTCGGGACGCTCTGGGATCTCGCTGACGCGGCCGGCATCACGTGCTTCGGCACGAGCGCGGGCTACCTCGCGGCCTGCCAGAAGGCGGGGCTGGAGCCGCGTGCGAGGCGCAACCTCTCCCGCCTCGACAGCGTCGGCTCGACCGGCTCGCCGCTCGCGCCGGAGGGCTTCGACTGGGTGCGGGACAAGCTCGGAGAGGACGTCTGGCTCTTCTCCACGTCCGGCGGAACCGACGTCTGCACGGCCTTCGTCGGCGGGGTGCCGACCCTGCCGGTGTACCGAGGCGAGCTGCAGGCGCGGGCGCTCGGCGCGAAGGTGGAAGCCTTGAGCGAGGCCGGGCACCAGCTCGTTGGCGAGGTTGGCGAGCTCGTGCTCACCGAGCCGATGCCGTCGATGCCTCTCTACCTCTGGGGCGACGAGGACGGCTCGCGCTACCGCGAGAGCTACTTCTCCACCTTCCCCGGCGTCTGGCGCCACGGCGACTGGATCGAGATCACCGAGCGCGGCACCGCGATCATCACAGGGCGCTCGGACGCGACGATCAACCGCGGCGGCGTGCGCATGGGCACGAGCGAGCTCTATCGCAGCGTGCTCGCTCTCGACGACGTCCTCGACGCCCTCGTTGTCGACGTCCCGGACGGCGAGGCCAGCAGGATGACGCTCTTCGTCGTCCTCCGCGACGGGGTCGCTCTCGACGATGGGCTCGAGGCCGAGATCCGGCGCCGGATTCGGGAGGAGTGCTCACCGCGTCACGTCCCCGACGAGGTATTGGCCGCCCCGGAGATCCCCCGCACCCTCTCCGGGAAGATCCTCGAGGTGCCGGTGAAGCGGCTTCTGATGGGTGCTTCGCCGGCCGAGGTGGCGAGTCGGGACTCGCTCGCGAACCCCGAGGCGCTCGACTGGTTCGCGCAGCTGCGACGCTAACTTCCGGAAGGGCCGAACGTCGAATTGCTACGAATGGGTGGCAAGTGCCCCTGCTTTGAGATACTTTCCCCGCGGTCGTGAGCGTACGCGTCGACACCCCGTCTGCGCTTGACCTGCCGGGCCCCGCGCAGGCGGAGCCGCAAGCAGTCAAGGCGCGCGGCTACTGGGAGCTCATCTGGATCCGGTTCCGGCGCGACAAGATCGCGGTGGTCGCGCTCGGAGTCGTCATCCTGCTCTTCGCAGGCGCCTTCGGCGGCGCGCCGCTCGCAGCCCACCTCCTCGGCCACGGGCCGAACTCCATCTTCGGCTACGGCGTCGACCCGCAGAGCCTCATCCCGGTAGGCCCGTGGACGCATATCTCGAACGCTCCGTTCCTCGGCCAGCCGAAGAGTCAGTTCGGGCATACGCTCCTGATCTTCGGCGCGGACGGCCAGCTCGGTCGCGACCTCTTCCTGCGCGTCCTCTACGGGGCACAGGTCTCGCTCGAGGTCGGCGTCTTCGCCACCATCGGCTCGGTTGCCCTGGGCGTCTTCATGGGCCTGCTCGCCGGCTACTTCCGCGGCTGGATCGACACCGTCATCTCGCGGCTGATCGAGATCGTGATGGTCTTCCCGTACCTGCTCTTCATCATCGCGGTCAAGATCGTGGTCGGGCCGAGGCTGAACGACATCACGCTCGGCTTCCTCCAGCACGGCGTGTTCACGCTCGTTCTGATCTTCTCGATCTTCGGCTGGTTCTATCCGGCCCGGATCATGCGCGGAGTCGTCTTCTCGCTCCGCGAGAAGGAGTTCGTCGAGGCGGCACGGATGACCGGCGCGAGCGACTGGCGGATCATGCGCACCCATCTGCTGCCGCACCTCGTGGCGCCGATCATCGTCTACTCGACCCTGATCATCGCCACGAACATCCTCCTCGAGGCCGGTCTCTCGTTCCTGGGCCTCGGTATCGACCTGCCGACTCCGAGCTGGGGCAACCTGCTCTCGACAGCGCCCGACTACTACCGCACGGACGTCTGGATCATGCTCTTCCCCGGCCTCGCCATCCTGCTCACGACGATGGCCTTCAACCTGCTCGGCGACGGGTTGCGCGACGCGTTCGACCCGCGCTCGACGCTGTAGCGGGTCCCCGGACGCCAGCCGTGCACATCGCGTTCCTAACTCTCGCGCCGCAGCGGCGTCTCAACTAAACGCTGGTGTCTCTCACTCACCTCAACCGGGCCGCGCGTGAGGGCGTGCGGTGCGATGGAAGGAGTCATATGCGCACGAAGCATGTGCTCTCCGTGCTCATGTTGAGCATGGGGGTCGCGTTGCTGATTGCGGCGCTCACCGTTGGCGTCGCGTCCTCGGCAACGCAGAAGGCAGGCCACGCGAAGGCACTGCGCGGCGGCGTGCTGAAGGTCGCCCACTCGGGCGGCGGGTTCGACACGCTCGACCCGGAGATCTCGTACGTGGCAAACGACTGGGCCGCGGAGTACGCGGTGTCGAGGCTGCTCCTCAACTTCCCGAACAAGGTCGGGAAGGCAGGCTCGGTTCTCCAGCCGGATGCTGCGGCGGCTTTGCCGACCATCTCGAAGAGCGGCAAGGTCTACACGTTCCATCTGCGGCCGGGCATGAAGTTCAATGACGGCTCGCCCGTGACGGCCATGGCGTATCAGCGGGCGTTCGAGCGGGTGCTGAGCCCGAAGATGTACGTCCAGAACGGCTGCTTCCTGGCGATCGACCAGATGATCGTCGGCGCCGCGAAGTTCGCCAACTGCGCTGGCACGGCCGGCGTCAAGACGTCGCAGCACATCTCGGGCATCAAGGCGAAGGGGCTCACGCTCACCTTCCACCTGACGAAGCCGAATCCGACGTTCCTCTCGATCCTCGGCATGCAGTGGTTCACTGCCGTGAAGCCGAGCATGAAGTACTCCCGGAACCCGAACGGGATCCTCACGTATCCGTCGGCCGGGCCGTACTACATCGCGACGAACAAGCCGCAGCGCCTGGCGGTCTTCAAGCTGAACAAGTTCTACAAGGGCTTCCAGGAGCACAATCCGAGCCAGATCGTGATCAACGAGAACAACGGCTCCGGCGAGGCACAGGTCCTTCAGATCGAGAAGGGGCAGGTCGACGTCGACTTCGGTCAGGTGCCGTCGGACCAGGTCTCCACGGTGTCGAAGAAGTACGGCGGCCCGAACAAGGGTCAGTTCCACGTCGGCCCGACGACCTGCGTCAGCTGGGCCTCGCTGAACACCGGCCGGGCACCGACGAACAATGCTGCTGTCCGCAAGGCGCTCAGCTACGCGTTCAGCCGCACGTCGGTCATCAAGCTCGGTGGGCCGTACTCGGGCACGCCGGCCGACCAGTTCCTCGTGCCGGGGATCCCCGGGTACAAGAAGCTGCACATCTACCCGAACTTCCCGGACTTCGCGAAGGCGAGGCAGGTTGGTGCCGGTCACCTGAACGGCACGCTCAACCTGTACTACCGGCCCTCGAGCACGTTCCAGTCCAACCTCGTGCAGTTCGAGCAGCGGCAGTTCGGCCAGCTCGGGTTCCAGACCAAGCTCCAGACGTCTGACCCGACGGGCTACTACCACCCGCTGCAGACCAAGAGCATCGCCGAGGGCCCCGACGGCTTCAACGTCGCCGGCGGCGGCTGGTGTGCCGACTACCTCGACGGGTTCGACTACATGAACGTGAACCTCGACGGTCGCACGATCGGCGACACCGGGAACGTGAACTACTTCTACTTCAACAACGGGAGCTTCAACAAGCAGCTCGACCACGCCGCGTCGCTCTTCGGTCCGAAGCGCGCAGCGGCGTACGCGGCTCTCGACAAGACGCTGATGGAGAAGTACGTGCCGTTCATCCCGTACGAGGTGTCGAACAACCGGTTCCTGACCTCTAGCCGGGTCAAGAACTTCATCTACAGCTCGTACTTCAACTACCCGATCCTCCAGGCCCTGTCGGTCGGCTAGGGATCAACCTGCAACAATGCTGGAGGGGTGCCCCCGGGCGCCCCTCCAGAACTTCCAAACGAATCTGACAGCGGAATCCGGACAGGGACAGGACTGAGTCGTGGGGTATTTCATCATTCGTCGCATCTTCTGGGCCTTCTTCCTGTTCATCGTTGCGACGATCGTCACCTACATCATCTTCTACGTCATTCCGACGGATCCCGCGGAGCTCGCGGCGGGCCGGGCGAGCCTGCCCTCGATCGTCAAGCACATCCGCCACAACCTCCATCTCGACCTGCCGATCTACCAGCAGTACTGGCTCTTCCTGTGGAACATGATCCGGCACCAGTCGCTCGGCTACTCGTTCCGCTACGGCACGTCCGTGCGCTGGGTGATCGCGCAGGATGCGCCGGTCACGGCTTCGCTCGTGTTCGGCGGCGCCTTCTTCTGGCTGCTGCTCGCGATTCCGACGGGCATCATCTCGGCTCTCCGGCCACGCTCGATCATGGATCGCAGCGCGATGTTCTTCGTGCTCGTCGGCGTCTCGGCGCCCGCGGTCTGGATCGGCCTGATCCTCGCCTACGTCTTCGGCTTCAGGCTCGGCTGGACGCCGATCGCCGACTACTGCAACTTCTTCCCGAGCCACCAGACCGGGGTCTGCTCGGGGCCGGCGCGCTGGGCATATCACCTCGTGCTGCCCTGGATGACGTTCATGCTCCTCTTCACGGCCCTCTACACCCGGTTCGTGCGCGCGAGCGTGCTGGAGACGTCGTCGGAGGACTACGTCCGCACCGCCCGCGCGAAGGGCGCGTCGCCTGCGCGCGTGCTCTTCCGGCACGTGTTGCGCAACAGCCTGCTGCCGGTGGTGACCATGCTCGGCATGGACATCAGCCTCAGCCTGGGCGGCGCCGTCTTCACCGAGACGGTGTTCAACCTGCACGGGCTCGGCCAGGACCTGATCAGCGCGGCGAACAACGACGACCTGCCGGTCGTGGTCGGGATCACCGTCTTCGCCACCATCTCGGTGATCATCTTCAATTTCCTCGTCGACATCGTCTACGCGTGGCTCGACCCGCGCATCCGGCTGAGCACCTGACATGGCGCTACTCGAAGTCACCGATCTCGCCACCCGCTTCCGGACCGACGACGGAATCGTCAAGGCCGTCTCGGGCGTTAGCTTCTCCGTCGATCGCGGGGAGACGCTCGGCGTCGTCGGCGAGTCCGGCTCCGGCAAGAGCGTCACCTTCCTCACCGTGATGGGCCTGCTCGACGCGCGTCACGCGCAGGTGAGCGGCTCCGTCCGCTTCGACGGCCAGGAGATCCTCGGCGCGAGCGGAACGCGCCTGCAGAAGATCCGCGGCCAGCGGATCGGGATGATCTTCCAGGACCCGATGACCTCGCTCAACCCGGTCAAGCGGATCGGCTGGCAGCTCGAGGAGGCCGTGATGCTGCACAACGACGTCACCCGCGCGGAGGCGCGCCGGCGTTCGGTGGAAGTGCTCAAGGAGGTCGAGATCCCGCGCGCCGAGGCGCGCATCGACGACTATCCGCACCAGTTCTCGGGCGGCATGCGCCAGCGCGTGATGATCGCGATGGCGCTGGTCAACAAGCCCGAGCTGATCATCGCCGACGAGCCCACGACGGCGCTCGACGTCACGACGCAGGCGCAGATCCTGCGGCTCATGAAGCAGCTGCAGGACGAGTACGGGACGGCGATCGTGATGATCACGCACGATCTCGGCGTCGTCGCCGAGCTGTCGAACGAGGTGCTCGTCATGTACGGCGGCCGCGTGGTCGAGCAGGCGCAGGTCGACAACCTCTTCGCCAAGCCCGAGATGCCGTACACGTGGGGCCTGCTCGGATCGCTGCCACGCCTCGACGTCGTCACGCCGCGGCTGGAGCAGATCCCCGGGCAGCCCCCGTCGCTGCTCCATCCTCCGGCGGGCTGCGCGTTCAATCCCCGCTGCCCGTACGTCTTCGATCGCTGCCGGGTCGAGCTACCCGAGCTCCGGCCGTCGTCCGAGGGCGTGGAGCACCGCTTCCGGTGCCACCTCGGGGACGAGGATCGAGCTCGTATCTGGACCGCGAAGAAGGCCAGCCTCGAGGCGGCCACCGGAGGGAGCGCCGCATGAGCGAACTGCTCGTCGTCGAGGACCTGCAGAAGTACTTCCCGGTCACGCGTGGCCTGATCTTCCAGAAGGAGGTCGCCCAGGTCAAGGCGGTCGACGGCGTCGACTTCACGCTCGAGGCCGGCGAGACGCTCGGCGTCGTCGGCGAGTCGGGTTGCGGCAAGTCGACCATGGCGCGGTGCATTGCGCGGCTGCTCGAGCCGACGGGCGGCAAGATCATCTTCGAAGGCCGGGACATCACGCACCTCGACCGCGCCGGGATGCGGCCGATCCGGCGCGACATGATGATGGTCTTCCAGGACCCCTACGCTTCGCTGAACGCCCGGATGCGCGTCGGCGCCATCGTGGGCGAGCCGCTCGAGGTGCACGGGATCGGCTCCGACCACGATCGCAAGCGGCGCGTGCAGGAGCTGCTCGAGATCGTGGGGCTCAATCCCGAGCACTACAACCGCTTCCCGCACGAGTTTTCCGGCGGTCAGCGACAGCGGATCGGCATCGCGCGTGCGCTCGCGATCAACCCGAAGCTGATCATCTGCGACGAGCCGGTGTCGGCGCTCGACGTCTCGGTGCAGGCGCAGATCCTCAACCTGCTCAAGGACCTGCAGCAGGACTTCGACCTGACGTACATCTTCATCGCGCACGACCTCAACGTCGTCCGCCACGTGTCGGACCGGGTCATGGTCATGTATCTCGGGAAGCCGGTCGAGACGGGCACGAAGCAGGAGCTCTACGCGGAGCCGAAGCATCCCTACACGGGCGCCCTGCTCTCCGCGGTGCCGATCGCAGATCCGACGCTCGGGCGCGCCCGGAAGCAGATCGTGCTCACCGGCGACGTTCCGAGCCCGCTGAATCCGCCGGCCGCGTGCCGCTTCCACCCGCGCTGCCCGCGCTTCGTCGAGGGCCACTGCGACGTCGAGGAGCCGCTGCTGACGCCCGTCGCAGGGACCCAGGATCACGAGTTCGCCTGCCACTACCCGCTCGAGCACTGGCCGATGGAAGAGGACGAGTTCCGCCGCCGGCCGACGCTCGCCGAGAGCACCGGCTAGCGGGATACAGCCCGTGCTCCGGGCCGCGCTCCCGCGCATCTTCGCGCTCGTCGCGATCGTCGTCGGCGGCACGACGGCTGTCTCGGCCGCGATCGGAGCCTTGGGCGGGAAGAGCATCGGGCACGCGATCGCGACCGGCTACTACGTGGCCGGGGCGGCCGTGCTCGTGGGGTGCTTCGTGCTCGGCAGCCGCGGGCCCTGGCGGTCGGAGACGCTCGATGAGGCGGACGGGCTCGGGACGCTCCGGCCGCGGGCCCGACGCCGACGGCGCAAGGCGACGCCCGAGGAGCGCGCGGAGAGCAAGCGCAGCTCGCTCGGCCTCTTCCTGCTCGGCATCGGCCTCGTGCTGCTCGGCGCCCTGGTCGATCCCTCGCGGCGGGCGTTCTAAGGCGAGTTCTAACTCTAAGCGCCTACTCGTCGTCAAACCTTCCGATGGGACGTACCGAGTGTGAGCGGAACCGCGAGCGGGTCTCGGCCGGGCTCGACGGCGAGTTGTCGCTGTACGAGGCGGCGCTCCTCGAGCAGCACCTGAGCTGGTGCCCGGACTGTGCGTCGTTCGCCGACGACGTGCGGTGTCACACCGACCTGCTGCGCACCGCTCCGCTCGAGCAGCCGCCGCCGTTCACGCTCCCGCGCCGCGCTACCGCGATGCGGTTCTCGGTGCGCGTTGGAGCTGCCGTGGGATCGACCGCCGCCGCAGCCCTCGTGGCGATCTCGGTGATGTCGTTCGACAAGCCGAGCCCCGGCCATCCGCGCGCGGTCGCCCTCGACTTCGTTCCCAGCGGCGTCGTCGTGGCGCGCGCGACAGACGGTGTTCGCGGCCTGAGGCATCCATCCGCCGTGCAAGTCTCGGAACGGCCGAACCTCGGCCTCCAGGACGCGTCACAGCACGGGCTCGTCGACAACTAGCCGACCACGCCTAGTTGCATCCGTCGGCCCGGTGCTTGACCAGACCGGCGATGAGTTATGCCGGCGCGCCCGGTCGTAGCTGCTGATCGACCTGACAACGAAGGAGGAGACCGATGACGACGCATCCGACCGGAACTCGCGAGGAGTGGCAGGCGGCCCGCGACGAGCTCGCCAAGCTCGAGGCCGAGCATGCGGAGCGCACGCGGGAGATCACGCAGAAGCGGCGTGAGCTGCCGTGGGTGTCCGTGGACAAGGAGTACGAGCTCGACACCGAGGACGGCAAGAAGACGCTCGCGGAGCTCTTCGAGGGGCGTTCGCAGCTGCTCGCCTACAACATCATGTACGGCCCCGACTACACGCTCGGCGCCTGCCCTGGGTGCACGAGCCTCGCCGACGGCCTCGACAGCGCACGCGTGCACCTGAGCCATATGGACGTGACGCTGATCGCGTTCTCGCGGGCACCGATCGACCGGCTCGCCGCATACAAGCGCCGGATGGGCTGGCAGTTCCCGTGGGTGTCGACCTACGACAGCGACTTTGCCTTCGACTTCGGACTCGCGCTGACGCCGGAGCAGGCGCAGCAGGCGCCGCAGATCCAGGAGCTGATCGAGAATCCGCCCGAGTTCCTGCAGGAGTGGTCGCGCGACGTCGGGGCGGAGCTGAAGGACGGCCTACGCGAGGCCCCGAGCTGGATCGCGTTCGCGCGCGAGAACGGCGCCGTCTATCACACGTACACCGTGTCGGCGCCGGACCCGTTCGTCGCGCCGTACTTCAGCTTCCTGCTGGAGCGGACGCCGAAGGGCGAGCCTTCCGGAGCGAGCCCGCGGCGCAAGGACGAGTACCCAGGCTGACGCTTCGACCGGGTTCGCGCCGCGGCTGTTACGCGCCGCCGCCGGCCATCGGCACGGGCGGGTGCCAGACCGTCATCCAGTTATTGACGAGCCAGCGTCCGTTCGGCTTGTCGCCCGCGCGCTCGAGTTCGAGGAAGAAGGGAAGGTGTGGCCGGATGTTCGAGCCGGAGCCCTTCTTCGCCACGAGGTCGATCTCGAGCATGATCTGCGTCGTGTACGACCAGTCGACGGTGAACGCCGCCGTCCTCGCGTTCCTCGCGGGATACGGGTCGACTGGAATGTTCCCCTTGATCCACTGCTCCCGGGTCATGTTGCCCTTGAGCGCCGGCCCGATATTGGGGTAGATGTCGTCGAGGTTCTTGCGAAGCGGAGCCGTCTCGACGAATTCCCGCGCCACCCGCAGCGCGGCCTTCGGCGGTGGCGCCTTGACCAGCTTCACATGCGTCTGCGCAGCCTTGTTCGAGAGCGGCGCGTGGATGCCGCTCGTGCCGCGCAGCAGGTAGAGAGAAAGAAAGGCAATCAGCCCGATGAGGAACACGCCGCCGCTGAACACCAGGAGGCGGCGCTGTCCCCGGGGTGAGGAGAAAATGCCGCCGGCGGTACGGGAAGGGGACTCCATACGGATTGAGACCAAAGTACCAGAGGAAAGTTAGGGCCGCCGCGCGCCGGATGCCGGCATCTGCGCCGAGCGTGGCAACGGCGGCAGGTCGCGATCGCGGCCCTGCTCGTACTGCTTCCGGCGGCGACGCGAGCGGACTGCCGACGCGATGGCGAAGCCGAGCGGGAAGAGGAGCGCGAGCCCGACCAGCCCACCGACGACGAGCAGCCACTGCTTGCCGAGGGCGGCTCCGCTCGTCTGCGACGGCGCGCTGGCACCCGGCGCGGCGTAGTCGTTCGGCCCGACCTGATGCGTGCCGGCCTTCGTCGGCCGTTGCATCACGGCAATCGTGTAGAAGCGGTTCACGAGCCAGCGTGAGCCCCGCTTCACCACCTCGCCGGAGAAGATCCGTGCCGTGGTGCGCGACCCCTTCCGCGGATGGACGAGGAGGTGGTCGAAGACGACGTAGTGGGGGCCCACGTCGACCGGCGTCCAGTCGTGGAACGCCTTCTGGCTGGTGGGGAAATACGGCAGCGGGCTGGTGCCCGCGCGCCACTTGCGGAGCGTCGATCCCACCTTCAGCTCGGGGCCGGCGAGGTGCCAGGCGGTGGCGGGCGAGCTTCCGTCGAGGCCGGCGCGGAGGAACCGGTCGAGCGTCGCGTCGATCTGCCGCCGTTCCGCGCGGCTGACCCGCGTGCTGTGGGTGGCGAACTGGGCCGGAGGCGCGTTCTTCGGCGGTGCCGAGCTCGGCGCCTTCGGGCTCGGGACGAGCACGACGATCGCGGCGATCGCGCCCGCGAGCGTGACGGCGATGCCGATCCAGGCCAAACGGCGACGCAGGCGCGGTGAGGAGGGGAGAACGTGCATCTCCCCGAGGCTACCAACGAGGCGGTCGCCCCGGCCCGCGCTTTGCGGTGCCTACCGCGCGGCCGGCTGCTGCGCTTCGTTCGCCGGGTCGGCGGACAGGGCCGCGTCCTCCGGGCGCTCGTCGAACGAGGTTGCGTGCGCGCGCTCCGACTCCTTCAGGGCCCGCACGAGCAGCTCGTGCTCGACGCAATAGGTGCTCAGCGTCAACGTCGAGCACCCCGGGAACCCACAGCCGTGCAGCATCGGCATTAACAGGACCTTAACGGTTCTCAATCGGAAATGCGAGGCTACGGTGGAGCGGATGGCGGGTACACCCGGGAAGGTGTTGAGGATCGCCGCGGCCACAGTTCTCGTCGTGCTCGTAGCGGCCGGCTGCGGGGGCGCCGCCAGGCGGGAGGGCTCTGCCGTCCACGGGGTCCCGCGCGCGCTGGCGCAGGCCGGGGCCCAGCTGGCGTCGGCGACCGCCGACGCCGCCGCAGCCGGCGCGGCCTGTCGCGCCCATGCACTCGCCACGTCGCTCCGAACCGAGGTCATCGACGCCCAGGGCTCCGTGCCGTCGCGGCTTCGCACGCCCCTCCTCGCCAGCGTGAACGCGCTCGCCGGCCGCATCGTCTGCAACCCGCCGCCCAAGATCGTGACGCGGCCCGCTCCTCAGCCGAAGCCTCCGCCGCACGACAAGCACGATCACCACGACCACCACGGGCACGGGGGAGGCAAGGGGGACAAAGGGTGAGCGCCGTGACACGGATAGCCGGGCGCTACGAGCTCGTTCGACCACTGGGGCACGGCGCGATGGCCACCGTCGACCTGGCGCACGACGTCGAGCTCGACCGGCCAGTAGCGCTGAAGCGGCTGGCCGAGAACCTCGCACGGGACGAGGATCTGCGGCGGCGCTTCCTCCGTGAGGCGCGCCTGGCCGCGCGGCTCGGACATCCGAACGTCGTGCGTGTCTTCGATGTCGGCGAGGACGGCGGCCGGCCGTTCATCGCGATGGAGTACGTCGAGGGGGAGACGCTCGCCGAGCTCGTTGCGCGCCGGGGGCCGGTGCCGCCGGCGGAGGCCGCGACGCTTGGGATGCAGGCGTGTGCGGGCCTAGCGGCCGCCCACGCGGGCGGTCTGGTCCATCGCGACGTGAAACCGCAGAACCTCCTGCTCGGCCGGGACGGAGTCCTCAAGCTCGGCGACTTCGGCGTCGCCGTCGGTCACGAGGGCACGCGGCTCACCCTGGCCGGCACCGTGCTCGGGACGGCGGGCTACCTCGCCCCGGAGCAGGCGCGAGGCGAGCAGGTCACCGCCGCAGCGGACATCTACGCCGTGGGTGCGGTGCTCTACGAGCTGCTCGCGGGGGAGCCCGCGCGGAGGGCCGCTTCGCTCGCCGAGCTCGGAGCCGAGAACGGCTTCCATCCGCCCGACGTCGCCGCCCGTCTGCCCGATGCTCCGGCCGAGCTCGTCGCGGCGGTGGCCGCGTGCCTGGCGCCCAGGCCGGAGGACCGGCCTGCCTCGGCCGCGGCTCTGGCCCGGATGCTCGCTCCGATCGCCTCGGAGGCCGAGACCCTGTCCCTGCCCGCCGACCCGGCGCAGCGCGCGACCGAGATCCTCGCGCCGCCGTCCGCGCGAACGCCGCGACGGTGGAACGTGCGGAAGCTGGCTGCCGGCGTCGCGCTTGTAGCCGCCGCGCTCGGCGGTCTCGCGGCCGCACTCGCTCTGACCTCCGGCGGGAACGCGCCGCCGACGAACACGAGGCCGCACGCCGTCGCGCCGCCGGAGACGGGAACGGACGTCGTCCAGGGAGCGGACAACCTCGCTTCCTGGCTCCGCGCCCACAGCGGCTGAGGAACTCGCGGCGTTCGTCTGTGTCAGCTGCGCCAGCCGTGCTCGAGGAGCTCACGGGTCTCCTCCACGCCGGCCGCCCACACGCGCAGGACGTCCTCGTCCGGCAGCGCGTAGAAGCCCCCGTACTGGCCGTCGCCGGCGACTTCGCGCATCGCGGCCGGCGCGGCCGGGAGCGGCTGCCGCAGCGGCTCCTTGCGCTCCGTGGGCAGCTCGACGCCCGGCAGGCGCGTCCAGGGGAAGTTCTCCATCCAGGAGGCGTGGCTCGCTCCCGGGTCGAGCTCCTGCACGAGCTGCCAGACACGCGGGCCGATCCACCAACTGTGGAACAGCGCCTCGGCGTCGGGATGCGCCGCTCCCCATTCGCGGCGAGCGGCGTCGACCGGCGCGTTGCCGCCGTGGCCGTTCACGATCAGGATCCGCCGGAACCCCTGGGCCTGCAGCGAGTCGAGCAGGTCCTGCACGACGGCGATCAGCGTGCTCGTGCGCAGCGTCGGCGATCCGGGATACGCGCCGAAGCTCGGCGTGAGACCGTACGCGAGCACTGGGAGGACGGGCACGCCCAGCGGCTCGGCGGCCTCCGCCGCGACGCGCTCGGCGAGGATGTTGTCAGTCTCGAGCGAGAGGTACGCGTGCTGCTCGGTCGAGCCGATCGGGAGCACGATCCGGTCGCCGCCGCGCAGGTACTCCTCCAGCTGGAACCAGTTGAGCTCGCGGACGCGCACTCCGGCAGAATTGCAAGCGGATGGGTGCCGCGTTGATCGCTTCCCTCGCCGCTGCGGTTCTGGCCGGCTCCCACGCGGCCGGGCCGCCGAATGGAGCCACTGCCGCGCTCAGCGCACGGCCGCTCCACGGAACCGTCGTCCTCCGCGTCCAGCCGGGCGGGAAGCGGCTCGTCCGGGTCGGGCCGCGCGGTGCACTCGGCGGCCCGCTTGTGCTCGGTGTCGTCGCCGTCCGCGGCCGCTGGGTCGAGGTGACCGCCGAGGCGCTGCCGAACGGCCGCTACGGCTGGGTGGAATTCGGCCGGGACGTCGGCGTCCACCCGATCCAATGGACGCTCCGCGCCTCGCTCTCCCGGCGCGAGCTCTCCGTCGTGCGAGACGGCCGAACCGTCCGGACGATCCGCGTCGGGATCGGCGCCCCGAGCTCGCCCACTCCCACCGGACGCTTCGCCGTCGCCGAGAAGCTCACCGGTCCGTTCGGCCCTGCCCTCGGCCCGCGCATCCTCTCCCTCACGGCGCGCCAGCCGCGACTGCCCGCGGGCTGGAACCGGCGCATCACGTACTACGTCGCCATCCACGCAGGCTCGGGAGGGGGCTCGGCCGTCTCGGCCGGCTGCCTCCACGCGACCGAGGCCGACGTCCGCTACCTCATGCGCACCATCCCGCTCGGCACGCCCGTGCGCATCGCGCGCTAGCTCGCGAAGCTGACGCTTCGCTCGCTGGTTAACGGAACTCCGCGCGGCCGAGAGCGCGGTCTCGGCCGCGCTCCGTGCTGTTTTCCTTGAGCTCGGGGACGGAGGTTGTGTCGTGCGCTCGCGCGCGGCGGTGGCCGGCGCGAGCGCGGTCCGGCCTCCGGCCAAGTCGCCGCTTCGCGGCTGTCTTGGCCTCCGGCCTTAGGTGGTTACGTGGTTCGAGACGTTTCGAACCACATTCGGCCTAGGCGGCGGCGTAACGCAAGCGTAACGCCGCCCCGGGGTAGCGGGCGAGCACGCGCAGCCTGCTCGTCCGCGACGGAACCACGGCTGGAACCCTTGGGCCTCCTATGTGCTTTCAGCACGGAGGCAACGGGAGACCGCGCTCTCCCGTTGCCGGAGTTCCGTTGTCCCAGCTCGCGAGACCGAAGGTCTCGCGAGCTGTCCCCCCGGGCGAAGAGCGCAGCTCTTCGCCCGGAAAGCGTGTGCGATGATCGCGACCGTGAGCGCGGTCGAATTGCACGAGTTCGAGGAAGAGGAGGAGCTCCCGGCCTGGAGCCTGCCGGCGGAAGCCGTCGACCGGATCCGCGTGCCCGTGACGATGCCCGAGCAGGTGACGCGGGAGTGGGCGTGGGGTGGCTCGACCGGGGCCGGTGTCCGGGTCGCCATCCTCGACAGCGGGATCGAGCTCGACCATCCGCTCGTCGGTCGCGTCGACCAGTCCGTCGCGGTCGTTCGGGACGACGACGGCGAGCTGCAGGTCGTCGAGGACGATGAAGGAGATCTCTGCGGCCACGGCACCGCGTGCGCCGGCGTCGTCCGGGCGCTCGCTCCGGACGTCGAGCTGACGAGCATCCGGGTGCTCGGTGCCGGCTACACGGGCGGCGGCGAGATCCTGCTGCACGGGCTCGCGTGGGCGATCGAGCAGGGCTTCCAGATCGTGAACATGAGCCTCTCGACGACGCGGACGAAGTACGTGGAGCGGCTGCACGAGCTTGCCGACCGCGCCTACTTCAAGCGCGTGCTCCTCGTCGCCTCGGCGCACAACATGCCGGTGGAGAGCTTCCCGTGGCGCTTCGCGAGCGTGATCTCCGTCGGGAGCCACGAAGAGCCGGACCCGCTGACCTTCTACTACAACCCCTCGCCGCCGGTCGAGTTCTTCGGCCGTGGGCTCGACCTCGACGTCGCCTGGCTCGACGGCGGCACGCTGCGCTGCACCGGCAACAGCTTCGCGACGCCGCACATCGCCGCCATCTGCGCTCTCGTGCTCGGCAAGCATCCGGCCCTGACGCCGTTCCAGCTCAAGAGCGTCCTCTACCAGACCGCCTCGAATGCGGACGGTGGTGGAGCATGAGCGACCTCGAAGCGGCCGTCGCTGCCGGCGTGCTCGGCGCGGACGAGGCCCACCGCTCGCTGCTGCAGGCGACGGTCGAGGTGGCGCGGGCGATCTTCTGCGCGAAAGCCGCGTCGGTCTTCCTGCTCGACGAAGAGGCGGACGAGCTCGTCTTCGAGGCGGTCGCCGGCGAAGGCGAGGGCGAGCTGATCGGCCTGCGGTTCCCGTCCGGCGTCGGCATCGCCGGCTGGGTGCTGACGACGCGCCAACCGCTGATCGTCGACGACCTGACCGCGGATACGCGCTGGTCGCGGTCGCAGGCCGAGTCGACCGGCTACGTGCCGAAGAGCATGATGGCGGTGCCGCTCCTCGTCGAGGAGCGCGCGCTCGGCGTGCTCGAGGTGCTCGACCGGTCGACCGAGTCGAAGCTGAATCTTGCCGAGGTCGATCTCCTCGGCCAGTTCGCGAACCAGGCCGCCATCGCCCTCGACCTGCTGCAGCGCGCGCGGCGTGCCCGCGAGGCGCTAGCAGGCGAGGGGCGGCTCGCGCCGCTCGCCCGGGTCGCGGCCAGGCTCGAGGACGAAGAGCGCGACGCGGCGTACGACCTCCTGCAGGCGCTCGACCGCGTGCTGAGCTCGCGAAGCTGACCGCTTCGCGGGGGCCTCGGAAACGCTGCGCCCGGCCTATGGCGGCATGTGGTTCGAGGCGTTCGAACCCTGACTGTGGTCCAGGCGGCGGCGTAACGATGCGTTACGCCGCCGCGGACCAGCGGGCGAGCACGCGCAGCCTGCTCGCCCGCGACAGAACCAGACATTCGAACCCACGCAACCCCAGGCAAAGCCCTACAGCACGGAGCCAACGGGAGACCGCGCTCTCCCGTTGGCGGAGTTCCTTTGCCCAGCGAGCGAAGCGCCAGCTTCGCTCGCTCGACTAGCCAAGGAGCGCGGGGGCCGGGAGCCGCGACGTGACGAGGCTCTCCGCCGCTGCGAGGGTCGGCGCGTGGCCGGTCACGGCGGCGATGAACTCGTCCCTCTCCACGGCGTAGAGCCGGAGCGGCTCGAGCGCGCGCACCGTCGCCGTCCGCGGCACGTCGCGCAGCAGGGCGATCTCCCCGAAGGAGTCGCCGGGTCCGAGCTCCCGGGTGGAGCCGTCCTCGAGCTCCACCGCTGCCCGTCCCCCCGCGATGGCGTAGAAGTGGCGGCCCGCCTCGCCGTGGGCCACCACGACCTGGTCCGCCGCGGTCGAGACGGCAGTCGCGCCCGCGGCGAGACGCTCGAGGATCGGTTCCGGCAGGTGCGCGAAGATCTCGATCCGCCGCAGCAGCCGGAGCGGTTCCTCGGCGACGACCGCCTCGCTGTCGATCCGCCGTAGCGCGGGCCAGAGCAGCAGGAGCACGACGGGCAGGGAGAGTCCTGCCACGACGAGGGCGGCGCGAGCGCCGAGCCAGCTGATGAGGCCGGGGGCGATGAGGGCTCCGAGCGCCATCGAGCCGAGGACGAGACTCTCGAGCACTGCAAAGACACGTCCGAGAACCTCGTTCTCCGCGGAGCGTTGCAGGAGCGTCATGCCGTTGACCTGGACGAGGATGGCGCCGACCCCGACGACGCCGAGCAGGATCAGCGCCGGCGCGAGGCTCGACACGGCCGCGGTGGCGGCGACGGCGGCTCCTCCCAGGAGGACTCCGAGCGCGAACCCGCCCGCCAGGCGACGGCGTGCCGCGATCACGGCCACGACCGCCGCCCCGGCGAGGCTGCCGATGCCCATCGCGGCATTGAGCCAGCCGAGCCCGGCATTGCCGCTGGCCAGGAGCCGCAGCGCGAGCACGACGAGCAGCACCTCGAACACCCCGTCCACGAGGGTCTGCGCGGTGGTCAAGCCGATCACGACTCGAAGCGCCGGCCGCCGGAGTACCGTCGTGAAGCCTGCGCTCAGCTCGGGCCAGAGAGGCGCCCGCTCGGCCCGCTCGGGCGGCTCGTCGCGAGGCACTCGGGCGATGAACGCCGCCGACCAGATGAAGAGCGCTCCGTTGAGGGCGAACACCGCCGCGGTGCCGCTGACGGCGAGGAGGACGCCGCCGAGCGCCGGCCCCGCGAACATGCCGACGCTCGAGGCGGTGTTGCCGACGAGGTTCGCCGCGGTCAGCTCCTCCGGCGAGTCGACGAGCAGTGGCATCAGCGCCGACTGCGCGGGCTGGTACGAGCTGGAGACGATGGTCGAGAGCACGGCGAGGACGTAGACGCTGTAGGGGTTGGCGTGCGCGACCGCAAGTGCCGTCATTCCGGCGAAGATCGCGCAACGGACGAGATCCGCGGTCACCATCAGCCGCTGGCGCGACCAGCGGTCGGCGAGGACGCCGAGCCACGGCGCGGCCAGCGCCGCGAGCACGAAGCGGGCGAAGATCAGGACGCCGACCGCGCGCGGGCCCCCCGCGTGGTACGCGTAGACCGGAAGTGCCACGCCGTAGGCCCACGTGCCGAGGATCGAGCCCACCCCGGCCAGCTGGACGTTCCGCACCCGCGGGTTCGCGAAGACCTTCCCGAAGGCGCGCAACGACTCTGCGTAGCGGCTCACCCGAGGCAGCATCGCAGCCTTCGTTGCGAATTTGAAGATCCGGTGGGAAGATCCGACTGTCCGGGTACGTCTGGTGTGATGACAGCGCCCAACAAGGCGTAAAGGATTCGAAGGAGGAGCACAATGTCGGACGAGCAGCGCAAGGAAGAGGCCGAGGTGGAGACCCACCGCATGAAGCCCCCGCACGCGAGCGACGAGCCGCGGAGCGAGCTCGAGCAGGACGACGAGGTCGAGGCGCACGTGCGCCGGCACAACGTCCACAAGAAGGACTGAGGGAGCAGCACCAGCTCTGAAGAAGGCCCGGCTTAGGCCGGGCCTTTTTCTTGGTCCGGGAAGATTTCGGCTGCCGCGGCCGTCTGGTGTGATGACAGCGCCGAGCAAGGCGTAAGGGATTCGAAGGAGGAGCACAATGTCGGACGAGCAGCGCAAGGACGAGGCCGAGATCGAGGCCCACCGCATGCGGCCCCCGCACGCGAGCGACGAGGCGCGGAGCGAGGACGAGGAGGACAACGAGGTCGAGGCGCACGTGCGCCGGCACAACGTCCACAAGAAGGACTGATCCAGCGACAGCTGGAGTTCTGACCGTCACGAAAGGCCCGGCTCCCGCCGGGCCTTTCATTTACCAGAGCTTTCTGGCGGCCGCTTCGGCGGCGGCGGCGAGGCGATCGGCCTCCGCGACGCGCGGGTCGCCCGGCAGTGCGGTGAGGTTCACGGCGATGAGCTGCCGGGCTCCCCGGGCGACCGCGGCCGAGAGGCGGGCCGCCACCGCCACGTCGGCATGGACGCGCGGCTCGACGCGCGCTCCCGCAGCGGCACACAGCTCCGCCAGATCGGCGGCGAGACGGGCCAGCGCGAGCGGCGGTTCGGCCGCCGCCGCGGTTACGCGGCCGAGCGCCCAATCGCGCTGCTCCGGTTTCCCTGTCTCGGCGCCTGCCGCGCGCGCCTCGAGCGCCCGCCGATAGGCCTCCGCATCGTCGTCGACGAGCTTCGTCGCCCGGTCGCGGAGCGACTCCGCCTGGGCGGCCACCCCCGCCGCGTCGGCCCAGCTGTCCGGCGAGAGCCGAGCAGCCATCTGCACGACGGCCGCGGCGGTGGCGAGGGTTAGCGCGAGAGCCGAGCCGACGCCCGGAACCTCACGCGCTGCAGCCAGCTCCTCGAGAAGCGCGGGGAGGGTGAGGCCGGTGAGCACGAGGGCAGTGTCTCAGCCGGCGACGTCCCGCGCGTACTAGACCGCCTCGAGAAGCCGGCGCAGCCGCGACACGACGAACGGCGAGGGCTCGTAACCGGCGGCGGCGACCGCACGCTCGAGGTCGGCCTGGAGCTGAAGCCGGAACGCGGCGTCCTGCTCGGCCCGCGCGACGAGCTCATCGAGCACCGCCCGCGCAGCCGGCAGCTCCTGCGCCGCGCGCACCCAGCCATCGGGAGCAGGCGGAAGGAGGCGTAGCAGCCGGCCGATACGTTCCTCGTCGAAACCGTTCATCTCGTACGTCATGACGGGCGGGACCCCGGTTTCCTTCCATCGAGCTCACTACGAACCTTTTCGAGGCAGCGGGAGATCCGGCTGGCGATCGTCCCGGCCGGCAGTTCGAGCGTCTCGCCGATCGAGCGGTAGCTCTCGTCGCGGCAGAAGAACCGGTCGAGGATCTCGCGACACGGGTCGCCCACCGCGTCGAGCGCGGCGCGCACGGCCATCGCCTCGTCGAGCGTGGCGAGCACGTCCTCGACCTCCTGCTCGTCCGGGTCCACGTCGGAAGGCGTGTCGCGTGCGAGCAGGCGCAGACGGTCGATGCAGAGCCTGCGCGTCAGCTGGCCGAGCCACGGGCGGACGGCGTCGTCGCTCCGCAGTTCCGACAGCCGCTCGTAGGCGCGCGCGAAGACCTCCTGGAAGACGTCCTCCGCGTCGTGCTGCGCGAGACGGAAGCCACGGCTGGTGATCGCGTAGACGTAGCGGGAGAACCGCTCCACGAACTCGTTCCAGGCGTCGGCATCCCCCGCCCGGCAGCGGGCGACGAGCTGCGCATCCGTTTGCTCGACGGCCATCGACCGGAACATACGACTTTACGGCTCGAAGGTCAGCCCAAAATCCTGTCAAGGGCCGAGATGAGGAGCTCTGCGTGCTCGTCCGAGAACACGAGCGGCGGTCGGATTTTCAGGACGTCGTCGCGCGGTCCCGTGAGGCCGACGAGGATTCCCTGCTCGCGTAGCTCGTCGGCGACGCGCGCTGCGAGGTCGGCGCTCGAGAGCTGGACGCCCGCCAGCAGGCCCGTTCCCCGCACCTCGGCAATGTCCGCCTTGTCCAGGCCCTCGACGGCAGCGCGGAGCCGCTCTCCGACGCCCGCCGCCCGTTCGGGCAACCGCTCGTCCCGGAGGACGTCCAGTACCGCGAGGGCTGCGCTCGCAGCGACCGGATTGCCGCCGAAGGTGGAGAACGTCCGGCCGGCGTACGGGAACTGCTCCGCGAGCTCGCGCCGGGTGACGACCGCGGCGACGGGGTAGCCGTTGCCCATCGGCTTGCCGAGCGTCACGACGTCCGGTGCGATGCCGTGTCCGGCGAAGGACCACAGCTCGGGGCCGAGCCGGCCGTGGCCGGCTTGCACCTCGTCGGCGACGTAGAGCCCGCCCGCCGCGTGCGTCCTCTCGACGAGCAGCCGGAGCTCGGAGGCGTCGGGCGTGTAGATCCCGTCGCTCATGAGCGACCCGTCTAGGAACGTGGCGGCGAGGCCGTCGCCCAGCGCGGCGAGCGCTCCGTCCAGAGCCGGTGCGAGCTGGGCGCCGCTGCCGGGAGGCGGGATGCGGACGATGCGGGCGGACGGGCTCTCTCGCGGCCAGTCCTCCGGCGAGAGCGCGGTCGTCGCCGCCGTGACGCCGTGGTACGCGTTCTCGGTCACGAGCGCGCCGTCACGGCCGGTAGCGGCGGCGGCCAGCCGCCACGCGAGGTCGTTCGCCTCGCTGCCGGAGTTGACGAGCAGCACGGTGTCGAGCGCGGAATCCACAGGAAACGTCGTGAGCAGCCGCTCGGCGAGCTCGACGAGCGGTTCCGCGAGGTAGCGGGCGTTGACCGCGCCGAGGCGGGTCTGGCGGACGACCGCCTCGGTGACGCGCGGGTGACAGTGGCCGACGACGGGCACGTTGTTGTAGGCGTCGAGGAGACGCGTGCCGTCCGCCTCGTGGATCCAGACGCCTTCGGCGCGGACGGCGTGGACCGGGCGGGCGTAGGTGAGCGGGGTCAGGAGCGTGCCGAGCGCTCGGTTCCGCCGTCGCACGAGCTCGCGGCTCGCGGTCGATGGGCGTGGCGCGCCCAGTTCGTGCGCGATCTCCTGCGGAGCAAGACCGTCGAGCAGCTCGAGCAGCGACCAGGAGTCGTCGTCCCACGCCTCGATGTAGGCGGCGTTCTCGGGAAAGCGTCGCGAGCGCCAGGCGCTGATCGAGACGATCGCCGCGAGCCGGGCGGCGACGAGATCGCCGAGCAGCTCGAGCTCGAGCTGCTCGAGCGGAAGGCGCGAGGCGAAGCCGTCGAGGGCGATCCGCGCCACGCGGAACGTGTCCTCCGCAGGCCGCCCGCGCAGAACCG
The DNA here is from genome assembly GCA_045805945.1 of Gaiellaceae bacterium. Taxonomy (GTDB): domain Bacteria; phylum Actinomycetota; class Thermoleophilia; order Gaiellales; family Gaiellaceae; genus Palsa-739. The sequence goes on from JBJMKG010000041.1 coordinate 95,295, forward strand.
ATGCAAGAGCCACGGCGACGTCGGCCGCGAGTGCGGTGTGACAGCTGTCGCCGAAGTCGAGGATCCCCGCGACCCGGCCGCCGTCGTCGAGCAGGAGATTGTCGAGATTGAAGTCGCCGTGGACGACCTGGGCCCGCAGGCGCGGCCACCGCGGCAGGACGCGCTCCTCGAACCGGTCGAGCGCGCGGGCGACGAGGTCGCGCCTGCCGCGGTCGGCGAGGTCCTCGAGCAGCGGCCGCAGCCGCGGCCCCGCATGCGGGTCCCAGAGCAGCTCCCGGCCGGCCGCAGCATGGAAGAACGACCGGAGCGCGAGACAGAGACGCGCGTGCACCGCGGCGACCGCATACACCGCCGCGTCGTCGAGCTCGGGGCCGCCCTCGCGTCCGTGGAGCCGCTCGAACAGCCGCACGTGATGTCCGTCGAAGTTCGCGCGCGGCGCGAGCAGCCGCGCGACCGGCAGCTCCGGGTCGACCGCCGCGACGTGCGCGATCGCAGCCTCCTCGAGATCGAGCACTGCCTCGTCTTCGCCGCTGTTCGAGATCTTGAGCACGCCACCGGCCCCGCCGTCGTCGAGCAGGAACGCCTGGTCGCGTTCGCTGCCCAGGCCGGTGGCCGTTCCGTCGACGCCGAACAGCTCGGCCGCGATCCGCGCCGCCTCCTCGGGCGTGAACCGCGGCGGCGTCGCTTGCAAGACGTTTTCCCGCTCCGGCGCCGGCAAAGCCGACGCCTGTGCTCGCTGTCGGGCTCCGCCGAGTCTACGCCCGATACTCACCGGCTCGATGCTATTCGGCGCGGCGCCTGCGGCCACGCCCTCTCGGGCCGGACACAGAGGCCCAAAATCCCTCGTCCGAGCGAATCGGCTCCCCCTTTAGCGGGAGGATCGGTCTGCGATGTCCGCCTACGTTGCGGCGACTGACTGGCGGCTATGGCGGCACGTTCTGCGGCAACAGGGCGGTCGCGAAGGAGGTACACGTGGGGGCGCACCTCAGCAAGCGCGACGGCGTGCGGTTCACGGCCTGGCGGGTCGTGCTTCTGGCATTCGTGTTGGCGATGTCGCTCGGCATGGTCCGTTCGGGCGCCTCGTGGGGCTCCTCGTCCTACGATCCGGCCTCGGACGCGTACTCGATGCAGAACGTCACGGCGGCCGACGGAGTCCAGGCGTGGTGGAACGCCGGCTATACCGGTAAGGGCATCGACGTGGCGGTCATCGACACGGGGGTCTCCCCGGTGGCGGGGCTGAACACGCCCGGCAAGGTGGTCAACGGGCCCGACCTCTCGCTCGAGTCCCAGAATCCGAGCCTGCAATACCTCGATTCGAACGGCCACGGGACGTTCATGGCAGGTCTGATCGCCGGCAACGACGGCCAGCCAGGTGGATACCGGGGCGTGGCCCCCGACGCGCGAATCGTCTCGCTCAAGGTCGGCGTCGCCGACGGTGGTGCGGACGTGAGCCAGGTGATCGCGGCCATCGACTGGGTCGTGCAGCACCGCAACGACAACGGGCTGAACATCCGCGTCCTCAACCTCTCCTACGGCACGAACTCGACGCAGCCCTACGTCATCGACCCGCTCGCCTACGCGGTCGAGCAGGCCTGGAAGGCGGGCATCGTCGTCGTCGCGGCGGCCGGGAACTCCGGCTACCAGAGGGGAGCGAGCGCACAGGGCCTCGCCGATCCCGCCTACGACCCGCAGATAATCGCGGTCGGCGGTGCGGACAGCACAGGGACGGCCACGCCGTGGGACGACAGCGTCGGCTTCTACTCGGCGAATGCCGCGAGCTGCAGCACTGCCTGCCGCGCGCCCGACCTGATCGCGCCCGGCACCCACATGCAGGGCCTGCGCGTGCCGGGCTCCTACATCGACCAGAACAACCCCGCCGGCGTCCTCAGCGACCGTTACTTCCGCGGCAGCGGCACGTCCGAGGCCACGGCGTTCGCCTCCGGCGCAGTCGCCGATCTGCTGCAGCGGTATCCCCAGCTGACGCCCGACCAGGTGAAGGCGATGCTCAGTTGCGACAAGCTGTCCTCGTACAACTGGAAGCAGGAGGGCTGCGGCGAGCTCGACCTGAACAGGCTCCTCAGCGCCTCCGTGCCTTCCGTGGCGAGCGCGGCGCAGCTGAACACCCCGTCGACGGGCACCGGGTCGCTCGAGGCGTCGCGCGGCACCGACCACATCTCGACTAACGGCGTCTTGCTCCAGGGCGAGCAGGACATCTTCGGCAAGCCCTTCAACTCGGCGGCGATGGCCGCCCTCGAGGCCGCCGGCTCCAGCTGGTCGGGCGGCATGTGGAACGGTTCCAGCTGGTCGGGTAGCTCGTGGAGCGGAAGCTCCTGGAGCGGCTCGTCGTGGTCGGGCAGCTCGTGGAGCGGCTCGAGCTGGAGCGGCTCGTCCTGGTCGGGCAGCTCGTGGAGCGGTTCGAGCTGGAGCGGCTCGTCCTGGTCGGGCAGCTCGTGGAGCGGTTCGAGCTGGAGCGCAAGCAGCTGGTCGGGTGGGTCATGGCTCGGAGCGAGCTGGGGCTGATCTCCAGCGGGCGGGGCCGGTGACCGTGGACCGGCCTCTCACCCAGCGCCCCGCGCCGAGCGAGCTGCTGCGCCCGCTCGGCGCGGCCGTGCGCGAGGCCCTGCGCGGGCCGCCGCGCGTGTGGGCCTTCAACGGCGCGCTCGCGCTGCTCTGCTCGCTCGTCTGGGCTTTCGCGGTCGGCAACTTCGACAACCCCACGTTCGTACGCGGTCCCCACCTGTCGTGGTGGGCGCTTGCGCTCGCGTTCTACTTCGCCGAGGTCGTCGTCGTCCATCTCCAGTTCCGCAAGCAGGCGCACACACTCTCGCTGACGGAGATCGGGCTCACGCTCGGAGTATTGCTCGGCGCGCCCGCCGGGCTCCTGGTCGGCCAGCTAGCGGGAACGCTCGTGGCGCTGGTCGTCCACCGGTGGAAGAGCCAGCGTCAGCTCGTCAGGCTCGCGTTCAACATCGCCGAGCTGCCGCTCTGCAGCGGGATCGCCCTCGTGATCTTCCGCTCGCTCGCCGAGCCCGGCGACTCGGCTCCGCACCTTTGGGGGCTCGTCCTCTTCGCGTGCGCCGTCGCGCACGTCGTCGGCATTCTGCTCGTCTCGGCCGTGATCGCCATCGCCGAGGAGCGTTTCCATGCGCCGCAGCTCCTCCGGACGCTCGTCACGTCTACGATCGGGGCGCTGGCGACAGCGTCGCTCGGTCTTGCCGTCGTCCAGCTCCTCCAGGACCGGCCGCTCGCGGTTCTCCTCCTCGTCGTCCCCGTTCTTGCCTGCGTGGCCGCCTTCCGCGGCTACATGGAGCAGCGCGAGCAGCGGGAGCATGTGGAGTTCCTCTACGAGTCGATGCGCGCGACGCAGGGAGCGCCGGAGTTCGGGCTGGCGGTCGGCCAGCTCCTCGTCGCGGCCCGCCGGCTGCTCCGGGCCGAGTACGCCGAGATCCTGCTGCTTCCGGCCTCCGACGACGAGGGCCCGTTGCGAAGTGTCAGCGGAGCCGAGGGCGAGTTGCTCATGCATCCCGAGGAACTGTTCGCGCCGGAGGACGCGGCGGCGTTCACGGAGATCGCGTCCATCGGCTCGGCGGCGCTGCTGACGCGGCGCCGCGCCGTCAACGTCTTCGAGGCGTTCCTCGGCTCGCGCGGGCTCGAGGACGCGATCGTCGGGCCGCTGCGGGGCGAGAACCGGACGTTCGGCCTGCTCGTGGTCGGCGAGCGTGTCGGCGACGTCAGCACGTTCGGCGAGACCGACGTCGAGCTCTTCGAGACGTTCGCCGGCCATGCGAGCATCCTGCTCGAGAACGGCCGGCTCGAGCATTCGCTCGCCCAGGTGACGCAGCTCAAGGAGCAGCTCCGGCACCAGGCGTACCACGACTCGCTCACCGGCCTGCCCAACCGCCGCCATCTGCTGGAAGCGATCGAGGCCGAGCTCGAGGGCGGCACGGGCTCGACCGGCGTCCTCTACCTCGACCTCGACCGCTTCAAGACGGTCAACGACACGTGGGGCCACAGCGCGGGCGACGAGCTGCTCGCGGAGTTCGCGCGCCGTCTCGGGGGCGCGGTCCGCGCCCAGGATCTCGCTGCGCGGATCGGGGGCGACGAGTTCGCCGTGCTCGTGCGCGACGCGGATGCCGAGGCTGCGGTCGCCGCGGCCCGGCGGGTTTTGGAGGCGATCGACGGGACGTATGCGCTCGGGTGCGGCGAGGTCGCCTCTCACGTGAGCATCGGCGTCGCCGTCGGTACGGGCGGCGTCACGAGCGCCGAGGATCTGCTGCGCAACGCGGACATCGCGATGTACAGCGTCAAGCGATCCGATCGTGCGTACACGCTCTACGAGGCGGACCTGCACGAACAGCTGCGTGCGCAGCGTCAGCTCGGCCTCGACCTCGAGGCCGCGATCGAGCGCAGCGAGATCCTCGTCCACTTCCAGCCGGTCGTGCGGCTGTCGGACGGCGAGATCGAGGGCTTCGAGGTGCTCGCCCGGTGGCCGCACCCGACCCGCGGGCTGCTCTCCGCCGCCGAGTTCCTCCCCGTCGCCGAGGAAACGGGGTTGAGCGTCGAGCTGGGGCGCCTCGTCCTCCGGCAGGCTCTGCACGCCGCCCGGCGCTGGCCCGAGCGGCTGAGCATCTGGCTCAACCTGTCGCCGGCCGAGCTCGCGAACGAGCGGCTCGTCGACACGCTCGCCGAATCGCTCGACCGCTTCGGCGTCGAGCCGTCCCGGCTCGTGATCGAGGTGACCGAGTCGGGCGTCATCCAGGGAAGCGACGGCGCGCTCGTGGCGATGCGCCGGCTGCGCGACCTCGGCGTCGGGCTGACGATCGACGACTTCGGCACCGGCTACTCCTCCCTCAGCCGGCTGGCCGAGTTCCCGATCGAGTCGCTGAAGATCCCTAAGCCGTTCGTCGACAGGCTCGTCGGGGAGGATGCCGACGAGGCCTTCGTGGACGCGATCTTGCGGCTCGCCGACTCGCTCGGCCTCGCCGCAGTGGCCGAGGGAATCGAGCATCCGGCCCAGGCTGAACGCCTACGGCAGCTCGGCTGCCGCCTCGGCCAGGGTTATCTCTTCGGCCGGCCGACTCCTGCCGAAGAGGCGGAGACGCTTCTAACTGCGGAAACGCTTCGCGTTTCCGCGGTCTAGAAAGGAACTCCGCCGCCGGGAGAGCGCGGTCCCGGCGGCTCCGTTTGGAACCCGTCTGCCGTCGGGCGGCGGAGGGCGCTTCTCGAGATCCCCCGAAAGGGGGAGGCCGGGCAGGACCAACGCGGGAGATGATCGGACTGAACTCTCGCTCGGGGCTGACGGCAACAACTCTGCGGCGGAGTTTTGGAAAGCGGCGGGCTGAGCCCGTCGCTTTTCTTTCGGGCTAGCCGCCCTTTCCGACCTCGACGATCGGTGCGTTGAGGACGATGTGGGCGTCCTTCTCCGTGAGCTTTCCCTTCTTCTCGAGCGCGTCGATCTGGTCGTCCTCACCGAGGAGGACGGGCTTGACTCCCTTCTTCCAGGTCAGGAAGACCTCTTCCCAGAGTGGGTTGTAGTCGGCCTTGCCCGGCTCCGACCCGAAGATCGTCAGCTGGCCCTTCGCCGCGCGGCCGCGCACGAAGTACTGCTCAGGCAGACCCTTCACGCCCTTGAGCTCGGCCGAGTAGTTGACGTGCAGCGCTTGCGCCTGCGCTTTCGACGAGACGTCGGTGATGAGATAGCGGTCGATGTGGTGGTCGTAGAAGCCCTTGAAGACGGGTTCCGCGCTCATCTTGGGCTGGCCGATGTTCGGTAGCCCGCCGGTCGCGGCGGCGGCGATCGCGGACGTCACGCCGATCGCGGCGAGACCGAAGAAAACGAGTCCGAGCTTGCGCACTGCTCCTCCTTGTCTAGAGTGACGGCAGTGGGTACGCGGAGGATCCCGGCCTGGATTGCCGTCGTCGCGGTGGCGCTCGCGCTGGCTGCGGCCGGCTGCGGCGGCTCGTCGTCGCGCTCGGCGCCTCAGGGCGGCGTCGCAGGCGCGACCCATGTCGTCAAGGGGGCGACGGTGCAGACGCGGAAGATCGGGAAGCTCGGCACGGTCCTCGTCAACAGCCGCGGCTTCACCCTCTACATGTTCGTCCCCGACAAGCAGAAGCGCGTGACCTGCACGGGCCAGTGCGCGGTCATCTGGCCGCCGCTCAAGATCAAGGCGGGGCAGAAGCCGACGGCGGGCGGCGCTGCGCGGAAGGCGCTGCTCGGCACCGACAAGAACCCGAGCGGCGGCCGCGTCGTCACCTACAACCGCTGGCCCCTCTACACGTACATCAGCGATCGACGCCCGGGCCAGGCGACGGGCCAGGCGATCAAGCTCAACGGCGGCTACTGGTACGTCCTCTCGCCCGCGGGCAAGGTCATCAAGACGAAGCCTTAGGCGCTAGCGGCCGCCGCGAGCCGGCGCCTGGACGATTACGTCTCGCGGGAGTGGGCACCCGGACCGCCGGAGGTGATCGCATGGCCACCACGAAGCAAGTTCGGGCCGCGAAGCGGAACGTCAAGAAGGCGCAGTCGGCCGCGACCAGCAAGCGGACGATCTCGCACCTGCCGCGCTCCACGCGCCGCAGCCTCTCCCAGCAGGCGGCGGCGAGCCGGCGCCGCGGCGGCCACGCGGGACATGCGCTCGAGGACCGCAACCGGCAGCAGCTCTACGAGCAAGCCCAGCGGATGCAGATCCCCGGCCGCTCGAAGATGGGGAAGTGGGATCTCATCGACGCGATTCGCGAGCGAAGCTGATGCTTCGCTCGCACACCGCGGAAACGCTGCGCGTTTCCGCGGTCTAGATAAGGAACTCCGCACGGGCGAGAGCGCGGTCTCGCCCGCGCTCCGTGCTGTCCCCGGGCGAAGAGCGAAGCTCTTCGCCCGGAGCTAGTAGGCCGCCGCTATCTGCACGGCCAGGAAGACCGCGTAGAGGCCGATGAGGAGCGCTCCCGCAATCCTGCCCGCTCCCGCGCGCCGTCCGAACAGGACAAGCGCCGCGGCCGTCATCGCGAACAGCCAGGCGAGGTCGAACACGGTGAGGTTGGAGAACGACCCGAGGCTCCCGAGCGCCGCCGGGAGTGCGATGCCCGCCACCACGTTGATCGAGTTCGAGTTCAGCGTCTCGCTGATCAGCGCCGACCCGCGGCCCTGCATGCCGAAGCGGACGCCCGTCCATGCGTTGGGGAGGCTGGTCAGGATCGCGAGCACGATCACGCCCACGAGCGCGTCCGGCACCGACCAGGCGTGCGCGAGATCGGTCGCAGCGCGTACCGCTCCGACGCTTCCGGCCACGATCACGGAGAGCGCGACGGCCAGGACGAGGAGGACGCCTGCCGCCTCGCGCCGCGAGTCGAGGGTCCGCTCTCTCCGATGGCCCTCGCCGAAGCTCCGGCGGACGAAGCGCAACTCGGCCGCGCCGAGCGGCAGCCGGCGCACCAGACGAGGCCCGGCTGCCAGCAGCGCCACGTACGGCACCACGACCGCGGCTACGAGCCCGCTCCCGGCCGTCGCCCCGAGCCCGCCGGCGGCGACGGCGAGGGCCACTGCGATCAGCCAGAGCCCGACGAACGCCTCGAGCTCGAGCGCCTCGTGCCGCGCTCGCACCCGGGCGGTGACGACCGCGCTCAGGCCGAGCATGGCCGCGATGTTGAACGCATTCGACCCGACGACGACCCCCACCGCGACCGCACGCTCGTGCTGGACGAGCGCGGAGATCGCCGACGAGACCTCCGGAGCATCGGCCGCGAGGGCGGTGAGCAGCCCGAGCAACGTCTCCGGCAGGCCGAGGCGCAGGCCGATGTGGTCGAGCCTCTGCGCGAACTGCGCCGACGCGAGGAGCATCAGCGCGATGCAGGCGACAAAAACGGGGGCGGCGATCGAGGGCGTCATGAGTCGGCGCCGACCAGGCTTCCCGGCACTCCCGCTCTGGAGACTAGTGATGTGGCCGGCAACGTTGCCCGGTTCCCGGGTCGCGAGCACCAAGCGATGCAAGGACGCAGGGAGCGCCCATAGCCAAAGCTATGGGCGCGACCGAGGACGCCGCAGCGCGCCGTGTGATCGCGGGCCGGGAGCCCGGCGAACGTTGCCGGTTACATCACTAGATCAGGGAGTCGGGTCGGGCGGAGCCTCTTCCGCCTCGATCTCGTTCTCGGCGGCCTCGGCACCGGCGGGAGTACCCGGCCGGCTGGGAGCCAATCCGCCGCCGACGGTGTCCCTGTACGGCGGCAGCGATCCTGGCGGACCCGGGGTGGCGAGCTCTTCCTCTCTCATCGCCGCGTCGATCTCGGCTCCCTCGTCGCCCGCGTCCGCGACGCGCGGCGGGCCGGAGAAGACGTTGCGGAACCAATCCCGGAGACTCATCGCCCGCAGAGCATACGCCATCATCTGCTCGTGATCGTCTCGCTGCACGTGGCGACCGGTGGAGCGGCGGGTGCGCTCGTCCGTTCGCGCGGCCTCGCGCTCCTGCTCGGCCCGGTGCTGCACGTCGCCGGCGACCGGGTGCCGCACGAGGACATTCCCGACCGGAGCTTCGAGATCGGCAGCGGCCTCGTCGCCCTAGGGTCGCTCGCCCTGCGGCGCGGACCCCTCGACCCGGCGGTGCTCGGCGCCGCCGCCGCGGCGGCACCAGATCTCGAGCATCTCGCGCCCTGGCTTCGGCTGCGAGGCGAGAAGCTCTTCCACCGCGGGGCTGGCCGGCACGGCGTCGGCTTGTCGGTCGAGGCACAGCTCCTGCTCGCCGGAGCGACGCTCGGCTGGCTCTTCCAACGTGGGGGAAACCATGGTTCCCCCACGAGCCCCCTCCTTAGGAAGGGCTTGTGAAAGTCGGGATCGTCGTTCCCTATTCGTGGTCGTTCGGCGGCGGCGTCGTCGACCATGCGGAGGCGCAGGCACGCGCCCTGCACGCGCTCGGGATCGAGGCGCGCCTGCTGATCGGAAACGACCCGCCGGGCTCGTTCAGCCGGATCCTCCATCCTCGGGAGGGTCGGCACGGCGAGCCGCCGAGCTCCGTCATCCCTCTTGGCCGCTCGGTGATCGTGCCCGGCAACGGCGCGCTCTCGAACCTCGTCCTGAGCCCGTCGGCGCTGCCGCGCCTCCGGCGGGCCCTCGCGCGCGAGCGCTTCGACCTGCTGCACGTGCACGAGCCGCTCGCGCCGATGCTGAGTCCTGCCGCGCTCGCGCTCTGGGACGGGCCGACGGTCGCGACCTTCCACGCGGCGGGGAACTCCTCCTGGCGGCGCTTCGCCGAGCCCTTGTGGGGCTTCCTCCTCGGGAGGATCGACCTGCGCGTCGCCGTCTCGGAGCAGGCGCGTCTTGCGGCCGCCCCGTTCGCGCCTGGGCATTACGAGGTGATCCCGAACGGCGTCGACATCCCGCCCGGAATCGACCCCAGCCGCCGCGCCGACCGCATCGTCTTCGCCGGCCGGCACGACCCGCGCAAGGGGCTCCCCGTGCTCCTCCGGGCGTGGCCTCGTCTTCGCGGCAGCGGAGTCCGGCTGCGCGTTCTCGGCGCCGACCCGCTCGCCGTGCGGTTGCTGCTCGCGCGGCTGCGGCTGTCGGAGGAGGGGATCGACCTGCTCGGCTTCGTCGACGACGAGATGCTCACGGGGGAGCTCGCGGCGGCGAAGCTGCTCGTCGCCCCGTCGCTCGGCAACGAGAGCTTCGGCATGACCATCACGCGAGCCTTCGCGTGCGCGGCGCCGGTCGTGGCCTCGGACATCCCGGGCTATCGCGAGGTCGTCACCGAGGAAACGGGAGCACTCGTCGCGCCCGGCGATCCGGAGGCCCTCGCCGAGACGATCGCGGCGCTGCTCGCGGAAGAGCCCGCACGGCTCGAGCGCGGTCGCGCCGCGCGCGAACGTGCCGCGAGCGAGTACGCGTGGCCGCTGCTCGCCCGCCGGCTCGTGGCCTGCTACGAACGCGTGCTGGAGCTAGCCAGCTAGGCGCGACGCGCCCGCGAGCCGGAGCACCTTCGGCCCGACGAGCCGCAGCAGGCGGCCGGGCGTCTCGACGATCGGCTCGCCGTCCGCGCCGCTCAGCTCGGCGATCGCCGCGTCGACGCGGCGCTTCACCTCGAGCACGCCCTCGCGCAGCCCGAGCTCGTCGAGCCGGACGGCCAGGCGCTTCATGTTCATCACGTAGTAGTAGAGCGAGTCGACGTCGGGCCCGTACGACTCGGCGAGGTGCGCGTCGATCAGGCCGCGGGACGCCTTCGCCCGCCGCACCATCCGGTCGGCGAGGTCCATGTAGTCGTTGCAGATGCCGAGGAGCCGCTCGGCGGCGCCCTCGAATTCCTCGAGGAACCGATGCGTGGCCAGGACGGCGATGCGAACGTGGCGTCCCTCGTCGCGCCGGACGTTCGTCTGCCCCTCCTTCATCCCCGGCAGGTCGTACGTGTCGTAGAGGCCGCGGCCCTTGTCGCGGCGGATCACGACGTCGCTGTTCGCCACGACGTCCTCGCTGATCACGCCGTAGATGAAGATCGCCGTGTAGACGTCCTCGACCGGCCGGTTCGGCCGGAGCAGCTGTCGCATCTCGTCCTCGAACCGGTCGAAGAGAATCTCGGCGACGAAGTTGTTGTACTTCCGCGCCACCCGGTCGGCGTCGGAAGCTTCGATCCCGAGCACCTCGGTCGCCACCCTGAGCAGGCTGCCGCGGTGCATCCGCTCGTCGTGCTCCTGCGTCAGGAGCGCAGCGCGCATCGACTCGTACTCCGGCTCCTGCGGCAGCGCCGCGACGATCCGGTCCATCCAGTCGTCGACGACCGACTCCGCGCGGTAGATCGTCCCGAAGATCCGCTTCACGGCCGCCTGCTGCCGGCGGGACAGCCGGCGGAAGCTCTCGGCGTCGGCAGAGAGGTCGACGCTGTACGCGTCCCACGTGTGCGTGTGCGCGGCGACGAGGATGTCCGCGAACGTCCGCCAGCCGCCCGACACCTGGCGGTCCGCGGCCTCGTCGTCTGCGATCAGCGCCTCGATCTCGCGTAGCAGCCGCGCGATCTTCTCGCTCTGCGGAGGCACGTCGCGAACGGCGTCGGCGGGGAGGCTGACGGTCGAGTCCATCGGGGGCAACTTTACGCCGGACGCCGGCCCGGCAGCTTGCGATGGAGAGTACCCGGGCGGCGCCGCGCTACGGCGCCAGTGGATCGGAACTAGACGGCCTGTTCCGTGCCGAGCGTCTCTCGCAGCTCGTCGATGCGCCGGTGGAGGCGTTTCCGCTCGTCCGAGATCTCCCGCTCGCGTGCGTGGCTCGTCTCCGAGCCGAAGCCGCGGTCGATCTGGTCGTGGAGGCGACGACGCGCGGCCGACACCAACTTCTCCTCGGCTTCGAGGCGGGCAAGCTCCTCGCGAAGCTCAGCGGTGGTGGGTGCTGCCATGGCGCCTGTATCGGCAGGCACAAGCTCGCGGCTGAACGCGCGTCGTGGTGCGAACTACCTGCGATCGTCGAGGGAGCGGAGGGCGGCCCTCGCCGCGTGGTAACCGCACATCCCGTGCACGCCCCCTCCCGGCGGGGTCGAGGAGGAGCAGAGGAAGACACCCGGCAGCGGCGTGCCGTACGGCGACCAGCGCGCGACGGGCCGCGTGAGCAGCTGGCGCAGGTCGGCGGCGCCGCCGTTGATGTCGCCGCCCACGTTGTTCGGGTTGTGGCGCTCGAGGTCCGCCGGGGCGAGCGCCGACCTGGCGAGGATGCGCTCTCGGAAACCGGGCGCGAAGCGCTCGACCTGCCGCTCGATCGTGTCCGTCATGTCGGCGGTCGAGCCGTTCGGGACGTGGCAGTACGCCCAGGCGGTGTGCCGGTTCGCAGGCGCGCGCGTCGGATCGAAGAGGCTCGGCTGGGCGAGCAGCACGTAGGGCCGCTCCGAGATCCTGCCGCGTGCGGGCGCAGCCTCGGAGGCCGCGATCTCCTCGAGGGTCGCACCCAGGTGGACGGTCGCGGCGCTCGCGCACTCCGCGGCCCGCCACGGGATCGGCCCGTCGAGCGCCCAGTCGAGCTTGAACACCCCGGGCCCGTAGCGGTAGCGCTCGAGCCGCCGCCGGTACCGGGCGGGTAGCCGGCCGCCCGCCAGCGCGAGCAGGCCGCGCGGCGTCAGGTCGAGCAGGACGAGGCGCGTCCCGCCGAGTTCGGCGAGCGACTCCACCCGCCGTCCCGTCTCGATCTCGCCGTCGAGGGAGCGCAGGTACGAGGCGAGGCCGTCGGCGATCGCCTGCGAGCCGCCGCGCGGGAACGGCCAGCCGACGGCGTGACCGAGCAGCCCGAGCACGAGGCCGAAGGCGGCGCTGGGCGGACGCTCGAGCGGGAGCATCGAGTGTGCGGCGAGCCCGGCGAAGAGGGCGCGCGCTCTCGTCCCCTGGAACGAGAGCCGGGCCACCGCCGCCGCCGGGAGCAGGGCGCGAGCTCCGAAGCGGGCGAGGGCGAGCGGATGCGCGGGCACGTGCGGCGGCGCGAGGACGTCGTCGAGCAGCGGATCGGCAGCACGCGCGAGCGGCGCGAAGAGGCGCCGCCAGCGCTCCTCGTCCTCGCCGAGAGCATGCACGGTCGCCTGCGGTCCGCGTTCGAGCAGGACCGCCGGGCCGTCGTCGAAGGGATGGGCGAGCGCCGCCGGCGGCTCGACCCACTCCACGCCGTGCTGCGCGAGCGGCAGCGTGCGAAAGAACGGCGACGCGACTCCGAGCGGATGGATCGCGGAGCACACGTCGTGCACGAACCCCGGCAGCGTCAGCTCCGCCGAGCGCGCGCCGCCACCGACGCTTTCGGCGGCCTCGAGGACACGCACCGAGAGCCCCGCCCTCGCCAGCACGATCCCTGCGGCGAGCCCGTTCGGCCCTGCGCCCACGACGATCGCGTCAGGCATGACGGGAGCATAGGATCGGCACATGGAGGCGCAGATTCGCGAGGGGCAGGCACCCGCGGTCGTCGTGTCGCTGCTGGCGGGCGAGGAGCTGACCTCCGAGGCGGGAGCGATGACGTTCGTGTCCGGTGACATCTCGATGGAAGTGGAGATGCCCGGCGGCTTCGGGGGCGGGCTCAAGCGAAAGCTGCTCGCCGGCGAGAGCCTCTTTGTGACCCACTACAAGGCGAATGGTGCGGGCTCGGTCGGGATCACGGGGCCATTCCCCGGTTCGATCCGTCAACACGAGCTCGACGGCGAGATCATCTGCGAGAAGCACGCGTACCTCGGCCATTTCGGGGAGGTCGAGATCGAGAGCGCGTTCGCGCAGAAGCTCGGCATGGGCTTTCACGGCGGGGGCGAGGGGTTCTTCCTCCAGCGGCTGAAGGGGAGGGGCACCGTCTGGCTGCACGGTGGTGGCGACTTCCTCGACTTCGACCTCGCCGCGGGCCAGCGGCTGATCGTCGACACCGGCTGCATGGTGATGATCGAGCCGACCGTCAAGTACGAGGTGAAGCTTCAGGGCGGCGTCGCGAAGAGCCTGTTCGGCGGCGAGGGTCTCTTCCTCGTCCACATCACCGGGCCGGGGCATGTGACGCTGCAGACCCTGCCGTTCACCCGCACCGCGCGGCGCGTGCTCGCCGCGGCCGGCGGCGGCCAGGGCGAGTCCGGTGTGGCGGGTCTCCTCGGCAAGATCATCGAATAGGAGGTAAGGAGCGATGAGCTTCTTCAACAAGGCGAAGCAGGCGGCCGAGCAGGCTGCGGCCAAGGCGAAAGAAGGCGTCGAAGACGTCCAGCAGAAGCGCGAGTTGACCCAGGCTTACAACGAACTCGGAAAGACTACGTTTGAGCTGCTCGAGTCGGGCGAGATCTCGCACGCGAAGCTCGAGGCAGGGGCCGCGAAGGTTCGCGGGCTCAACGAGAAGCTCGCCGACTCGCCTGCAGGAGCGGCGCCGGTCTCGGGCGATGACGCAGGCGATCCGTCCCAGCCCCCGGCAATGCCGACCTAGGAGCCCGGCGCGGGCCGTGCACGGCATCGAGTTCGAGTGAGACGTCCTGACCGCGGGGCCCGAGGAGGCCTCACCGTCTGTGGATGCCGTGCATTGTCCGCGTCTGGTTACGGTTTCGACACCTGTGCGATGTTCCAGCCCCTACCAAAGGCTGGACCGAACAGGACCTTGCGCCCGAGCTACTGCGAGAGGAACTTCGTCGACGCGAGCAGGGCGTCGACGCTCTGCTCGGCTTGCGCGAGGCTTGGCCCACGCAGGCACGCGGTGAGGGAGACGAAGCCGTCGTTGGGCAGCTCGACCTCGACCTCGATCGTCCGGTCGGCACCGATCCGGCGACAGTCTCCGCCCGCCCCTTCGGTGCGCCAGGCGGGGCGGCCGCCGACCTCGATCCGCTTTCCGCGCGGCGTCCTGCTCAGCGGGCCGAGGTAGGGTGACGCCCAACTGGCGAGCACGCCGCCGGGCTGCAGGTGCCGTACGGGCAAGTCGCAGGACGTCTCGTTCCCGTGGGTCGTGCAGGGCGCGTGCACCGCCTGGGTGCTGAGGTACACGAGCGGATGGAAGTGGAGAACCCCGGCAGGGAGGATCGGCTTGTTCGCCGTCCACGCCGCCGGATAGCTGAAGCTGAGGCCGGAGCCCGTGTAGTTCGAGAGCGGTGGCTCGTTCGCCGCGGCCTGCGCGTCGCCGCCACCGCCGCAGGCGCTCGTCACCGAGACCAGGGCCGCGAGCGCTGCGGCGCACAGGAGGCGCCGCGGGGTCAAGCGGGCTTCCATACCTCTTCTCTGTAGCTGCAGCCGCGAGCCGACGACCGGCCCGAACGACCGGTCCGCGCCGCCGGAAGGACTGGCCGTCCCATCACCGGACCGCGTGCGCGACGAGCGACATCGCGAGGGTCACGGCCGTGACGGCGACGAAGATCAGGACGAACTGCACGGCGCGGCCCGCGAGGACCTCGACCAGCGTTCGGGTGAAGGGCTCGCGAACGGCGGCGGGAGGCGCGGGAACGTGGGTTCGCGGCCGGGGCGTCGGCCAGACCGGAAGGCCCAGAGCCGCGAGCGCTTGGGCGCGGAGCTCCGGCGGCAGGACGAGCACGAGCTCGGGCGAGAGCGGCTCGTCAGGTGCAAGCTGGGGGAAGCTGTTCATGGGTGAAAGTCCCAGTTCGTCGTATCGGCCGCGATTCCGCTCCTCCGTAGCCGAAAGGGCAGCCGGGTCCAGCCGAAAGGCCCTCCCTGAAACCGATAGGAACGCGTCAAGTAAGTCCGTGGTACTGCGACTGCGAAGGTTGTCGTACGCGTGTGCGGTGGCATCCGCCGCTGCGACCACCGCGCTCGCGCTCGTTGCGCGGCTGAACTTCGTCTACCAGGCTCCTGCGCTCCACGTCGCGCTCGAGACGACGGCTGCGATCACCGCCTTCGCCGCGGCATTCCTCCTGCTCGGGCGCTTCCGGCGGACGGGCTTCATCGACGAGCTGATCCTCTCGGCGGGCCTCTCGCTGCTCGCGGTCTCGAACTTCGCTTTCGCCGCCCTGCCGGCCGTCTTCGACCTCCGGTCGAACCGCGCGTCGGTGTGGAGCATGCTCTTCACGGCCACGCTCGCAGCGCTGCTGATCGGCGTCGCGGCACTGCTCCCGCGGCGGCGGCTCGCCGGGGGCCCGCGCTGGCCGCTCGCGATCTACTGCAGCACGATCGTGCTCGCGATCGCCGGGACGGCGCCGATGGTCGTCTACCGCGGCCTCGTGCCGCGCGGGATCGAATCGTCGCTGACCGGCGCAACGCATCCGGGCATGGTCGGTACCTGGCAGCTCGCCCTGGCGCTGCTCTACATCCTCGCGGCACTCGGCTTCACGCGGCGCCATCGCCTCACCGACGACGAGCTCAGCGGCTGGCTCGCGATCGGGTGCATCCTCTCCGGGGCGGGCGGCGTCAACTACTTCTTCCATCCGGGAATCCATGCGGACTGGGTCTACAGCGCCGACGGGTTCCGGCTCGGCTTCTACCTCGCCCTGCTGATCGGGGCCGCGCGCGAGATCGCCTCGTACTGGACGAGCGTCGTCGGAGCCGCGTCGCTCGAGGAGCGCCGCCGGCTCGCCCGCGACGTGCACGACGGGCTCGCCCAGGAGATCGCCTTCATCGGTCGGAACGTCCGGCTCCTGCAGGAACACGGCGCGGAGCCTCAGCTCGTCGAGCGGATCCTCCGCGGTGTCGCCCGCGCGCAGGACGAGTCGCGCCGGCTGGTCGGCGCGCTCGCCGCGAAGGGCAACGAGCCGCTCGAGCAGGCACTCGCCGAGGCGGCGCAGGACGCCGCGCGCCGCTACGGCGCGGCCGTCGACATGGAGCTGGCGAGCGGCATCGCGCTGTCGCCGCAGGAGAGGGAGGCCGTGGTGCGGATCGCGTCCGAGGCGGTGGCGAACGCGGCGCGCCACAGCGGCGCCGACGTGTTGCGCCTCTACCTCGAGCGCCTCGATGCGGGGATGCGGCTCGAGATCGTCGACGACGGCGAAGGCTTCGACGACGAGCAGCCGCGGCGCGGCTTCGGCCTGGTCACGATGAAGGACCGCGCGGAGGCGCTCGGAGGAAAGCTGCGCATCGACTCCCGCCGCGGCGCGGGAACCCGGGTGGAGCTCGAGCTGTGAGCGTCTTCGCCCACATCCAGCAGCTCCCGGTGCCGCAGGTTCGCGTCCTCATCGCCGACGACCACGCACCGACCCGCGACGACGTTCGGCGGGCGCTCACCGGGGGTGGCCTCACGGTGTGCGCGGAGGCGGCGGACGCCGCCCACGCCGTGCAGCTGGCGCTCGAGACGAGACCCGACATCTGCCTGCTCGACATCCGCATGCCGGGCGGGGGACTGGCCGCCGCCTGGGAGATCGCGGCGCGCCTGCCGACGACGAAGATCGTGATGCTCACGGTGTCCGACGAGGACGCGGATCTCTTCGCCGCCCTGCGCGCGGGTGCCGTCGGCTACCTCCTCAAGGACGTCGACCTCCGGATCCTGCCGGGCGCGCTGCGCGACGTGGCCGACGGCGATGCCGCGATCTCACGTGGCCTCGTCGCGCGGATGGTCAGGCAGTTCCATTCCAACGAGCCTCGATTCCGGACCACTGCGGTGGCGACGAGTCCGGGGCCGCGGCTGACGAGCCGGGAATGGGACGTGCTCGCTGCTCTGGCCGAGGGTCTCTCGACGCGCGAGATCTCGAGGCGCCTGCAGCTCAAGCCGAGCGGCGTGCGCGCCCACATTTCCATGATCGTGCAGAAGCTCGGCGTCTCGGACCGGCGAGAGGCCGTGGAGATGTTCCGCAGCACCACCGCAAGCTAGGGAGTTCGGGCCGCGCGTCGGACCGGGGCGCTGCGAACCCCAAGCGCGCGGCTGCAGTTGGCCCCTTGTAGTGGAACGAATTACGCGGGACGCTCCTGGTTGTCCACAGGCTGTGGACGGCGACGGGTCGAAGCGATGCGGCTGCTCCGTCGCCCCAACTGCGGGAGGAGAGACTTCATCCATGGCAAGGAAAGTGATAGGGCCGACAGGAAGCCGGCGCAGACGCTGGCTCTTCCTATGCACAACCATCGCGGCGCTCGCCGTTGCGGCGTTCTTCATCGTTGGGGCAGGCGCGACCATCGGCGCCAGCAACTTCGAGGGCAACGACGGCAACCTCGTCGTCAACACGTCGGGGCACCACGACTGGGACAACGCGCCCAACCTGCACGTCGGGCAGGACCTGCCGACGGGCACGGGCGACAACTCGTTCGGCCAGGGCGCAAAGGAAGACAACGTGAACACCACGGTTGTCTCCGGCTCGATCCCGAACTCCAAGGCCGACCTTGGCCGGTTCGCCGTTTCGAGCGAGATTATCGGCGGCGATACGTACATGTACCTCGCCTGGGCGCGCGAGAACCAGTCCGGGACAGTCAACTTCGACTTCGAGTTGAACCAGGCGGCGCAGCCCGACCTGACGACTCCGGGAGCAAAGGTGCTCAACCGGACCGCCGGGGACCTTCTGATCAACTACGCCTTCTCGGGCGGCTCGAACACCCCGACCCTGACCAAGTACCATTGGGGCACCTCGAGCTGGGTCTCCGACGGAACGATCGCGTCCGGGTGTTCAGAGGGCGCGACGAACTCGGTCACCATCTCCGAGAACCTCGGTGGCCTCACGCCGGTCAGCCGCCCGGCCCAGCAGTTCGGTGAGGCAGCAATCAACATGACCTGTGCGGGGATCATCCCGTCGGGGTCGTGCGAGAGCTTCTCCGACATCTACGTGAAGTCCCGCTCCTCGACGTCGTTCACGTCCGAGATCAAGGACTTCATCGCCCCGATCCCGGTCAACCTGTCTAACTGCGGCGAGATCATCATCAAGAAGCACACTGACCCGCGCGGGGTGAACCAGTCGTTCGGCTACACGACTACATCACCATCAGGTTCGGGGTATCCCGCATCGTTCAACCTGAACGACACGGGCAATTCCGCCGGCGGCGACTCGGCTGGCAACACGAACGACGTACCGAAGCTCCAGCCGGGGTCGTACTCCGTCACCGAGGGCGCGAATCCGAACGGGTTCTCGTTCGGCAGCCTCTCCTGCACAGGCGGCGGTGCCAACACGAGCACGTCCGGCAAGGTGGCCACCATCGGCCTCGACGCCAACGAGATCGTGACCTGCACCTACGTCAACCACCAGAACACCGACTCGATGGTGACCCAGGAGTCAACCAGCGGCACGGCTGTGCCGCCTGGCACGGCCGTCCATGACACCGCGACCGTCACAGGGGACGCGAACGACGGCTCGACGCCGTCCGGGAACGTCGAGTTCTTCCTCTGCGGGCCGCTGGCAAGCGGGACGGGCTGCGCCTCCGGCGGAGCCGACGAAGGTTCGGGTGCGCTCAGCGGTTCCGGGATCACGGCGAGCGCTGACTCGCCGAACGTGAACACCGGGGCCGGGCTCGCGCCTGGGTTCTACTGCTTCCGCGCCGAGTGGGGCGGAGACACCCACTACCCGGCGGTGACGCACGACGGCGCGACGAACGAGTGCTTCCACGTCCTCCAGATCGGGACGACGACCGTGACCACGCCGTCGCCCGGCCACGGAGGCAACGTCGCGTTCGGCTCGTCGGTAACCGACACCGCTCTCGTGTCGGCCTTGGCGAGCGGCGACGACTACCCGTCTGGCACGGTCAGCTTCTCCGTATGCGACCCGAGCCAGACGACCGGCGGCGCCTGCCCGACGGGCGGATCGGCAGTCGGAAGCGCCGTAACCCTGGTGCCGACCGACCCGCAGTCGACGCCGCCGTCCGCGTCGGCCACCTCGGCTGCGATCACGGCGAACAAGACCGGCACGTGGTGCTTCCGCGCCGTGTACACGCCGGGTCCGCCGAACGGGGCCTTCTACACGGGCTCCAGCGACGCATCGAGCGGCGAGTGCTTCACCGTCACCGACAGCACCGGGTCGACGTCGCAGCAGAACTGGCTGCCGAACGACTCCGGTACCGTTGCGGCGGCCAACGGCGCACCGCTGAACGGCACGCTCTCTGTCCAGCTGTACACGGGCGGGACCTGCCAGGCCGGCCACGAGGTCAGCGGTCAGCTCTATACCAAGACGCTGAGCGGCGCCACCTCCCTGGCCGACCGGACCGTCACTTCGAACAACCAGACGTTCAAGGTCAGTGCGAGCGCATCGGTGTCGTGGCTGGTGAAGTTCGTCAGCACCGACTCGAACGTGAGCGGCTCGAGCCATTGCGAGTCGAGCGACCTGACCATCACCAACTAGGGAATGCGCTGAACCACGGAGAGGGGCGGGAAACCGCCCCTCTCCGATTTAGCCGTGCTGCACTTGTCTAGCTAGCTGACGCTGACGGTCGACGAGGCAGACGGATTGTGGTGATCGCTCGACTGGTAGATGTTGACGGTGTACGACCCCGCCATGAGAGCCGTATAGCCCCAGCCGCTCGTCGAGAAACAGCCGGTGCTGTCTGTCGAGGCTCCTGTGAAGGAGATGGCGTATGGGCTGTTGACAACGACGGAGACGTCCGAGGACGCGGCGTAGCCGCAGCCCGAGAACACGAGGTTGTCTCCCGCAACGAGATTGGTGCCCGCTGCTCCGGCGGTCGAGTTGACCGCGACCCACGCTGATTGGTGCTTGGCGGCGAACGCCGGAGTGGCGAGTAGGACGGCAGCGACGGTAGCGACAATGGCGACCGGGATGAGCTGCTTCAGCAGGTTCTGCTTGAGCATGAACTGCTTCATCTCGGCTCCTTTCCGACCCCCGATTGCGGCTGCTGGAGTGCGAGCGGAGTGCCCGCGGCTGCTTCATCGACTTCCGCTGGGGAATCTCCAACCCCTCACCCGGGTGAGCCAGGACCTCCATGGCAGGTTTGTGCGGCCCCGAAAGCGCTGCGAACCCTCAGCGCCTAACGCCTGCCGTTGCCCTTGTAACGAGCCCGCTCGCGCGCGACGCTGAGGTTGTTCGCAGGCGGCTGCGGACCACCGAGCGTGCCCACGCTCAGCGTCAATCTGCGGGGAGGGGAGACAACCTCAAATGAGAGCATTCGACTTCCACCGACGGAGAAGGCTCGGCCCGCCGCACAAGGTTGCGGGTCTCGCTACGATGACAGCCGTCTTCGCGGCGCTCGCAATCGTTTTCGCCGGCACATCGCTGGCAAGCGGAGGCACGTTCAACTGGAACGGCGTCAACGGCCAAGATGCCTGTGCTCCGGGGACGACAGGGACGATCCTTTGGATCTTCAACCCCCACAGCGACGCGGTTCCCACGAGCCTCACGATCACCTGGTCGGACGGCACCACCGTCACCTACACGGGAGACTGGACAAATCCCGGTAACGGCCAGAACTGGCACGACACGGAGACAATCGTCGGGGAGTTCCCGCCGCAGTCGGCGAGCCTGACCTATACCGGCACGCTGGGTAAGGACCCAATCCTGACGATCTCCGGCTGTAACGAGGGAGGTCCGCCTCCTGCCCCCGGGCCCACCGTCTCGAAGACCGCCGGGCAAGATGCGGACACCGAGTTCGCCTGGACGATCACCAAGAACGTGAACACGAACGAGATCGACACGCCTCCGGGTGGAACGGCCACGTTCCACTACACCGTGAAGCTCAAGGGCGTGGGGACGACCACGATCGGCGACCTGAGCGGCATCATCACGGCGTACAACAACGCCGGCGGGGACATCACGCTCGCCACCCTCAGCGATCAGCTGTCGGACGGGACCAACTGCACGATCGACACGACCGGCGATCCAAGCCTGACGATTCCGGCCAACGGATTCCAGGACTTCCCGTACTCGTGCAGCCTCACCGGCTACCCGGCCGACTATCCGAACACCCACAACACGGTTACGATGACGTGGAATGGTCAGGACCTGAGCGACGGCTCGCACCTGCCGGCCGGGCAAGCGTCGTATTCCGTTCCGGTTGTCTTCACGACGAGTGTCAGCGACAACTGCGCAACCGCGACCGACGAGTTCAACGGCGGCACGCCGGATCCGCTGGGGACGTATTGCTCAGACACCGGGACCGCTGACACGAGCCTCGTCACGCTCCCGAACTTCACCGTGGTGTATCACCCACCGACCTGGACGATCAAGTACACCCGCACGCTGAACGCGTCTCCGTCCGGTACCTGCATCAAGTACGAGAATGAGGCCGAGTTCGCAGACAACTCGACGCCTCAACACACCGGCTCGGCCGAGACGTACGTCTCAGTGTGCACAGGCAACGCACCGCAGCTGATCGGCTACTGGATGAGGCATCTGGCGCCGAACGGGACGCCCGGCTGCACCCCCCTGCCCAGCGGCACCGGCTGCAGTCTGACGGGACCATGGACGAATCAATACCTGCCGCAGTCCCTGGGGAACTACTCGGTCAGCACGTTCCAGCTGGCGGCTTCCGTGTTCTCGGCCAATAAATGCGCTCAGGCGTCGAGCAGCTCCCAGAACGCGGTCAGCTGTCTCGCCGCCCAGCTCCTGGCGGCGGAGCTGAACGTCGCACACGGCTCGGACTCCTGCATTGCCACGGCGCACGATGGCACCAACGACGCCAGCGGCTGGCTCGCGGGTCTCACGGTGGACGGCGTCGCCGGGATCACCTATACCGGTCCGACCGGCAACTACCACGGCCTGACGGTTGCGCAGCGGAACGAGGCGCTCGCGCTCAAGGGCGTCCTTTTGAACTACAACGCGGGAGGCGGCTGCTGAGCCGCCACTAGCGCAGGACAGAACGGTGTTGGCGAAAGCGGGAGGCGGCGAAGGCCGCCTCCCGCACGGTCTTCGGATGTCCGTCGAGGTCGCGCTCTTCCGCGAGCGGTCTAGCGGTCGGATCGTGCGGCGGTCACACGGACCGCTTCGGGCTCGACGGCGCGGCCGGCCTCGGCGAAAGCCCACAGCTTGTTCGCCGTGAAGCTGAACGGCGTCACGAGCAGGATCGCGACTGCCTGGCCGGCGAGATGCCCGGCACCGGCAGCGACGAGCGCGAGCAGGAACACCTGGTTCGCGCCCAGCGAGAGTCCGGAGACGAGCAGCGCGCGGGCGCCCTGTCCGAGGAGCGGCGCGCCCGAGGTCCGGAACGTCCAGGTGCGATTCCAGGCGTAGTTGCTGGCGGCCGCGACGAGGAACGAGACGGTGGCGGCAGCCACGTAGTGGAGCCCGCCGGCGAGCAACCCCGCGTAGACGGCGAGGTTGACCGCATAGCCGGAGGCGCCGACGAGGCAGAAGCGCAGGAACTGGCTCTCGCGGCGACTCCTGACGAGGCGCATCGTCATGTGCTTAGCGTCGTTCGTGGCGCGCGGATCCGCGTCGGCCGAATGGCTGGCCGGCACCGTCCGGCAGTCGAGTCAAGACGAGGAGGGCGGCGCCGGTAGCGCTCCCCTCCTCAGACCAGATCCATCCAGGCGCTAGTAGCGCGCGACAGCCTTGATCTGCCCGCGGATCTCGCCCTTGGGATTCAGTTTGGTAGTCACGTTCACGTACATCCCGCCGCCCCGGAAGGGTCTGATGAAGGTTGACTTGGCCACGTACGAACCGATGTAGGCGCCATGAGCCGTCGCGCGGCACCTGTTGCAGAGCGGCAGGATCGTGATCCCCCGGTGGGCCGGCTTGCCCAGCGCGAGATAGGCGGACCGAATGTGTCCACTCAGACCGGTGGCCTTCAGCCGCCACGTGAAGCTGCTCTTCTTGCCAGCCAGTATCAGCTTCCCCGTGAGCGAGCCTGTCGCGTGAACCGCATCCCTGGGCCTCGGCACTTCATTCTTGGCGTCCAGAGTGGCGTTGAACGTGTAGCTGGTCGACGTGGCAGCGGTCGTCGCCGCGTCACTCACGCGAGCGGTGGCAAGAATCGATCCGGCGGCGACGGCCACCATCCCTGCGGCCGCGAGGCGCCGGGCCAACCGCCGGCGGTTCGTCGACCACGGAACATCTCGCGCCAGGACGAAGCGAATGGCGTGCGCGGTCCTAGTGAGCGACAAGGTTGCCTCCATCGAGGAGTTGCAGGTTAGACACCGTCCCGTTCCACGAGCTGGAGTACCAGAGCTGGTTGCTCGAGTTCCAG
The DNA here is from genome assembly GCA_045805945.1 of Gaiellaceae bacterium. Taxonomy (GTDB): domain Bacteria; phylum Actinomycetota; class Thermoleophilia; order Gaiellales; family Gaiellaceae; genus Palsa-739. The sequence continues at coordinate 118,734 of JBJMKG010000041.1, forward strand.
ACGGTGAGCGCGAACTTATCGGGGCCGGGTCCAGTCGATCCGGGCTCGCCGTAGTCGATCATGTCGAGCTGGAGGGTTGCGTTGCCGCCGAGAGAGATGATGTTGAACGGGTTCGTGACGTCCTGGAGGTTGGCCGATCCGGTGAATGACGCCTTGATCGGACAGGTCAGCGTTGCGTTGTAGGTGCAGGTTCCACCAGGTGCAGCGCCCCAGGTGTTAGTGCTGTTGTTCCAGTACTGGACTCCCAGTGTGCCGAGGTTGTTCACCTTCACCTGGAACAGGCGCAGGACGCCGCTCTCGGTCCGGCGGATGATCGTGTTCACCCGCCCCTGCAGATTGGTGCCCGACTTGTTGTACTTGACGTTGAAGCCGAAGTTGTTCTTCGTACCCACGTCTCCGGCCTTGATGCCAGCCGTGGAGCTGCTCAGGACGAGGTAGCCGCCGCCGGTGATGAACTGGCTCGTCAGCGGTAGCGACACGGTGAGGATGGCGTCGTCCGCGCTGTTGTTGCGGATGTAGTTGCCGTCGCCACTGGTCGTGTTCGGAGTGCCGTTCGCCGGTCCGACCTGGATACCGAGGTTGAGCGACTGGCTCGATTGGTTGCTGAGCTGGATCGTCGCGTTGCAGGTGGCGGTGGCGACGGTCGAATCCGACAGGTCGATCAGCGCTAGCGTCGCGTTACAGAGAACCGCATTGTTCGAGTCGCGGTTCACGAAGGCGACCTTCGCGGTCAGGATGTTCCCGGGATTGCCGTCCGCGAAGTCCTGAATCGTCGCCCGCAGCGGCACCGTGACGCTCGTCGCGGTCGTCGAGGCGGCGAACGCCAACATTGGACCGGTATAGGTGGCATTCGCATCCTCCTGGAAGATGCTCAGCGTCCCGTCCGTCTTCGTCACGCTGTAGTTCGCGTTGGTGCCTACGGTGACCGTGATCGGATACGTGCCGACGCCGGAGGACACGGTCGCAGTGGTGGCGAGGCTGTAGTTGAGCGTGTCGCCGTTCACCGTACCCGCGACGGTTGCAGTCAGCGCCGGGTTCGGGTCGCTGTACTGCCGTGACTTGTTCTCAGCGGTGACCGTGGCCGTCTTCTTGCCGATGGTGAGCGTGCCGTCGGTCTTGGTCACGTTGTAGTTGGGGTTGCTGCCGACGGTGACCGTGATCGGGTAGGTGCCGACGCTCGAGTATTGGGTCGCGGTGGTGGCGAGGCTGTAGTTGAGGAGGTCGCCGTTGACGGTTCCGGTCACGGTTGCCGTCAGGGTCGGGTTGACGTCGCCGTAGGTCTTCGACTTGTTGTCGGCGGTGACCGTGGCTGCCTTTGCCGTCACCGTGAGGGTTCCGTTCGTGGGCGTGACGTTGTAGTTGAGGTTGCTGCCGAGGGTGACGGTGATCGGGTAGCTGCCGACGTTGGAGTATTGGCCGGCCGTGGTGGCCAGGGTGTAGTTGAGCATGTCGCCGTTGACGGTGCCGGTGACGGTGGCGCTCAGGGCCGGATTGACGTCCCCGTACGTCTTCGTCTTGTTGTTCGCCGTGACGGTCGCCGGCTTCGGGTTGATGGTGAGCGTGCCGTTGTACGTGGTCACGCTGTAGTTCGGGTTGGGGCCCGAAGACACGGTGATCGGGTAGCTGCCGACGTTCGAGTATTGGGTCGCGGTGGTGGCGAGGCTGTAGGTGAGGGTGTCGCCGTTGACGGTGCCGGTGACGGTGGCGGTCAGGCCCGGGTTTACGTCGCCGTAGGTTTTGCTCTTGTTTTCTGCCGTAACCGTGGCCGGCCGCGGCGTAACGATCAGCGTCCCGTTCGTGGGCGTGACGCTGTAGTTGGGGTTGCTGCCGAGGTTGACCGTGATCGGGTAGGTGCCGACGCTGGAGTATTGGCCGGCCGTGGTGGCGAGCGTGTAGTCGAGGGTGTCGCCGTTGACGGTGCCGCTGACGGTGGCGCTGAGGCCCGGGTTCGCGTCGCCGTAGGTCTTCGACTTGTTGTCGGCGGTGACCGTGGCTGCCTTTGCCGTCACCGCGAGGGTTCCGTTCGTGGGCGTGACGTTGTAGTTGAGGTTGCTGCCGAGGGTGACGGTGATCGGGTAGCTGCCGACGTTGGAGTATTGGCCGGCCGTGGTGGCCAGGGTGTAGTTGAGCATGTCGCCGTTGACGGTGCCGGTGACGGTGGCGCTCAGGCCCGGATTGACGTCCCCGTACGTCTTCGACTTGTTGTACGCCGTGACCGTCGCCGGCTTCGCCGTGAAGGAGAGCGTGCCGTTGTACGTCGTCACGC
>JBJMKG010000042.1:0-23567 GCA_045805945.1 Gaiellaceae bacterium
AAGTGCACGCTCTGCTACGACCGGCTCAAGGGCGGCCACGAGCCTGCGTGCGCGAAGGCGTGCCCCACGCAGTCGATCCAGTTCGGCCCGCTGGACGAGCTGCGCGAGCGCGCCGACGCGCGGCTCGCGAAGCTCTCGGTCGAGGGCTGGAACGGCGCTCAGCTCTACGGCCGCGACCCGGAGGACGGCGTCGGCGGCTTCGGCGCGTTCTTCCTCCTGCTCGATGACCCCGAGGTCTACGGACTGCCGCCGGACCCGGTCGCGGCGACTCGCGACCTGCCGGAGATGTGGACGAACATGCTCGCCGCGGCGGGAGCGCTCGTCGTGGGCGTCGCGGCGGCGTTCGTCGGAGGCCGATCGTGAGCTCCGTCACCGTCACCGGCACCGAGATGCGCTCGTACTACGGCCGGCCGATCGTCAAGGAGCCGGTCTGGACCTGGGAGATCCCGGCGTACTTCTTCGCCGGCGGGCTCGCCGGCGCCTCCGCGGTGCTCAGCTCGGGAGCCAGGCTGGCGGGAAACGAGAAGCTCGCCCGGACGGCGCTCTACCTCGGCGCCGTCGCCGACCTCGTCTCCCCCGCGCTGCTCATCTCGGACCTGGGACGGCCCGAGCGGTTCCATCACATGCTCCGCGTCGTCAAGGTGACGTCGCCTATGAACCTCGGCTCCTGGGTGCTGCTCGTCAGCGGAGGCGGCTCGACTACCGCGGCGCTCCTGGAGCTCCTCGGCCGGCTGAAGCGCCTCCGGATCGCAGCCTCGAGCGTCGCCGCCCTCGCCGGGCCGCCGCTCGCCACGTACACCGGCGTACTGATCGCGGACACGGCGATTCCCGTCTGGCACGACGGCCGTCACGAGCTGCCGTGGATCTTCGGTGCGAGCGCGGCCGCGAGCGCCGGCGCCGCAGCCTGTCTGTTCCTCGACCCGCGCGATGCCGGACCGGCCCGGCGGCTCGCGGTTGCGGGCGTCCTCGCCGAGGGGGGCCTGATGCAGGCGATGGAGACGCGGCTCGGCCAGGTCGGCGAGGTGTATCACCAGGGCGCGGCCGGCAAGCTCACCTGGACGGCGAAGGGTCTCGCGACCGCGGGCGCCGTCCTGCTCGCTCGGAAGGGACGGCAGAGCCGGACGGCAGCGGTCGTCGGCGGAGCGCTCGTCTGCGCCGGCGAGCTGTGCCTTCGCTGGGCGGTCTTCAAGGCGGGTTTCCAGTCGGCGCGCGACCCGAAGTACGTCGTCGAGTCGCAGCGGCGACGCGTCGAGCGCGAGGGGACGAGGGCGACCACGAAGCCGTAGTGCTCGGCGGCCGGGAGCAGCTGGAGCAGCTCGACTGGCGATCGCCGTCGCGGCGCCTGCTCCGGTTGCGGCGCCTGGAGGTTGCCGTGCCGAGCCTGCTCGTTGCCGCCGTTCTGGTCGCCGTCGGCGGCGCGACGGGGTCGGTGGCGGCGTTTGGAGGAGCTGCGGCCGCTGCAGCGGCGGGCCCCCTGCTCCTCCGCTTTGTCGGCAGGCGTTACCGCTCGTGGGGATACGCGGAGCGTGAGGCCGACCTGCTGGTGCGGCGCGGCGTCCTGTTCGCCCGGCTGACCGTGGTGCCCTACGGGCGGATGCAGTTCATCGACGTGACGGCGGGCCCGTTGGAGCGCTCGTTCGGATTGGCGAGCGTCCGGCTGCACACGGCCGCGGCGGCGACGGATGCGCGCATTCCCGGTCTCGACCGGGAAGAGGCGGGGCGTCTGCGCGACCGGCTGGCCGAGCTCGGCGAAGCGCGGGCGGCGGGACTGTGACGCCCGCCGAAGAGTGGCAACGGCTGCATCCGCTCTCGCCGGTCGTCCGGGGCGGGCGCGCCACGATCGCAATCGCGATCCTCTTGCTCCCCCTCGCGTTCGGGGGCGGCGACGTGAACGCTGACCTGCCGCAGCTGATCATCGTCGCGGTGCTCGTCGCGACCGGTTTCGTCTCCTGGCTGGTGACGCGGTGGCGGGTCGACGGCGACGACCTGCACATCGAGACCGGCCTGCTCCGACGCCGCTCGATTCGCTTTCCGCTGTCCCAGGTGCAGGCGATCGACGTGATCCGTCCGGGCCTGGCGCGGCTGTTCCAAGTGGCGGAGCTGCGGTTGCGGATGGCGGGAGCGAGCGGCGCGACGGCACGGCTCGCCTACCTGCCTGAGCGTGAGGTCGAGCCGCTGCGAGACCGGCTGCTGGCGCTTGCGCGTGGCGCCCGCTCGGACGGGGCCGAGCCCGCCGCCGCGTCGGAGCAGCGCGAGCAGACGGAGGAGCGGGTGTTGGCGCAGGTCGAGACCTGGCGTCTTGTCGTCTCCATCCTGATCAGCGACGTCGGGCTGTTCGCCGAGGCGATCCTGACCGGGCTCGTAGTCGCCGCCGTGCTGTCGCCGCATGCCGCGGCCGCGATCGCCAGCGGAGGCGCCGTGTGGATCATCAGCGCGGTGACCGTCGTCTGGCGGCGCTTCAACCAGTTGTACCGCCTGACCGTCGCGGAAGGGCCGGATGGGCTCCACCTTCACGGCGGCCTCGTGGCCCTCACGGCCGAGGTGATCCGGCCGGGGCGCGTCCAGGCGGTGCGGATGGTCGAGCCGTGGCTCTGGCGCCCGCTCGGCTGGTGCCGCCTCGAGGTCGACCTGGCTGGCCGCCAGCGCGGCAAGGGCGAGGGTGAGGCCGAGCGGGGCCAGATGCGAACGCTGTTGCCCGTCGGCGACCGCGAGCTCGCGCTCGAGCTCGTCGACCGGCTCGTCCCCGATCGGCCCCGCGAGCTCTCACCGCCGCCGCGCAGGGTGCTGTGGAAGAGCCCGCTCCGCTACCGCAAGCTCGCGTGGGGTCGCAGCGACGGCGTTGTGGCGACGACGAGCGGCCGGCTGCGCCGCGTCAGCTGCTGGGTGCCGCTGGAGAAGGTGCAGAGCCTGCGGCACGTGGACGGACCGGTCCAGCGGCGGCTGCGCCTGGCCAGCGTCCACGTGGACACGGCCGGCAGGGCCGTGCATGCGACGCTCCGCGACCGTGACCGCGCGGAGGCTTCGCAGGCGCTCGCCGACCTGGCGGAGCTGGCCCGCGCGGCCAGGCGAGCCCCGGCCCCGACGTGATCGTTTCGCAGCCTGACGAACAGGTACTTCCGCTCGCATGGAGCTCGGCTTCGCCCTCTCGTCCGAAGACCATCCGCCGAACGAGCTCGTCCGCCAGGCGCAGGTCGCCGAGCGCGCAGGCTTCACATTCGGGCTGATCTCCGACCACTTCCATCCGTGGATCGGGGACCAGGGAGAGAGCCCGTTCGTCTGGTCGACGCTCGGCGGGATCGCGCAGGCCACGAACAACATCCGCGTCGGGACGGGCGTCACGTGCCCGCTCGTCCGCATCCATCCGGCGATCGTGGCGCAGGCCGCCGCCACGGTGGCGTGCATGATGCCCGGCCGCTTCTTCCTCGGTGTCGGCACCGGGGAGAACCTCAACGAGCACGTAACCGGCGCGCGCTGGCCGCTGCCGGGGGAACGGCTCGAGATGCTCGAGGAGGCGATCGAGGTGATTCGCAAGCTGTGGAGCGGCGACGAGGTGACGCACCGCGGCGACCACTACACGGTCGAGGAGGCGCGTCTCTACACCCTCCCCGACGAGCCGCCCGAGATCTACGTCGCCGCCTCGAAGCCCCAGGCGGCGGAGCTCGCGGGCCGCATCGGCGACGGCCTGATCTCGACCGCGCCCGACGAGGAGCTCGTCGAGACGTTCGTGGCGGCGGGCGGTCGCGGCAAGCCGACGATCGGCATGACGCACGTCGCGTACGACGAGGACGAGGAGGCGGGCCACGAGCGCGCGCACAGGCTCTGGCCGAACCTCGCGCTGGCTGGCTCAGGTGGGCAGGAGCTCCCGGCGCCACGCGACTTCGAGGAAGCCGCGGGCAACGTGACGGTGCAGGATGTGGCGAAGTCGATTCCGGCCGGCCCGGATCCGGAGCCGTACCTCGAACAGCTCCGCGAGTTCGCGGCGACGGGGTTCACGCAGGTCTACGTCCACCAGATCGGAGACAACCAGGACGAGTTCGCCGAGTTCGCAGCCCGGGAGTTGATCGACCGCCTCTAAGATCGAAGGCATGGAACAGCTACGCGTCGGCGACCAGAGCTACCGGTTTCACAGGCTCGACGAGCGCGCCGCCCGGCTCCCATACACGCTCCGGATCCTGTTCGAGAACGTCCTCCGCAACGGCGCCGAGGAGGAGGCCGAGGCGGTCGCAAGCTGGGTCGCCGAGGACGAGCCGTCGCGCGAGATCTCGTTCCATCCGGCGCGCGTCCTGCTGCAGGACTTCACGGGCGTGCCCGCCGTCGTCGACCTCGCCGCGATGCGCGACGCGATGCGCGAGCAGGGCGGCGATCCGAAGGCGATCAACCCGCAGATCCCCGCCGAGCTCGTGATCGACCACTCCGTTCAGGTCGACGAGTTCGCCTCGCGGCTCGCGATCGGGCGGAACGTCGAGCTCGAGTTCGAGCGCAACCGCGAGCGCTACGCCTTCCTCCGCTGGGGCCAGGGAGCCTTCGACAACTTCCGCGTCGTGCCGCCGAACACCGGCATCGTGCACCAGATCAACCTCGAGTACCTCGCCCGCGTGGTCGAGGTTCGGGACGGAGTCGCCTTCCCCGACACGCTCGTCGGCACCGACTCGCACACGACCATGATCAACGGGCTCGGCGTCCTCGGCTGGGGCGTTGGCGGGATCGAGGCCGAGGCCGCGATGCTCGGGGAGGCGCTCTCGATGCTCGTGCCGCGAGTCGTCGGCTTCCGGCTCAGCGGGGCGTTGCGCGAGGGGGCGACGGCGACCGACCTCGTGCTGACGGTGACCGAGATCCTGCGGCGCACGGGCGTCGTCGGGAAGTTCGTCGAGTACTTCGGCCCAGGCGTCGGCTCACTTGCTCTTGCCGACCGCGCGACCCTCGGGAACATGAGCCCCGAGTACGGCGCGACGTGCGGCTTCTTCCCCGTCGACGACGTGACGGTCGAGTACCTGCGCCTCACCGGCCGCGACGAGGAGCGGGTCGCGCTCATCGAGGCGTACTGCAAGGAGAACCAGCTCTGGCATCGGCCGGAGGAGCATCCGGAGTACTCACAGGTGGTCGAGCTCGACCTCGACGACGTGGAGCCTTCGCTCGCCGGCCCGCGCCGGCCGCAGGACCGCGTCCCGCTCGCGCGCGCAAAGGAGGCGTTCGTCGACTCGCTCGGGACGTTCGGCGTCGAGTACGGGAACGGGACGTACGACAAGGAGATCGTGGACTCGTTCCCGGCCAGCGACCCGCCGACCGGCGATGGTGTCGCCGACGCCTACGAGGTCCCGGCGCGGACGGCGACGCTCGAGAAGAAACGGGTCGAGGTCGAAGGGGAGGACTACGCGCTCGAGCACGGCTCGGTCGTGATCGCGGCGATCACCTCGTGCACGAACACGTCGAACCCGTCCGTGATGATCGGAGCCGGCCTGCTCGCGAAGAAGGCGGTCGAGCGCGGGCTCGAGCGGCGGCCCTGGGTCAAATCCTCGCTCGCGCCGGGCTCGAAGGTCGTGAGCGAGTACTACCGCGCCTCCGGACTGGACCGCTACCTCGACGAGCTCGGCTTCAACACCGTCGGCTACGGCTGCACGACGTGCATCGGCAACTCCGGGCCGCTGCCGGAGCCGATCAGCGCCGCCGTCGCGGAGGGCGATCTCGTCGTTTGCGCCGTCCTTTCGGGCAACCGGAACTTCGAGGCGCGCATCCACGGCGAGGTGAAGGCGAACTACCTCGCGTCGCCACCGCTCGTCGTCGCATACGCGCTGGCGGGGCGGATGGACGTCGACCTCCTCAACGAGCCGCTCGGCCAGGGCTCCGACGGCGAGGACGTCTTCTTGCACGACCTCTGGCCGAGCCGGGACGAGATCGACCGCGTGATCGGCGAGTCGGTGCAGGGCGGGATGTTCTCCTCCACCTATGCCGACGTCTTCACCGGCGACGAGCGCTGGCGCGGGCTGGACACGCCGGAGGGCGAGCTGTACGAGTGGGACCCGGAATCGACGTACGTGCGCCTGCCGCCCTACTTCGAGGGGATGTCGCGCGAGCCCGAGCCGGTCGCCGACGTGGAGGGAGCCCGCTGCCTCGCCCTGCTCGGCGACTCCGTCACGACCGACCACATCTCGCCCGCGGGCGCGATCCGGCCGGACGCGCCGGCCGGGCAGTACCTCGTCGAGCACGGCGTCGAGCGGCGCGAGTTCAATTCCTACGGCGCGCGCCGCGGCAACCACGAGGTGATGGTGCGCGGCACGTTCGCCAACGTGCGGCTCAAGAATCTCCTCGTGCCGGGCAGCGAGGGGACGTGGACGGTGCACCTGCCGGACGGCGAGGAGGGGACGATCTACGAGGTCGCCGAGCGGTACCGGAGGGAGGGCGTGCCGACGATCGTCATCGCCGGAAAGGAGTACGGCTCCGGCTCCTCGCGCGACTGGGCAGCGAAGGGGCCGAACCTGCTCGGAGTGCGCGCCGCGATCGCGGAGTCGTACGAGCGCATCCACCGCTCCAACCTGCTGATGATGGGGATCATGCCCCTCCAGTTCGCGAAGGGCGAAAGCGCCGAGTCGCTCGGGCTCACGGGCCGCGAGGAGTTCTCGATCTCCGGGGTCGAGGGCGGCGAGGCCGACGAGGTGACGGTGCGGGCGGACGGGAAGGAGTTCCGCGCCCGGCTGCGGCTCGACACGCCGCGCGAGCGCGAGTACTTCCGCCACGGCGGCATCCTCCAATTTGTTCTCAGGCGGCTCCTCGCCGCCTGAGAAAAGGAACTGCGCGGGCCGGAAAGCGCGGTTTCCGGCCCGCTTCGTGCTGTCTTGATTCTCGATGCTCTGTACGAGCGCTTGTGTCGTGCGCTCGCGCGCGGCGGAGGCCGGCGCGAGCGCGGTCCGGCCTGCGGCTAAGTCGCCGCTGCGCGGCTGTCTTAGCCTCCGGCCTTCGCCTAGGTTCCCGAGGATGGCTGCCCCAGGCCCGCCGCGCGCCTCCGGCTGCCGCTGATCGCGAAGGACACGATTAAGGAGGCGCTGTTCGACGCGGCGTCGCCCCGCTAGCCCCGCATCCGGGCGAGGCGCGCCTCCGCCTCGGCGCGATGCCGCTCCTCGACCACGCGCTCCCCCGCCTGCAGCTCCTTGCAGATCCGCCAGGCGATCAGTCCGAAGAGCACGGGCAGCACCCAGATGAGCACCCAGTAGACGTGGATCTGCCCGACGTACGAGACGCTCCAGCTCACGGCGACGCGATCCGCGCTGCCGGCGAGGAAGACCACGACCACCCAGGTGACCACGGCGATGCCGATCCCGGTCCGCACCGGTGCGTCGCGCGGCCGCTCGAGCAGGTTGTGGAACGCCTGGTCGCCCGTGAAGCGCCGCTCGAGCCACGGCCAGAAGTAGAGGAAGCCGAAGACGACGAGCGGGAACGCGGCGCCGCCCCAGAACGGGTTCGGGACGAGCGTGTAGCCGCCGATCGTCAGGTCGAAGCTCGGCACGAGGCGCAGCCCGCCGATCAGCCACCCGAGATACCAGTCCGGCTGCGCGCCGTTCGTCGACGAGTACGTGTGGTACGGCCCCCAGAGCCAGATCGGGTTGATCTGGACGAGCCCGCCGAGCAGGAAGAGGATGCCCGCCGTCCCGAGCGCGAGCCCGATCGAGCGGGGCGCCTGTCCCGGCCAGGCGGGGATCCCGACGATCGCGTGCTCGGTCTGCGCGCGTCTGCGCCGGAACTGCGTGTGGTGCTTGAGCACCACGAGCAGCAGGTGCACCGCGAGCAGCGCGCCGATGAGCACCGGGAAGATGAGGACGTGCGCGATGTACATCCGGGGCCAGAAGTCGGCGCTGCCGGGATACATCCCGTTGAACAGCCAGTTCATGAGGTTCTCGCCGACGAACGGGAGCGAGAGCCCCACGGAGTAGCCGATCACGAGGCCCATCCCCGACACGAGGTCGTCGACGAGCGAGTAGCCCATGTACGCCTCGAGCAAGGCGAGCATGAGCATCGTCACGCCGATCAGGTAGGTGAGCTCGCGCGGCTTCCGGTACGCGCCCGTGAAGAAGATGCGCAGGAGGTGGAGGATGATCGCGCCGATGAAGACGTTCGCCGCCCAGTGGTGCGTCTGCCGGAGCAGGAGCCCCGCGCGCACCGAGAGGGAGAGGTGCAGGACCGACCTGTACGCCTCGCTCATGTGCTGGCCATCGAGCGGCGCGTACGGGCCGTGGTAGACGACGTCCCTGGTCGAGTCGACGAAGAAGAACGTGAGGTAGACCCCCGTCGCCACGAGGACGAGGAACGCGTAGAGCGCCACCTCCCCGAGCAGGAACGACCAGTGGTCCGGAAAGAGGTAGCGCAGGGCCTTGCGGAGGAGCGGTGCGGACCCGGTCCGCTGGTCGACGAAGCGTACGGCGCGGCGGGTCAACGGAGCACCTCTGGTCATGGGTTCGGGCGGTACATCCGGACGCCCCACCACGAGGGCCCGACGGGCTCGTCGAAGTTCCCCTTCGCCCGTAGGTAGCCCTGAGCGTCGACGTAGATCGGCAGCATCGGCAGGTCGCGGCCTGCGGGCCCGAAGATCACGGTTCCGCCCGTCGCCGGGTCGAACGTCGAGTAGTGACAGGGGCAGACGAGGGCAGGCTTCGGCTCGTCCGGCTGGAAGAGCGGCGTGCGGAGCATGTTGATCGCGCAGCCCGCGTGGGTGCAGATCCGTGAGTACGCGACGATCCCGCCCCCGGCGGGGTAGTCGCGCAGCCGTGGCGGTAGCCGTAGCGACGACGGCGGCAGCCGGAAGACCATCAGCGAAGACGACATGTCCTCCTTCAGCGGTTCCCGGGCCCCTTCCGGGAAGGCGAGGTAGAAGTTGTCGGGCTCGATGTCCGACGCCCTGAACGGCGTTCCCTTGTCGTCGACGAGGCGCCGGCCGCGGCGCCACGGAGTCGCGAGGAACTGCCGGACCTGGAAGAGTGGCCCGAGCGACACCGCCGGCGCGAGCAGCGCGAGCCCGAGCGTCCCGCCGGCCCCGAGCAGGCCCAGCTTGACCAGCCGCCGGCGGCTGAACCGCGAGCCGCTCTCCTCGAGCACCTCCGCGATCACCTGCTGCTCGCCGGGATGCTCGGTCGGCGGATACGGCTCGACGAACTCCTCGTTCGGCACCAGCTTCAGGCCGACGACGATCAGCGCGGCGGCGAGGAAGAGGAGCGATCCGCCGAGCGTGAGGCCGAAGAGCTGCGTCGTCGACGGCAGGTGCGACGCGAAGGCGTAGACGAGGATGAAGCCGAGCGCGGACAACGCGCTGAGCCCGAGCAGGAGCAGGACGACGAGCTCGGCCCCCGGGCTCGGAGGAAGCGCCGGCACGAGGCGCGACGGGTCCTTGGGCGGCCTCCGTCGCCCTCGCCCGAGGAGGAGGACGAGGCCCGAGACGATCGCATTGCGGAGCCGGCTCACGACCTCAGCCTCCGGCCCAGAACGACGCACAAGCCGATCAGCAGCGGCAGGGCGATGAACCAGGTCACGAGCCCTTCCGGAACCGGCCCGAGGAAGTCGATCCCCCAGCCCCCCGGATGGGCCGGATGCTGCGCCCAGAGCACGTAGCGGACGATCGAGTCGAGCTGTCGGCTCGAGAGATCCCGGTACGTGAACGTCGGCATCACATACGGCCCGGTGCGGACGGCCTCGGCGATCGTGGTCGCGTCCATGCCGGGCACGCGCAGCGGCTCGGCCACCGCGTTCGTGACGTAGCCGCCCTGCGCCATGATCTGGTGGCAGCCCGCGCAGTGCTCGGCGAAGAGGGCCTGCCCCTCCGAGAGGCTGCCGCGCTGCGGCTGCGGCCGCGCGATCGGCGGTCCCCGGAAGCTCGCGACGTACGCGACGAGAGCCCGGACCTCGTGCTCGTCCAGTACCTGCCGCCCGCGGCGGGGTTGCAGGCCGACGCGCCGGAGCGGCATGTAGCCCGTCCGCAGATAGAAGTCTGCGCCCCGCGCCCCGACTCCCCGGAGCGAAGGAGCGATGGCACTCCCCTCCGCATTCGGGCCGTGGCACCGGAGGCAGTGCTGCCCGTAGAGGTGGTAGCCCTTCGCGGCGAGCTTTCCGCCGGGGGTCCCCTTCTTGCCGGTCGCGCCGGCGGAGCCGGCGACGAGCAGCGCGCAGGCGGCCGACGCCGTTGCGAGGAGGAGCAGCAGGCCGATGACGGCGCGCCCGGTCACGACTGGCGGCACAGGACGTCGGTTACCGCTGCCGTCGCGTCGAGCAGCACCATTGTGAGGAAGAGGACGTTCGCGACCATCCCGGCCACCGCGAAGAAGTGGAGACGTCCGTAGGGGAGCCGGCCCTCCCAGCGTCCTTGCTCCGGCGGGCCGTCCCCCCAGTCGGCACCGCGCGTGTGGAGGAAGACGACCAGCGCACACGCCCACGTCACGATCTCGACCAGGCCGGTGACCGCGGCCGCCGTGAGCTGGTAGACGTCGAAGTCCACGCCCCAGTGAAGGCCGCCGGCACTGCAGACGGCCTGGCCGACGCCGTAGCCGAACAGGTGCTGCGAGAACCAGATCGCCGGCGCGATGATGGTGCCCGTCCACTGCATGATCCCGAGCTGGCGCAGCGTGAAGCGGCCGATCCGCTCGTCGGGGGACGTCGCGAGCAGGGTCTCGCGCCTCGCCGGGTTCACCTCGCGGACGCCCATCAGAAGGTCGCGCTCAGGAGGACGCCGGTGATCACGAGCGTGAGCAGGTTGACGACGTGCCAGTAGAACGCGACCACCTGCACCGCGTTCAGCCGGTACATGGTGAGGCCGCGCGCGAGCTTCCAGAGGAGCCAGACCGTGAGCAGGATCCCGACTCCAACGTGGCCGTGGTCGGCGCCGAGCAGCGTGAAGTAGATCGAGCTGTACGCATCGGTCGAAATCGGGTCGTGGTGCACCTGCCGGGCGAAGTCCTGCACCTCGTAGACGAGGTACCCGACCTGGACGACGAGCGCCCAGAGGAGGAAGAGCCGGGTCGCGGCCAGCCGCCCGGCCCGCGCCGCGTACGCGGCGAGCTGCATCGGCAGGCTCGTCGTCGCCAGGACGCCGACGAGGACGAGGGGGATCACGACCTTCGGCTGCGGGTCGGCGGGCGGGGGCCACGTCGGCGCCGTGAAGCGGAGGTAGTAGTAGGAGCCGACCATCACGCCGAGCAGCGTGGCCTCGCTCAGGATGAACATCGCCATCCCCCAGATCGCGACCGACGGTTGCCGCCGGCGCGACGCGAGAGCGACGACCTCGTGGACGTTCCGCGCCTCGGTGGTGCGCGGCACCATCCCCTCGGGCACTCCGCCTGCGACGTACTCGTTCACGCTTCCTGCGGCTCCGTTCCGTGCCAGCCCAGCAGCGAGAACACGACCGGGATCGCGAGGAAGCCGGCGACGACCCACTGGTGGAAGAGGAGGGCGGCGAAGACGAGCGCCATCGCGGCCGCAAGGACGATCGGCCACGGCGAGTCGTGCGGCATCTCGACGATCTCCGTCCACCAGCCGTCCACCGGCGAGGTCACCGGCTGCTCGTGGCCCTGGTCGAGCACCATCGCGGCGCGCGCAAGCTTGCGGCGGTCCTCCTCGCGGTCCGCGTAGTCCCAGTTGGCGTACGCGCTCGTGACCGTCGGGATGACCGCGTAGTTGTACTCGGGCGGCGGCGAGGGGATCGTCCACTCGAGCGTCGCGCCGTGCCACGGGTCGGGCCCGGCGGGCGGCCCCCTGAAGTAGCTCAAGACGAGGTTGCCGAGGAGGACGACGATGCCGAGCGCCGTCAGGTAGGCGCCGCTCGACTCCGCGAGGTTCTCCGACCCCCAGCCGAGCCCGCCCGGATAGGTGTAGACGCGGCGCGTCATCCCCTCGAGCCCGACGATGTGCATCGGGAAGAAGAGGAGGTTCGTGCCGAGGAAGATCGTCCAGAAGCTGATCTGCCCCGGCAGCTCGAAGTAGAGCTTTCCCGTGACCTTCGGGAACCAGTAGTAGAGGCCGCCGAAGATCGGGAAGACGGCGGCGCCGAAGATGATGTAGTGGAAGTGGGCGACGACGAAGTAGGTGTCCGTCACCTGCTGGTCGAACGGCACCGCGAGGAACATGATCCCGGTCAGGCCGCCGGCGACGAACATGAAGACGAAGCCGCAGATGAAGAGCAGCGGCGTCCGGAACTGCGGCCGCCCGACGAACATCGTCATCGTCCAGGCGAACACCTGGATCGTGCTCGGGATGACGACGATGGCGGTCGCAGCGGCGAAGAAGACGACCGTCACGGTGGGCATCCCGACGGCGAACATGTGGTGCGCCCAGACGCCGAAGCCGATGAAGACGACGAGCAGCTCGGCGATTGCGACGAACGGGAAGGCGACCACGCGTCTCTGCGTGAACGCCGGGATGATCTCGGTCGCGATCCCGAAGGCGGGGACGATGAGGATGTACACCTCCGGGTGGCCGAAGAACCAGAAGAGGTGCTGCCAGAGCAGGCTGCTGCCTCCCTTCGCCGCGTCGTAGAAGTGCGTGCCGACCGTCCGGTCGAGGAAGAGGAAGATCGTCGCGACGGTCAGCGACGGGAGCGCGAACAGGAGCCCGAACGCGGCCGCGAGCTGCGCGAAGCAGAACAGCGGCATCCGGTTGAACGACATCCCCGGCGCGCGGAGCTTGAAGACCGTGACGATGAAGTTCGCCGCGGTCAGCGACGACGAGATGCCGTTGAAGATGATGCCGAGGCAGTAGAAGTCGATCGCGTGGCCCGGGTCGTACTTCGGGCCGGCGAGCGGCACGTAGTCGAACCAGCCGGCGTTCGGCGCGACTCCTGCGAACAGGCTCGTGTAGATGAAGATCGCCGAGCCGAGGAAGACCCAGTAGCTGAGCGCGTTCATCCGCGGGAACGCCATGTCGCGGGCACCGATCATCAGGGGCAACAGGTAGTTCCCGAAGGCCCCCGTCGTCATCGGGATGATGAAAAAGAAGATCATCGTGAGCCCGTGCATCGAGAAGAGCTCGTCGTAGGTGCTCGGGCCGACGACGTGGTTGTTCGGCTGGATCAGCTGCGTGCGGATGATCAGCGCCTCCGCGCCGCCCGCCGCGAACAGGACGAGGGTCGTCCAGAAGTAGAGAAGGCCGATCCGCTTGTGGTCGGTCGTCATCACCCAGCCGAGGATCCCCGGCCGGGACTGCCACATCTGCTCCAGGCGCTCGAGGAGCGGCTCCGCGGCGGCGGGAGGCGGGACCGTGGTTGCCACTACCTGAGGCTCTCCAGGTAGGCGACGACGTCGCGCAGCTGGGTTCCGGTGAGGGCGATGTCCGGCATGTCGTTCCCCGGCTTGATGTGCTGGGAGTCGCGGATCCAGCGACCGAGGTCGCTCCTCCGGTTCCGGATCACGAGCCCGGCGAGCCGCGTGCGGTCCGCGAGATGCGTGAGGTCGGGGCCAACGAAGCCGCTCGCGCTCGTGCCGCGGATCGTGTGGCAGCTCGAGCAGGGACCGTCGAGGAAGACCTTCTGTCCCGCCTGCTCGTCGGGCGCGGTCGGCGGGCGTGCGTCAGCCGCCTCGTGCCGGAGCCAGGCTCGGAAGGCCGCCTTCGGCTGGACGATCACGAGCATCCCCATGTGCGCGTGCTGCAGGCCGCAGAACTCGGCGCACTGGCCGCGGAAGACGCCGACCTGATTCGCGTAGAGGCTGATCTCGTTCCGTTGGGACGGGATCGCGTCGATCTTCCGGTTGAGCGCGGGAACCCAGAAGCTGTGGATGACGTCGGCGGTGGTGGCGACGAGATTGACCCGCGTGCCGACGGGAAGGTGGAGCTCGTCGGCCGTGTCGGCGCTCGTCCCCTCGTACCTGAACTCCCACCACCACTGATGCCCGACGGCGTGCACGGTCAGTCTCCCGTTGGACGCCGCCGGCGCCTGCGTACTGCCGATGATCAGCGTGTCGCCGACGACGAAGAGCGCGCAGACGACCGCGATCGGCACGACGATGCCGAGCGCGATCACGACCTTGTTGCCGAGATGCTCGCCGCCCTCTTCGCCCGGGTGAGCCGCCGTGCCGGAGCGGCCGCGCCGGAACCAGGCGGCGACCATGATCCCGCTCACGAGCGCGAGGCCGCCGAAAGCAACGCCCGTCATCCACCAGAAGAGGTTCGCGATGTCGGTGGAGGCGTGGCTGTGCGGGTTGAGGGAGTTCTGGGCGCCGCCGCAACCCGCGAGCAGGAGCGGCAGGAGCAGCGCAGCTGCCGCGAGTCCCCTGCGCCGCTTCGTCCCCCGAGACGTACACAAATCGGAAAACGGGTACCCGAGCCTGTTCCACACAAACCCAACGCACCGCGATGAACCACTGGAACCTCGACCCACTCGAGATCGCGGCCGTCGCCGCCGCGGCGGTCGGCTACTGGCGGCGGGCGCACACGCTCGCGGGCCGCGGCCGGCCCGTGCCCCGTCGGCGCTGGGTGCCGTTCGCCTTCGGGCTGCTCGCGATCCTGCTCGCGCTCGTCTCCCCGATCGACACGGTGGGCGGGGAGCGGCTCTTCGCCGCCCACATGCTGCAGCACCTGCTGCTCGGCGACGTCGGCGCCCTGTTGCTCGTGCTCGGGCTCGACGGACCGCTGCTGCGCCCGCTACTCGGCCTGCGGGTCGTGTACCGGCTGCGGGTGCTCGCGCATCCGCTCGTGGCGCTGCCGCTCTGGGTTCTTGGCTTCTCGCTCTGGCACGTTCCGGCCTTCTTCGACGCGGCGCTCAGGGACGACGCGATCCACGCGCTGCAGCACGCCTGCTTCGTCGCGCTCGGGATGCTGCTGTGGGCGGCGTTGCTCGAGCCGCTGCCGGGGCCGGCATGGTTCTCGGCCCCGTGGAAGATCCCCTACGTGCTCGTCATGTGGCTCGTGATGCTCGTGCTCTCGCAGGTCTTCATCTGGTCGAGCCACGTGTACTACGCGCCGTACGCGCACGATCCGACGTTGTGGGGGCTTAGCCACGTCGCCGACCAGAAGGCCGGCGGTGGCGTGATGCTCGTGGAAAGCGTCTTCACGATGCTGCCGGCGCTCGTCTGGGTGCTCCTGCAGGTGTTCCGGGAGAGCGAGGCGCGGCAGCGGCTCGTCGACGCCGGGGTCGCCCCGGCGACCGCCGCCCGCGCGGCACGCTACGGGCGCGCGTAGCCGGCGCCGCTAGAGCCGCTCGCTCTCGACCTTCTCCGCGAGGAGCTTCGTCTGGCCGTGCTCGACGAGCTCGAGTGCGAGCTCCTCCTGCTCCATCACCTCGCGCAGGCGAATCGCGATCTCCTCCTCCCCGAGCGCCTCCGCGAGGGTGCAGAGCGATTCGTATGCGGCCAGCTCGAGGTGCTCGGTCGCCGCCGCCGACTGCGCGTGCGCGAGGTCCTCGAGCACCTGGCCGGAGACGCGCGCGAGAAGCTGCTCGTGCTCCTGGACGAGCCCGTTCAGCGCAGGGCTCTCCTCCGGCTCCGGCGGAACCTCGAGCTCGCGCAGGATCTCGCGAAGCGTCCGGGCATGGAGCTCCGTCTCGCGCCGGTGCCGCTCGAAGCCGTACCGCAGGTCGGTCGAGTGCGCCTGCTCGAGCAGCTCGGGCAGCACTTCTTCGGCGAGCTTCAGCTCGACCCAGAGCATCTGGCGCAGACGCAGCGCAAGGAGCTCGCGCGGGCTCGTCAGCGAATCGGCCACAAGCACTCGTTCCACTGCACCTGGCCCGTACACTCACAGCACCGGGGTGCCGCGTCCAGCGCGGCTGAGATCACACCCGTCGAACCTGATCCGGGTCATGCCGGCGAAGGGAGGACCGATTCAGGAACGAGCGCCAGCCTGGGGCATCACGCCGGTTCCCGAACGGCTGCGGACGCTCGGCGCGGTCGAGAACGGGATGCTCTGGAGCAGCCTCGGCCTCAGCCTGCTCGTCCTCGTCGCCGGCGCCTTCCTCGTCCCCGCCCTCTCGCTGCCCGAGGCGCTGCTGGCGATCCTCGTCGGCGGGATCTTCGGCAACGCGCTTCTCGGCTTCGCCGCCGCGATCGGCGCCGAGGCCCGCGTGCCCGCGATGGTCCTGCTGCGCGCGCCGCTCGGCCGCGAGGGCTCGTACCTCCCGACGGGCCTCAACGTCCTCCAGAACCTCGGCTGGACGGTGTTCGAGGTGCTCGTCATCGCGACCGCCGCGCGCGCGCTCGTGCACGGCCCGCTCTGGGCGTGGAAGCTCGCGGCCGCGGCGGCGGCGACGATCCTCGCGCTCGTCGGGCCGATCGGCTTCGTTCGCGAGTGGGTGAAACGCGTCGCGCTCTGGGTCGTCCTCGCCTCGCTCGCGTACTTGAGCTGGTGGGCACTGCACGACGCGCACCTCGGCTCACTCTGGTCGCAGCCCGGGAAGGGCGGGCTCAGCTTCTGGCAGGGCGTCGACCTGATGGTGGCGATGCCCGTCTCGTGGCTGCCGCTCGCCGCCGACTACACCCGCTTCTCGAGGAGCGGCCGCGGCGCGTTCTGGGGAGCCGCGGTCGGCTACTTCCTCCCCAACGTGTGGCTCTACGCGCTCGGCGCGATCCTGCTGCTCACGCGCGGCCTCGCGGACGCGCCCTCGGTGATCGGGGCGATCGCGACCGGCGGTGTGGGCGCGGCGGTAGCGCTCGTCGCCCTCGGCGTCGACGAGACGAAGGAGCCGTTCGCCAACGTCTACTCCGCCGCGGTTTCGTTGCAGAACGTCCTGCCGCGCGTGCCGCAGCGGCTGCTCGTCTTCGCGGTCGCCGCGGTGGCGACCGCCGGCACGTTCGTCGTCGACCTCGTCCACTACCAGGAGTTCCTCTACCTGCTCGGCTCGTTCTTCGTGCCGCTCTTCGGCGTCCTGCTCGCGCAGTGGCTCGTGGGCCACCGCGACGCGTTCGGCGCGCCCGAGATCCGGCCGGCGCAGATCGTCGCGTGGCTCGCCGGCTTCTGCCTCTACCAGTGGCTGGCGCCGGTGGGACCCAGCTCATGGATCCACCTTGTCGAGCACACGCATCCCGGACAGGTAGCCATCGGCGGCTCGCTGCCGAGCTTCGGGCTCGCCTTTCTCCTCTCCGTCGCGCTTACGCTTGCCGATCGTGCGACCGCTCGCCGTGATCGGCCCGTTAGCGCGTGACGTCGTCGACGGCGGCGGCGAGCGGATCGGCGGCGGTCCCTGGCACGCGGCGCGCGCGCTGCGGGCGCTCGGGCAGGAGGCGCTCGTCGTCGCGAAGTGCGGCGAGCCCGAGCGACGCTCGTACCTCCGACGCCTCGCCGCGCTCGGCCTGCCGGTCTCGCTCGCGGCGGCCGGCGAGACGACCGCCTTCTCGTTCCGCTACGACGACGAGGGTCGGCGCGAGATGCGCGTCGAGGCGATAGGCGAGGCCTGGAACGCGGGAGACGAGCCGGAGCGCGGCCTGCGCCAAGTGGATTGGGTGCACGTCGCGCCGCTGCTGCGCGACGACTTCGCGCCCGAGACCCTCGAACGGATCGCGCGCCGGCGGCGCCTGCTGCTCGACGGCCACGGGCTCGTCCGCGTCCGGCGGCTGGGCCCGCTCGGGCTCGACGCCGACTTCGACCGCGCCCTCCTCCGCCACGTCTCGATCCTCAAGCTCGCCGACGAGGAGGCGCAGGCGATTCTCGGGGACAGCGCGCTCGAGGACCTGCGCGACCTCGGCGTGCCGGAAGTCCTCGTCACCTTCGGCGCAGACGGTTCGCTCGTCCTCACACGCGACGGCGCCGTGCGCGTGGCGGCGCGTTCGGCGCGCGGCGATCCGACTGGCGCCGGCGACGCGTTCTCGGTCGCCTACCTGAGCGCGCGAGCCCATGGACACGGGCCGGCCTCCGCGGCGCGGCGCGCGAGCGCCCTCGTCTCCGCCCTCCTCAGTAACAGCTTGGTACTCGGAAGGACAGACCCGTGATCGCGGCGGTCGGGACCGTGGCGGGCGTCTTCCTCGTCGACGTGGAGGAGGAGGAGCTGCTCGGCGAGGGTACCGAGGTGCCCGCTACCGACCGGCCCGAGGTTCCGCTGCCGCGCGTCGTCGCGGCGGCGCGCACCGGCTCGACAGTGGTCGCAGTCGTCGAGCGCCGGCCGCCCCTCATGCTCTCGAACGACGGCGGCGCGACCTGGCGCGAGGCGGGCGGCGGGCTGCCGCCCGGCTTCGCCGTCGCGATTGCCGAGGACGATCCCGACCGGATGCTCTACGCCGCGCGCAACCGGCTCTACGTCTCGGCCAACGGCGGCGTCTTCTGGCGCGCGCTCTCCTTCGAGCTGCCGGACATCGACGCGGTCGGCTGGATCGACTGAAGCCACTCCTCCACCTCGTCCGCAGACCTGAGCTGCACGAGGTCGAGGTGCGGATGCTCCGCGACCCGCTCCGGGATCTCGCGCCCGTAGTGCCGGTGCGTCTGCAGCACCCACCACGGAATCCAGTAGCGCGTGAACAGGTGCCGGAGCTGCTCGCGGTTCCCGTTCCACAGCTCCTCCCGCGTGATCGTCCGGACGATCGTGCGGCGGAGCGCGCGCCCGAAGGCGACGCGGAAGGGCGGTTCGAGGTGCACGACCGTGTCGGCGCGCTCGAGTACGAGCGAGCCGAGCTTCGTGCGGTAGTTCCCGTCGACGACCCAGCCGTCCGGGGCGGCGTCGAAGGCCGCGCGCACGCGCTCCTGGAGCACCTCGGCCGACGCTTCCTGCCAGCCCCGGTCGTGGTGCAGGGCGTCGAGTTCGATGTGAGGCAGCTGGAGCGCCGCCGCCAGCCGCTTCGCGACGGTCGTCTTGCCGACGCACGAGCCGCCCATGACGGCCACTCTCCTCACAGCCGGAACTCGCCGCGAGCGACGACGATCGCCGAGCCGCCGACCTCGATCTCCTCCGGCGAGCGGGCGACCGCGTGGAGCGTAGACGGCCGGCCGATCTCTGCTCCCTGCCGGATCTCGATCTCGTCGCCGAAGGCGATCCTCTCGTGACGCGCCAGATGGAGCGCGAGCGGCCCGGCCGCCGACCCCGTCGCCGGGTCCTCGGCGACGCCGACGCCGACCCCGAACATCCGCGTCTTCCACTGCCGGCCGCCGCCGGCGAAGCAGTTGACCCCGATCTCGCCGAGCTCGCCGAGCCGTCCGAGGTCGGGGCGTAGCTCCGCCACCGCGTCCTCGTTCGGCAAGGCCACGTAGACGTGCGCGACGCCGTTGTCGTACAGCTCGACCGGAAGCTCCGACCGGACACCCAGCGCGTCGAGCAGCTCGTCCGCCCGCGCGAACGGCTCGACGGACGGCGCCGGCTGCCTCATCCAGCCGAACGCAATCCGCGGCCCGTCGCGCTCCAGCCGGACGGGGACGACGCCGCGCCCGGTCTCGAGCCAGAGCTCGTCGAGCTGCAGGGGCCCTCCCAGGACGAACGCCGCCCCGAGCACGGGATGTCCCGCGAAGGGCAGCTCGCGCGTCGGGGTGAAGATCCTGATGCGCGCGTGCCCGTCGCCGGCGGCCGGGTAGGCGAAGACTGTCTCGGAAAAGTTGATCTCCCGCGCCAGGGGCTGCAGCCGCTCTTCGGAGATCTCCCGCGCGTCGGTGAAGACAGCGAGCTGGTTGCCCGCGAGCGGCACGTCGGTGAAGACGTCGGCGACGACGAAGCGGAAGGTCGGCATGCCTCCGACTGTACCGAGGCGCCTTCGCGCCCTAGGCGAGCGGTTACTGTCGCGCCGCGATCTTCATGCTGTCCAGGAGCGCAACAACCCGGGCGCGCACGAGTTTCGATGCCTTGCGCCCGATCCCGTAGAAGACGTAGAACGCTCGGCAGCGCTGCTTGAAGGTCAACTCACCGCTGTCGGCCGGTGAGCAAAGACCGCCTCGTCCTCGGGCACTCAGCACGAAGTGCTTCGGCCGAGCCTGAACCCGGGGGAGCATGCGATTGAGCGACGCGCCGTCTCGCTCCTCGGCGAGCTGCACGTACGCACCGCTGGCCCGCCAGGCCCGCTGCAACGGCGGCGAACAGATCCCGCTCGACGTGGCTCGGGCGGCGATCCGAAACGTGCTCGCGGTAAAGACCGTGACGGGATCGACAACACCGTTGATCCGTTCGTCTGTCACTCGCCACCCCTTCGGTACCTGCACCGAAATCCCGTCGCGCCGAAACTGGCTGCTCGTTCCCCTACTGAGCAGGACCGCTGCGCTCGCCGCGGCGGCGACGACGATCAATACGGTCGCTCCGGCTGCGCGCCTCACGCAGCAAGTACGCGGAAGCGGAGCGTTGCGGTCCCGTCCTGGCCTGGAACGGACTGGTGCGCAAGCGCGATCAAGCGGGCAGCGCCAGGCCCGGCGAAGATCCGCGCCATGAGCGCCGCCGCCGACACGTTCGCCCGCTTTCTCGACGTTCTGGCGGACACCCTCGACGAGCCCGCCGCCACGGGCGCCGAGCTCGCCGCGCGATTGCACCTGTCGCGGTACCACGCCGATCGCCTGATCACGACGGCCGCGGGCGAGCCGCCCGGCGCGCTACGGCGGCGAGTCCTGCTCGAGCGGGCCGCTTACCGGCTCGCGTCGTCGCAGGAGAACGTGCTCGAGATTGCGCTCACCGCCGGCTATGCGTCACACGAGGCGTTCACGCGCGCGTTCAAGCGCACCTACGGCACCACGCCGTCGGCGTGGCGGCGCTGCCCGGCGCGGCTCCAGGTGCCTGCACCGAGCGGCATCCACTTCAACCCGCCGGGAGGGCTCCGTCTCCCGGCCGAAGGAAAGGTGACCGAGATGGACCTGATCCAGCGCATGGTCGAGCACCACGTCTGGCTGCTCGGCGAGATGACCACTAGGGCCGAGAACCTCCGCGACGAGGCGCTCGACTCTCCGATCGAAATCTCCGTTGACGGGATCGACGAGAGCCCGACTCTCCGCTCGCTGCTCTCGCGGCTCGTCGGCCAGCTCGAGATGTGGAACGCGGCCGTGGCCGGAAGGCCCTACGACTTCGAGATCGAGCAGGACGAGTCCGTCGGCTCGATGCGCCGGCGCCTCGCCGGCGCCGGGCCGGAGTTCCTGGCGACCGTGCGCTCGGCGGCGGCCGAGGGAACGCTCGACGAGACGTTCGTCGACGCCGTCTGCGACCCGCCCGAGGTGTTCACGTACGGCGGGATGATCGCGCACGTGCTCACGTTCGCCGCCCACCGCCGCACGCTCGTGCTCGGTGCGCTGGCCGACGCGGGCGTGACGGACCTCGGCAGCGGCGACCCGATGCGCTACGTCGCGCAAGCGGCGTAGCGGCCGGGCGCGCCCCGCCGACCGCGGCGGCAGGGCGCGTCTACCCTTCCCCGCGGATGCGTGCGATCGAGGTCAGCGGCCTGCGCAAGGCCTACGGGAGCCTCGAGGCGATCCGCGGGGTCGACTTCTCGATCGAGGAGGGAGAGGTCTTCGGGCTGCTCGGGCCGAACGGCGCGGGCAAGACGACGACCGTCGAGATCCTCGAGGGCTACCGGCGACGCGACGCCGGCGAGGTGCGCGTGCTCGGCCACGATCCCGCGCGGCCGGGGCCCGACTTCCGCGAGCGGATCGGCGTCGTCCTGCAGCAGTCCCAGCTCTGGCCGAACCTCACCGTGCGCGAGACGCATGCGATCTTCGCGGGCTACTACCGCGCGCCGCGCGACGTCGACGAGGTGATCGCCCTCGTCGGCCTCGCAGACAAGGCGAACGCGCGCGTCAAGTCGCTGTCCGGCGGCCAGAAGCGGCGGCTCGACCTCGGCATCGCGCTCGTCGGCGATCCCGACCTCGTCTTCCTCGACGAGCCGACGACCGGCTTCGACCCCGCGGCGCGGCGCGCCGCCTGGGAGATGATCCTTTCGCTGCGATCGCTCGGCAAGACGGTGCTCCTCACGACGCACTACCTCGACGAGGCCGAGCAGCTTGCCGACCGCGTCGCAGTGCTGCGCGAGGGACGGATCGTGCGGGTGGGGACGCCCGCCGAGCTGACGACGACCGACCTGCAGACCGAGATCCGCTACCGGCAGGACGGCGAGGATGTGCTCGTGCGGACGGACGAGCCGACCCGCGTCCTCGCCGAGCTCGCCTCCGCCGCCGTCGAGCGCGGCGAGGAGCTCGAGGGTCTGCAGGTGCGGCGGCCGTCGCTCGAGGAGGTCTACCTCGCCCTGACCGCCGAGGAGGAAGAGGTCGCCTCGTGAGCGCCGAGGCCGTCCGCGTGGGCGTGCGCCGGCCCGCCCGCCGCCTGTTCGTGCACCAGCTCCGCTCGGAGCAGCTCGTCTTCTGGCGGAGCCGCGAGGCCGCCTTCTTCATCTTTCTCTTCCCGCTGCTGCTCTTCGTCCTGCTGGGCTCGGTGTACTCCGGGAAGTTCCAGGGCGTGCCGGTGGCGTGGGCGGTCCTCGCCGGGCTCGTCGGTTACGGCTGCGCGAACACCGCCTTCGCGGGACTCGCGATCCAGCTCGTGATCCGGCGCGAGAGCGGGATCCTCAAGCGTCTCCGCTCGACGCCGTTGCCGCCGGCGACGTACATCGTCTCGTTGCTCGCCTCGACGCTGATCGTGTTCGCGCTGCAGACGGTGGTGCTGTTCCTGCTCGGGCGTGCGTTCTACGGGACGCCGTTCCCGCCGGCCCCGGGCTCGTTCGTCGCGACCATCGTGATCGGCGCAGCCGCGTTCGCCGCGCTCGGAACAGCGACGGCGGCGGCGATCCGTTCGGCCGAGGGCTCGTCGGCCGTCGTCAACTTCATCCTCCTGCCGATGGCCTTTCTCACCGGCTCGTTCGGGCCGACGCACGGCTACCCCGCCGTCCTGCGTGCGATCGGGGACGTGCTGCCGCTGAAGTACTTCGTCAAGCTCGTGAACGCCGTATACCTGCACGGGGACGGCTTCTGGACGCAGCCGGGAGCGCTCGCCGTCCTAGCCGCCTGGGGAGCCGGCGGTCTCGTCTTTACGGTGTTCCGGTTCCGCTGGGAGCCGCGCGAGAGTTAGAAATCGTCTTAGCGCGTTAGGACTTCGCGCAGCCGGAAACGAGTCGGGCATGAGCCCGCTGATCGACGAGCCAGCGATCTCGCTACGGGTACGCGACCACGAGGATCCGGGCGTCGAAGTCCGCGTCAACTTCGGCCTCTTCGCCGGGAGGCACGTGACGCCGGCAGAGATCGACGACCTCGCTGCTGCGCTCCGTGATCTTCTGCCGGAGTTCGCGATCGTGGCGGAGGAGCGGCACGAGTTCGGCGACGGCGTCGAGGCGTCCGTTCACCAGGTCGTCGTCGAGGTACCGCGGGAGCACGCCGGCCCGGAGCCCGAGCTCCTCGCGGAGCAGATCGTCCTCGCCGCGAACGGCTGGGCTCTCGACTGCATCGCCTCCCGCCACGGCGCTGTGTAGCTCGCGGGTGCTACGCACCCGCTCGCTGGGGGCTCGGAAACGCTCCGCGTTTCCGAGGGCAAAAGGAACTGCGCGGGCCGGAAAGCGTGGTTTCCGGCCCGCTCCGTGCTGTTTTGTCTTGGCTTTGGACGCGAGGGTGGTGTCGTGCGCTCGCGCGCGGCAGAGGCCGGCGCGAGCGCGGTCCGGCCTCCGGCTAAGCTCGCTTGCGCTCCGCTTAGCCTCCGGCCTTGGGGCTGGTTTGGTTCGAGACGTCTCGTACCCTGCAGCGGT
>JBJMKG010000043.1:0-97661 GCA_045805945.1 Gaiellaceae bacterium
AGCGTCGAGAGCAGGCGGACGAGCGTCGACTTCCCCGAGCCGTTCTGGCCGAGGATGGCGACGCACTCGCCACGGGCGATCGTGAAGGTGATGTCGGCGAGCGCCGGCCACGGACGCTTGCGTGCGAAGCGGCCCGCTTTGCGGTCGCGGCGCCTGAACGTCTTCCGCAGGTCGCGCACCTCGACGGCGGGCGTCTGGGGGTCTAGACGTGAGGCGAGATCGGTTGTGGATGTTGCGGACGTGGACATGCTGCTCCTTCTGAAGAGGTGGAACGGAGGACGGAGGCCGCCTGTGAGAGGCGGCGCGCGGACCTAAAGGGCGCCGCGCGTTCCGGCCGGGCGAGAGCTACCGCCCACCGGAATCCGGTCCATCACGTTCAGGAGCAACATGGCCCTCGCAGGCTAGGTGCTCGAGGCGCCTACGTCAAATTCCGGGCGTGTACAGGTGCTTTTCGCCGTCGCCGCCGGCGCGCCAGCGGATCGACGTCTGTCCCTCGCCGTCGTAGCTCACCCAGGCCGCGCGCTCGGCGAGGAACTCGAAGTAGTGCGAGTCGGCTGCGGGGCGCCACTGGATCATCTCCCAGAACAGGTCGTCGAGCTTCCCGCGTAGCCCGTCGTCCGTCAGCACGGCGGCTCGCCCGGCGAGCTTGAACTCCGGCGAGCCCTCCTTCGCGGTCACCGGCGCGTGGACGTAGACGCGCGGGTCGCGCAGGAGGTCGAGCGCCTTGAGCGAGCGCGGGATCATGTTCGCGAGCAGGTGCCCGTCGACGATGTACGCCTCGACCGGCGTGATCCGCGGCGAGCCGTCCTTCGTGAGCGTGCCGACGAGGACGAACTGAAAGCGCTCGATGAGCTCCCGCCCGTGCCCGGCGATCTCCGGTGCTGCTCGCTCGAGCTCCTCCCAGGTCAGCACGACCGGTAGCGAAGCAGATGCCGTCCGCCGGCGGCGGTAGCTTCGCGGGCAGGCGGCGCGCCGTAGGAGGTCGCCGTCGGGGCGAAGGAGCCTCGTGACCCACAGGGTCGCGGGGCTTTTTTCGTGGGTGAGAGGAGCCGTATGGTCAAGATCGAGGCGGTCGTCGTGAGGGAGCGGGTCGAGACGGTGATCGACGCCGTCGAGGAGGAGACCGGCCACGTCGGCGTCACCGTGGTCGAGGCGATCGGGCACGGCCGCGAGCGCGGCGTCACGCACGAGTACCGGGGCCGCACGTTCGAGTCGCGCTTCCTGCCGAAGGCTCTCCTCGCCTTCGTCGTCGAGGACGCGATCGCCGAGCGGGTCGTCGCCGCGATCGCCGACGCGGCCCGCACCGGCCACGCCTCCGGCGACGGCCTCTGCTGGACCTCGCCCGTCGCGAACGTCCTCCACCACCGCACAGGGGAGCGTCTCGGATGACTCACAGCCAGCTGATCGTCGCCGCGAACACGATCTGGGTCGTCGTCGCGGCCGTCCTCGTGATGTTCATGCAGGCCGGCTTCGCCTTCCTCGAGGCCGGCCTGACCCGGATGAAGAACGCCGCTCACATCGCGGGCAAGAACGTCCTCGTCTTCGGTGTCGCCTCGCTCGTCTACTGGCTGGTCGGGTTCGGACTCGCCTTCGGGAACGGGAACGGCGTCCTCGGCGCGCACGGATTCGCGCCCTCCGCTGGCGCCTTGCTCGCGGTGGGAAAGGCGCCGTACGCGGCGTTCACCGCGATTCCCGGCGCGGCAGGCTGGCTGTTCGAGGTCGTCTTCGCCGGCGTCTCGCTCGCGATCGTCTGGGGGGCGATGGCGGAGCGCGCGAAGCTCTGGGTCTACTTCGCCTTCGGCGCGATCTTCACGGTCATCTACTCGCTCGTCTCGCACTGGATCTGGGCGCCGGGCGGCTGGCTGCAGCGGTTCGGGATGCAGGACTTCGCGGGCTCGACGGTCGTCCACTACCAGGGGGCGCTCGCCGGGCTCGCCGGCGCGCTGCTGCTCGGCCCGCGGATCGGGAAGTTCGGTCACGACGGGCGGGCCAACGCGATCCCGGGCCACAACATGCCGTACGCGGTGCTCGGGACACTGATCCTCTGGTTCGGCTGGTTCGGCTTCAATCCCGGCTCGACGCTCGGTGTCGCCACCGGCGGCCGCGTCGGCTTTTTCGGCTACGTCGCGCTGACGACGAACCTCGCCGCGGCGGCGGGCGGCGTGGGCGGGATCTGCGTCGCGTGGCTCGTCCTTCGCAAGCCCGACGTCTCGATGATGCTCAACGGCGTGCTCGCGGCGCTCGTGGCCGTCACGGCGGCGTGCGGCTTCGTCGCACCCTGGGCCGCGGTCGCGATCGGGTTCGTGGCGGCGACGATCGCCGTTGTGGCGGTGCCGCTCGTCGAACGGCTCGGGATCGACGACCCGATCGGCGCCGTCGCGGTGCACGGCCTTGCCGGCGTCTGGGGGACGCTCGCCACCGGCCTGCTCGCGCTCCCCTCGCTCGCGGCCACCGTCGGGATCGGGCACGGCGGCCTCCTCTATACGGGCTCGCCGTACCAGCTCGGCGTGCAGGCGCTCGGCCTCGTCGCCGTCGGCGCTTTCACCTTCGCCGCGTCGTTCGGCTCGCTCTGGGCGATGAAGCGGCTCTGGGGGATCCGCGTCGAGCCGCACGTCGAGACGGCCGGCCTCGACGTCTCCGAGCACGGGATGTGGGGCTATCCCGAGTTCTACATCCCGGTGCCCGGCGGCTACGGGACCGAGTCGCACGGCCACCTCGGCCTCGCGCACGCCCACTCCCACGCTCCGGTGCCTGCGCCGCGCCTCGCGCCTGCCGAGGGCGCCGCGGGATAGGCTCGCACGAGTGCCCTCGTCGTCGACGTACGCCGTCTTCGTGGCCACGGCGATCGTGTTGCTGCTCGTACCAGGCCCGGCGGTCCTGTACGTCGTCACGCGCAGCATCGAGATGGGACGGAGCGGCGGCCTCGCCTCCGTCGCCGGCATCACTACGGGCACCGTCGCCCACGTCGCGCTGGCGACCGCGGGCCTCTCGTCGCTGATCCTCGCGTCGACCGTCGCCTTCGACTCGGTCAAGTACGTCGGCGCTGCGTACCTCTCCCTCCTCGGGGTGCGACGCCTGCTCGGACGCGGTCTCGAGGAGCCGGGCGAGGAAGCCGCGCCGCGCACTCGCCGGCGCGCGTACACGCAGGGCGTCGTCGTCAACCTGACGAACCCGAAGACAATCGTGTTCGTCTTCGCCTTCATCCCGCAGTTCGTCGACCCGCACGCGGCGCACGCGTGGCTGCAGGTGCTAGCGCTCGGCCTCAGCTTCGCCCTGCTCGGCTGCCTCAGCGACAGCATGTACGCGCTCGCGGCCGGGACGGTCGCCGACCGCCTGCGCGGCTCAGCCGGGATCGCCCGCGTCCAGCGCTGGCTCGGCGGCGGCGTCCTCGTCGGCCTCGGGGTCCTCGCCGCCGTCTGGACACCCAGCCGCTCGAGCTGAGGATGCGCATCAAGTTCGTCGACTGCCGCTGGGACCTCCGCGATCCCGAGGCGGGGCGCCGTCAGTATCTCGCCGGCCACATACCCGGCGCCTCGTTCCTCGACGTCGACCAGGACCTGTCGGATCTCGCGATGCCTGACGCCGGGCGGCACCCGCTGCCGTCGGCGGACGCCTTCGCCGCTGCCGCCGGCCGCGCCGGGATCGCGCCCGGCGTCCTCGTCGTCGCCTACGGAGACGGCGGCGGGCCGGAGCGGCTGTGGTGGCTGCTCCGTCACTTCGGTCACGACGACTGCGCCGTCCTGCTCGGCGGGATCGAGGCCTGGGGCGGCGAGCTGCGCGCCGGCGAGGAGGAGATCGAGCCGGCGGAGTTCGTCCCGCACGAGCGCAGCGGCGACACGATCGCGGCGGGGGAGATTGCGCGCCGCCTCGCCGACCCGGCGCTCGCGCTCGTCGACGCGCGTCTCGCGAACCGCTGGCGCGGCGAGCCGAACGAGATCGACGACCCACCTGGCCGGATTCCGGGCTCGGCCAACGCTCCCTGGAACGAGCCGCTGCCGGCGCTGCGGGACGGCGAGCTCGTCGCCTACTGCGGCTCGGGCGTCACGGCCTGCGTCACGCTCCACCGCGCCTGGCTCGCCGGCCGCGAGGGCCGCCTCTACCCGGGCTCGTGGAGCGAGTGGTCGCAGCGCGGCCTGCCGCTCGAGCGGGGTTAGCGGCGGCAGCCGAAACGTCGGACGATACGGCCGCCCAACCAGATCAGGAGAAGCGCGAGCAGCGCGGCGAGCGTGAAGTTGACGGTGCCGACGAGCGCCCAGCCCACGCCCCAGTCGCGGCGCGACCAGACCCAGACGTAGAGCAGCAAGCCGACCCAGCCGAGGAGGACCACGGCCGCAGCCAGGCGTGTGCCGCGGAGCCGTCGCATGTCCCGCTCCTACCCGCGTCGAGACAGCCCGGCACTCGCGGCCGAGAGCGCGAACCTCGTCAGCGACGTCGGCATCCGCCGTGCAGCCTTGATCGTCGCGCGCAGGGCGTCCGCGAACTCCTCGACGTCCCCGTCGGTCAGAACGAGGGGAGGGAGGATCCGGACAACGGCGATGTCGTGGCCGGCGACCTGGGTCAGGATGTGATGCTTCGTGAAGAGCGGCACGACCACGAGTTGCGCGAAGAGGCCCCGCTGAGCGCGCTCGATCATGCGGTACGTCAGACGTCCCCCACTGGCCGGCTCGGCGAACTCGATCGCCCACGCGAGCCCGAGCCCGCGCACGTCGCGCACGACCTCGAACTCCTCCACGAACGGCCGCGTCAGCTCGAGCAGCCGCTCGCCGAGCCGCGCGCTCTCCTCCACGAGCCGCCGCTCGCGGAGCTCGTGCAAGGTCGCCAGCCCGGCGGCCATCGCGAGCTCGTTCGGCGCGAAGGTCGAGCCGTGCGACATCGCGTGCGTCATCGAGTCGAAGACCGCCTCGTGCACCGAGGGCGCCATGAGGAGCGCACCGACCGGGACGTACCCGCCCGAGAGCGTCTTCGCCACGGTCACGAGATCCGGCTCCAGTCCCCAGTGCTGGAACGCGAACATCCGGCCCGTTCGCCCGAGGCCGGTCAGCACCTCGTCGATGCCGAAGAGCGTGCCGTAGCGGCGGCAGAGCTCCTGCGCGCCTTCGAGGTACCCGGCGGGCGGCAGGTGGATGCCCTTCCCCTGCACCGGCTCGACGAGGAAGAGCGCCACGTCCTCGCGCCGCAGCTGCTCCTCGAGCGCCTCGAGGTCGCCGAACGGCACCTGCTCGAAGCCGGGTAGGAGCGGTTGGAAGCGCGCCGTGAACTCGCCGTTGCCGTTCGCGGAGAGCGAGCCGAGCGTGAGCCCGTGGAAGCCGTGTTCGGCCGAGAGGACGCGCGTCCGCTTCGTCGCGGCGCGGCCGAGCTTGATCGCGGCCTCGACCGACTCCGTGCCGGAATTCGTGAACAGGCAGCGGCCGATGCGCCCGCCGGCGAGCCCGATCAGTTCCTCGGCCAGCAGCCCGGGCAGCGCCGTCACACCCATCGCGAGCATTCCGGGAGTCTCCAGGGCGAGCGCCTCGCCGAGTGCGGCGCGCACCTGTGGGTTGTTCCGGCCGACGCCGTACATCCCGAAGCCGCCGAGCAGGTCGAGGTAGCGCGTCCCCTCGGCGTCGAAGAGGTACGCCCCCTCCGCTCGCGCCCACGTGCGGTCGAAGCCGATCGTCCGCAGTACGCGTACGAACTGCGGGTTGATCGTCCGTGCCCAGAGGTCGAGATCCTCGCCGCGCCGCGAGTCGAGCAGCGCCTCGAGGCTGAACGCGCTCATTGCGGCGGACTCTAGCTCGCGGGTTTTCCTTCGCGGCTTCGGGGTAGCCGGACCGCGAGATGGGGATCGGCAAGCTCATGCTGCGCGCCACGATCGGCGGCTACTTCTTCGGACACGGCATGCAGAAGCTCGCCGGCTGGTTCGGCGGCCACGGTCCCGAGGGGACAGGCCAGTTCTTCGAGCAGGTCGGCCTGAAGCCGGGACGCGAGACCGCGCTGGTCGCTGGAGCGGCGGAGGCCGGCGGAGGTTCGCTTCTCGCTTTCGGGCTCTTCACTCCGGCCGCCGTGAGCATGCTCACCGGCGTGATGACGAATGC
Organism: Gaiellaceae bacterium; assembly: GCA_045805945.1. Classification (GTDB taxonomy): domain Bacteria; phylum Actinomycetota; class Thermoleophilia; order Gaiellales; family Gaiellaceae; genus Palsa-739. The sequence continues at coordinate 6,075 of JBJMKG010000043.1, forward strand.
GATCCGGCACGTGCACTGGAGGAACGGCCTCTGGGCCACTGACGGGGGCGTCGAGTATCCGGCCGTGATCCTCGCCGCGCTCGCCGCAATCGCCGACGGCGGACCGGGTCGCTACTCGCTCGATGAGGCGCTCGGAATCCGCCTGCGCGGGCCGGCAGTGGCGGTCCTCGCGATGGGCGCCGGCGCAGCCGGCGCCGTCTACGTCGCTGAACGCGGACAGGAGCTTCTCGCCACGCACGATGCGGACGAGGCGCTGAGCCGCTCGGCGGAGCGGGCCGGCGCGGCGAGCTAGGCGCCGAACTCCGCGGCCAGCCGATCGGCGTACCAGTCCTCCCAACGCTGCTCGTGCGCCTGGGCCGTGTACTCGCGGTCGAGCTCGACGAGCGCGTGGACGAGATGGCTTCGGACGGGAGCCGCCCCGAGCAGTTGCGGCAGCTCCGACAGCGTGAGCAGCCAGTCCGCGTACCACGAGGCCCAGTCGGGATCGTCGCCGTCCACGATCCGGTAGACAACGTGATGCGTCTCGGCCGCCTCGTGCAGGAGGTCGGCGATCGCGGCGGTGTCGCTCATGCGGCAGATCCTCGCACGCCGGGCGCGCGCGGCACAATGACGCCTGGCCCCCGTAGCTCAGTGGATAGAGCAGCGGTTTCCTAAACCGCGTGCGCATGTTCGATTCATGCCGGGGGCATTCCAGACCGGACGGCTAAGAGCTCCTAGATCGTCTCGCCGACGTGACGAGAGCTGAGGATCCGTCCCCACAGCTGGTCGCCGCCGACCGCGAGACAGCCGTCCACGACGGCGTCTTCGCCGAGGGCGCTCGGCCGCACCTCGGGGACGACCGGTGAGAAGGCCGCCAGCCGGGAGCTGACCTCGTCGGCGAAGCCGGGCGCACGGCCGATGCCGCCTCCCAGCACGATCAGCTCCGGGTCGACGATCGCGACAATCGCGGCGAGCGCACGCGCCACGATCGTCGCCTCTCCGGCGACGATCTCACGCGCGCGGGCATCGCCCGCCGCCGCTGCGACAAAGACGCTGCGGGCGGTGCGGAACCGCGCCCCGCCTCTGCGGGCAGCTCTCACGACCGCGGCGGAAGAAGCGGCCGACTCGAGCGCGCCGCGCCGGCGCGCGTCGTGCGGATCGAGGGAACCGTCGGCAAGAGGCAGGAAGGCGATCTCGCCCGCTGCACCGTGCGCCCCGTGGTGGAGCTTGCCGTCGAGGATGAGGCCCATCCCGATTCCGGTGCCGACCGAGACGAAGGCGAAGGTCGAGACACCGCGGCCGTGACCCTGCTCGCGCTCGGCGACCGCGGCAGCGTCGACGTCGTTCTCGATCGTCGTCTCGGCGCCGAGGAGGCGCCGGAGGTCGCGCAGCACGGCCGGCCGCTCCCACCCCGGCAGATTCGCGGCCATCCGCAACGCCTGGCCGCCCGGCTCCACGACGCCGGGACTCCCCACGACCGTCTGGCGGAGTGCACCGCCGTCAGCCGGGACGCCGGCGTCCCGCAGGAGCTCGTCGGCGAGCCGCGCGAGCTCACGCACCCGCGTGACGCCGCTCGAGGAGCGGGCGCGGCGGCTATCGCGGGCGCGCACGGCGCCGGCCAGGTCGGCGACCGCGCCGCGGACGAACTCCCTGCCGACATCGAGCCCGAGCACGAAGCCCGCGTCACGTCGGATCTCGTAGAGAAGGGCTGTGCGGCCGCGGCCGCCGACCCGCCGGCCGGCGTACTGGACGAGCCCGTCGCGTTCCAGGTTCGCGAGCGCGAGCGCGACGGTTGGCTTCGAGAGGCCCGAGGTGTCGGCGAGCTCGCTACGCGACACCGGCCCGTTTCCGCGCATTTGCTCGAGCAGTAGCTGCTCGTTGAGCGTTCGCATCAGCCTCGGCCGAGCCCCGCCTGTTGCTTCCGTTGTAGCTGCCGAGGTTGTCACGACGATAAAGATAGGTTAGTTTCCTAATTCATGGAAGGCGCACGGCTGCGTTTTCAGCGCCGCGCATCGCTCAATGCGAGGACCGCCGCTGGGCGGCCAAGGAGGGATACGAGATGAGACGAGTACTTCTCGTCGTGCTGCTTGCCGGAGCCGCCGCGGCTGTCTGGACTGCCATCGGCAGTGGGGCCGGCGCCAAGACGTCGGCCGCGCACAAGGCGTCCGGCGGCACATCGGTCACGATCTCGAACGAGCAGGGTGCGACCTGGACCTGCGGGTTCAACCCGTTCGACGGGACGCTGATCGACTGGTCGTTCGGCACGGTGTACGAGCCGCTCGTCTTCGTCGACGAGCTGAAGAGCGGCGCCGCGACCCCGTGGCTCGCTTCGAAATACGTCTGGTCGAACCACAACAAGACGATCACGTTCACGATCCGGCCCAACGTGAAGTGGTCGGACGGGAAGCCCCTGACCGCGGCCGACGTGCTCTACACGTTCCAGCTGATCAAGAAGAACAAGGCGCTCGACCTGCAGGCGGTCTGGTCGGTGCTGAAGAGCGTGACTCGCCACGGCAGCAAGGTCACGTTCAACTTCAAGACAGCCGCGGTGCCCTACTTCTACTACGTCGGGGGTCAGACGCCGATCGTGCCGCAGCACATCTGGAAGTCGATCAAGGACCCGGTTAAGGACAAGATCACGGATCCCGTCGGCAGTGGCCCGTTCACGATCACGCACAAGGCCTGCTCACCCCAGGTGATGAAGTACACGAAGAACCCGCACTACTGGCAGAAGGGCAAGCCGAAGATCGACACCGTCTACTACCCCGCGTACACGTCGAACGACCCGGCAAACCAGGACCTGGCGAGCGGCAAGGCGCAGTGGGGCAGCCAGTTCATCCCGAGCATCAACAACTTCTATCTCTCGCGGAGCAAGGACAACCACTACTGGTTCCCGCCCGTCTCGAACGTCTCCGTCTTCATCAACCTGAAGAACCCGCTTTTGAAGAACGTCGCCATCCGCCGGGCGATGGCCTACGCGATCGACCGCTCGCGCGTCTCCAAGATCGGCGAGTACGGCTACGAGCCGGCGTCGAATCAGACCGGCATCGTGACGCCGACCTTCAAGAGCTGGCTGAACAAGAAGCTCGCGAAGAAGTTCACGTACAACCCGACGAAGGCGAAGCAGATCCTCACGAAGGCAGGCTTCAAGTTCTCGAACGGGGTCTTCCATACCAAGTCCGGTCAGCCGCTCTCGTTCACGATGATCAACATCGGCGGTTACTCGGACTGGGTCGCCTCCGCGCAGATCGTCCAGCAGAACCTGAAGGCCGTCGGGATCAAGGTTGCCGCGTCGAACCTCTCGAGCACGACGTACGACAGCGATGTCTATAACGGCAAGTTCGACCTCGCCTACGACGGGAACGAGGCTGGCGGTCCCGCGCCGTACTACGAGCTACGGCAGGAGCTCTACTCTCCGAACTCCGCGCCCATCGGGAAGCAGGCGTCCTCGAACTGGGAGCGCTACTACAACAAGAAGGTCGACAACCTCATCAACGCCTATGCCGCAACGACGAGCTCGGCCAAGCAGCACGCGATCGTCAACCAGCTCGAGGCGGCGATGGTGCGGGACGTCCCGATCATCCCGATCACCGAGGGCGTCGACTGGTACCAGTACAACACCAGCTCGCTTACGGGGTGGGTGACACAGAAAAACCCGTACGCAAAGCCGGCCGCGTACGAAGTGCCCGACTGGGGCGTCCTCCTCCTTCACCTCAGGCCCAAGGGGTGACGGCCTGAGACACACTGTGCGGACATGAGGCGCGGGCGTTGAGATTCGTCCTCCGCAGGCTGGGTTTCTTCGTGGTCACGCTCTGGGCGGCGATCACGGCGAACTTCCTCATCCCGCGCCTCATGCCGGGCAACCCGGCGCTCGCGTTGATGTCGCGGTATCGCGGCCACATCAACCCGAGCGCGCTGCACGCGATCGAGATCGCTTTCGGCGTCCACAACCACCAGAGCTTGCTCAGCTCGTACGTGAGCTACCTCGGCAATGTTTTTCGCGGCCGCTTCGGCGTCTCGCTCACCTTCTTCCCGGACCCGGTGATGCGGAACGTCCTGCAGGCTCTGCCCTGGACGCTCGCGCTCGTGGGCGTGACCACGATTCTCGCGTTCCTGCTGGGAACGCTCATCGGTCTCGTCTCGGCCTGGCGACGTGGCGGGAAGCTCGACAGCCTCCTGCCGCCGATCTTCGTCATCACGTCGGCGTTTCCCTACTTCTGGCTCGCGATGCTCTCGATCTGGCTGTTCGCGATCAAGCTCGGCTGGCTGCCGCAGAGCGGCGGGTACGACTTCACCAACAACGTCGGCTGGACGTGGGCCTTCGTCGGCGACGCGTTGAAGCACTCGATCCTGCCGGCGCTGACGATCCTCGTGACCTCGATCGGCGGCTGGATCCTGACGATGCGCAACAACACGATCTCGGTGCTGACCGAGGACTACGTGCGCATGGCGCGCGCGAAGGGGCTCAGCCCCTGGCGGGTCATGTGGACCTACGCGGGCCGGAACGCGATCCTGCCCAACCTGACCGGTTTTGCGATGTCGCTCGGCTTCGTCGTCAGCGGCGCGATCCTCGTCGAGTTCGTCTTCAACTATCCCGGCGTCGGCTGGATGTTCCTCCAGTCGGTAGAGAACCAGGATTACGCACTCATGCAGGGACTGTTCCTGATGATCGTCGTCGCGGTGCTCACGGCGATTCTCGCCGCCGACGCAGCGACTGCGATCCTCGATCCCCGGACGAGGGACCTCAGATGAGCGCACCGTCGTTCGGTGCGGCCGATCAGCTCTCTACGCCGCCCGTCGGGCCGGCGCCGCTCGTCGCCGAGATCGAGCAGGGCCGTTGGGGCGATGTTTGGCGCGCGATCAGCCGCAATCGGAAGGCGGTCGCGGGCGTGCTCCTGCTTCTCGTCTTCGTGGTGCTCGCGATCTTCCCCGGCCAGATCGCACCGGACGATCCGACGGCGCAGGTCTACCTCCCCGCGCTCGGCCCCTCGTGGCACCACCTCCTGGGCACGACCGGCCGTGGTGAGGACGTCTTCTCTCAGCTGGTCTGGGGAACGCGGCTCTCGCTCGTGATCGCACTCGGGGTGGGCGCCCTCGCCACGGCCCTTTCCGTACTGATCGGCGTCTCCGCCGCGTACCTCGGAGGGATCGCCGACGGGATCCTCTCGCTGATCACCGACGTGATCCTCGTGCTCCCGATCTTTCCGCTCATCATCGTGATCGCGGCGTACCGCAGGAACTCCGGGCTGTTCACGCTCATCGTCGTGCTCGGCGCGCTCGGCTGGTCGTACGGAGCGCGCCAGCTCCGTTCGCAGACGCTCTCACTGCGAACGCGCGACTTCCTCGAGGCGGCGCGAGTGCGGGGCGAGCGGAAGGCGTACGTGATCCTGTTCGAGATCCTGCCGACGATGACGTCGCTCATCGTGGCGACCTTCCTCGGCGCAGCCCTGTACGCCGTGCTGACCGCGGCGGGGCTCCAGTTCATCGGGCTCGGCGATCCGAACAGCCAGAGCTGGGGAACGATGCTGTACTGGGCGCAGAACGGCGAGGCGCTCTTTGCCGGCATGCCGCTGTGGGCGATCGCTCCGGGCGTCTGCATCGCGCTGCTCGGGGCGTCGTTCGCGCTGCTCAACTACGCCTTCGACGAGATCAGCAGCCCTGCCCTGCGCGTGCGGAAGCTCGACCGCGCACGCCTCGCGAGCAGCGAGCCTCCGTCGCCCCAGCCGACGCCCTCGACGCAGGTCGAGGAGGCTGTGCTGAGAGTCGAAGACCTCAGCGTCGCGTATGCCACCGACTCCGGCCCCGTCGTCGCTGTCGACCACGTCGACCTCGCGCTCGGGCGCGGCGAGTTTCTGGCCATCGTCGGCGAATCGGGGTGCGGCAAGTCGACACTGCTGTACGCGATCGCGCGTCTGCTTGGCTCTCCGCTTCCGGGGGAGATCGTCGGCGGGCGTGTCCTCTTCCAGGGCCGCGACCTCGTCCTGCTCGAGGAGCGCGAGTTGCGCCGCATTCGCTGGCGCGACATGTCCGTCGTCATGCAGAGCGCGATGAACGCGCTCAACCCGGTGCTGACCGTCGCCGAGCAGATGCGCGACGCCTGCCGTGCCCACTCAAGCATGTCGAAGGCCGAGATCGAGACGCGCTCACGCGAGGTGTTGCGGCTCGTCTCGATCGACCCTGTCCACCTGCACAGCTACCCGCACCAGCTCTCCGGCGGGATGCGGCAGCGGGCGATGATCGCGATGGCGCTCCTGTTCACTCCCGACCTCGTGATCATGGACGAACCGACCTCGGCGCTCGACGTCGTCGCCCAGCGCTCGCTCATGGTGCAGATCAAGGAGCTGCAGCAGCGGCTCGGCTTCGCCGTGATCTTCGTGACCCACGACATGTCGCTCGTGAGCCACTTCTCGGACCGGCTGCTCGTGATGTACGCCGGTCAGGTTGCGGAGTTGTCCAGCACGAGGGAGCTGTTCGATCGGCCACTCCATCCATACTCGCAAGGTCTGCTCGGGGCCTTTCCCTCGATCCGCGGCCCGAAGGTCCGGCTGCTCGGAATTCCGGGTTCGCCGCCTGATCTCGCCCATCCGCCGGCGGGTTGCCGTTTCGCGCCGCGCTGCCCACATGCCGAGCCGCGCTGCACCGCGGACGCGGTGCCGCTCTACTCGGTGAACGGGAGTCTCGTCCGGTGCATCCGTCACGGGGAGGTGTAGGCGTGAGCGACGAGCTGCTCCGCACCGAGGGCCTGACGCGCCACTTCCGCGTCGGGAAGCTGCTGTCGCGGCAGACTCTGCACGCCGTCGACGACGTCGACCTGACGATCGGCCGCGGCGAGATCGTCGCGCTCGTCGGCGAGAGCGGCAGCGGCAAGAGCACGATCGCGCGGCTGCTCGCCCTCGTCTACCGGCCGACGGGCGGCGAGATCTGGTTCGAGGGGCGCCCGCTCAGTCGGCTGCGCGGGCGGCGGCGCAGGCTCGCCTACAGCGCCGCAGTGCCGATGGTGTTCCAGGATCCGTACAGCTCGATCAACCCGGCGTACCGGGTCTCGCACGCAATCGTGCGCGGGATGAAACTTCACCGCGGAGACCTCTCGCGCACCGACCGCCGAGCGGAGCTGAACCGCGTGCTCGAGGCGGTGGGGCTCGTGCCGGCGCGCGATACGCGGCGCCGCTTTCCGTACGAGCTGAGCGGCGGGCAGCGCCAGCGGGTCGGCTTTGCGCAGGCGCTCGCACTGCGGCCGAAGCTCATCGTCGCCGACGAGCCCGTTTCGATGCTCGACGTTTCGATTCGCGTCGGCGTCCTCAACCTGATGGGCGAGCTGCGCGAGCGCGAGGGCGTCTCGTTCCTCTACATCACCCACGACGTGGCGAGCGCCCGCTACCTCGCGGATCGCGTCCTCGTCATGTACGCCGGACATCTCGTCGAGGAGGGACCGACCGAAGACGTGCTGCAGCGGCCGAAGCATCCGTACACGCAGCTGCTCGTCTCGGCGGTGCCCGACCCCCGCGCCGAGCTCGGCCTCGCCGACGCCCGCGACGTCGGCGAGCCGCCGAAGGTCGTCGACCCGAAGCCCGGCTGTCGCTTCCGGCCGCGCTGCCCCTTCGCGATCGCGGAGTGCGAGACCGTGACGCCGGAGCTACGTGAGCTCGCCGACGGCCGCCGCGTCGCCTGCCACGTCGCCGACTGAGGTCGTGGAGCGGTCGAGCTCCTCACGGGCCCGCGCGTAAGCCTCCGGCGGCGCGCCCAGCAGGTCGAGTGCAGTGAGTGCCGCGCCGACGATCGGCCGCGACCGTGCCACGTGCAGCGAAAGTCCCGGCGCGACCTGGCGCAGCCCTGCCTCGATTTCCGCGAGCAGCCGCCGGTTACCCGACTGAAGGAGTCCCCCGCCGAGGACGACATCCACTTCGGCCTCGGCGAGCTCGAGCCGCGCCGCGGCCGCACGCACCAGGGCGACGACCTCCCCTGCGAGCCGGTCGACGATCTCGCCTGCAACCGCATCCCGTTCGGCGGCGCCGAACACGACCGGGGCGAGCTCGCCGAGCCGGGCCGAGGCGACACGCCCGGCAGTGATCGCGCGGGCCAGCTCGACGGGGGTCGCAAGGTCGAAGTGCTCGGGGACGAGGCGCTCGAGCACCGTCCGCGGGCCGCGGCCGTCCTCGCTCCGCGCCGCGGCCCAAGCGGCGGCCAGGCCGACGTCCCCGGCACCGCCCCAGTCTCCGCTGACCGCGCCGAGCGATGGGAATCGAGCCTCGCGCCCGTCCGGCGCAACGCCGACGCAGTTGATGCCGGCGCCGCAGGTGACGGCGACTCCCCAGCCGCGCTCGGTCCCCGCTCGGAGCACGGCATATGTGTCGTTCCCGACGACCGTCTCGACCGCCCAGCCACGTCGCGCGGCCTCCGCCCGGTAGGCGTCCTCCTCGTCGGGAAAGTCGAGACCGGCCAGCAGGAGGACGGCGAGATCCGCCGGCGACGCGCCCATCTTGCCGGCGAGCGCATCGATCACGTCCGCGCTTGCCGCGACGCCGACGTGATGCGGGTGACTGAGCGGCCCGCGCGCAAAGCCGAGCACGGCTCCGTCCTCGCGGACGAGAGCTGCGTCGGTCTTCGAGCCGCCGCCGTCGACAGCGAACGAGGTCTTCAGCGGATCGCCTCGTCGAGGAGCTGCTCGAGCAGTCCGTCCACGAACTCGACCTGGCCGATCAGCGGGTGCGAGAGCAGCGCCTTGCGCGCGTCCACCGGATCGCGGCTCAGCGCGGCGCGGACCGTCAGACGCTCGTAGGCCGCGACGTGCTGGGTCAGTCCGAGCAGCTCCGGAGCGAGCGGCGGCTGCGGTAGCGGCTCCGGCCCGTCTCGCCCGACTCTCGCCGGCACCTCGACGACGTCGTCGTCGGCGAGCCCGGCCAGCGTCCCGGCGTTGCGCACATCGACTTCGTGCACGGCGCCATCGCCGGTTGTGAGCGACGCGATCAGGCCGAGCGCCGCCTCGCTGTAGTAGGCCCCGCCGCGCCGCATGAGGATGTCGGGCGGCGCGTCGACGGCGGGATCGCGGTAGAGGTCGAGGAGCTCGCGCTCGATCTCCTGGACGACCGCGGCGCGCGGCTCGCCCGCCAGTTGCTCGCGGAGGACGGCGTCGTGCGCGTAGAAGTAGCGCAGGTAGTAGGAGGGGACGGCGCCAAGCTCGTCGAGCAGGCGGCGGGGCAACTCGATCTCCTCGGCGAGCTCGTCCGCGTGCTCGGTGAGCAGGCTCGGTAGCACATCATCCCCGTCGAGCAGCACCCGGCGTACCCAGGTGAGGTGGTTGAGTCCGACTTGGTCGACGACGACGCGCGCCGGCTCGACTCCGAGCCACTCCGCAAACCGACGCTGGAAGCCGATCGCCACGTTGCAGAGCCCGACGGCGCGGTGGCCGCCGTCGAGGAGGGCGCGGGTGACGATTCCCACGGGATTCGTGAAGTCGACGATCCACGCCCCGGGAGCCGCAAGCGCTCGCACCCGCTCGGCGATCTCCAGCACGACGGGGACGGTGCGCATCGCCTTCGCGAAGCCACCGGCACCGGTCGTCTCCTGACCGATGCAGCCGCACGGGAGAGGCGAGGTCTCGTCGCGCAGCCGCGCCTCCTGGCCGCCGACCCGGATCTGGATCAGGACGAAGTCCGCGCCCTCCACAGCCGCGTCGAGATCGCTGGTCATCTCGAGGCGGCCGTCGAAACCCTGCCGCGCGAGCATTCGCCGCGCCATTCCGCCGACGACGTCCCGCCGCTCTGGATCGATGTCCTCGAGCACGAGCTCGTCGACCTCGAGGCGGGTCAACCCGGAGACGAGCTCCGGCGTGTAGGTGGAGCCGCCACCGATCACCGCGACCTTCATTCTCGTTAATGTTACTAACGAGGTGACAGAGACCAGAGCTGTGCCGGCGCTGTTGCGGGTGCTGAACGAGCGTACGGTGCTCGAGACGGTCCGCGAATCCGGCCCGATCTCACGCGCGGAGGTCGCGCGGCAGACCGGCATCTCGCGACCGACTGTGTCGCTCGTACTGCGTGCGTTACTCGAGGACGGTCTCGTCCGAGAGACGGAGCACGATCCTGCCGGCCCTCATTACGGCGCCGTCTACTACGAGGCAGATCCGGAAGCCGCCGTTGTGCTCGGCGTCGACTTCGGGGCGCGCCTCGTCCGTACAGCGCTCTGCGACCTCTCCGGGCACGTGCGGGCAAGGGAGGAGATGCGCAACCGCGGCTCGGTCGACGAGAGAATCGCCGCGCTTGCGAGCACGATCCATTCGCTGCTGCGAACGAGCAAGCTTCCCCCTGATCTACTCGAGAACGCCGTCGTCGCGCTGCCGGCGATCGTCTCCCCGGCGGACGGAAGCGTCTCGTCTGCCGATCTCCCCGGGCTGGGCCCCGGCGACCTTCGCGAGCGGCTGGAACAGGCAATCCGTGTTCCGGTGAGGCTCGAAAACGACGTCAATCTGGCGGCCGTCGCCGAGCAGAGACACGGAGTTGCGCGCGACACTGCGGACTTCGCCTTCCTGCTCGTCGGCGCCGGCCTAGGCGCTGCAGTCGTGATCGACCGGAAGCTCCATCACGGCCACAACGGTGCCGCCGGCGAGCTCGACGCCGTTCGCAACGGTCGCGTGGACGACGTAGACCCATGTGCGGCGGCGCTCTCCCAGCACGCTGCCGGGCTGAGCGCGGGAAAGGACACCGTCCTCGAGCCGCCCTTCGAGGCGCAGGAGATCTTCGCGGCGGCCCGGGCCGACGACTCGGTGGCGACCCAGGTCGTCGCCGAGGGGGCGCGGCGCATCGCGCTCCATGTTCTGCCGCTTGCCGCGGCGCTCGATCTCCCGCTCGTCGTGCTCGGCGGGAGCGTGGGCGCCAACCCCGAGCTGCGCGAGCCGGTCCGCGAGTACCTCGAGGAGTGGCTGCCGTTTCCGGCGCCGCGCGTCGAGGTCTCCGCCCTCGGCGAGGCGGCGGTGATCGATGGCGCACTCGCCGCCGGCGTCGACGAGGCGCTCGAGCGCGTTTTCCAGCGCCGTGTCCGCCCAGCCGCGTGACGTGATCCGGGCCGGCTGTTCCTACTTCGGCGTGAGGATCCCGCGCCATGTGCGCCGCGACATGGCCGATCTCGCCGCTCGCGGTTACACCGGCGTCCTCCACACGTTCTCGGAGAACGACCTGACCTACTACCGCGACACGATGGCCGAGATCGTCGCCGTGTCGCACGCCGAAGGGCTCTTCGTTCAGGCGAGCCCGTGGGGCGTCGGTCGCACATTCGGCGGCGAGGCGGAGAGCCGCTGGGTCGGCCTCCATCCCGACGAGTGCCAGGTCCTCGACGATGGACGTCGCGTCGCCGCGGCCTGCCTGAACAGCGGCGCCTACCGTGACTTCTTGCAGGAATGGGTGGACTGGGTCCTCGAGTGCGGCGTCGACTCGGTCTTCTGGGACGAGCCCGCCTGGGCGGTCCCCGCCGAAGTCGGAGTCGACGATGCCGCCCGGTGGTCGTGCCGCTGCGACCGGTGCGCCGAGGGCTTCGGCCGCCCGATTCCTGCGGAGCTGACTCCCGAGGTCGAGCGGTTCCGCGAAGAATCTGTTGTCGACTTCCTGCGCCAGCTCGTCGCATACGTCGCGGCGCGTGGTGGCAAGAGCACAGTCTGCCTTCTGCCGGCGACCGAGGGCCCACACGGTCTCGCGGACTGGGACGGGGTGGCCGCGCTTCCGGGCCTCGACGGGCTCGCGACGGACCCGTACTGGAAGCACTGGGGCGAGCGGGCAGAGCCGTTCGTGCGCCGCTTCGCGCGGCTGCTGCGGGAGACGGCCGATCGCCACGGCGTCGCGGCCCAGCTCTGGCTACCGAGCTTCGGCCTCGACCGCGGGGACGTTCCCGACCTCGAGGCGGCGATCTCGGCCGCGCGTGAAGAAGGGGTCGACGATCTGTGGACGTGGGGGTACGAGGCCTGCCGGCACATGACGCGCCTCGCGACTTCCGACTCCCAGCTCGTTTGGGAGTCGCTGAGCGCCGCGCTCACCTACTCCGGGGTACGGGCGTGAGGCTCGGAGTCGAGGCCGCGCTCGTCCGTGGAGAGCTCGTTCCGGGCGACGTAGACGTCGAGGACGGACAGGTCGTCGCCGTCGGGCTCGCAGGCGGGCCGCGCGGGCGGGTCGCGATCCCCGGCTTGGTGGATCTCCAGGTGAACGGCTACGGAGGCGTCGACTTCCTTGCTGCGTCGACCGACGACTACCGTCGCGCGGGTGAGGCGCTCCTGCTCGCCGGCGTCACCGCGTACCAGCCGACGTTCATCACCTCGGCCGAAGACGTGACGATCGACGCGTTGCGCTCGTTGCCGGCCGGCGCCGGGCCCCGCGTCCTCGGCGCCCACCTCGAGGGGCCGTTTCTCTCGTCCGACCGGCCGGGAATGCATCCGCTCGAACACGTGCGGGCTCCCGACCTCGCGCTCCTCGACCGGTTGCTCGACGCCGGGCCGGTGACGCAGATGACGCTCGCCCCCGAGCTGCCGGGTGCGGACGCTCTCGTGGAGCGATTGCGCGAGCGCGGCGTGGCCGTGTCCGCGGGACACACGAACGCGACCGCGGCAGAGGCCCACCGCGCCTTCGACCTCGGAGTCCGAGGCGTGACGCACGTCTTCAATGCGATGCGCCCCTTCCGTTCACGGGACCCGGGCATCGGCGGAGCCGCGCTCACGCGCCCCGACGTCGTGATCGCGATGGTCGTCGACGGTCACCACCTCGCCGACGAGACCGTGCTGCTCGTCTGGGCCTGCGCGGCCGGCAGGGTGGCGCTCGTCACCGACGCGATCGCAGCCGCCGGCACCGACGCGAGCGGTGGCACGTTCCAGCTCGGCGACGTCGAGGTCGCAGTCGAGGACGGCGCCGCCCCGATGCGGGAGGACCGCACGCTGGCCGGGACGGTGCTGACGATGATCGAGGCTGTGCGAAACCTCCACGCCCTCGGCGTGCCCTTCGAGCAGGCGGTAGGCGCGGCGACGGAGGTGCCGGCGCGGTTCCTCGGACGCGACGACGTCGGTTTCCTCGAGCCGGGAGCAGCCGCCGACATCGTCATCCTCGACGACCGGCTCGAGGTCCAGACAGTCCTCTGCGCGGGAAGAAGCGATGTCGTGGCTCGAGGCTGAGCTGCGAGAGCAGCCGGAGGCGCTGCGACGCCTGTTCGAGCTGCAGCGGCCGGCGGTACGAGCGGCGGCGCGCCTGTTCCACGGGCGCGACGTCCGCTACGTCCTGATCGCGTCGCGGGGCAGCTCCTCGAACGTCGCGCGCTACGCGCAGTACCTCCTCGGGCGCGCGCACCGGGTGCCGGTCATGTTCGCAACCCCCTCGCTGTACACGATCTACGGGCAGCCGCCGCGGTTGGAGGGCGGGCTCGTGATCGGAATCTCGCAGTCGGGCGCGTCCCCGGACGTCGTCGCGGTGCTCGCGGAGGCGCGCGATCAGGGACGCCCCACGCTCGCGCTCACGAACGACGTGGGCTCTGCGCTCGCTCGGACAGCCGAGGCGGTGCTGCCGCTGGAGGCAGGCGAGGAGCACGCGGTGGCGGCCACGAAGACGTACCTCAACTCGCTCGGCGCGGTCGCCCTGCTCTTCGCCGAGATCGGGGACGACCGAGCCGCCAAGGAGGAGCTGACGGCGATGCCGGACGCGCTCGCGGCGCAGATCGAGTTGTCGCTCGGCGAGATCCCGCTCGACGAATATCGCGATGCGGTCGGGTTGACGGTCGTGGCGCGCGGGGTCAACTACGGGACGGGATTCGAGATCGCGCTCAAGATCCGCGAGTTGTCCGGGCTCATCACGGAGGCTTACTCTCCCGCCGATCTGATGCACGGGCCGATCGCGGCGATCCAGCCGGGCTGGCCCGTCGTCGTCGTCGCGCCGAGTGGGCCGGCACGGCCGAACGTCGAAGAGATCATGGCGCCGTTGCGGGCGCGGGGTGCGCGGGTCGTGGCGATCTCCGACGTCCGAGCGCTACTGCGCCGCGCGCGGACGAGACTGCCGCTCGCAGCAGGCGTGCCGGAATGGCTGAGCCCGCTCACCGCGGTCGTCCCTGGCCAAGTGACCGCGATGCGCCTGGCGAGCTTACGCGGCCTCGACCTCGACAACCCCGCCGGGCTGCAGAAGGTGACGATGACTCGCTAGCGCGCACAGCTACCGGCGCCTCGCACTTTCACGGCGGGTCGGTCTTTGAGTCGACTGGCTCCGTTGCGGTCGGGCACCTGTGGCACACGCGAGCGATATGGTCCGCTGCGTAGGTGTTGCTGTGACAGTTGCGCCGGCGATCCTTGACCTGGTGCGCGGTGAGGCGCTCGCCGCGCGGGAGGCGCTCGCACACCTCGCCAATGTGGGCTCGGAGGTGCTCGAGCGGGTCGTCGGACTGCTCGAGGAGCGCGCTGACGAGGTGCTCGCGGCGAACGCGCACGATCTCAACGAGGCGGTCGGCCTTGACGAGGGCGCGCGTGACAGGCTGCGTCTCGACGAGACGCGGCTGGTCGGGATCGCCGAGGGGGTGCGCGCGACGGGCGCGCTGCCTGCGATCGAGCGCGACGTGCGGACGTGGACGCTCGCGAATGGCCTTGTGGTCTCCGAGCGGCTCATCCCGATCGGCGTCGTCGGTGCGAACTTCGAGGCGCGGCCGAACGTCGCGGTCGACGTCGCGTCGCAGGTGCTCAAGAGCGGTAACGCTGTGGTGTTGCGAACGGGGGCTGCGGCGCTGCGGACGGTGACTGCGCTCGTCGACGGCGTCCTCCGTCCCGCCCTTGGCGAGGCAGGAGCTGCAGTCGGGCTAGTGCGTGTTCCCGAGCGAGCTGGGGCGGAAGCGCTCGTGTCGATGCCGGATCTGCTTCCGCTGGTGATCCTTCGCGGAAGCGGAGCCTCGACTGCGGCGCTTGCGCGCCTCGCGGCCGAGCATGGGGTGCGCGCGCTCGCCCATGCGGAGGGCGGCGGAGTCCTCTACGCCCACGCTGCTGCCGATCTCGAGAAGCTCGATGCGCTCGTCCGGGCAAGCCTTGACCGCCTCGGTGTTTGCAACCGGCTCAACCTGGCGCTGGCCGACACGACCGAGCTCGCGGCCGATGTCGCCCGTATCGCCGGAGAGCTCGGGATCGCCGTCGAGGACGATCTGCCCCCGAGCCGCGAGTGGGCGTCGGAGGACGGGCGCGTGGCCACGATCACGGTCCGCGTCGTCGACGGAGTCGAGGAGGCGGTGCGCATCGCGAATGAGGAGACGTCCGGGCTTGCGGCTGCGATTGTCACGGAGGACGCTGTCGCTGCCGACCGCTTTGTCGACGCATATCGCGGAACCGCCGCGTTCTGGAACGCGTCGACGCGTTTCGCCGACGGTTACGAGCTGCTCGGCACACCCGAGACCGGCATAAGTGTCGACCGCTTCCCCGGCCCGCGTGGGCCGGTGACGTATCGCGATCTCTGCCTCCGCCAGTATCGCGTTGTTGGCGACGGCAGCCAGCATCGGTGACGGTCGTCGTCAAGCTCGGCTCGTCGCTCATCGTCGACGCCTCCGGC
Source organism: Gaiellaceae bacterium (assembly GCA_045805945.1). Taxonomy (GTDB): domain Bacteria; phylum Actinomycetota; class Thermoleophilia; order Gaiellales; family Gaiellaceae; genus Palsa-739. The sequence goes on from JBJMKG010000043.1 coordinate 21,590, forward strand.
CGTGTCCGCCGCTCCCTGCTCGCCGCGCGTGCGGCCGACGTCGCGTCCGTCTCCGAGCCGGTATGCGTCGTGTCGTCGGGCGCGATCGCACTCGGGCTGCCGGTGCTCGGACTGGAGCGCCGCCCGCGTTCGACGCCTCAGCTACAGGCTGCGTCGGCGGCGGGGCAGGTGCGGCTCCAGCTCGCGTGGGAGGCGGCGTTCCGCCGGCACGGGCTGAAGGTGGCGCAGGTGCTCCTGTCCGCGGGCGACCTCGCCGAGCGCGCGAGCTATCTCAACGTGCGCAACACACTCAACACGCTGCTCCGGCTCGGCGTCGTCCCGGTCGTGAACGAGAACGATGCGACCGCGACGGATGAGATCACGTTCGGTGACAACGACGCGCTCGCGGCACAGGTGGCGGTCCTGCTGGGCGCGCGCCTGCTTGTGCTGCTGACGGAGGTCGAGGGTGTGTACAGCGCGAATGCGGAGCTCCTCCCGAGCGGAGACGCGGTGGACGAGACCGCGTTCGGCGCCGGCGGCGCACTCGGGCGAGGGGGAATCGCGAGCAAGGTGGCGTCGGCGCGGCTCGCTGCGGAAGCCGGGATCCCGACCGCGATCGCCTCCGGCCGCGGCGCCGGAGTTGTCCGCGCGATCGCCGCCGGCGAATCGCGCGGCACCGCGTTCACAGCATCGAGGCGGCAGGCGAACGCGTTCAAGCTCTGGCTCCGCCACGCAAAGCCCGTCTCTGGGAAGCTCGTCCTCGACGACGGTGCGCGCGAAGCGCTCCTCACCGGCGGGCGCAGCCTGCTCGCAGTCGGCGTCGCTCATTGCGAGGGTGGGTTCGAAGAGGGCGACGCGGTTGAGCTTGTCGCGCTCGACGGCAGGACGATCGGCAAGGGGATCGCAAGAGCGAGTTCGAGGGAGCTTCGCGGTCGCCCGCGCGGAGTAGAGGCCGTCCACCGCGATCGCCTCGTCCTCTACTAACCCAGGGGAGACGCCTACCGCAACGAACGCCTCCGGCACTGGACCGCCGGACGCGTCCGGAAAGGGAGGCCGGTCGTCCAGAACTGTCCCTTGCAGAACCCGGACGCCTGCGGCCCACGGGGTCCGGGAAAGCAACCTCACCGTCAGGTCCCCCTTGGGCGAGGCTCCCGTCCCCCGGTCTACCGTGTGGGCCGCCCTAGACTCATCGGCCGACGACTACTGCCGAATCATCCCTCGGCCGGGATGAGTACTTACGTGTCGTGTTCCTAAGCCGCAAGCGCAAGTTCGATTCGTGCCGGGGGCACTTCGCCTACGAAACAGCGTGCAGCATCGCGGCGACGCCTCGGGGCATCGGGTAGAGCCGGCCGCCGGCCGAGAGTCCTTTGCGCCGGAGGCACAGAGAGGTCGGCCGCGTGGCTGCCGCCGGCCCTTGCCATCGAGCATGCAACCGCCACCCACATGGCGATGCGGGGGCAGCGCGCGCCGCATGCGTCCGCGCGAGCGCCAGTTCGACGGCGACCGAGGTGTTCGACGGCACCGTGTAGTGCATGTCCTCCCACCTGAGGCTGCGCAGCCTCGGCTGCTCGGATGCGAACGCCGTCAGGCGGCTTGTCCGCGTCCATGTGTCCGGCAAACGAGCAACCGCGAAACAGTCGCTCACGTCTTTGGCCGACCAGGACCAGCACGCGACGCGGGCGCTCGGGTAGTAGCGCCCCGGCTCCATGGGCAAGCCCGCCTCCATCAACGGATACAGGAGGAGGTACGTCCCCGTCGGTTGCTGAACGAAGGTGCCCTGCGGTCGCAGATCCTCGTAGAGGGGCCAGCCACCACCGAGGTTCACGGTCCGGCCATTTGCGCCGACCACGAGAACCTCCGTTACCCCCTTCGCCGACGCGGCCGCCGGAAGGAGCAGCACCACGAGCGCGGCGACCGGCAACCACCGCCAGACCATAAGGGCTCCATCATACGCCGCCCAGCCTCGCTGACCCGAATGGGGGACTGCTGCGACGTCGTGCGAACCGACACATCGTGTATGCAACTGCGGCCAGGTCGCCCCGGCGCGGTTACGGCGGCGTTCGTCTGCTGCGTCGCCGTGCTGGCCGCATACGTGGTCCTACTCGCACTCGGCCTTCAACATGCCGAGCTGCTCGGGCTCAACCTGGCAAATGCGGTCGAGTTCGGCGCGACGGCTCTCGTGGTCGTGCGCGTCGTTCGGCGTCGGCCCGGCTGGCGGGCGTGGGTGCCGGCTGCGGTGGGGATGGTCTTCTATTCGCTCGGCTTCGTGGTCTACGCCGAGGTTGTGGCGCACCGGCACCCGATCGCGTACCCATCGGCAAGCGACGGCCTCTGGCTTGCCATCTACCCCGGTCTGTATCTGACGGTCCCCGCTCTGGCCCGGGGCCGCTTCGTCGGACGCGACGGTGGGCTCTGGCTCGACGGGCTCGTCACGGCGCTCGCCGTCAGCGCCCTCGGTAGCGCCCTCTTTTTCGAGCCGGTGTTGCGGACGGCGAAGGGTGGGTCCGCGGCGGTGGCCACGAACCTCGCCTATCCCTTCGCGGACGTGGCGCTCCTGGCGTTCGTCACAGCGGCGCTGGCCGTCAGCGGCGCGCGGCCCGTCCGTACCTGGCTTCTCCTCTCGGGTGGCCTCCTGATCTTCGCGGTCAGCGACTCTGTCTACGTCACGCTTGCGACCACCGGCCGTTACACGACCGGTGGCCTGCTCGACGCCGGCTGGCCGGCGGGGCTCCTCCTGCTCGCCGCAGCCGCGTGGCAGCCGCAGCCGGGGCTCGCCGCCGCGACTGTGGGCGGCCTTCGGAGGCTCGTGCTGGCGGTGCCCGCCTCGGCGGTCGCGCTCGCCCTGCTCGTCGCGGGATCGGGCCGCGTCGGCACGATCGCCATCGAGCTCGCGGTAGCGACGCTCATCGCCACGCTGGTGCGGACGACGCAGGCGGCTGTTCTCGAGCATCGCCTCCACGCGAGCCGCCTACAGGCGATCACCGACGAGCTGACCGGCCTCGGCAATCGGAGATGCTTCCTGCGAGAGCTCGAGGCCACCCTGCTCGAAGCCACTCCGCGCGACCCACACGCGCTCGTGCTGTTCGACCTCGACGGCTTCAAGCACTTCAACGACAGCTTCGGCCACCTGGCCGGCGACGAACTGCTGCAAACGCTGGCGGTGCGGCTGGTGGCGGCGACGGGGGACACCGGTCGCGCCTACCGCCTCGGTGGTGACGAGTTCTGCGTCCTGCTCGCTGGCGATCCGAGGACGCTGGACGAAGCACTTCCCAGGCTCCAGGAGGCACTGAACATGGAGCGGGACGGTCTGAGAGTCGGCTGCTCATGGGGCGTCGCACTACTGCCGCAGGAGGCGGGTGAGGTCCGCGCCGCGCTCGCGCTGGCCGACCGTCGCATGTACGAGCGCAAGGACCTGCAACGCCGATCGACGCGCCTGCAGATGCGCGACCTGCTCCTTGCCGCGCTCGAGGAACAACAGCCCGAGCTACTCAACCACTCCACCGACGTCTCGCACCTCTGCCGCCGGGTCGGAGAACGCCTCGGCCTTTCCGCGGCGGCCCTCGACCAGCTCGCGCACGCCGCCGACCTCCACGACATCGGCAAGCTCGCGGTTCCGCGGGCGATCCTCGACAAGTCTGGAGCTCTCACGCCTTCCGAGTGGGAGCAGATTCGCCAGCACACGCTGATCGGAGAGCGCATCCTGCGTCGGGTTCCGGCGTTCGCCCACGTCGCGAAAATCGTCCGCTCGACCCACGAGCGCTACGACGGCAGCGGCTACCCCGACGGCCTTTGCGCCGAGGAGACCCCGCTCGAGGCTCGCATCGTCGCGGTCTGCGATGCGTTCGCGGCCATGCGCGCCGACCGCCCGTACCGGCCGGCGCTCGACGGTCGCCAGGCGCAGGAGGAGCTTCGCCGCAACGCCGGAACGCAGTTCGACCCCGCGGTGATCGAGGCATTCCTCTGCATTGTCGGAGAAGATGCGTCCTCGCTCGCGCCCGCGCCGTCTCTGCCGCGTCCCGCCGTGCCCGAGCCGCGGCTGACCACGATCGCCAGTCTTCGGGGGCTGCTCGAGCTCCGACGCCTTGCCCGCGGGCAGCCGCCGCTGGAGGCCGTTCTCGAGGCAACGGCTCGGATCATCGCCGACTCGCTCGGCCTCGGCACCGTCGTCATAAACCTCCGCCGTGCCGGCACCGACCTGTTCGACGTCACCACCGTGCTCGGCGACCAGGCCGTGCGCGACACGCTGCTCGGCAGCTCGAACCCGCTCTCGGTCTGGCAGCAGCTCCTTCAGGAGCGCCACCGCCGGCGCGGTGCCTACCACATCCGCGTCGGCGAACTCGATTGGAGCACCGTCGGCGGTACCCGCGCCGTCGTCGGCGAGATCGCCGGCAGCGATCCCTGGCTGTGGCACCCCGAGGACGAGCTCTTCGTTCCCTTCTTTGCCTCCAACGGCAGCCTGCTCGGCATCTTCTCGGTCGGAGAGCCCGCCTCCCAGCGCCGCCCGAGCGACGACGAACTCGACATCCTGGTGGCAATCGCCGAACACGCGGCCGACGCGATCGAGCCGCTCCGACCGAACGAACCACTTCGGCTCCAGCTCGTCACCGGCTAGCGCTTTCTCAGCTGCAGCGCCCGGTCGCGGCAACCGCCGGCGCTCTGAGCGCGGTCCAGGTGGCTCGGCCGGTGATGGGGAACTCGTAGAGGCTGTAGCCGAGCGGCGTGCAGTCGGCGACCGCACGCATGAACCCGGCGGTCTCTTCCGTGCCCATCGCCCCGGCGAGGCCGCCAATCAGGTGAATCGGAACCTGCGCGTTGCCGGTACCGGTGCGGATCGCGGCGACGTCCGCGGCGAGGTAGGCGCGGGTGGCTCGACGACCGTGCACCCCGGCGTCGGTGAAGTAGGCCATCGGCAGGAAGACGCCGTAGAAGCGGGCAAGCGCCCGGTAGGGGAAGTGAGGCCAGTAGGCCGGATGCCTCCGCATCCCGACCGGGGAGGGGATGATCGCCCCCAGCGCATAGCCGCGGCCGGCTGTGTTCCGCAGTCGCGCGGAGAGTCGAAGCAGGCGCTGGTTTCGCAGCGAAGCAGGCTTGACTAGGCCGGCTTCGATGTCCAGCGCGAACCCGTCGAAGCGCTCGCCGCTCGCGCTGCGGAAGCGGATCGCGGCCAGCGCCCGCCGGGCGTCCTGGGCGGGGCTGGCGAACGAGGGCAGATACCAGGCGACCACTCGCAAGCCGGTCGCATGAGCGGAATCGAGGAAGCGTCCGAGCGCTGCCCGGCGGACGAGGTCGACCGGCTGCCCGTAGTTGCCGGTCTGTAGGTAGAGCGTCCGGACGCCGTCGCGGGCCATCGCCGCCACCTCCCGCTCCGGATCGGCCCAGGCGGACTTCGCGTAGATGTCGAGCCAGGTCCCGAGGCCGCCGTAGGCTGTGCGTTGGCCCGACCCGCCGGACGCACCCGCGGCCGCCGCCAGCACCGCGGACAACGCGGCCGCGAGGAGAAAGCCACGACTCGCCGCCACCCCGCAGAGCTTGCCAGATCGGTCAGGAGTCGCGGAGGTAGGCGAGCACGGCGAGGACGCGCCGATGGTCCTCGCTCGACGGCGGGAGGCGGAGCTTCGTGAGGATATTGGCCACGTGCTTCTCGACCGCGCCGACGGTGAGGACGAGCCGTGTGGCGATCGCGGCGTTCGAACGGCCTTCGGCCATGAGGCCGAGGACCTCGAGCTCGCGCGGCGACAGGGCCTCGAGCGGGCTGTTGGCCCGGCGGCGCGCGAGCAACTGCGCCACGACCTCGGGGTCGAGGGCCGTGCCTCCCTCGCCGACGCGGCGGACGGCGGCGACGAAGTCGTCGACGTCCATGATCCGGTCCTTCAGGAGGTACCCGAGCCCGCCGCGGCCGTCGGCGAGAAGCTCGCTCGCGTACGCCTGCTCGACGTACTGCGAGACGATGAGCAGGCTCGTCCCGGGGGCGCGCTCGCGGAGCGTCAGGGCCGCCCGCACGCCTTCGTCCCGGAAGGTCGGCGGCAGGCGGACGTCGATGATCGCCACGTCGGGGCGCTCGAGCAGGACGGAGGTGACGAGGGCGTCGCCGTCGCCGACGGCGGCGACGACCTCGAAACCGTTGTCGCGGAGGAGGCGGGTCAGCCCGTCGCGCAGGAGCGCGAGATCCTCGGCGATCACCACTCGCACGGCATCACCGCCCTGATCGTCGTCGGCCCGCCGGCCGGGCTCTCGACGGCGAGTGTCCCGTCGAGGGCTTCGACGCGCCGTGCGAGGCCGCGCAGACCGTCTCCCGTCGGGTCGGCGCCGCCGCGACCGTCGTCGACCACCTCGACCACGAGCCCCTCGCCGTCGGCATGGATGCCGATTTCGACACGGTCGGCGGCCGCGTGCTTGCCGGCGTTGGCGAGCGCCTCGGCGGCCACGAAGTACGCCGCCGTCTCCACCGTTCGCGGCGGACGGCTCGACAGGTCGACGGCCACGTTCACCTCGAGCGGTGTGCGCGCCGCCAGCGCCGCGATCGCCGCACCGAGCCCGCGGTCGGCGAGCACCGGCGGATGGATCCCGCGGGCCAGCGTGCGCAGCTCTTCGAGCGCCTCGCGCGTGCCGCGCTGTGCCTCGGCGAGCAGCTCCTGAGCCGCCACGGGGTCGGTGGCGAGCTTCTGCTCCGCCATGCCGAGGTTCATGCCGAGTGCGACGAGCCGCGCCTGCGCACCGTCGTGGAGGTCGCGCTCGATGCGCTCGAGGTCCGACTCCTGCTGGTCGACCGCCCCCGCTCGTGTCTCCTCGAGCTGGCTGATGCGACGCTCGCGCCGGGTGAACTCGCGGATGGCGCCGGCGGCGAGTGAGACCGTCAGCCCGAGGATCGGCCACACCGGCCAGAAATAACCCCGGCTCGTCACCGCCCAGATGAGCGTGAAGAAGATCGCCAGCGCGACGACGGGGCCTGTCCGGCGCACGAGCTGGGGAGGCACCCGCCGGATCCGCTCGGGTACGAGCTCCATCCAGCCCTCGACGGCGAGCGGGAGGCCGAACGCGATGAGCGTCCACTCGGGCCAGAAGTAGCCGCGGCTCGTCACCGCCCAGACCAGCGCCAGGGCCAGGTTGATCACGGCGTACACTGCCGCGTGCAGCGCGAGCGCGCGCCGGCGCTCCTCGGGAGTCTGTGTCGTGGCCGCTCCTTGCTCGGCGCCGAGTAGCGCGACGACGAGGCGGCGGGACCCGGCGGCGAGTACCCGCAGGAGCAGGAAGGCGATCACGAGCCCAATCATCCCGGCCGGGACGCCGAGCAGCGAGCGCCCGAGCGTGTCGACGTGCCAGCTGCCGAGCTCGGGAGCGCTCCAGCGGTACCAGATCGGCAGCGTGAGCGAGCCGAGCGACGCGGCGAGGAGCGACCACTCCCCAACGGCGACGGCGAAGCCGGCCGTCTGGCGGACGAGCAGGTACGCCTGCTGTCGCCAGAACGCGTCGTCGCGGAGGACGTTGAACCCCGCTTGCCAGAAGCCGCCCGGACCTGGCGAGCGCAGCGGCGGGCGCACGTTCGTGCCGAGCAGCCTGTTCGCGATCGCGGCCTCGAGTCGCGCGATCCCGCCCACGGCGGCACGGAAGCCGACCAGCGCGGGAACTCCGAGCGGCGTGATCGCGAGCACCGCGACGGCCGTCCAGCCGGCGATGAGGACTCCGAGCGCGAGCGCCGCGACCGGGACGGAGGCTAGGAGGAATGCGAGCGTGCGAATGCTCCTCACGACGCAGTCTCCGCCCGCAGCTGCGGCAGCCGGCGCAGTCCGTGCGGCAGGTACCAGTTCCACCGGCCGAGGAGCTTCATCGTCGCCGGAAGGAGCACGCCGCGGATGATCGTCGCGTCGAGCAGCACGGCCACGCCGAGGCCGACTCCCAGCTGCTTCATGTCGATCGTCGACAGCGTGGCGAAGATCGAGAACACGGCGACCATGACGAACGCGGCGCTCGTCACGGTGCTCGCGGTCGAGCGGATCCCCTCGTCCACCGCCTGCTCGGTGGGCAGGCCGCGGTCGACGAGCTCCTTGATCCGGCTGACGATGAAGACGTGGTAGTCCATCGAGAGCCCGAACAGGATCGTGAAGAGGAACAGCGGGAGCCAGGTGACGATGCCGCCGTCCGAGTGGAAGCCGAGGAGCCCCTCGAGGTGGCCCTCCTGGAAGATCCATACGAGCACGCCGTACGCGGCACCGAAAGAGAGCAGGTTGAGGACGATCGCCTTGAGCGGGATCACGATTGAGCGGAATGTCAGCAGGAGCAGCACGAACGCGAGACCCAGGACGAACGCGAACACGATCGGCATGTGCGAGCTCGTCGCCGCGGTGAAGTCGACGTCCCCGGCCGTCTCGCCGGTGACGGGAGACTGCACGCGCGGCAGCTTGCCGAGCGTCGCCGGCACGAGCTCCGAGCGCAGGACATGGAGGGCGTGGACGGCGGCGCTGCTCTGGCCGTCTCCCACGAGCGGGAGGTCGACGGTCTCGACCGTCCCGCTCCGGTTGACGGTCGTGCGGATCGGAGCCTTCATCAACCCGGTCGCGAGCGCGTTGCGGCGAAGCTCGGTGATCGCCGCCTGGATGCGCGGCGCGCGCACGTCCGGCGCGCGGACGACCACGGTCGCCGGCGAGGACGCACCCGGGAAGGCGCGCTGCATCGTCCGGTAGGTCTGGACGACCTGCAGCCCGCGCGGGAGGTCGGAGAAGCCGGGCAGCTTCGTGCGGAGGCCGAGCGCGGGGAGCGCCAGCGCGACGAGGACGGCCGTCGAGACCACGACCGCGGCGACGGGATGCCGCAGCGAGGGGCGCAGGAGCGCGCCCCACAGCCGCGACTCGCTGCGGTCGCCCTTCAGCCGCTGGAGGAGCGTGCGCCGGGTGCGGAGTCGTGCGATCCAGCGCGGCTCCCGGCGCCTGAAGGCGAGACCGAGGGCGGACGCGCCGACGGCGACGACGCCGCGGTCGATCCGGTCGCCGAGCTTGGCGAGGAGCGCGGGGAGCACGGTCAGCGAGCCCATGATCGACACGAACACGACGATCATCGCGCCGATGCCGATCGAGGTGAACACGCCCGAACCCGCGAAGAGCATCCCGGCCATCGCGACGAGCACCGTCGCACCCGAGACGAGGATCGCCTGGCCGGACGTCGCCGCCGCGCGGTGCACCGCCTCGTGACCTTCGTGGCCGGCGGCGCGTTCCTCGCGCTCGCGCTTGACGTAGAAGAGCGAGTAGTCCACGCCGACAGCCATCCCGATCAGCAGGATCACCGAGCTCGTCGCGTTGGACGCGTGTGCGACGTGGCTGACGAGGCTCGACAGGCCGAGTGACGCGAGGACCGCGGAGAACGCGAGCAGGACGGGCACGCCCGCGGCGACGAACGCTCCGAACGCGAGCAGCAGGATGAGGAACGTGATCGGAATCGAGAGCTTCTCGGCGCGGGAAAGGTCCTTCCCGACGGTCTGGTTCAGCGCGCGGTTCGCGCTGGCGGCGCCGAACTCGGCGACGGTGAAGCGCGGATGAGCCTGCTGCACGCGTGCGACGGCGTCGAGCACCGGCTGCACCCGCGTCTCCGCTGTGTCGCCGTCGCCGCGCAGCTCGAACGCGACGAGCAGCGACCGGCCGTCGTGTGACCGGACGGGCGTCTTTACCTCCTTCACGTCGGGCCGGGCGCGGAGCATGGTCGAGACGTCGGCCGCGACGGCGTTCGGCCGGGCCGCGCCCCTTGATTGCACGAGCACCGCCTCTCCCGCCGAGTTGTCGAAGCCGGCGGCGTCGAGGATGCGCTGTGCGCGCGCGGTCTCGCCGTTCGAGCCCTCGGCGTCGGTCAACCCCTTCGACCCGGCGAACGAGCCGAGCGCGACGGCCATCGCGACGAGCACGAGCCAGCCGACCGTTGCGGTCTTCCAGTGCGCGGCGCTCCAGCGACCCGCCCGCGCAGCGATGTTGTCCTGCATTCCAGCCTCCTGAGACGTCGTTGATCCCGCCTCTCGAGGCTGCCTGCGCATCGAAGAGGCGACAATCCGGCGTCCCGGCGTCGCGGCCTGGGGGTAGCCCCAGTACCGGGGCTCTCGCCGCCGGCTGGACGCGGCGACCGCAAGTTCCGAGAGATTTCGTCGCGTCCGGCCTGGAAAACTACGCTACTTCACGATACGGTTTACACAAATCGCACCCGCCTCGTCGTTGCGGCCGCCGGGGTGCTCACGATGAAGGTCACGGTTCCCATCACCAGTGCGTTCCCAGCCGCGCTCGTTGCAGCGTCGATCTCGCTTTCGCTGCTCCTGCTGCCGACGGGAACCGCCCCGGTACGTTCGGCCGGCGTGGCGCCCGCGCTGAAGCTCGTGGCCGGTGAGGTCGTCGCGGTGGTCAAGCATCCCGTGCGTGCCGTCTCGAGAGCGCAGCCGAAACCCGTCGTCCGACCTGCGGTGGGCGTCGCGGGAACGCCGGCGAAGACGCAGCCCGTCGGCTCTCCTTCGGGGACGCCCAGCGCGCCGGCGGGCCGTTCCGCGCGTGGCTCCGGCGCGTCGCGCACCTCTGCGCACCGGGCGGCGCCGGTGACGACGGCTCCGGCGCCTGCTCCCACGCCCGTGCCGACGCCGACGCCGGCGCCGGCGCCGGCGACGAAGACGGCTGCGCCTGCGCCGACCACTGCCGTCGCGAAGCAGACCCACGGGAAAGGCAAGGCGCTCGGGAGGCTGAAGAAGCTCGAGTCGGTGTCGGCTTCGCCGAAGACGCAGGGCCGGCCGGCAGACGTTCCGCACGGCCCGCCCGCCGTGCCACCCGGTCATCAGAGGGACGGCTCGGCGGCGGCTGAGCACGGCGCCGGGACCGCCCGGGGGGGCGGGAGATAGGCGCCAGACCCGGCAGGGTTCGGCTCGTCGCCGCGCTCCTGCTCCTGGCGGCGCCTCTTGCCGTAGCGGCCTGGGGCCTCGGAGGCTATGCGGCCCAGCGAGAGCGGAGCAACGCGGACGCCCGTCTCGCCGCGAGCCTCAACCGCGCGGACGACGTCTACCGCAACCTCGTCTCGAAGGCCGGGTCGCACGCGACCGAGCTGGCGACCCGACGGAACGTCCAGCGGGGCTTTCTTCACGGCGGCGCGTCGGTGCGCAGCTGGCGAATGCGGCCGAGCGGTGGGGTCACTCCCTGGGGCGGCCCCGTTCCCGCAGCCGCGGCCGTCCGGAAGGTGGAGGTCACGTCCGATGGGCGCATCGTCGGCCGCGTGGTCGTGTTCCTCCCGCTGGACAGCTCTCTCGTCGCCTGGTTGAGCCGCAACTCCGATCTCGGCCCGCGGCAGCGGCTGGGTTTCGCCAGCGGCGGCAAGCTTGTGGGCGCGGATCTGACCGCGCCGATCCAGACCGGAAGCGTCCTCCGGAGCGGCAATCACATCCGCGCCGGCGGCCTCGGCTACCGAACGGCCCTGGAGAAGCTCGGCGGCCGCCGAGCGCTCCTCGCGCTGGAGCGCAGCTCGTACGTCGGCTCGCAGGCGGACGCCGTTCGCTGGCGGGTCATGGGCGTGGGCTTCGGCGTGATCGCGGCGCTCCTTGCCCTCGCCTACGCGATGTCGCCGTCGATCGCGCGCAGGCGGGTTACGGGCCAGGAGCGCGACCGGGCCGAGCGTGTCCTCGCCCGCGTCGGCGATGGCGTCTTCCTCGTCGACCAGGACGGCGTGATCCGGCTCTGGAACCCGGCGGCGGAGGCGATCACGGGCCTCCGCTCCGACGCCATCAGCAACCGCCCGGCCGAGGAGACGATTCCCGGCTGGCCGGCGATCGCCTCGCGGGTTCCGGTGGCGAGCCGCCCGGGCGACGCCGACGACGCCTCGAGCGCCGAGACCGTGCCGCTGGACGTCGGCGGGCGGGAGGTATGGCTCTCGATCGTCGGGGTCACCCTGGGCGACGGCACCGTGTACGCGTTCCGCGACGTCACGCGCGAGCGCCGACTCGAGGAGCTCCGCTCGCAGTTCGTCGCCACGATCTCGCACGAGCTGCGGACGCCGCTCGCCTCGTTGCACGGCGCCGCCGTGACCCTGCGCGAGCGGGAGCACGACCTGAGCACGCAGACCGTGCACGACTTGCTCGACATGATCGCCGTCCAGTCGAAGCGGCTCGCCGACCTGGTCGAGGAGATCCTCGTCGCCGGCCAGCTCGACAGCGGCTCGCTGCGTGTCGTCACCGAGCCGTTCGACCCCGAGGAGCTCGTGTGGACGGCGGCCGCCGCGGCGCGGCTCCGGGTCGGCGACGAGACGACGATCGACGTGTCGCTTCCCGCGGTCGTGCCGAGGGTCGCGGGCGATGCGGAGCGCACGCGCCAGGTCCTGACCAATCTGATCGACAACGCGATCAAGTACTCGCCCCAGGGCGGACGCATCGAGCTCGGCGTCGAGGTCGACGACAGCCATGCGCGCTTCACAGTCCGCGACGAGGGCCTCGGCATCCCGATCGGGGAGCAGGAGCGGATCTTCGACAAGTTCTATCGCCTGGACCCGGACCAGCGGCGCGGCATCGGCGGCAGCGGTCTCGGGCTCTACATCTGCCGCGAGCTCGTCCACTCCATGAACGGCAGGATCTGGGTCGACTCAGACCCGGGCCGGGGAGCGACGTTCACGTTCGAGCTTCCGGTGGCCGAGCGGGTCGCCACCCCCGCCTGACCCAGGTTCGACGCCGTCTAGACGCGCGGGGCGCAGCGTGGCTCGTGCCGCGCGGCGAGCTCGAGCAGCAACGAATGCAACGCCTCCCGCTGCTCGGCGTCGAGTGGTGCGAGGAATTCGTCCTCGAGGCGCTTCGCCAGTGCGCGAAGCCGGCCGAGCGTGTGCTTGCCGTCAGCGGTGAGGCGCACGAGGTGGCGGCGCCGGTCCTCGGGATCACGCTTTCGTTCGACGAGCGCTTGCTCCTCGAGCTCGTCGAGCAGCGTGACCAGGGTGCCGCGGTCGTAGCCGAGCACGTCCGCGATCGCGGCCTGCGTCTCGGGCGCTCCCTCGTCGAGCACGGTGAGGATCGCGTGGTGGTACGGGGTCAGGCCCGCCTCCTCATAGGCGGCGACGGAGCGCTGCTTTGCCGCGAAGCCGAGCCGCTTGAGTAGGAAGAGGTTCGAGGCGACGAGCTCCGCCGGCAAGCGGGCCTCGGTCTTCGGATCGATCTTCATCGGGATCATCTCCATTCCGGGGAATATGGTAGCGCGACCAAGCGTTCCTCCCGTGTATAGTTGGAATCACCAACGATTGGAGGAACTGCTTGATTCCCCAGCTGCAGACGGATACACCGCGGCGGCGCTGGAGCGCCCTGGCTCTGATCGTCACCGCACAGTTCATGGTCATCCTCGACGTGGCCATCGTCAACGTCGCCCTGCCCTCGATCAAGTCCGATCTCGGGTTCTCCCAGACCGGGCTCCAGTGGGTGATCACCGCATACGCCATCCTCTTCGGCGGCGCGCTGCTGCTCGGCGGCCGGCTCGCCGACCTGCTCGGCCGCCGCCGCATGTTCGTGGCGGGTCTCGCGCTCTTCGCCGTGAGCTCCCTGCTCTGTGGCCTCGCCTGGTCGTCCGGCTCGCTCGTCGGCTTCCGCGCGCTGCAGGGGCTGGGCGGCGCGCTGCTCGCGCCGGCCGCCCTTTCCCTGCTGATGACGACCTTCGCCGAGGGGCGTGAGCGCAACCTGGCACTCGGGATCTACGGCGCGGCCTCGGGCAGCGGCGCTGCCGCGGGCGTGCTGCTCGGCGGCGTGCTCACCTCGTATCTCGGCTGGTCGTGGATTTTCTTCGTCAACGTCCCGGTCGGCGTGGCTGCGATCGCGCTCGCTCCGGTCCTGCTGCGCGAGGGCCGCTCGGAGCTGCTGCACCGCCACTTCGACCTCGCCGGAGCGGCCTCGATTACCAGCGGGCTGATGCTGCTCGTCTATGCGCTGACCCGCGCCACCACCGACGGCTGGAGCTCCCCGGTCACGCTCGGGCTGCTCGGGGGGGCCGCGGCGCTCGTCGCGGCGTTCGTCGCGATCGAGTTGCGCTCGCGCTGGCCGCTCCTGCCGCTGCGGATCTTCCGCCTCCGAGCCCTCTCGGCGGCGAACGCCACGATGGCGATCGTCGGGGCAGTCGCGTTCTCCGAGTTCTTCGTCCTCTCGCTCTACCTGCAGGGCGTGCTGCACTACTCGGCCGTGCAGGGCGGCGTTGCCTTCAGCGCCTTCGCGCTGACGGTCGTGGTGGCCTCGAACGTCGCGCAGCTCGTGGTCGGGCGCGTCGGCGCCCGGGCGACGCTCTCCGCGGGGCTCGCGGTCTCGGCGGTTTCGGTGGCGCTGCTCGCGCGGTTGCCGGTCGACGGACACTACTTCTGGGACCTGTTCCCGGCCTTCGTGCTCGGCGGCGCAGGGATGGGCTTTTCCTTCGTACCGGTCACGATCGCCAGTCTCACCGGCGTCGACCGCACCGAGGCGGGCGTCGCCTCCGGGCTCGTGAACACGAGCCGGCAGATCGGCGGCGCGATCGGCCTCGCGACGGTGAGCACGATCGCAGCGAGTGCGACGTCGGGCTATGCGCACTCCCACGCGTTGGCGGTCACGAGCGCGCCGGCGGCCGTCCACGGCTTCCAGCTGTCGCTCGAAGTGCTGGGCGGGCTGCTCCTCGTGGCGCTCGCCATCGCCGCGGTCTTCCTCCGGCCGGCGCGCGAGCGGGCGGAGGAGGTCGACGCGCCGGAGCTGCAGGAGGCGGCATGACCAATCACCAGGACCGGGCCCTGCGCCGGCAGCGCGTCGACGAGCTGCTCCAACAGATCGACGCGCAGCGGCGGCAACGGCTCCTGCTCGAGGCTGCGGGCGCGCACGCGCCGAGCCTCGAGCAGGAAGCCGAGCTGACGCGGCTGCAGCTCGCGGAGCTCCTGTCGGGGTGGCCATACTGACCGCCGTGGCCGGACCGCCCTACACCGGGCATTGCATGTGCGGCGGAGTGCGCTTCGAGGTGACCGAGGAGCCCTCTAGCGCCGGTTACTGCCACTGCACGCGGTGCCAGCGCCGGACCGGCACGGCGGCCTCCGTCCAGGCGCGGCTCCCGCCCGGCTCCTTTCGGCTGCTCGCCGGCGAGGAGCTCGTGCGCGAGTACGCGCCCGCGGACGGCTGGACGAAGTGCTTCTGCTCGCTATGCGGCAGCGCGCTCTGGAGCAAAGACCCGGACACCGGAGCCGTGGGGAGCGTCCGGCTCGGCCTCTTCGACCCCGGCCACGGGATCCGGCCGCAGTGGCACACGTTCGTCGACTACGCCTGCGAGTGGGAGCCCATCCCCGACGACGGTCTCGAGCGTTATCCGGAGGGAAAGCCGCGCTAGCGCGGCCGGCTAGACCGTGCCGGCGCTGTCCAGGTCGCGCTGCGCGGGGTGCGAGGGCCGGCCGAAGAAGAACCCCTGCGCCTGCTGGCAGCCGAGCTTGCGCACGATCGTGTGTTGCTCGGAGGTCTCGATCCCCTCTGCGACGAGGTTGAGCTGCAGTGCGTGGCCGAGATCGATGATGCCCTTGAGGAGAACGAGGTCGCCGTCCTTGCTGTCGACGTGCGCCGTGAAGCTCCGATCGATCTTGACGACGTCGATCGGGAATTGCCGGAGGTAGGAGAGCGAGGCGTAGCCGGTTCCGAAGTCGTCGAGAGCGAGGACCACGCCCATCTCCTTGATCGTGCGGAGCGTCGCGGCCACGCGCTCGTCTGACGCGAGCAGCGTGCTCTCGGTGAGCTCAAGAGTGAGCAGGCTGGGCATCAGCGCCGAGGCTTCGAGTGCGCGCCGCACGTGATGGAGGAAGTCGGCGTGGTGGAGCTGGCGGGCCGAGACGTTCACCGACATGTGCATCGGCCGGCCGTGCAGGCGGCAGAGCCGGGTGGCCTCCGTGCACGCCTCGATCAGCACCCACTCGCCCAGGCCGACGATGAGGCCCGTCTCCTCGGCGAGAGGGATGAACTCGCCGGGTGGGAGCTCGCCCGCCGTCGGATGCTCCCAGCGGACGAGCGCCTCGTAGCCGATGATCTGGTGACGGTCGAGATCGACGACCGCCTGATAGTCGAGTCGGAACTCGCTGCGAGCGATCCCCTCGCGCAGCTCGCCTATCCGGTGCGATCGCTCGACGGCCGCGCTGTCGAGCTGCGGGTCGAAGAATGCGTAGCCGACTTCCCGGTGACTCTTTGCCCGGTACATCGCGATGTCCGCCTCCCGCAACAGCGTCTCGTCGTCGTTGCCGAAGGCGATGCCGATGCTCCCGTTCGTATAGAGCGGCCCGGAACCGCTCTCGAGAGGCTTGCCGATCTCCGCGAGCAGGCGCTCGGCGACTCCGACCGCGTCCTCGGGCGTGACGGGCTCCGTGAGCACGACCGCGAACTCGTCGCCGCCGAGGCGGGCCGCGGTGTCGCCAGGGCGCACCGACTGCTCGATTCGCTTGCCGATCTCGTGCAGCACCTCGTCGCCGAAGTCGTGACCCCAGCGGTCGTTGATCCCCTTGAAGTCGTCGAGGTCGATGTACAGGAGGCCGGTCGCGTGGGCCGTGTCGTGCCGGAGCTTGATCGCGTGGTGCAGCCGCTCGTGGAAGAAGGCGCGGTTCGCGAGGCCGGTCAGCGGGTCGTAGAGGGCGAGCTGACGCAGCTGCTGCTCGGCCTCCCGCTCCCGCGTGATGTCGAGGAGGTAGCCCTGGAGGTAGAGCGGTTGCCCCTGCTCGTCGACGACGACCACGCCTCGGTCGCGGAGCCAGACCACGCGCCCGTCCCGCGCGATGAGCCGGTACTCCAGGCTGAGCGGCTCGTGCGTCTGGTGGGTGCGGGCATGCGCGGCGAGCACGAGGTCGCGGTCTTCCGGATGCAGCAGGCGTTCGAACAGATCGCCCTCGGACGCCCATTCCTCGACGCTGTAGCCGAGCATCGGCTCGATCTGCCGGCTGGTGAAGATGTTCGAGCTGACCTCGTCGAGCGCGTCGACGTAGACAACGAGCGGGAGCTGCTCGATCAGCGTGTGGTAGCGGCGGCCGACCTCGTCCGGGGAGAGGTTGTTGTCGTCGTACTCGCGAAATGCGACGGGCGCCGCAGACACTCGGACGGCATCGGCCTTACCGAGCGGCTACCGGCTCCCCCGGATGGGGTAACGGGCAGCAGCGGAGATCTAACTCGTCGCGGTCGCCGCGGTCGCCTTGTGCTGCGCGGCGGCGGCGACGGCGATGATCCGGGTGTCGCCACCGGTCGCCGAGCTGCCGAGAATCCACTTGTCGGAGAAGACCACGCACGTCATGGTCACGGTTCCGGTCGAGGCGAACGTGTGGGTCAGTTCCGTCGAGATGGTCGTGACCCATTTCGCGTCGGTTCGCACAGGATTGAACGCGATGTCCGAGTCGCGGTCCGCGGTGAGCGTGCATTTGCTCGAGCTGGCGTTGGTCTGCGTCGGGTCGATCGCGGCCTTGCCGTAGATCGCGTAGGCGCCCGGCGGCAGGTTCGGAAGCGCCAGCGTGAGCGACGCGCCGGCCGCGGCCTGCGGGGAACTTGCGTCGAGCTGCATCTCGTAGACGTCGGATGGACCCCGTGCGCCCGGGGCACCCTTGAGTTGGCCCAGAGTCTTCCGGTCGATCTTCTTCTTCGTCACCGCCCCGTTCACGAGTTGCTTCGTGCCGACGCTGTTCTTCGGCAGTGTGGTGATCGCGGCGTAGCTCGTCCCACCAAGCGCGACGAAGAGCGCGATCAGCGAGATGATGGACGCCGGGCTCGGTGCCCTCAGGGGACGCTTCATGGTTGCTGATTCGACGGAAGCGGCGAGTTTCCTCAAGCCCCCACCCGCCGCGGCCGATAGAGGCGGCGGGCCTCGGGAAGGGGGCGCCACCGAGGCCCGCCGAGACGACGCTACGCATTGGGTCGGCTGCTAGAGGCCGCCTCCTAGTAGGCGTGTCCGGTGAAGGCCTTCGCGAGCTCGAAGCAGATTGTGACGAGCAGCGCCACCAGGACGACGATCGTACCCAGCGTGACGGGCACCATCCGCCACGGATGCTCGTCGAAACCCGGCTGGACGTGCGGATGCGGCAGATGCGGATGTAGGTGATGCGGCCGGTGCACATGCAGCACGAAAGCCACCTCCTCGTGCCGAATGCCGCCTATCTACCGCGTTCCGGCCGCGGCCAAACGAGGGTCCGGGCCGCCGCTCTGCGTGCTGCTCAGGCCTTCGCTGGCACCTCGGAGGGGTCGGGCACGATCCGGATGTACGGCTTCGGCTCCTCCCACTCGCCGAAGAGCTCCTTCGCCTCGTCGTTCGAGACCGAGCCCGCGATGATCACGTCCTCCCCGCGCTGCCAGTTGGCCGGCGTGGAGACCTTGTGCTTCGCCGTGAGCTGCAGGGAGTCGATCACCCGCAGCACCTCGTCGAAGTTCCGGCCGGTGGTCATCGGATAGACGAGGATCAGCTTGATCTTCTTGTCGGGCCCGATGACGAAGACGTTGCGGACGGTCTGGTTGTCGGCGGGCGTCCGCTCGCTCGCGTCGCCCGACGCGCCGGCCGGCAGCATGTCGTACAGCTTCGCGACTGTGAGGTACGGGTCGCCGATCAGCGGATAGTTCGGCGCCGTCCCCTGGGTCTCCTCGATGTCCCGCGCCCATGCTTCGTGGTCGCCGGCCGAGTCGACCGAGAGCCCGATGATCTTGACGTTGCGCCGGTCGAACTCGGGCTTGATGTTCGCCATGTAGCCCAGCTCCGTCGTGCAGACGGGCGTGAAGTCCTTCGGGTGCGAGAAGAGCACCGCCCACGAGTCGCCGATCCACTCGTGGAAGTGGATCGTGCCTTCCGTCGTCTCCGCCTCGAAGTCGGGTGCGGTGTCGCCGATCTTCAGTCCCATCACTTCCTCCCTTTTCGAGCGACCCTAACGGTCGCGGTGAGCGCGTCGCAAACGGCGACGACCAACCGTAAAACGTCGGTAAGCCCGGAAGCTTCCGGCTGGTGCCGGCTCCCCCGATAGAGGCATGCTCCGCGTGTGAGCCCCTGGCAGCGTTCTCGCCTGTTCCGCGAGGTCAATGACCGGATCTACGAGCTGCTCCAGTCGGCGGAGCCGGACTTGCCGGGCGAGTTCCTCTGCGAGTGCGGCCGCGAATGCGGTCGCCGAGTCGCCCTCCTGCCGTCGGAGTTAGCCGCCCTGAGGCGGACCGGAGAGGGCGTCCACGCGCCGGACTGCCGCGCGGCGTCTCTCCGCCTGCGTCGTCGGCGCTCGCGCCCGGCCGACAGCGTCGCCGCTCTGGGCTAACGACTTCCGAAACGCGAAGCGGCCGCGCCCTTAGACGCGGCCGCTTTTTTGCCACAGATGCTGTACGCGCTAGCTGGCTGCCTGCGTCACGATGATGTGGAAGGCCTTGGCCGTGCTCGGGAGAGTTGCCGCCAGAGTCGCCTCGCTCGCGCCTCTCAACATCGGGGCGCGGAACTTCACCATCCCCTTGGCGCCGTCCGGGAGGGCGGTCGTGCCGTTCGCGAATGTGATCCTCGTGTTCGACGCGACCGCGAAGGTGAGCGTGTCGCCGTCGAGCTTCGTGAGCTTCTTACCGTGACGGTTGGCGTGGCTCACCGTGATCGAGATCGATCCGTCGGCCGTCGCGCTGGCCGCCACGAAGTTCGAGAGCGTCCCCTTGAGGACGTACATGACCCTCGGGGCCGCCTTGCTGTGGTTCGTGTGTGTCGTCGGCGCGCCCGCGAGCGCGACGCTCGGAAGCGCCAACGCCACAACGGCGATGACAATCGCCTTTCTCATTACGTTCGCTCCTTTTCCTCGCTCACTTGGTAGCGCAGCCCAATCCTCCTCGCACCATGTCAGGGGCGACGCAATCTCTTGTAATGCCTGTGTAAAGCGGCTCCCGCCCTCAGGCCCCGCACGCGGTTCCGCCGCGCGAGATCGGGGTATCTGCGGCCGGTGCCGTCGAGCCTTCGTGACCTTCTCATTCACATCTTTCTCACATGAATCTGGCCCACGTCGTCCGTAGGCTGCCCGCGTGACGAAGCTCCGACGGCTCAACCGGGCGCCGGAACGGACGCCCGCGGAGGATCGCAGTTCCCTCTTCGTCGTCTCCCTGCCGCGGTCGCTTTCGAGCCTGCTCTACGTGGCCGCGTCCCGCGCGAGCGGGCTCGCCGAGCCCGGCTGGACGAGTGACGGCGAGATCCTCAACCGCGACCGCGTCCCGAGACGGCTGCAGGCCCTCGCCCCCCGGGACGAGCGCTTCACCCTGCTCGGCTCCGCTCCTGACGTCTTCCTCAGCATGACCAACTATCTCGACCGGGCAGCCCGGCGGCACGGCTTCGCGTACAAGGACGTGGTTCAGCCGTTCGTGATCGGCGGCTGGGAGGGACTCGGCGACTTCCAGGTTCTCAAGGTGCGCCGCAACGTGGCCGAGGTCGCCTACACGATGCTGAAGCGCCAGTGGCTGTATCCCGCCCGCGCCGCAAGCGTCTTCGACGCCCATCCGTGGGCGCTCGTGGAGGGGCTCGTCCGCGCCGAGGCGGTGCTCGACGCGCTCCCGGGCGAGACGATCGAGTACGCCGACGCCGTGCTCGACCACGGGCCGCTCGAGGCCGCACTGCGACGGCTCTATCCGGACGCCCCGCTCGCCCCGGTTCGCTACATCGACCGCGGTTTCGCCCGGACGCGCCGGCGCCTGGAGGCAGAGCGGCGAGATTCGCTCGTCTTCCGCCGGCTCGAGTGGGTCGTGTCTGCGGTTCGCGAGCGGCTGCAGTTCGACGATCCCCGCGAGGAGATCGCGGAGGCGCTTCCCTAGCTAGAGGCTCTCGGCTTCGCCGGCCTGGGGCGACGGGCCGAGGCGCAGCCCGACCAGCGCGGCCGCACCGACGACGAGCGTCGGGACGACGACCAGGCCCCGATAAAGCAGCACCGCGGCCACCACGTGCGCATGGGGAGCCCCGAAGCCGACGAGCGTCGCGATCATCCCGAGCTCCACGACCCCGATTCCGCCCGGCGTGAGAGGCAACGAGCTGATCACCCGGCCGATCGCCCAGCCGAGGAACGCCTCGCTCGGTGGGAGGCTCGCGACCGAGATTCCGACGGCCCGTAGCGACAGCTCGAACACGAGGTAGGCGCTGAGCTGGTTGGCCAGCGTCGCCGCCGTGAGGGAGGGCCAGCGGCGGCGCAGGAGCAAGAGCCGCTCCTCTCGCAGCCGCACGAGGAGCTCGCCGTTCCAGACGGGCGGCGTTCTGCGCAGCGCACGCGCGACGCGTGCCGCGACGTGGCCGACCGCGTCCCCCAGCCGCAAGGCGGCGGTGCGGCTGCGCAGTGCGGCGAGTGCGAGGAGGGCGATGACGGCCGCGGCGGCTCCGCTCGCGCCGGCGATCGCGGCCGTCGAGCCTGAGAGGTCGCCCGTGGCGAAGACGAGGATCGCCCCGGCGAGCGGATAGACGAGGATCATCACCTGGCTCCAGATGCCGGACAGCGCAACTGCGAACGCCGCCTGCCCCCGAGCCACCTGCAGGCGGCGGAGAAGACCGAAGGAGAGCGCCATACCGAGCGGCGCGCCCCCGGGGACGACGGTCGTGATCGCCGTCGAGGCCTGCGTGAAGCCGAGGGCGCGCGGCCACGAGAGCTGCGGCACGAGCACCCGCCACGGCAGCGCAGCCGAAAGCACGTCGAGCACGGCGGCCGCGGCGAGCCCGACCGCCCAGGGTGCGGACACCGTCCCAAGCTGTCTCGCGACGCTCCCGTAGCTCGCGATGCGCGGAACCGCGACCGCGAAGACGCCCGCGACGAGCGCGACGCCCAGCACGGTGCGAAGGACGGCCCGGCGGCGCCGCATGCACGCAGTGTAAGAGGGTCGGGACCCACCTAAGCGTGCGGGCGGGGCCGTCAGTCCCCGCCCGCCGGGTCGCCCTTTAGTGCTCCCCCGTTCAAGGCGGTGGCTACCCGGACGGCCGCCGATCGAAACGGCTAGCCTCACCCTCCGATGCCCGTGCTCGTAACCGGCGGTGCCGGCTTCATCGGCTCCCACGTCGCCCGGCACTTGCTCGACTCCGGCCACGACGTCGTCGTTCTCGACGACCTGAGCGGCGGCTACGAGACGAACGTGCCCAGCGGCACGACCTTCGTCGCAGGATCGTCGGCCGACCCGGAGCTCGTCGACGGGCTGTTCCGCACGAACGACTTCTCTCACGTCTTCCACCTCGCCGCCTACGCGGCCGAGGGGCTCTCCCACTTCATCCGCCGCTTCAACTACACGAACAACATCCTGGGCTCTGTCGCCGTCCTCAACGCCGCGCTCCGGGCGGAGACCGTCGAGCGCTTCGTCTTCACCAGCTCGATCGCCGTGTACGGCGCTGCCCAGACACCCATGTCCGAGGACGTGGTCCCGCAGCCGGAAGATCCGTACGGGATCGCGAAGTACGCCGTCGAGCTCGACCTGCGCGCCGCGCAGCGGATGTTCGGCCTCGACTTCACGGTCTTCCGGCCGCACAACGTGTACGGCGAGCTGCAGAACCTCGCCGACCCGTACCGGAACGTGATCGGGATCTTCATGAACCAGGTAATGAGTGGCCGGCCGATGACCGTCTTCGGCGACGGCTCGCAGACGCGCGCCTTCACGCACATCGACGACGTCGCACCGGTGATCGCGCGCTCGATCGACGTCCCCGCCGCGGCGAACGAGGTCTTCAACGTCGGTGCCGACACGCCGCACACGGTCCTCGACCTCGCGCAGTCCGTCGCACGCGCCTTCGACGTGGCCGATCCGGAGATCGACTTCCTGCCCGCAAGGGAGGAGGTCGTCCACGCGTTCTCCGACCATACGAAGCTGCACCGGGCCTTCGGCCACGAGCCGGCGGTATCGCTCGAGGACGGCCTCCGTCGGATGGCCGACTGGGCACGTGAGACGGGCGTCCGCGAGCCGGTGCGCTTCGAGAGTGTCGAGGTGTTGCGGAAGCTGCCGCCCTCCTGGGCGGCCGGGCTGACGCAGACCGTGTAGTGCCCGACGTCTCGGTAGTCCCGGACGTCTCGATCTCGCTCGTCAACACGAACTCCCGCGAGCTCCTGCTCGCGTGCCTCGCCTCATTGCAGGGGTCTGATGTGGAAATCGTCGTCCTCGACAACGCGTCGGAGGACGGATCAGCGGCGGCGGTGCGCCTGCGTTTCCCGGGCGTGCGCGTGATCGAGCAGCGGCACCGGGCCGGCTTCGGCGCCAACCACAACACCGTCATCGGCGCCACTACCGGCCGCTACGTGTTCGTCCTCAACGAGGACACGACGAGCGAGGACTGGGGCTTCGAACGGATGGTGGCCCACCTCGACGCGAACCCGCGTGTCGCCGCGCTCGGGACACGTCTCGTATACCCGGACGGTCGGCCGCAGGACTCGGCCTGGCGGTTCCCCTCACCCGCGACGAGCGCGCTCGGGCTGCTCCCGTTCTTGCGCGCCGCCGTCGTCCAGTCGAGAGGGGGCGAGACGCGCGACGTCGACTGGGCGATGGCCGCCGCCCTCCTCCTCCGTCGCGAGGCGCTCGACGACGTCGGCGTCTTCGACGAGGAGTTCTTCATCTACTCCGAGGAGACCGACCTCTGCCGCCGTCTGCGCCGCGCCGGCTGGCGCACGCAGTACTTCCCGCAGGTGACGGTCGTGCACCACGAGTCGCAGTTCAGCGCCGGGATTCCGGAGCGGCGGATCAACGAGATGTGGCGCGGCCGGCACCGCTACTGGCGGAAGCACCACTCTGCCGCGGGCGCCGGCGTCGCCGCTCTCTGCACCGGCGCGCAGTACGCAGCGCGGGCGCTGCTCGGGGCACGCGAGCGCGAGTATGCCGCTCGGATGCGACTGCATGCCCGCGACGCGATCCGGGTTCGCGGGCCGGGGCTGCGCGAGCTGGCCGAGGAGTGGAACCGGAATCGCGGCGCGGGCTAGCGCGGAGGGCCCGCATCGGGCAAACTGCGCAGTCCAGAGGCCAGCGCTCGGGGGAGACGTGACGGCTGTACAGCGAGTGAGGTCGAACAGGTCGCACCCTCGCCGGCCCTCGCGCGCGCAGCGGCCGTCGCATCTCGTGCGCGGCGCATGGCGCAGCCGCGCCGGGCGTGGGCCGGATCCCGGCGGCAGCACCGGCCGAGGCCAGTCGACGGGGCAGTCGGCGCCGGTCGTGCTCCTCGTCGACGACGAGCGGGCGATTCGCACGATCTGCCGCGTCAACCTCGAGGCCGATGGCCTGGCGGTGCTCGAGGCCGGGAACGGCGCCGAGGCGCTCGCGGAGATCAGGCGGCAGCGCCCGTCGCTCGTCCTGCTCGACGTGATGATGCCGGGCGTCGACGGCTGGACCGTTGCGGAGCAGGTCGCGGCGGACGCCGAGACGCGCGACACCCCGATCGTCTTCGTGTCGGCGCGCACGGCTCACGAGGACTGCCTCCAGGCGCAGGAGCTGGGCGCCGTCGGCTACGTCGTGAAACCGTTCGACCCGCTCGCGCTCGCAGGATTCGTGCGCGACGTTCTGAAGCGCGTCGCGCGGGGAGAGCGCGAGCAGCTCAACCGCGACCTCTGCGCCGAGTGATGACCGAGCGTGCGGCTGCGGCTGGGCTCGCCGAGCCCGTCGAGCGGCTGTATCGACCGAGCCCGCGCGCCGCGGCGGCGGGAGCTCTCGCGCTCGCAGGCCCCGCAGCCGTCAGCCTGCTCGCCTTTCGCAGCCCGCACGAGGCCGTGCCGGCACTGCTCTACGTGCTCGCGGTGCTCGTGGCGACCGTTCTCGGGGGCCGCGCGCCCGGCCTCGTCGCCGCCACGGCGTCGATCGTCCCGTTCTCCTACTTCTTCGCCAGCCCGCACCACACGTGGACGCTGAAGGCCGACGCGGGGCTCGCTCTTGGGGTCTTCCTTCTGACGGCAGTGCTGGGCGGGGAGTTCCTGGCCCGCGAGGCCGGTGCCCGGACCCGCGCTGAGGAGGAGGCGTCGTCGAGCGCGCAGGCGCTCGACACTGCGATGCGGCTGCAGCTCGTCGCCGACGCGCTCGTGTCGGCGCGGACGCCGCAGGACGTGCTCGACGCGGTGCTCGTCGAAGGCCTCCGCGCCGCCGAGGCCCGTGGCGGGCTGATCGCAACCCTCAGTGACGACGGGGAGTGGCTCGAGGTGATCGCGAGCCGCGGCTACGACTCGCGGTACATCGATCCGTTCCGCCGGTTTCCCGTCTCCGGCGACTACCCCCTCTCGCAGGCGGTGCGGACGGGCGAGGGCGTCTTCCTCAGGTCCGAGGCGGAACGCGACGCTCGCTATCCGGAGCTGGCCGGGCGCTCGCAGCCCGGTCACGCGCTCGTCTGCCTGCCGCTCGTGGGCGAGCACGGTCCGATCGGCGGGCTCGTCCTCTCGTTCTCGACCGACGAGGAGTTCGCGCCGGCACGCCGTGCGCTCAAGCTCGCACTCGCGCGTCAAGCGGCGCTCGCACTCGAGCGCGCGCACCTGTCGGCAGCCGAGCAGGCCCTGCGCCAGCGGCTCTCGTTCCTCGGCGAGGCCACTGCGCTGCTCACCTCGTCCCTCGACCTCGAGCGGACTCTGCAGCGGCTCACCGAGCTGGCGGTGCCGCTCCTCGCGGACTGGTGCGCGATCGACGGCCTCGTCGAGGAGACTGGAGAGATCGAACGGCTCGTCGTCGCCCACCAGGATCCGGAGCGCAGACGGTGGGCCGAAGAACTGCGGGCGCGCTCGCGGTCGATCCGGATCGACGACGAGTTCGACCTGACGGCCCGGGTCATCCGCACCGGCGAGCCGGTCTTCCTCCGGGAGGTGCCGCAGGAGCTCTTGGACGAGGCCGCGCGGCGAGATCCCCAGGCGGCCGAGGCGCTCGCGCAGCTCTCGATCCGCAGCGCGATCACCCTCCCGCTCAGCACCGGCGACCGGACGTTCGGTGCGCTGACCCTCGTCGCCGAGTCACACGAGCTCGCGGATTCCGACTTCGAGCTCGCGCAGGAGCTCGGTGCCCGCGCAGCGATCGCGATCGAGAACGCACGGCTCTATCGCGAGGCCGAGCGCCAGGCGGAGGCGGCGCTCGCCCTCGAGTACGTCGGTGACGGCGTCGTCCTGCTCGACCGCGACGGGCGCGTGCGCTTCTGGAACGGCGCCGCCGCAGCGATCACCGGCGTGCGGGAGGCGGATGCCGTCGGGCGGAATCCGGCGGAGGTTCTGCCCGCGTGGGAGGAGCTGACGCGGCTGGCGGAGCTCGCCGACGCCGCGACTCCGGAGCGCGCGCGTCCAGTGACCGTGCCGCTCGAGACCGGGTCGGGCGACCGTTGGATCGCGGTCACCGGCGTCGCCTTCGACGAGGGCGTCGTGTTCGCGCTGCGAGACGTCACCGACGAGCAGGCCTTCGAGCGGGCCCGCAGCGACTTCGTCTCGACCGCCTCGCACGAGCTGCGCACGCCGCTCGCCGCCGTCTACGGCGCAGCCCGCACGCTCCTCCGCACGGACATCGAGATCCCGGCTCGCCAGCGCGAGCGGTTCCTCGACATGATCGTGAGCGAGACCGAGCGGCTGACCGCGATCGTCGCTCAGCTCCTCCTCGCCGGCCAGCTCGATGCGGGTCGCGTCGACCTGACCACCGCGCCCACCGACTTGCCGCCGCTCGTCGAGAGCGTCCTCGCCTCGACTCGCCTCCGCTCGCCCGAGGAGGTCGAGCTGCGGCTCGAGCAGAACGGCAACCGGGCGATCGCGCTCGCCGACGAGGACAAGCTCCGGCAGGTGCTCGTCAACCTCCTCGACAACGCGATCAAGTACTCACCTGGCGGCGGGGAGGTCGCGGTCGAGCTCGCAGGCGGGGCTCGTCGCGTGACGCTGACGGTGCGCGACCGCGGGCTCGGCATCCCTGCCGACGAACAGGAACGGATCTTCGAGAAGTTCTACCGGCTCGACCCGTCGCTGACGCGCGGCGTCGGCGGTACCGGGCTCGGGCTGTTCATCTCGCGGGAGCTCGTCTCGAGGATGGGCGGCAGCCTCACCGTCAGCTCGCAGCCCGGCGAGGGGGCCGCCTTCGTGGTCGAGCTGCCCGCCGCTTAGCCGGATCTCACGTCCGAGGGCAAACTTAGAGCCGAAATGCTCGTACTCGTGGCAGACGACGACCGCGCGGTCCGCGAGGCACTCGAGCGTGCCCTCCAGCTGCACGGCTACGAGGTCGCGCTCGCGTCGGACGGGGACACCGCACTCACTGCGGTGGACGCGCGCACCCCCGACGCGCTCGTGCTCGACGTGATGATGCCCGGGCTCGACGGGCTCGACGTGACGCGCCGCCTGCGCCGGCAGGGGAACCGCGTCCCCATCCTCCTGCTCACGGCCCGCGACGCCGTCGGCGACCGGGTGGAGGGTCTGGACGCGGGCGCCGACGACTATCTGCCGAAGCCCGACGACCTCGAAGAACTGCTCGCGCGCCTACGTGCGTTGCTGCGGCGCTCGAAGCCGGAGGAGCCGGGTGCGGTGCTCCGCTTCTCCGACCTGACGCTCGACCTCGGCTCGATGGACGCCCGGCGCGGCGGCCGCCGCTTCGAGCTGACGACGACGGAGGCCCATCTGCTCGAGCTGTTCATGCGCAACCCGCGCCAGGTGCTGCCGCGCTCCCTCATCTACGAGCGGGTCTGGGGCTACGACTTCAGCCACTCCTCGAACGCGCTCGACGTCTACGTCGGCTATCTGCGGCGCAAGACGGAGGCCGAGGACGAGGCGCGCCTGATCCACACCGTCCGCGGCACCGGCTACGTGTTGCGCGAGCCGTGAGCCTCCGCGCACGCCTGACGCTCGTCGCCGCCGGCGTCGTGGCCGTCGTCGTGGCGCTCGCCTCGATCGCGACGTACTTTCTCATGCGGCACGAACTCTTCTCGCAGGTCGACACACAGCTCGCCGCTCACGCCGACGATCCTTACGCCACCCTCCCGGACCTCAGCCCCTACACGGGCGACTTCGTTGCGTTCATCAGAGCCGACGGTGATGTGTCCAACCCGCACAACATCCCGATCAACGACCCGCGGATCGTGGCGGTCGCCGAGGGTAAGGCGAGAGGCTTCTTCCGGAACGTCGGCGTCCGCGAAGCTCGGACTGGCACGCCGGTGACGCTGCGCGAGCGCGTTCGGCCGCTCGAGCCCGCTGGTGTCGTCGTAGTCGCCCGCAACATCGACTACATCGGCCGCGATCTCGACCGTCTCCGTCTCGTCCTGATCCTCGTCTCGCTCGGAGGAATCGCGGTCGCGGCCGCCGCTGCCCGCCTTGTCTCCACCGCGACACTCGCGCCAGTACGGCGGCTCACCGCGGCGGCCGAGCGGATCGCGAAGACGGGCGAGCCGAGCGAGCGCGTCCCGGAAGGTGGGCACGGCGAGCTCGCCCGTCTCGGGGCTTCATTCAACACGATGCTCGGCACGCTCGAGGAGTCGCTCGAGACGCAGCGCCGTTTCGTCGCCGACGCGTCGCACGAGCTGCGCACCCCGCTGACGAGCCTGGCGACGAACATCGACGTCCTCCGCGGCGACCTCGAGCTCGAGCCCGAGCAGCGGCGGCGTCTGCTCGACGACCTGCACCGCGAGTCGCAGGAGATGCGCTCGCTCATCGCCGGGCTGCTCGAGCTCGCCCGCGGCGGCGCGCAGGTGGAGAGGGCGCCGTTCCAGCTCGACGAGCTCGTGGAGGCCTCCGTCGAACGCGCCCGCACGCGCTTCCCGGCGGTCTCGTGGGAGGCCGGGCAGCTCGAGCCGACGATCGTCGACGGTTACCGCGACCGGATGGAGCGCGCCGTCTGGAACCTGCTCGAGAACGCGGGCAAGTGGAGCGGTGATGGCGGCTCGGTGGAGGTGTCCCTGGCAGGAGGCGAGCTGCGGGTGCGCGACCACGGCCCCGGCTTCTCCGACGAGGACCGGCCGCTCGTCTTCGAGCGCTTCTACCGCTCGACGGCAGCGCGGGCGATGCCGGGCGCCGGGCTCGGGCTCGCGATCGTGCGCGAGGTCGCCGAGGCCCACGGCGGAACCGTCGAGGCAGAAAACGCGTCCGGCGGCGGCGCGGTCGTCAGCCTCAGTCTGAACGGGGCCGCCCTCCCGGGCAGCTCCGCAAAGTCCTAACTTGCTCTTACCGTCCTTTCATCCGCGCGTGGTTCGATTCTCCCTGCATCGAACCCTCCCGGCTCGGCCCCTACGGCGGGTCGCGGCCAGCCCGGTCCGGCGTCTTCCCGGATCCCCTGCGGTGAAGGCGCCGGATCGTGTGGCCGGCGAGCCCAGTGATGTAACCGGCAACGTTCGCCGGGCTTCCGGCCCGCGATCATACGGCGCGCTGCGGCGTCCTCGGTCGCGCCCATAGCTTTGGCTATGAGCGCTCCCTGCGTCCTTGCATCGCTTGGTGCTCGCGACCCGGGACCGGGCAACGTCACCGGCCACATCACTAGAGCGTCTGCCTGACGCCGGCCTCGTCGGCGATTCGCCGGAGCTGCTCGGTGAGATCACCCTCGAGCGACACGCGCGACGAGCCCCGCCTGAAGACAGGCAGGCCGCTCTCCTTGCGCACGTCCTCGAGCAAGAAGGCGAGCCCGCCGTACGCCGCGGCCGCGAACAGCGCGAGCGCGACCCACGAGGCGGCGGAGTCGAGCGAGTGCGGAGCGCCGAACTCCCAGACTCCGATCCGGAGCTCGCGTGGCAGCTCGGTCATTGCGGCGTGTTCTCCCCTCGTCGAGACCGAAAACGTCAGATCCGCCGCAGCAGCAGGAGCGAGTGCTCCTGCACCGAGACGAGGGCGCGCGCCACGATCGGGCCCTCCGGCGGGTCGCCCGTCGCGAGCGCGACCTCCCAGCGCGAGCCGAAGCGGCGCGTCGGCAGCGTGAAGACGACCGGTTCCGAGTGCGCGTTGAAGACGAGCAGGAACGTGTCGCCGAACATCGGCTCGCCGTGCGGCGTCCGCTCGCGAATCTCGCGGCCGTTGAGGAAGACGCCGAGCGTCCGCGTCTCGGGGCTCGTCCAGTCCCGCTGCGTCATCCGCCGCCCGTCCGCCCTGAACCACCACGCGTCCGGCAGCCCGCTCTCGCCGGCTTTCCCGCTGAGAAACGACGTGCGCCGGAACACGGGATGCTCGCGCCGCAGCGCGATCACCCGCCGCGCGAACTCGAGCAGCTCCGCGTCGGCCGATTCCCAGTCGAACCACGAGATCTCGTTGTCCTGGCACCAGGCGTTGTTGTTGCCGCTCTGCGTGCGGCCGAGCTCGTCGCCGCCGAGGAGCATCGGCACACCCTGCGAGAGGAGCAGCGTCGCCAGGAAGTTCCGCTGCTGTCGTGCCCGCAGCGCGAGCACTTCCGGATCTTCGGTCGGCCCCTCGGCACCGTGGTTCCAGGAGCGGTTGTCGTCGGTGCCGTCCCGGTTGTCCTCACCGTTCGCCTCGTTGTGCTTTGCGTTGTACGAGACGAGGTCGCGCAGGGTGAACCCGTCGTGGGCGGTGACGAAGTTGATCGAGGCGAACGGGTCGCGGCCGTTCTCCTCGTACAGGTCGGCGGAGCCGGTGAAGCGCTGCGCGAACTCGCCGATGTTGCCCTGGCCGCGCCAGAGGTCGCGCACCGAGTCGCGGTACTTGCCGTTCCACTCGGCCCACAGGACCGGGAAGTTCCCGACCTGGTAGCCGCCCGGGCCGACGTCCCACGGCTCGGCGATGAGCTTCACCTGCGAGAGGACCGGATCCTGGTGGATCGTGTCGAAGAAGGCCGAGAGCCGGTCGACGTCGTACAGCTCTCGCGCGAGCGCCGACGCGAGGTCGAAGCGGAAGCCGTCGACGTGGCACTCCAGGACCCAGTAGCGGAGCGAGTCCATGATCAGCCGCAGCACCGAGGGGTGGACGGGGTTGAGCGAGTTGCCTGTGCCCGTGAAGTCCATGTAGAAGCGCAGGTCGTCGGGCATCAGGCGGTAGTAGCTGCGGTTGTCGAGCCCGCGGAAGGACAGCATCGGGCCGAGATGGTTGCCCTCGGCCGTGTGGTTGTAGACGACGTCGAGGATCACCTCGATGCCGACGCGGTGGAGCGCCTTGACCATTCCCTTGAACTCGCGCACCTGCTCCCCGCCGGCGCCGGTCGCCGAGTAGAGCGCGTGCGGGGCGAGGTAGCCGATCGAGGAGTAACCCCAGTAGTTGGTCAGGCCGCGGCCGTGGAGGAAGCCCTCGTCGGCGATGTGGTGGATCGGGAGCAGCTCGAGCGCGGTGACGCCGAGCTCGCGCAGGTACGAGAGCGCGGGCTCCGAGGCGAGGGCGGCATACGTGCCCCGCAGGTCGGTACGGATCTCGGGGTGGCGCTCGGTGAAGCCCTTCACGTGCGCCTCATAGATGACCGTGTCGTTCCACGGCGTCTGCGGCGGCCGGTCGTCCTCCCAGTCGAAGGCCGTGTCGATGACGACGGACTTCGGGATCGCGTCGGCGTCGTCCTCGTCGTCGGGCTCGAGATCGGCGTCCTCGGCCGGACTGGGGACGTAGGGAAGGACGTTCGCCCGTTCCCACAGCACCGGCCCCTCGATCGCCTTCGCGTAGGGGTCGATCAGGAGCTTGTGCGGGTTGAAGCGGTGCCCGGACGGCGGCTCGTACGGGCCGTACACGCGATAGCCGTAGCGCTGGCCCGGCCCGACGCCGGGGAGGTAGCAGTGCCAGTTGTGCGCGGCGACGTCGCGCAGCTCGACCCTCGTCTCGCGCTCACCGTCGAACAGACAGAGCTCGACGCGCTCGGCGTGCTCCGAGAACAGCGCGAAGTTCGTGCCTTCGCCGTCCCACGTCGCGCCGAGCGGGAACGGCCGTCCGGTCCAGACCTTCATGCTCCGTCTTTCACCCCGGGGAGAATTCCACGCGGCGGTTGCCGAAGTCGGCGACGAGCGTCACGTCGCCTCGCCGCAGCCGCAACACCTGCGCCTCCTCGTCGGCCTCCGTCTCGAGCTCGCGCGGGTGGAGCATCGACCCGAGGAAGGTCTCGAGTTTCTGGGGTTCCCAGCGCCGAGGACACGCGGTTGACGCTTGACGCTTTCGCGAGGTCTCGCTATTGATTCGGCCGTCGGGGCGGGCACGCATGCTCGCCTTGCAACTACCTGGAAGGGGACACATGAGACATCGCTTTGCCGTGGTCGTAGCCGTGCTTGCGCTCGGCCTGGTCGGGGTCGGCTCTGCGGCCGCGTTCGACTGCATCCGCGTCTCGTCGTCGCTGCAGGGCCTGCAGCAGGCGACGAAGTCCGGCAACTGGCTGCTGTTCGACTTCAGCAGTGCCGCCGGAGTTCAGCAGACTTTCGCCATCATCTCGGGCGGCGCGATCGCGCCGACCGACGAGCAGGCGGCGTGCTTCGTCGATGCCTACGCCGAGTCGGGCCAGCCGCGCTTCTTCGCGCTGGGGATCGGCGTCGCCGGCGGGAGGACAGGACAGGGGCCGGGCGTCCTGGCGCACAACAACCCGAATGACGGCGTCCTGAGCAACGGCACGGGCATCGACCACCTGGACGACAGCGCCATCGTTCCGGCGCTCTTCGCGGCCGCCGAGACGTGCGGCATCGACGTCTCGGGCCTAGAGGGCTAGCCGAACCGGGCAGCCGGCGCCGCGGGTCCGAGTATCCGCGGCGCCGACTACTCCGGCACGAGCCAGACGGCGCCGAGCGGCGGCACCGTCAGCGTCGCGGAGAACGGCTGCTCGTGCCACGGAACCGCTTCGGCCTCGACACCGCCGAGGTTGCCGAGGCCGCTGCCGCCGTAGAAGGCGGAGTCGGTGTTGAGCACCTCGCGCCAGCGACAGCAGACCGGCATTCCCACGCGGTACTCGTGGCGCGGCACCGGCGACAGGTTGAGGACGGAGACGAGCGGCGGCGCGTCGCCCTCGCCGAGCCGCGCGAAGGCGAGCACGTTGTTCGCGGTGTCGTTCGGCTCAAGCCAGCGGAAGCCGGCCGGGTCGAAGTCCAGCTGCCAGAGCGCCGGCGTGGCGCGGTAGGTCCGGTTGAGGTCGCGTACGAGCGCCTGGATCCCCTCGTGCTCCGCGTGCTCGAGCAGGTTCCAGTGCAGCGAGCCCTCGGCGTTCCACTCCTCCCACTCCCCGAGCTCGCCGCCCATGAAGAGGAGCTTCTTGCCGGGGTGCGCCCACATGAAGGCATAGAGCGAGCGCAGGTTCGCGAACTTCTGCCAGCGGTCGCCGGGCATCTTGTCGAGCAGCGACCGCTTGCCGTGCACGACCTCGTCGTGCGAGAGCGGCAGGACGAAGTTCTCGCTGAAGGCGTACATGAGCGAGAACGTGAGCGTGTGGTGGTGGTAGCGCCGGTAGACAGGATCCTTCTGGAAGTAGAGGAGCGTGTCGTGCATCCAGCCCATGTTCCACTTGAAGCCGAAGCCGAGCCCGCCGAGGTACGTCGGCCGGGAGACGCCGGGCCAGGCGGTCGACTCCTCTGCCGCCGAGACGATCCCCTCCTCGCGCGCGTACAGCGTCTCGTTCAGCTCCTTGAGGAACGAGACCGAGTCGAGGTCCTCGTTGCCGCCGAATGGGTTCGGCACCCACTCGCCGGCCTTGCGCGAGTAGTCGAGGTAGAGCATCGAGGCGACCGCGTCGACCCGGATCCCGTCAGCGTGGTGTTCGCGGAGCCAGTAGAGGGCGTTTGCGAGCAGGAAGTTCCGAACTTCCGTACGCGCGAGATTGAAGACGAGCGTCCCCCAGTCGGGGTGCGAGCCGCGGCGAGGATCGGCGTGCTCGTACAGATGCGTGCCGTCGAAGGTGGCGAGCGCCCAGTCGTCGCGCGGGAAGTGGGCCGGCACCCAGTCGAGGATCACGCCGATCCCGCGCTGGTGCAGACGGTCGACGAGGTGGCGGAAGTCGTCCGGCGTCCCGAAGCGTGAGGTCGGCGCGTAGTAGCCGGTCACCTGGTAGCCCCAGGAGCCGGAGAAGGGGTGCTCCATGACCGGCAGCAGCTCGACGTGGGTGAAGCCGAGGTCGGAGACGTAGTCCGCGAGCTCGTCGGCGAGCTCCCGGTACGTGAGCGGGCGGTTCCCGTCGAGCGGGTTGCGGCGCCACGAGCCGAGGTGGACCTCGTACACGGAGAGCGGTCCGCGCAGCGGGTCGGAGGCGGCGCGACGCTCGAGCCACTCCTCGTCATGCCAGACGTGCTTAGGCGCCCAGACGACGGACGCGTTCGCCGGCGGCACCTCCGTGTGGAAGGCGACCGGGTCGCTCTTCAGGCGCAGCCGACCGTCGTGCGTGCGGATCTCGAACTTGTACTTCGCCCCTTCGTCGACGCCGGGGACGAACAGCTCCCAGATTCCGGACGCGCCGAGTGAGCGCATCGGGTGCAGACGCCCGTCCCAGGAGTTGAAGTCGCCGACCACCGACACCGAGCGGGCGTTCGGCGCCCAGACCGCGAAGGCGGTGCCGAGCACGCCCTCCAGCTCGCGCACGTGGGCGCCCAGCCGCTCGTAGAGGTGCTCGTGGCGTCCCTCCATCGCAAGATGGAGGTCGAGCTCGCCGAGGGTCGGCAGGAACGAGTAGGGGTCGCGGACCGTGTACGTGTTGCCGTCCGGATATTCGACCTCGAGCTCGTACTCGAGCGGCAGCCGGGCCTTCGGCAGGAGCGCCTCCCACAACCCGGCCGGGTCCTTGAGCTCGGCCTCGACGCCTTCCGGCTGCACGCGCACGGCCTGCGCCTCCGGGCGCCAGGCGCGCACGACGACACCCTCGTCGGCCTCGTGGGCGCCGAGGACGCCATGTGGGTTCGCTCCGAGCTCTACGGTCACAAGGCTTCCGCCGCCGTCCTCATGAGGCGCTCGATTCCCGCGACGGGGATTCCCACCCAGTCGGGTCGGTTGTCGAGCTCGTAGCGGAGCTCGTACACCGCCTTCTCGAGCTCGAACACCGCGAGCAGCCGCTCGATCGCGGCATCACCGGGTGGCAGCAACCCCGGGTCGAGCGTCTCGAGATAGCTCTCGAGGAACCGCTCGCGAGCCCGCTCCTCCCAGTCCTCCGGCACGTCGGCGCCGCGCGTCAGCTCCGCCGCCGTCGCGGCGTAGGCGAAGGAGCGGAGCATGCCCGCCACGTCGCGCAACGGCGACCGCTTGCGGCGCCGCTCGGCGAGCGTCCGTGCAGGCTCGCCCTCGAAGTCCAGGATCACCCAGTCGTTTCCGCCCCAGAGCGTCTGGCCCAGGTGGTAGTCGCCGTGGGTGCGGATCACCCGCCCGCTCGAGCCGGCGTGGGTGAGCAGCCGCAGCTGCTCCCGCACCTCCTCGCCGCGGCCGAAGATCGGCGCGAGACGCTCGTCGTCTTCCGAGAGCGAGAGGAAGACGCGCGAGATCTCCTCGTCCACCGTCGCGGTCAGCAGCCCGAGCGATTCGACACTCGGCTCCTCGGGCGCGAAGGCGGGGTCGTTGGGATCGGCTCCGAGCGCGGTGTGCATCTGGGCGGTCACCTCGCCGAGCCGCCCGAGCCGGTCGAGGAAGCGCTCGGGCGCGGACGAGATCTCGCCGAGCGCGAGCTCCCAGCCGCCCACGGCGGCGGCGACGAACTCCTGCAGCAGGCCGAGCGTCGCCGTCAGCGGCCCGCCCGAGTACGCGTACCAGCCGCCCAGCGCGGGGATGTTGCGGAAGCCCTGATCGGTCAGGAAGCGGAGCATCTCGAGCTCGGGGTTGATCCCGGGCTCGAGGCGGCGGAAGATCTTGAGGATCAGCGCGTCTTCGAAGACGACGGAGCTGTTCGACTGCTCCGAGGCGATGAGCCGGGCGGCGCCGAGCTCGCGGCCCAGCGCCGAGAAGTCCTCGGCCGGGCGGAACTCGGCCAGGCCCTGCGATCCCTGGAGCGTCAGTCCGGTCCGCATCGCGCTGACGATCTCCCGGGCGATCCCGGCGTCCTCGGCCAGGCCGTCGAACGGCGCGTCCTCGGCTCCGCCCGAGAACAGGAGCTGGTAGAGGTCGTGCGCTCCGGTGTCGTAGCGAAGCTCGACCAGGGCGAGAGCGAGCTGCGGATCGGCCTGCCGGATCGTGACCGTGTCGAGCACCGCCGAATGCGACACGGTCCGCGACTTGGCCCCGTACCAGCGCTGGCGGGTCACGTATTCGATCAGGCGGCGCTCGTCCATCGTCACTCGATCTGCCCGGCCGGCCGGAGCTGGAACCAGAAGAAGCCCCGCGGTGCGAGCGTCAGGAGGTAGGGCAGCTCCCCGATCGGCGGGAAGGCCGTCCGGCCCAGCATCTCCACCGGCACCATACCCGCGTACGCCGAGAGGTCGAGCTGCACGGCCTGAGCCGAGCGGGCGAGGTTGTGCACGCAGAGCACGATGTCCTCCTCCCACTTGCGGATGTGGGCGAAGATGCGCGTGTTCTCGGCCGGTAGCGGCTCGTAGGAGCCGAGGCCGAACACGGGATGCTCCTTGCGGAGCGCGATGAAGCGCTGCAGCCAGCGCAGGAGCGAGTTCGGCGTTCGCAGCTGCGCCTCGACGTTGACGGCCTGGAAGCCGTAGACCGGGTCCATGAGCGGTTGGAGGTAGAGCTGGGCCCAGTCGGCGCGCGAGAATCCCGCGTTGCGGTCCCCCGACCAGTGCATCGGCGTCCGCACGCCGTCGCGGTCGCCGAGGTACATGTTGTCGCCCATACCGATCTCATCCCCGTAGTAGAGGACCGGCGAACCAGGCAGCGAGAAGAGGATCGCGTGCAGCAGCTCCGCCTCGTCACGGCCGGCGTCGAGGAGAGGCGCGAGGCGGCGGCGGATGCCGAGGTTGAGCTTCATCCTCGGGTCTTTCGCGTACTCCTCGTACATGTAGTCCCGCTCCTCGTCGGTGACCATCTCGAGGGTCAGCTCGTCGTGGTTGCGGAGGAACAGGGCCCACTGGCAGTTGTCGGGAATCCTCGGCGTCCGGTCGAGAATCTCGTAGATCGGCGTCGCCTCTTCCCGGCGCACGGCCATGAACATCCGCGGCATGACGGGGAAGTGGAAGGCCATATGGCACTCGTCGCCGGCGCCGAAGTACTCGACGACGTCCTCCGGCCACTGGTTCGCCTCGGCCAGCAGCAGACGGTCGGAGTAGCGCGCGTCGACCTCGGCGCGGACCCGCTTCAGGTACTCGTGTGTCTCGGGGAGGTTCTCGCCGTTCGTGCCCTCCCGCTCGAAGAGGTACGGCACGGCGTCGAGCCTGAAGCCGTCGATGCCGAGGTCGAGCCAGAAGCGCAGCACCTCTAGCATCGCCTCCCGGACCTCCGGGTTGTCGTAGTTGAGGTCCGGCTGGTGGTGGAAGAAGCGATGCCAGTAGTACTCGCCGCGCAGCTGGTCGAGCGTCCAGTTCGAGGGCTCGGTGTCGATGAAGATGATCCGCGCCTCGGGATAGCGCTCGTCCGAGTCCGACCAGACGTACCAGTCGCCCTTCGCGCCGGCGGGATCCGCGCGCGACTCCTGGAACCACGGGTGGTCGGTCGAGGTGTGGTTCATGACGAGGTCGGCGATCACCCGCATCCCGCGCTGGTGCGCCTGCTCGACGAACTCGCGGAAGTCCTCGACCGTGCCGTAGTCGGTGTGGATCCCGAAGAAGTTCGCGATGTCGTAGCCGCCGTCGCGCAGCGGCGACTCGTACATCGGCAGCAGCCAGAGGCAGTCGACCCCGAGCCACTCGAGATAGTCGAGCTTGTCGATCAGGCCGCGGAAGTCGCCCGAGCCGTCGTCGTTGCCGTCGAAGAAGCCGCGGATGTGGATCTCGTAGAAGACGGCCCGCTTGAACCAGAGGGGGTCTCTCTCGAACCACTGCTCGGACATCAGCCGCCGATCCTAAGCACGTGGCTCTGGCCGGGGCCGAGCTTTACGTAGTTGCGACCGATCCGCCACGTCCAGCTCGCGTCCGACAGGAGGTCGCGCACCGGGTAGGCGGGCGGGAGCCCGGTCGAGACCGGCAGGACGCAGACCCCCACCTGCTCCGTCCGCGGGTCGAGGTTGACGACCGTGACGACGCTGTTGTCCCCGCGCCGCTTGAGGAAGGCGAACAGCTGCTCGCTCTCGGTCTCCAGGATCGTGATCGGTTCGAGCCACTGCAGCGCCGGATTCTCGCGCCGCGCGGCGTTGAGGCGGGCGACGAGCGGGAGCAGCGGCCCGTCGAGCGTCCGCCGCTTCGGCTCGTACTTCTCCGAGTTGAGGTACTCCTCGGAGCCCGGCCGCACGGGCACGTTCTCGCAGTGCTCGAAGCCGGAGTAGATGCCGAAGGAGGGCGAGAGCGTCGCCGCGAGCACGAGCCGCGTCTCGAAGGCCGCGCGCCCGCCGCTCTGGAGGTACTCGTGCAGGATGTCCGGCGTGTTCGCGAAGCAGTTCGGCCGGTAGTACTCCCGCCACTCGAGGAGCTGGCCGAGGAACTCGAGCAGCTCCCAGCGCGTGTTCTTCCACGTGAAGTACGTGTAGCTCTGGGCGAAACCGGCCTTGGCGAGCGTCGTCATCGGCGCCGGCCGCGTGAACGCCTCCGAGAGGAAGATCACGTCCGGGTGCTCGCGCCGCACCTCGCGGATCAGCCACTCCCAGAACGGCAGCGGTTTCGTGTGCGGGTTGTCGACGCGGAAGACGGTGACCCCGCAGCCGACCCAGTGGAGGACGACGTCGAGCAGCGCCTGCCACAGGGCGCGCCAGTCCTCGGTCGCGAAGTCGACGTTGTAGATGTCCTGGTAGCGCTTGGGCGGGTTCTCCGCGTACTTCAGCGTCCCGTCGGGGCGGCGGAAGAACCACTCGGGATGCTGCCGCAGCCACGGATGGTCGGGCGAGCACTGGATCGCGAAGTCGAGCGCGATCTCGATTCCGAGCTCCTTCGCGTCCGCCACGAGCGCGCGGAGCTCCTTCTCGCTGCCGAGCGCCGGGTCGATCGCGTCATGGCCGCCCTCCTCGGAGCCGATCGCCCACGGGCTGCCCACGTCGCGCGGCTCGGCCGTCTCGGAGTTGTTCCGGCCCTTGCGGTTCGTGTGCCCGATCGGGTGGATGGGCGGCAGGTAGAGGACGTCGAAACCGAGCTCGGCGAAGCGCGGCAGCAGGGCGTGCACGCCGGCGAAGCCGCCCCAGGAGCGCGGGAAGAGCTCGTACCACGAGCCGAAGCGGGCGAGGACGCGGTCGACGTCGACCTCGTACGTCGGGGACGCAACCTTCTCGGAGCGGGCGCCCGCCGGTGCCGCGAGCGCCTCCTCCACGGTGAGCTCCTCGGCACCGAGCAGGACGGCACCCTCGGAGAGCTCGCCGGCGAGATCGCTCTGGCCGGCGGCGACCTTGCGTCGGAGCTCTTCCTGGAACGACGCGACCCGGTCGACCCACGCCTCGATCCGGAAGGTCCACCGCCCCGGACGGTCGACCTCGAAGGAGCCGCGCCAGAGGTCGTTGCCCAGCGGCACGAGCGCGACCTCGGTCCAGCGAGCAGAGCCCGGGCCGCGGTGGCGCACCGTCGCGCCGAGTGCTTCGTGCCCGTCGCGGAAGATGCGGGCGGTCACCTCCACCAGCTCGCCGACGGTGCGTTTCACCGGATAGCGGCGGCAGTCGAGCTGCGGCGAGACCTCCTGGATCTGGATCCGCGCCGGCGTCGTCTTCGGCATCGACACGCCCGAAGTCTCACTGATGAGGGAGGATCAAAACGTGGAGCTCGCGCGCTCGTCCGGCATCCTCCTCCACCCGACCTCGCTCCCCTCCGGCAGGCTCGACCGCGAGGCGTACCGCTTCGTGGACTGGCTCGCGGCCGCCGGCCAGTCCTGGTGGCAGGTGCTGCCGCTCGGGCCGCCGGACGAGTTCGGCTCGCCGTACCGCTCTCGCTCCGCGTTCGCCGCTTCCCCGGAGCTCCTCGCCCGGCCGGACGCGCGCGTTACGGCCGGCGAGGTGGAGGACTTCGTCGCACGCCATCCGCACTGGACGGGGAGCTGGGCGAGGTTCGCCGGGATCGGCGCGATCGCCGACCAGGTTCGCTTCGAGCGCGAGTGGGGAGCACTCCGCGCCCATGCCGCGGAGCGCGGCGTCCGCCTGATCGGGGACCTGCCGATCTACGTCTCGGACGAGGGGGCCGATCTGGCGGGCTGGCCGGAGCTGTTCGTGCGAGGCGAGGTCGCGGGAGCCCCGCCCGACGCGTTGAACGCGAACGGCCAGCGCTGGGGGAATCCGCTCTACGACTGGCCTGCGCATCGTGCGACCGGCTACCGCTGGTGGTGTGAGCGGTTCCGGCGCGGCTTCGAGCTCGTCGACCTCTGCCGGATCGATCACTTCCGCGGCTTCGTCGCCTACTGGGCGATCCCGGACCGCAACCGGACCGCGAGGAACGGACGCTGGCGGCGCGGCCCCGGCGCCGAGCTCTTCGAGGCCGTCGCCCGCGACCTCGGCGACCTGCCCGTGATCGCCGAGGATCTCGGCCACATCACCGCGCCGGTCTACAGCCTGCGGGACGAGCTCGGCCTGCCGGGCATGCTCGTCCTCCTCTGGGCGTTCCGGCGGGGCCGTCGCAACCCGCACCGGCTCGAGAACCACCGCCCCAACTCGGTCGCTTACACGAGCACCCACGACACCGACACCGCCGCCGGCTGGTTCGCAGGCCTGCGTCCGCGGCAGCGTGCCGCCACCGGCCTCGACCCGCGCGAGCCGAACTGGGGCCTGATCGAGCTCGCCTACGCCTCCGCCGCCTCGCTCGCGATTGTCCCGGCCCAGGACGTGCTCGGACTCGGCAGCGAAGCGCGGATGAACCGGCCCGGGCTGACGCAGGGCAACTGGAGCTGGAGACTCGAGCGAGGTGCCCTGACGCCGGCGCTAGCGAGGCGCTTGCACCGCCTCGCCGAGCAGCACGGCCGCCTCTAGCGCGTCCTGAGGCGCCAGATCGGGGCGAGCACCGGGTCCGTCAGCCGCTGGACGTGCCGCACCAGCAGGGCAACCGCGGGTCGCGCCAGGCGGGAGATCACGAGGGCCGCGGCAAGCCCGACGAGCAATCCCGCGCCGACGTCGCCCGGGTAGTGGGCGCCGATGAACAGTCGCCCGACCGAGATCACGAGGGCGAAGAAGAGGAAGACGGAGCCGGCGACGACGTCGAACGCGAGCACCGCGAACGCGATCGCGAACGTCGCACTCGCATGGTCGCTCGGGAAGGACGCGTCGTGCGAGCTGATCCACGGGTGCGCGATGTGGTGCGTGAGGTACGGGCGCTTCCGGTCCCAGATCTCCGATGAGATCAGGCGGTTGATGCCGAGCGCGAGCGCCGCCGAGCCGAGCGCGCTGACCGAGGTGAGCTTCCACTTCTCACTGCCTCCCGGCCGGGCAAGTAGCCAGAGCGCCACGGTGATGACGACCATGAGCGGGATGCTCACCTTCTCGATGTCCGAGAATGCGGTCCCGATCCCGTGGTGATGGAGGGAGACCTCGTAGATCGCCTTGTAGAAGCGCCAGTCCAATGCGCGTGAGTCCTAGCGGACCGGATGTGAGGCGTCGGTGAACTCGCGGAACTCTGCGGTCAGGAGATAGGCCGTCTGCTCGCCGATGTCGACGGCGCGGTCGCCGATCCGCTCGATCGTCCGCGCCACGACCACCATCCGCAGTCCCCACTCTCGAAACTCCGGCACAGCCATCACGTCGACGAGCCGCTCGACGAAGCGGCGGTTGGCGCGGTCGATCAACTCATCGAGCTCGACGAGGCTCTCGGCGCCGACGAGGTCGCGGCGGCTGAAGGAATCGAGCGCGACGCGGAGCATCTCCTCCGCCCGCTCGCCCATCTCGGTGAGAACCTCGACGAGGGCCGGATCGGGCTCCACGTCCGAGACGAGCTGCGACAGCTTCGCGATCGTCACGCAGCCGTCGCCGCTCCGCTCCAGCAGGAGATTGATGTGGAGCATCGCGAGCAGGAGTCGCAGGTCGCGCGCGACCGGAGTCTGCAGCGCGAGGAGCGCCTGGATCTGATGCTCGATGGCGAGGAAGTAGCGATCGACCTCGTCGTCGAACGCGATCACCTCGCTCGCGAGCTCCTCGTCCCGTTCCTCGAGCGCCCGGATCGCCCCATGGACGGCGCTGACGACTCGCTGCCCCATCTCCTGGAGCTGCGCCTCGACCTGCTCGAGCGCCGCGTCGATCGCCATGGTGGGCCAGGGTACTAGGTCGCCTCCGGGACGGCGCTAGCCCCGTCACCACTTCGTCTCCACTTCGCTACGTCGGCGTAGCCCACGCGCCCCGGGGCGCTCCGTACGGTGGCCGCGAACCCTGAGGAGGAGGAAATCAAGATGCCGAGAAACGGCAAGCTCTTTCGCATCGCCTTTGTGCTGGCTGCGGCGGCCGCCGTATCGGCTCTCGTCGCGGCAGGTGCCGGTGCCGCGTCGGCGAAGCGCTCCAGCGGCTCGATTCGCGGCGCCGGCAGCACGTTCGTCGCTCCACTTGTGAACGCCTGGACCAGCCCCGTTCGCTCCGCGCTCGGGATCTCGCTCAGCTACAGCGCGGTCGGCAGCGGCGGCGGCGTCTCGGCGATCACGAACAAGGAAGTCGACTTCGGCGCGAGCGACGCTCCGCTCTCGCAGTTCGAGCCGACCTGCAAGACCTGCGTCCAGATCCCGTGGGCGCTTTCCGGGACGTCCGTCCTCTACAACCTGCCGGGCGCGAAGAATCTGCTCAAGATCAGCGGCCCGGTGCTGGCCAAGATCTACCTCGGTCAGATCAAGCGCTGGAACGACCCGGCGCTCAAGAAGCTGAACAAGGGCGTCAACCTGCCGAGCACCTCGATCACCGTGGTCCACCGCTCGGATTCCTCGGGTACCTCGTTCAACTTCACCGACTACCTCTCGCGCGTCAGCCCGACGTGGAAGTCGAGGGTCGGTGCCGGCACCAGCGTCGCCTGGCCCGCGGGAATCGGCGGCAAGGGGAGCTCGGGCGTCTCCGGCATCGTGCACCAGACTCCGGGCGCGATCGGCTACGCCGACGTCGCGTACTCGCAGCAGGCGCACCTCGACGTCTTCAGGGTGCAGAACCGCTCCGGGAAGTTCATCATCCCGCGGCTCGCGAACATCAGGGCCGCATCGGTTCTCGACACGCACCCCGCAAAGGACGGCTCGCTCTCGATCGTCAACCCGCCGAAGAGCAAGAAGTACGCGACCGCCTACCCGATCAGCACCTACACCTACGCGGACGTCCAGAAGAGCTCCCCGAACGCGGCGAGCCTGAAGAAGCTGCTCAACTGGGCGGTGACCAAGGGTCAGACGTACGGGCCGAGGCTCGTCTTCGTGCCGCTTCCCGCCGCGGTCGCGGCGTTCGACAAGCAGCAGATCGCGAAGGTCAAGTAGGACAGCGCGCCGCGAGGGCTCGTGTCCACGCTCGAGACGACGACCGAAGCAGCCCGCCGCTCTCTCACGGGGCGGCGGGCGCGTCTCGGCGACCTGCTCCTGCAAGGGACGGCCGGGCTGGCCGCGCTGGGCGCGGTCGTGCTCGTCGGCCTGATCGCCTGGAAGATCGTCGACGGCGCGCGGCTTTCGCTATCGACGTTCGGGCTCGGCTTCGTCACGCACGTCGGCTGGGATCCCGTCCACCTCCGCTTCGGCGCGGGCAGCTTCCTGTTCGGCACCGTGGTCACCTCGGTCGGAGCGCTCGTCCTTGCTACGCCGCTCGCCATCGGAGTCGCGCTCTTCCTCAGCGAGCTGGCGCCGCCCTGGATCCG
This sequence comes from Gaiellaceae bacterium, assembly GCA_045805945.1. GTDB lineage: Bacteria > Actinomycetota > Thermoleophilia > Gaiellales > Gaiellaceae > Palsa-739. The sequence goes on from JBJMKG010000043.1 coordinate 65,089, forward strand.
CGGACCGGTCACCTCGCTCGTCGAGACGCTCGCGGCGATCCCGAGCGTCGTCATCGGATTCTGGGGGATCCTCGTCCTGGGCCCGGTCCTGCGCGACCACGTCGACCCAGCGCTGCACTCGGCGCTCGGCTTCATCCCCCTCTTCGGCCCTTCGACTGTGGGGTCGAACTACTTCACGGCGATGATCGTCCTCACGATCATGATCCTTCCGATCGTCTCGAGCATCTCCCGGGAGCTCTTCCTGAGCGTGCCTGCGGAGCTGAAGGAGGGGGCGCTCGGCCTCGGCCTTACGCGCTGGGAGATGGTGCGCGGTGTCGTCCTGCCGTACGCCCGGGGTGGCGTAGCTGCGGCGATGATCCTCGGCTTCGGCCGGGCCGTCGGCGAGGCGATCGCGGTCGCGCAGGTCATCGGTGCCTTCACCGGCACCAGCTGGAACCTCTTCAACCCAGGAAACACGCTCGGCGCGCAGATCGCTCTCAACTACCAGGGCGCGTCGTCGGGGCTCGAGCTGTCCTCTCTCGTCTACCTCGCGCTGATCCTGCTCGTCTTCTCGGTCTTCGTGAATCTCCTCGCCCAGCTGATCGTGCGCCGGGCGGCGCGCCGCCACGGACTGGTGGGCCGGTGAGCGCTGCCGACCTCAACGCCCTGCAGCGTCCGAACGACCGGCTGCGCCGGCGTCGGGTGGTCAACCGCTCCATGGAGCTCCTGGCCTGGCTCGCGGCCGCGACCGCCGTCGCGATCCTCGGCGTCGTGGTCTGGACCGTGGCCAGGCGGGGCGGGAGCGAGCTCAACCTCGACTTCTTGACAAAGTCGCAGGTCCCGTACGCTTCTCCGAACGTCAAGCAGGGGCTCGCGAACGCCTTCGCCGGCACGCTCGTGATCGTCGGCCTCGCGACGGCGATGGCGCTGCCGGTCGGAATCCTGATCGCCGTCTACGTGAACGAATTCGCGCCGCGGCCTGTGCGCTACGGCGTAGGGCTGGTGCTCGACGTCCTCAACGGCGTCCCGGCGATCGTGATCGGGTTCTTCGTCTTCGTCCTGCTGGTGGTAGGGCACGGGCAGAGCGCGTTCGCGGGAGCATTCGCGCTCGCAATTTTGATGCTCCCCCTCGTTGCCCGCGCGACCATCGAAGTGCTCGCGCTCGTCCCGAGCTCCCTCCGTGAGGCGGCCCTCGGCGTCGGAGCTCCGCGCTGGCGGGCGACGCTCGGGATCGTCCTCCCGCAGACGATCGGCGGTGTGCTCACAGGCACCACGCTCGCCGTCGCCCGGATCGCCGGCGAGACCGCACCGCTGCTCTTCACCTCCTCGCTCGTCGGCAACTCGATCGGCTGGAACCCGGCGCACGCGCTGCAGACGGTGCCGGTCGCGATCTTCGAGCTGTCGGAGTCGCCCGATCCTGCCGATCACGCGCGTGCCTGGGCGGCCGCGCTCGTACTGCTCGTCTTCATCCTCGTCGCGAGCCTGAGCGCCCGCTGGCTCGCGACGCGGAGTCGCCGTAAGCTCGGGCGCGCAGGGAGATGAGGGGAGAAGCCGTGCCAGCGTCGAGTACGATCGAGCGCGCCGTGCGCGTCGAGACGAAGCGAGAGCCGCTGCCGCCGCGCGAGCGGCTCGAACAGGTCTTCGACATCCAGGACCTGACCGCGATCTACGGCTCGAAGCCGGCGCTCAGGGATGTGTCGATGGAGGTCTACAGGAACCTCGTCACCGCCGTGATCGGCCCGTCCGGGTGCGGCAAGAGCACATTCATCCGCTGCCTCAACCGCATGAACGACCTGGTGCCGAGCTTCCGGCAAACGGGGACGATCCGCTACCACGGGCAGGACATCGCGGCCAGAGACGTCGACCCCGTCGCGGTGCGGCGCACGATCGGGATGGTCTTCCAACGTCCGAATCCGTTCCCGAAGTCGATCCACGACAACGTCGCCTGGGGACTGAAGGTGCTGGGGATGAAGGACGACCTGACGGAGCGCGTCGAGCGGGCACTGACGCAGGCGGCTCTCTGGGACGAGGTGAAGGATCGCCTGAAGGCGAGCGCGCTCTCGCTCTCGGGCGGCCAGCAGCAGCGCCTCTGCATCGCCCGCGCGATCGCCGTCGAGCCGGACGTCGTCCTGATGGACGAGCCGGCGTCCGCGCTCGACCCGATCGCGACCCAGGCGATCGAGCAGCTCCTGTCCGAGCTCAAGAGCGAGTACTCGTTCGTGATCGTGACGCACAACATGCAGCAGGCGGCGCGTGTCGCCGACATGACGGCGTTCTTCTCGATCTCGCGCGGAGACGAGGGCGGCCGCTGGGGCGAGCTCGTCGAGTACGACGCGACCGAAAAGATCTTCACCGCCCCCACCGCCAAGCGCACCGAGGACTACGTAACGGGCCGCTTCGGTTAGCCGGGCGAAGAGGGGAACCGCGCGCCTACCGAAAGGCCCTTTCCGGGCTGGCTCGTGGCCGCGATCTCGCCACCCGCTGCGGTCACGACGTGCTTCACGATCGCCAGGCCGAGCCCGGTTCCGCGGCTCGTTCTCGCCTCGTCGCCGCGGTAGAAGCGCTCGAACAGGCGCGGCAGATCCATCGGCCCGACGCCCTTGCCGTCGTCCGAGACGGCGAGCAGCGGCCCTTCGGCGGACGTCGACAGCTCGACGCTGCACGTGCTGCCCGGCCCCGCGTAGCGGATGGCATTGGCGAGCAGGTTCTCGAGCACGACCCGCAGCATCCGCGGCCGCAGCGGCAGCTCGATCCGCTCGTCGACTCTGACGTCGAACGCGACCTGCGCGTGATCCGCCCGCTCCCGGAACGAGCCGACGACCTCCTCCACGATCGGTTGCGCGCGCGTGCGACCGAGGGAGACGACCTCGCGACCCGTCTCGAGCTCGCCGAGGAAGAGCACGTCGTCGATCAGCTCGCGCGCCTGCTCGACCTCCTGCCGCGCCTGCTCCGTCAGCTCGGCGACGTCGGAACCGGGCAGCGTCGCGCTCTCGAGCAGCGCGAGCAGCCGGGCGAGCGGCGTCCGGAGCTCGTGCGAGACGGCTGCGGTGAAACCCGCGCGTAGCTCCTGATAGGCGGAGAGCTCCGGCGGCGACTCGAGGAAGAGCACCAGCAGCTCGGGATGGGCGTCCGCAAGCTCCTCGTCCAGCCGGCGGCCGGGCTCGACGTCCCCGAGCACGCTCGCGCCGGCGTCGCTCACCGCCACGACGCGTCGCCCACTGTCGAGGACGACGAGCGGCTCGCCGCAGCTCTGCACGAACGCCCTGACCCGTTCCGCGTTCACCACTCCTTCACCATCGAGTTACCCCTCCCCAACCCGGCCGCGCCCGATAATGCAAGCAAGCATGCCCAAGGTTCTCATCGTCGAGGACGACGAGGTCATCGCGCAGGGAATGGCGCGGCACCTCGCCGCCGCCGGCTTCGATCCCGTGTCGGTCGGCAACGGCACGCAGGGGCTGGCGCGGCTCCGCTACGAGAAGCCGGACGTCTGCGTCCTCGACCTGATGCTCCCCGGGGTGGACGGCTGGAAGCTGATCGAGACGGCGCGAAGCGAGGGGATCGGAACGCCGATCGTCGTCGTCTCGGCCCGCGGCACCGAGCACGACCGTGTGCATGCGCTCGAGATCGGCGCCGACGACTATCTCGTCAAGCCGTTCTCGATGAACGAGCTCGTGGCGCGCGTGCGCGCGGCGTCGCGACGGGCCCTGCGGCGCGAGGAGACTCCGCGCGGCGAGCCGATCGAGATCGAGGAGTTGCGGATCGACCCGCTCGAGGTCCAGGCGTACGTCGATGACCGCAGCGCGGCGCTGACGCCGACAGAGTTCCGGCTCCTCTACCAGCTCGCCCTGGATCGCGGCCGCGTCGTCACCCGCGACGAGCTGCTGCAGAAGCTGTGGGGCCGGCGCGAGTCCCGCCGCGACCGCACCGTCGACGTGTTCGTACGCCGCCTCCGCGAGAAGGTCGACCGCCCGGCGTCGACCCACACGTTCATCCAGACGCGGTACGGCGTGGGCTACCGGCTGGAGCCGGTTCGCAAGGCCGCGCGCGACGGCGCCGCCGCAGCCCGGTAGCCGGAGCTCGCAACCAACCTCCTCAGCCTGACTCGTAGGGCTCGGGCCTGAGCCCGGTCTCGACCTCGCGCCGGCCGTTCGCCTCGTAGACCACGTCGACCGTCTCGTGCTTGCGGTACGTGCCGGCGATGCCGAGCCACATCGACGCCCAGCGCCAGAACCCGAGCCGTCCCTCCTGAGCGAGGGGGCGCGGGAAGACGAGCGTCCGCCCCTCGAGCTCGAAATCTCGTCCGGGCTGCTGGCGGACGCCGCCGACGTAGACCTCGAGCACCGACGGAACATGCTGCGGCAGTTCGACCCGCGTGCGCTGGGACACCCTTCATAGAATGCCCGGCGCGTGCGCCGGAAGCTGCCGTCCTTCGTCCTCGCCGTGCTGCTCGCGCTCGCGACGGCGGGCGTCGCCGCAGCAGCGAACGGCGGCTTCACCCCGGTGCAGCCCGAGTCGCCGAACGCAAGCCACATCCAGCACGCCTACTATCTGGTGCTCGGATTCACGGCGGCGATCTTCCTCCTCGTCGAGTCGCTGCTCGTCGTCTTCGTCTGGAAGTACCGGAGCCGCGGCCGCGCCCGCGCGATCGAGGGCGCCCAGGTGCACGGGCACACGCGACTCGAGCTGATCTGGACGGCGATCCCGGTCCTCATCCTCGCCGTCATCGCCGGATTCGTCTTCTACGAGCTGCCGAGCATCGACTCGGCGCCCGCCGCCACCGATCCGATCCAAATCACGATCGAGGGGCACCAGTACTACTGGCAGTTCGACTACCCGAACGGCAGCCGCTCGATCGGGACGCTGCACGTTCCCGTCGGCGAGGTCGTCGACCTGAAGGTCATCTCGCCCGACGTCATCCACAGCTGGTGGATTCCCGCGCTCGGCGGCAAGATCCAGGCCATCCCGGGCCGCACGAACCACTCCTGGTTCCAGGCCAGGGCGCCGGGCAGCTACGAGGGCCAGTGCGCCGAGCTCTGCGGGGTCTACCACGCGTCGATGACCGCGACCGTCGCCGCCGAGCCGCGCGCCAGCTACCACGCCTACGTCTCGAAGACGGCGCCGGCGACGCTCGGCGAGCAGGAGTGGACGGGCGTCTGCGCGACCTGCCACGGGAACCTCGGGCAAGGCGGCTACGGGCCCGACATCAGCAGCAGCGCCCTCCTCACGTCGCGGGCGTCGCTCGTCGGCATCCTCCACGCCGGCGTCGACACGTCGCGATCCGGCGCGATGCCGCCTGTCGGCAGCACGTGGAACCAGGCGCAGATCACGGCGCTGCTCGCCTACGTGAAGAAGCACATCTCCAAGCCTGGTGCGGCGGGAGCGACGAGTGGCGGCTAGGTCCGAAGCGGTCTATCCCGTCGGCTGGAAGAGCGGCCGCGTCGCGAGCTGGCTCGTGACGATCGACCACAAGCGGATCGGGATCATGTACATCGCGACGTCCCTCATGTGGTTCGTCGCGGGCGGAATCCTCGCGCTCGTCATGCGTTCGCAGCTCGCGACGCCGGGCGAGAAGGTCCTGACGAAGGACTCGTACAACCAGGTCCTGACCATGCACGGCACGACGATGATCTTCCTCGTCGTCGTCCCGATCCTCGCCGGATTCGCCAACTACCTCGTACCGCTCATGATCGGTGCGCGCGACATGGCGTTCCCCCGCCTGAACGCGCTTTCGTTCTGGCTGTACCTCCTCGGCGGGATCGTCCTCTGGCTGAGCTGGTTCTCGAAAGGCGGTGCTCCGCACGCGGGCTGGTGGTCGTATCCGACACTGTCGGAGAACTTCCCCTATGCGAGCCCCGGCCACGGCCAGGACTACTGGATCCTCAGCATCCACATCCTTTCGCTCTCGTCGCTCGCGGGGGCGATCAACTTCATCGTCACCATCCACAACATGCGGGCGGCCGGGATGACGTGGATGCGGATGCCGCTCTTCGTCTGGGCGGTGGAGACGTACGCGATCCTCCTGCTCGTTGCGCTGCCGGCGCTTTCGGCAGCCGTGACGCTCCTGCTGCTCGACCGCACCGTGGGGACGCACTTCTTCATTCCGCCGCACGGGAACCTCGTGCTCTACCAGCACATGTTCTGGTTCTTCGGGCACCCCGAGGTCTACATCATGGTGCTCCCCGTCTTCGGGATGATCTCGGAGATCCTGCCGGTCTTCTCGCGTAAGCCGATCTTCGGCTACAAGGCGGTCGCGTTCTCCACGATCGGGATCGCGTTCTTCTCGATGCTGGTCTGGGCGCACCACATGTTCACGGTCGGGATGCCCGTGGGCCTCGACTCGTTCTTCATGATCTCGTCGATGGTGATCGCGGTGCCGACGGGGATCAAGATCTTCAACTGGATCGCGACGACCTGGCGCGGCAACCTGCTCCTCGACACGCCGATGCTGTTCGCTCTCGGCTTCATCGCCCTCTTCACGATGGGCGGCCTCTCCGGGATCTTCCTCGCGGCCTTTCCGGTCGACTGGCAGGTGAACGACTCGTACTACGTGGTCGCGCACTTCCACTACGTCCTGTTCGGCGGCTCGGCGTTCGGCTTCTTCGGCGGCCTCTACTACTGGTGGCCGAAGATGTTCGGGCGTATGCTCGACGAGCGGCTCGGCAAGTGGCACTTCTGGCTCATGTTCGTCGGCTTCAACCTGACCTTCCTGCCGCAACACATGCTCGGGCTGCTCGGAATGCCGCGCCGGATCTACACGTACCACCACGGCGGGTTGTGGGAGGCCTACAACCTCATGTCGTCGGTCGGTTCGGGCGTGATGGCGCTGTCGATCTTGCTCTTCCTCGTCAACGTCTGGCAGGCGCACATCCTGCGCAAGGGCGTTCGCTCCGGGAACGATCCCTGGCTCGCCGACACGCTCGAGTGGTACACGACCTCGCCGCCGCCGGCACACAACTTCGACAGCGTCCCCTACATCACGAGCGCACGGCCGCTGCGCGACCTGCGGCGGCGCCTTGCGGAGCAGCCGCAATGAGGAGCGGGCTGTCGCCCGGCCCGTGGCTCCGCCTGTCGGCGCTCGTGGCGGCGGGCGGGACGTTGCTGGCGGTCGTCTCCGGCGCCGAGGGCCTGGGAACCGCGCACCGGCTGCTGGCTGCGCTCGTCGCGCCGCCGCTCGCGGCGCTCGTCGTCTCGGCGTGGTACGCGCACCGGCGGCTCGTGCCAGCCGCGCTCGCCGCCGCGGCGCTGTTCGCGGGTGCCGCCGCGGTCCCTTCCGCGCACGCGCACTCGGGCCTGGCGGCCTTCGCGCTGGCCGCGCTCGTGGTCGTCGTGGCGGAGAGCTTCCGGGGCGAGCGGGTGCCGTGGGGGTCGTGGCGCGACTACGTGACGCTGACGAAGCCGCGGATCATGTCGCTGCTGCTCGTAACGGGCTTCTGCGGGATGATCGTGGGCGCGCGCGGCTGGCCGGGCACAGGTCGCGCGGGAGCCGCGATGCTCGGCCTCGCCCTCGCCTGCGGCGGCGCCTCGGCCCTCAACCACGTCCTCGATCGCGACATCGACCCGCTGATGGGGGAGCGGACGCGCTCGCGGCCGGTGGCGTCGGGCCGCGTCGCGCCGAGCCGCGCGCTCGAGTTCGGGCTCGCGCTCTCGGCCTTCTCCTTCGTCCTGCTCGCGAGCACGGTGAACGTGCTGACGGCCGTCCTCGCTCTCGTCGGCAACGTCTTCTACGTTCTCGTCTACACCCGCTGGCTGAAGCGCTCGACGCCGCAGAACATCGTGATCGGCGGCGCCGCGGGCGCCGTCCCGCCGCTCGTCGGCTGGGCCGCCGCGACCGACCACGTCGGGATCGCCGCGCTCCTCCTCTTCGCGATCGTCTTCGTCTGGACGCCCCCGCACTTCTGGGCGCTGGCGCTGTTGATCAAGGACAGCTACGCGAATGCCCGGGTGCCGATGCTCCCGGTCGTGCGAGGCGAGCGGGCCACCGCCCGGCAGATCGTCCTCTACTCGCTCGCCCTCGTGGCGGTGACGCTGCTGCCGTGGGGCTGGGCCGGCGCCGGGCCGCTCTACGTCGTCTGCGCCCTGGCTCTCGGTGCCGTGTTCGTCTGGCTCGCCGAGTGGCTGCGGCGCGACACGTCGCCGCGGCGGGCCATGCTCCTGTTCCACTACTCGCTTCTCTACCTCGCGCTGCTCTTCGCCGCGCTCGCCGTGGACGCCGTGATCGGCTGATGGATCCCGAGCTCGCGCGCCGGAACGTCCGCCTCGGCTGGATGCTGTTCGGGGTCTTCGTGCTCCTGTTCGCCGGCACGATCGGGATCGCGCTGCTCTACCTCCACTTCCAGTAGTGGAGGGCATCTGGCTGGCGCGGCCGGCCGAGGCGATCCCGGGCGAGCCGGTGGCGGTGAAGGACCTGCTCGACACGGCCGGTCTGACGACGACCTACGGCTCGGCGCTGTTCGCCGACCACGTGCCCGCCTCGAGCGCGGACGCGGTGCAGCTGATCGAGGCCGGGGGCTACTCCGTGGCCGGGAAGACGAACCTCCACGAGTTCGCGTACGGGATCTCGTCGCAGAACCCGCACTACGGCACCGTCCCGAACCCGGTAGCGCCCGGACGGCTGGCGGGCGGCTCGAGCGGAGGCTCCGCGGCGGCGATCTCAGCGGGGGACGTCGAGCTCGCGCTCGGCAGCGACTCGGCCGGCTCGATCCGGATCCCGGCGGGTTGGTGCGGCGTCGTGGGGTTCAAGCCGACCTACGGGCGCGTCTCGGTCGAGGGCTGCTTCCCGCTCGCGCCGAGCTACGACGTGGTCGGCCCGCTGGCGTCGACGGCGGCGGGATGCGAGCGGCTCCTGCGGACGCTCGCGCCGGGCTTCGAGCCGGTCGAGCTCGAGTCGCTCGAGGAGCTAACCGTCGGCGTCGCCTGGCTGGAGCACGCGACGCCGCTCGTGCGCGAGCGCGTGGCGGAGGCGGCAGCCCTCTTCCCGCGCCGGCGCGAGATCGAGCTCCCGCTCGCGCCTGCGAATCGCGCCGACTTCATGCGCGAGGTCGCCGACGTCCACCGCGTCCTGTTCGTGGGCAACGAGGAACTGTACGGCGACAATGTCCGCGGCAAGATCGAGCGCTGCCTCCGCGTCTCCGACGCCGAAGCGGCAGCAGCCGTGCGCGAGCGTGCCGACTACCGCGAGCGTGTGGTTGAGGCCCTCGGTGAGCTCGACCTGCTGGTGACGCCCACCGTCCCGTTCGTCGCGGCGCCCGCGGACGTGGACGAGCTCGAGATCCGCGCCGGCGCGACCTCCCTCACGTACCCCTTCAGCTCGCTCGGCTGGCCTGCGCTGTCACTTCCATGCGGCCTCGCGGAGGACGGGATTCCGGCTTCGATCCAACTCGCCGCGCCGCCCGGAGAGGACGCCCGCGTGCTCGCAGCCGGGCGGCTCCTTGAAGCGGCACTTGCGCGGTGACGACGACGGCTCCGACGGCCGCTCACGACGAATCGGTGCCGCAAGCGAGCACGGCAGCTTCGTAGACGGGGTCGGGCGTGAAGCGCTCGAGCTCGTCCGAGAGGACGTCGCTCGGCGCCGGTGGCTCGCCCGGTGGCAGCGGCACCTGCTCACCGTCGAGCGCGACGCCTTCGAGCCGCTGGGCAGGCTCGTGCTCCAGCGCGATCGCCTCCCGTCCCAGCCGCGAGCGGAGCCAGCCGCAGAGAAGCCACGCCTGCGGAGCCGTCCCGCGCACGCGCACGGTCCGCACCTCGGCGATCGCGGGCCAGAGAGTCGCGAGGTGCGAGCGCCAGCGCGACGTCCGGGCCCACGCGATGTCCGACACGGCGCAGCGAGGGAACAGTTCCGCCAGCCGCCGGTAGGGGCCGGGCACGTCCTCCCACTCGGTGGAGTCGACGATCAGCCGGTCGGCGACCGCGACGAGCTGCTCCAGCTCCTGCGTCCTCCACGGGGGCTCGCCGCGCCAGCGCAGGAAGACGGGCAGATCCGAAATCAGCAGTGGCTCGACGACGCTCGCGGGGGCTTCGGCCCGCGAGCCGCGTAACGCCAACTCGACCACCTCGGTCACCACGCCGCGGTCGGTCTCCGGCACCTGCCACCGCTCGACCTCCGCCCGCGCGTCGATCCCGTTGTCGTCCGCCTCCGGCTCCGGGAAGAGGAGGATCGTCCGCGAGGGGTGCCGCTCGGCCATGCCCTCGAGCGCCGCGCGCGCCGGCTCCACCCACGCCCCGGGCACCCACGCGATGTGCGTCATCACCGAGGTGCGCATGCTCGGGGCGTCGGCCGCCGCCTGCGCCCGCAGGCGCGCGAGTGCCGCGTCGACGTCGGCGAGCGAGACGTCCTCGCCGAACCAGCTCCGCTCGGTCAGTGTCGCCGCCACGACCTGCCGTCCCGCTGCAGGAGCTCCTCGGCGCCCGGCGGCCCCCACGAGCCCGCGGGATAGTTCGGGAATGCCGGCCGGTCGCGCTGCCACGCGGCGACGATCGAGTCCACCAGCAGCCACTGCTCCACGACCTCGTCGCCGCGGGTGAACAGCGTCGAGTCGCCGAGCATGGTGTCGAGGATGAGCCGCTCGTACGCCTCCGGCATCCCGGTGCGGAAGGCGCCGCCGTAGAGGAAGTCCATGTGGACCGTGCGGATCGCCATCCCCTGGCCCGGCACCTTGGCGCCGATCGCGAGCGAGACGCCCTCGTCCGGCTGGACGCGGACGACGAGGACATTCGGGCGCAATCCCTCGGAGGCGGTCTCCTCGAACGGCGGGTGCGGAGCCCGCTTGAACTGGATCGCGATCGTCGTCTCGTGGCGTGCGAGGCGCTTCCCCATCCGCACGTAGAACGGCGTGTCGGCCCAGCGCCAGTTGTCGACGTAGAGCTTCGCCGCGACGTACGTGTCCGTCGTCGAATCGGGGGCGACGCCCTCTTCCTCGCGGTAGGCGACCACCTCGTCGCCCTCGATGAAGCCGCGCCCGTACTGGCCGCGCACGACCGACTTCGGGCCCGGCGTGTGCAGCGCGCGCAGCACCTTGACCTTCTCGTTCCGCACCGACTCCGCGGTGAAGTCGATCGGCGGCTCCATCGCGGTCAGCGCGAGCAGCTGGAGCAGGTGGTTCTGGAAGATGTCGCGGATCGCGCCCGCGTGCTCGTAGTAGCCGGCGCGCGCCTCGATCCCGATCGACTCCGCGACCGTGATCTGGACGTGGTCGACGAACTGGCGGTTCCAGATCGGCTCGAAGATCCCGTTCGCGAAGCGGAGCGCGAGCATGTTCTGGACCGTCTCCTTGCCGAGGTAGTGGTCGATCCGGAAGATCTCGTCCTCGCGGAAGTACTCGCACAGGGTGGAGGTGAGCGCCTGTGCGGACTCGAGGTCGTGGCCGAAGGGCTTCTCCACGACGAGCCGCGTCCAGCCGCGGTCGTCTCGCCGCTTGCCCAGCGCCTCGACGATCGTCGGGAAGGCGCCGGGCGGCACGGCGAGATAGAAGACGCGGTTTCCGCCGAGCTCGCGCTCCCCGTCCAGCCGTCCGAGCAGGTCGTGCACCGCGTCCTCGCCACCGGTGTCCGCGAAGTCGGTCGCGACGTAGTGGATCTGCCCGGCGAGCTCGTCCCAGACCTCCTGCTTGAACGGGTCGCGCGCGTGCTGCTGCACCGCCGACTGCATCTCCTGCCGGAACGAGTCGTCGTCTCCCTCGGTACGCGCGACGCCGACGATCGCGAAGCGGGGCGGGAGCAGGCGGCGGACGGCGAGCGCGTAGAGCGCCGGCATGAGCTTCTTGTGCGTCAGGTCGCCCGAGGCGCCGAAGATGACGAGCGCACACGGGTCGGGTGTCCGGCGGAGGGCCAGGCCCTCAGCGAGCGGGTTCTCCTGCTGCTGCGGAGCTGTCACGGTCACTGTTCGGGGCTCTTCTCGAGGTGTCCGCCGAAGCCCTTGCGCATCGCCGAGAGGACGCGGTTGCCCCAGTCGGCCTCGCCGCGCGAGGCGAAGCGGTCGAACAGCGAGGCGGCGAGCACCGGCGCCGGCACGCCCTCCTCCACCGCGGCCTGCACCGTCCAGCGTCCCTCGCCGGAATCGCTCACGCGGCCTGCGTAGTCCTCGAGGTTCGGGGACTCGTGGAGAGCCTGGGCGGTCAGGTCGAGCAGCCACGAAGCGATCACGGAGCCGCGCCGCCAGACCTCGGTGATCGCGGCGACGTCGAGCTCGTATCGGTAGTGGTCCGGATCGCGCAACGGGGTCGTCTCGGCGTCGGTCTCCTGCGCGTGCAGGCCGATGTTCGCGTGCTTGAGGACGTTCAGGCCCTCGGCGTACGCCTGCATCAGGCCGTACTCGATTCCGTTGTGCACCATCTTCACGAAGTGCCCCGCGCCCGAGGGGCCGCAGTGCAGCCAGCCTTGCTCCTCCGGTGACGCGTCGCCGTCGCGGCCCGGGGTGCGGACGGCGGCGTCCAGGCCGGGCGCCAGCGTCTCCAGCACCGGCACGAGGCGACCCACCGCTTCGTCGTCTCCCCCGACCATGAGGCAATAGCCGCGGTCGCGACCCCAGACGCCGCCGCTCACCCCGACGTCCACGTAGTGCAGGCCCCGCTCGCGCAGCTGATGCGCGCGGCGGAGGTCGTCGACGTAGTACGAGTTGCCGCCGTCGATGATCGTGTCGCCCTCCGCGAGGTGCGGCGCGAGCTCGTCCAGGACGGAGTCGACGATCCCGGCCGGCACCATCAACCAGACCGACCGCGGCGCGCCGAGCTGCTGCACGAGCTCCTCGAGCGAGCCCGCGGTGCGCGAATCGACCCTGGGGTCGAAGGTCTCGACGTCGTGACCGGCCGCGCGCAGGCGCTCGGTCATGTTCGCGCCCATGCGGCCGAGGCCGACCATGCCGAGCTGCATCAGAGCTCTTCCAATCTGACCCTGGCGACGCGGCGGCCGCGCTCCTTGAGCGTCTCGAGATCCCCGGCGGCCTGCGCCCGGATCAGCCGCCGGAAACCGAACGGCTTGCCGGGGATCGGCAGCTCGTCGCCGGGGTCGTCGACGACCTGGAGGAAGAGGCCGCTGTTCGGGCCGCCCTTGTGAAGCTGCCCCGTCGAGTGCATGTAGCGAGGCCCGTAGCCGTGCGTGACGACGAGACCGCTGCGCGCTCGCACGTCCGCGATCAGGCGGTCGAGTCGCGCCTCCACCTCGGCACCCGGCTCGACGAAGGCCTGGATGCAGAAGTAATCGCCCTCCTGCGCCTGGGCGAGCAACTCGACCACGGAGCCTTGCGGCTCGGGCTCCGGCTCCTCCCCCGTCGCGAGCACCTCGTTCGTCCGGTCCTTCGCCGCCTGGACGTCGGGTTGGTCGAAGGGGTTGATCTCGAGGTACGTCCCGGCGACGGCGATCGCGAACTCCCAGCGGAAGAACTCGGCTCCGAGCGCGTACGGATCCGGCAGCTCGGGCTCCGCGGCCTGCCGATCGGCGCCGTCGGCCGACTCGCCGGGCGCGGGGACGAGACCCTTGCCGTGCTTCCCGGTCGATTCCGCGATGAGCTGCTCGGCCCAGAACCCGAAACCGGATGTGGCTGCAAGCGGCGCCGGCGAAGCCGGCGCCGCGCGGCCGGAGACCGCGGGCCCGCCTGCGGCGGCCCCGCCCGGCGTCTCGGGGATGCAGACCTTGTCGCGGCCGTCGCGCCAGCCCTCGCCGAGCCGGCGCCCGAGCTCGTAGCCGGGATTCCCCTTCCCGGAGCGGCAAGCCTCCCGCATCGCCTGCGCGCTCTCGAGGAGGAGCGAGGCGTCGACGCCCATCAGCACCGCCGGCACGATCCCGAACGGCGAGAGCGCCGAATAGCGGCCGCCGATCGACGGCTCGCCGGCGAAGACGTGCCGGAACCCCCGCTCGCGGGCGAGCCGCTCGAGCTCCGAGCCGGAATCGGTGATCGCGACGAAGCGATCGCCGCGCCGGCGAGCCTTCTCCCAGAAGTAGTCGGTGTGGCAGCGCGTCTCGAGCGTCGTTCCGGACTTCGAGGAGGAGACGAAGAGCGTTCGCTCGAGGTCGAGCCGCTCCTCGAGCGCCCGGATCGCGCTCGGGTGCGTCGTGTCGAGGACGTGGAACCGGTCGACGCCGAACGTGCGCCGCAGCACCTCCGGGGCGAGCGACGAGCCGCCCATGCCGCAGAGGACGACGTCGTCGACCTCCTCGCGCACCGACTCCGCGAAGCGGCGCACGTCGTCGAGCTGCTCCTGGATGTGCAGCGGCTCGTCGAGCCAGCCGAGCCACTGCGCCTCGTCGTGGCCGGTCCAGACGGCTGGGTCGCGCTCCCAGATTCCCTCGATGAGCGCGTCCCGGTCCATCCAGCTCAGGCGGCGACGGTCTCGCGCTTCGCCCGCACGCCCTCGAGCAGTTCCGCGAACGAGTCCGAGAACTTCTGCACGCCCTCCCGCTCGAGCGTCGCCACGACGTCGTCGTAGTCGATCCCGACCTCGGCGAGCTGCTCGAGCAGCCGGTGGGCCTCGTCGACTCCCTCGAGAACCGTGTCGCCGCGCACCTCGCCGTGATCCTGGAAGGCCTCGATCGTCTCCTCGGGCATCGTGTCCACCGTGTGCGGGCCGATCAACTCCTCGACGTAGAGGACGTCGCGATACTCGGGGTTCTTCGTCGAGGTCGACGCCCACAGGCACCGTTGTGGCAGCGCGCCCTTCCTCTCGAGCGCCTCCCAGCGCGGACCGGAGAACGTCTGGAGGTAGTGCTCGTACGCGAGCTTCGCGTTCGCGATCGCGAGCTTGCCGCGCAGCGCGAGCGCCTCCTCCGTCCCGATCGCCTCGAGCCGCTGGTCGGCCTCGGTGTCTACGCGGGAGACGAAGAAGCTCGCCACGGAGCGAACCTTCGCCGGGTCGGCGCCGTCCTCGACGAGCCGCTCGAGCCCGCGCAGGTACGCCTCCACGACCTCGCGGTAGCGCTGGAGCGAGAAGACGAGCGTCACGTTGATGCTGCGGCCGGCGGCGATGCAGTCCTCGATCGCCTGCAGGCCGGGCTCCGTCCCCGGGATCTTCACGTAGAGGTTCGGCCGGTCGATCCACTCGTGGAAGCGGATCGCCTCTTCGTACGTCGCCTTCGTGTCGTAGGCGAGGGTCGGGTCGACCTCGATCGAGACGTAGCCGTCCTCGGCGTTCGCCTCGTGCACGGGCGCCAGCAGGTCGAGCGCGTCCTCCACGTCGCGGACGGCGAGGTGGAGGAAGATCTCCTTTGCATCCTGCTCGTGCCCGAGCAGCTCCTTCAGCTGCTCGTCGTACGCGGTGCCCTGCGAGATCGCCTTCTGGAAGATGGTGGGGTTCGAGGTCACTCCGACGACGGCGTCCTCCTCCATCATCCGCTTCAGCTCGCCGCTCTCGAGCAGGTCGCGCGACAGGTAGTCGATCCAGACCGACTGTCCGCGCGCGCTCAGCCGGTGGAGTCTCGATTCAGCCATTCCGCATCCCCTCTTCCATTCGTCGCACCTTCTCCAGTCTGGCGACGTAACGCTCTCCTCCGTCGAACCGTGCCGCGAGGAACGTTCGCACGAGATCGGCGGCCAGGCTCGGGCCCACGACCTCGGAGCCGAGGCAGAGGACGTTCATGTCGTCGTGCTCGACGCCCTGGTGCGCGGAGTAGACGTCGTGACAGATCGCTGCCCGGATGCCGGCGATCTTGCACGCGGCGACCGAGGCACCCACGCCGGAGCCGCAGACGAGGACACCGCGCTCGGCGCGCCCCTCCATGAGCGAGGCGCCCAGCTCGACCGCCTTGTCCGGATAGTCGATCCTGACCGCGTTGGAGTCGGTGCCGAGATCGAGGATCTCGTGACCTTCCTCACGTAGTGTTTCGAGGATCCTGTCGCGGAGCTGCACTCCGCGGTGGTCGAACGCCACTCCGACTTTCACGCGGCGGACCGTACATAGAATCGAGTGCGGTTTCCGGCACCGGCGAAGGGAGAGGTCGAAGCCATGAACGAGGTCGAGCTCTGGCGCGAGCTGGGACAGCAGCTCCGGGTCGACGCGATCCGCCCCGCGGCGAAGGCGGGCTCCGGGCACCCGACCTCGGCCATGTCGGCGGCCGACCTGATGGCGGTGCTCCTGGCGAAGTACCTGCGCTACGACTTCGAGAACCCGCACGATCCGCACAACGACCGGCTCGTCTTCTCGAAGGGCCACGCCTCGACGCTCCTCTACGCGATCTACCGCGCCGCCGGCGCGATCTCGGAGGAGCAGCTCCTCAGCTACCGCACCTTCGACTCGATCTTCGAGGGACACCCGACGCCGCGGATCCCGTGGGTGGACGTCGCCACCGGATCGCTGGGGCAGGGCCTCCCCTACGCGGTCGGGCTGGCGCTCGCGGGCAAGCGGCTCGACCGGCTGCCGTTCCGGGTGTGGACGCTCTGCGGCGACAGCGAGATCGCCGAGGGGTCGCAGTGGGAGGCGCTCGAACATGCGGCCTTCTACGAGCTCGACAACCTCGTGGCGGTGATCGACGTGAACCGGCTCGGCCAGCGGGGCGAGACGATGCATGGTTGGGATCTCGAGTCCTACGTTGCGCGGGCGCGGGCCTTCGGCTGCCACGCGATCGAGATCGACGGGCACGACGTCGAGGCGATCGACCGCGCGTACGCCGAGGCGCTCGACGTGGCCGGGCAGCCCGTCGTGATCGTGGCGAGGACGATCAAGGGCAAGGGTGATCCCGAGGTCGAGGACAAGAACGGCTTCCACGGCAAGGCGCTCGACCGCTCCGACGAGGTGATCGCGACGCTCGGCGGCGTCCGCAACCTCCGCGTCGAGGTGGCGAAGCCGGATACGAGCGGCGCCCGGCACGAGTTCCCCGGCGGGACGCTCGAGCTGGCGCGCTATGAGCTCGGCGACGAGGTGGCTACGCGGAAGGCGTATGGCGACGCGCTGAGGGCGCTCGGCAAGGCGCGGGGCGACGTCGTCGCGCTCGACGGCGAGGTCTCCAACTCGACCTACGCCGAGGAGTTCCGCGACGAGATTCCCGAGCGCTACTTCGAGATGTACATCGCCGAGCAACAGATGGTCGCGACCGCGGTCGGGATGCAGGTGCTCGGCTGGCGTCCCTTCGCCTCGACCTTCGCCGCCTTCCTGTCACGGGCGTACGACTTCATACGCATGTCGGCGATCAGCCGCGCGAGCTACTGCCTCACCGGCTCGCATGCGGGCGTGTCGATCGGCGAGGACGGGCCGTCGCAAATGGCCCTCGAGGACATCGCCGCGCTGCGCGCCGTCCACGGCTCGACGGTGCTGCATCCCTGCGACGCGAACCAGACGGCGAAGCTCGTGGCGCAGATGGCCGACCTCGAGGGCATCTCCTACCTGCGGACGCTGCGTCCGGCGACGCCGGTGATCTACGAGCCCGACGAGGAGTTCGAAATCGGCGGCTCGCGGACCGTGCGCGAGGGCGACGACGTCGCCATCGTCGCCGCGGGGATCACCGTCCACGAGGCGCTCAAGGCGGCCGACGCGCTCGCGCAGGACGGGATCGAGGCGCGGGTCGTCGACCTCTACTCGATCAAGCCGCTCGACGAGGAGACGCTGCGCTCGCTCACGTGCCCGATCGTGACGGTCGAGGATCACTGGCCGGAGGGCGGGCTCGGCGAGGCGGTGCTGTCGGCTCTGGCGGGCGCCGACGAGCGTCCGCCCGTCGCGCGGCTCGCGGTGGAGGGGATGCCGCACTCGGGCAAGCCGGCGGAGCTGCTCGCGGAGGCCGGGATCGACGCCGACGGCATCGCCGCCGCCGCGCGTCGCCTCGTGCGCGCTCAGGTCAGCGCTTCGTAGAATCGCTCCTGCGCCTCGCGGGCCGTGCGATACGCGTCGGCCCGATCCTCGCGTGGGTGGACGACTTTGCCGGTCGGCGCTTCCGCGACCTCGTGCCCGAGGCGCTCGAGCGCGAAGACCGCGGCGCCGCGGAGCGAGGCCTCGGGCACCGCGGAGACCGTGATCGGCCGGGCCAGCGCGTCGGCCATGATCTGTACCCAGTCGGGATCGTGGAGCAGCCCGCCGCCGGTCGCCACGACCTCGCGCAGCTCCGGGAGGAGGTCGGCGATCGCGGCGAAGCGGAAGGCGACTCCCTCGTAGGCGGCCTGGCGGAGGTCGAGCGTCGTGGTCGCGAAGGTGAGGCCGTGGACCGCGCCGCGCGCCTCAGGGTTCCAGCCGGTCGAGCGCTCGCCCCCGAGGAAGGGGAGGAAGACGAGCCCGTGGTCGCGGGGGTCGCGGTCGGCGAGCGACCCCGACGCGTCGGCGAGCGTCCGCTCGAGCCAGTCGTGGAGGTTGCCGCCGTCCGACAGCGCACCTCCCTCGATCACCCGGCGCTCGTCCGCGAGATAGAGGAAGAGCCCCCGCTTCGGGTGCAGCCGCTCCGTCTCGTAGAGGACGCGGAGCGCCCCGGATGTGCCGACCATGAGCGCCGCGCGCCCACGACCGGTGCAGCCGGCGCCGGCGTTGGAGCACGCGGCGTCGACCCACATGGGGACGCCGGCCAGCCGGGGCAGCCGCTCTGGGTCGAGCCGCAGCACGGCGAGCAGCTCCTCGTCCCACTCGTGCGTCGTCAGGTCGAGCAGGCCGCTCGAGGACGCCATCGAGAGGCTCGTCTCCGCAGCCCCGTGCAGGTAGTCGGCGAAGGAGACGAACCAGGCGGCGTTGCGGGAGATCTCAGGCTCCGTCTCGGCGAGCCAGGCGAGCTTGGCCGGCCAGAAGGACGGATGGAGGAAGGCTCCGGTGCGGGCGTGCACCGCTTCCGCGTCGAGGTGCCGTGCGAGCCACTCGGCCGCGCCCGCGCTGCGCGTGTCGCGCCAGCCGAGGATCGGAGTGAGCGCATTCCAGTCCCGGTCGACGGCGACGAGGCTGTGCGCGAAGCACGACGTCCCGTCGGGTTCCTCGCCGCCGAGCACCCGGCGGCAGGCGTCTGCGACCGCGACCGGATCGTCGGTCTCGTACGCCTCCCGTCGCAGCTCTGCGACGGGGTCGCCCTGGGCGTTGAACCGCTGGGCCCGAACCGAGGAGGAGCCGACGTCGAGGGCGAGGACGTGGCTCAGCGGAGCACCTTGAGCCCCTCGGCGAGCCAGACGCGCGCCCGGTCGATGTTCGGGCCGCTCGGCGCGAGCCTGACCGTGTCGAGCTGGAGCTCCGTCAGCGTCGTCAGCGCCCGGCGCGGGTCGGGCTCCGTGAGGGCTTCCTCGATGCGCTCGGCGAGCCCATGCGGCTTCACGGCGAGCGGCTCGACACGCAACGCGAGGCGCTTCGTGGTCGGCTCCCAGACGTGGTTCAGGGCGTAGACGATGCGCAGCACCCGCAGCGCACCGTCGAACATCCACTCGAGCAGGGAGAGCCGCTCGCCCGGGCGGACGACGGTGAGCAGCCCCGCCGGCGTGAAGCCGCCCCAGGGCAGTGCCGCCTCCTCGATGCGCGCAGCCGCGAGCTCCTCCGGGTACTCGCGCAGCCGTTCCTGCCACTCGGCGAGCAGGCCCGACGTGCGGAGGGAGACCCCGTGCACGAGCGCGTCGGCCGAGGACGAGAGCTTGCCTGAGAGCAGCGCCTCGAACTCAGACGCGGCGAACGTGCGCGGCCAGAAGATCAACTCGAAGGGCTGCCCCTCGAGGTAGCCGGAGACGCGCTTCGAGGGGAGCCCCTGAGCGCCCCAGCTGTCCAGGCTCTCGAGTCCCGCGGCGCCCGCTAGCGCGTACGCGTCCTCGAGCTCGAGCGGCTCGCTCGTGACGACGAGCATCTCGACGTCCGACACATCGTCGGCCACGCCGCGCGAGACGCTGCCCGTGAGCACTACCTCGACCACCTCCGACGGGAACCCGTCTGCGAGGCGCTGCGCGAGCGTCCGCAGTTCCTCGCTCCTCGCCGTGGCCATGCCGCGAACCTAGCCGCCGGAGTAGGCGAAGGATGCGGTGTAGCCGCAGGTGCCGGTGTACTCGAAGGACAGCGGCCCCTCGTCGACGCGGAGCTCTTCGGCGACGAGCTCCTCGCCGTCCCGGTCGTGGCCGGGGATCACGCAGGTGACGGTTTCCGTGCCGGGATAGCGGTCGCGGATACGCACCGTCACGTGGTCGCGGATCCGGAGCCACTGCCGCCGCCGCGTGTGGTCGAGCTCGATCGCGACCGGACGCGTCCCGAGCAGGTTGCTCGCCTTCCACGCCCAGGGAAAGTGCGTCAGCGCGTCGCCTCCGAGCCGGCCCGTGAAGATCGCCTCGAGCGCCGCCTGCTGCTCCTCGCTCGCCCGCTCGTCGAGGTAGAGGATCCACGTCCAGGGAGAGCCCGGCTCGTCGTCGTCGTACCGGATCGCCAGCGCGACCGCGAACCCTGCCAGGTGAGTCTCGGCGGCGGCCCCGTCTTCGACCAGCCACGACAGGACGCCGGCGCAGATGCCGTGGGTCGATCGGCCGCCCGGGACGCCGTCGATGCGGCGGCAGGGGCAGATCGGGTCACAGTTGCACGACTCGAAGTAGCTGCCGCGGATGTGCCAGGCCGTAGCCGTCGCCACGCGCCGAATCTACAGTGGCTCCGCCATGGCAGTCGTCATCGCGTCCAACCTCCGCAAGGAGCTCGCCGGCTCGGTCCTCTTCGACGGTGTCTCGTTCTCCGTCGAGCGGCGCGACCGCGTCGCGCTCTCCGGGCCCAACGGCGCGGGCAAGACGACGCTGCTCCGGATCCTCGCAGGCGAGACCGAGAAGCACGGAGGGGAGCTCGCGTTCGCCAAGGGGACGCGGGTGGCGCTGCACGACCAGCGGCCGCCGCTCGACCAGGAGCTGACGCTGCGGGAGTACGTCCTCGCCGGGGCGCGCGATCTCGTCGCGCTCGAGGGTGAGCTACGGCGGCTGGAGGACGCGATGTCGAGCGGCGACCACGCGCAGGCGACCTTGAACCGCTACGCCGAGGCGCAGGCCCGGCTCGAGCACGCGGGCGGCTACGCCTGGCGCGACCGCGCCACGTCCGTCCTGCGCGGCCTCGGCTTCGCGGAGCACGACCTCGACCGGTCGCTGCGGACGTTCTCCGGCGGCGAGCTGACGCGGGCCTCGCTCGCTCGTGCCCTCGGCGGCGATCCGGACCTGCTCCTCCTCGACGAGCCGACCAACCACCTCGATGTCGCGAACCTCGAGTGGCTCGAGCGCGAGCTCGCCTCGCTCGACGCCGCGGTGATCCTCGTCGCCCACGACCGCTGGTTCCTCGAGGCGGTGACGACGGCGACGCTCGAGCTCGAGGCCGGCCGCGGCACGTTCTTCCCCGGCCCGTGGCACGCCTGGCGGCGCGAAAAGGCGGCGCGGATGCTCCATGCGCAGAAGGAGGTCGCGCGCGTCGAGGCCGACATCGCCCGCCTCGAGCGCTTCGTCGAGCGGTTCCGGGCCAAGAAGAACAAGGCGAAGCAGGCCCAGGCGAAGCTGACCCACATCGGCCGCCTGGAGCAGAAGCGCGCTGCCGTCGCGGGCGAGGTGGCGCTGCTCTCGCGCCGGACGCGCGGACTCGGCTTCGAGTTCCTCAAGCCGGCGCGGAGCGGCCGGACCGTGGTCGAGGCCGACGGGCTGGACGTGTCGGTCGCAAGTGACAAGCTGTTACTACGTGGGGTCTCGTTCGCGCTCGAGCGGGGCGAGCACGTCGCGCTCGTGGGGCCGAACGGCTCGGGCAAGACGACGCTGCTCGAGCAGCTCGTGCGGGGAGAGGGCATCCGCATCGGCCACGGGGTCCAGATCGGCTACTTCTCGCAGCAGGAGCTGGAGCTCGACACGCGCGGCTCCGTGCTCCAGTGCGTCCAGGCGATGACCGGCCTCGCGCGGCCGGACGCGCAGAACCTGCTCGGCCGCTTCCTCTTCTCCGGCTGGGACGCGCACGAGAAGCCCGTGACGGTGCTGTCGGGCGGCGAGCGGCGGCGGCTCGCGCTCGCCGTGACGGTCGCCTCGGGCGCGAACTTCCTCGTCCTCGACGAGCCCACGAACCACCTCGACCTCGAGAGCCGGGAGGCGCTCGAGGCGGCACTCGACGCGTTCCCCGGGACGCTACTGCTCGTCTCGCACGACCGCGCGCTGCTCGACGCGATCGCCGAGCGGACGCTGGCGATCGAAGACGGGGAATTGCGCTCGTACGACGGCGGCTGGGCCGAGCTGCTGCGGGCGCGCGAGGAGCGGGAGGCCCGCGCGAAGCCGGAGCCGCCGCCGCAGCGGGCTGCGAAGCCGGCGCCGAAGCAACCGGCGCCGAAGCCGAAGCCGCGGCGACCGTCCGAGCTCGAGCGAATCGAAGCCGAGATCGCCGCCCGCGAGGCCGAGGTGGCGGAGCTCGAGACGAAGCTCGCCGAGGACTGGACCGACGTCGACGTGCTCGCTGCGCACAAGCGCAGCCGGGACGCGCTCGCCGCGCTGCTCGAGCGCTGGGAGCGGCTGTTCGAGCAGGCGCAAGCCTAAAGAGGACCCGCCGCTTGCGCGGACTCCTCGCGGAACCGTATCGTCGCTCCAATCACCACAAGCGGAGAGGGGGTTCGGTAATGGCGGCGCAGGCTGAGGACCGGACGATGACCTCGGAGCGGCTCGCTCCGGGCATGCTGCCGCGGGTCCTCAACTCGTTCGACATGACGATCATCTTCGTGGCGATCGTCCTCTTCATCGTGAACGCGTCCGCGCTGCAGCAGGCGCACCAAGCAGCGTTCACATACTGGCTCCTCGGGTTCCTGCTCTTCCTGATTCCGGGCGCGCTCGTCACGGCCCAGCTCGGGCAGATGTTCCCGCAGGAAGGTTCGCTCTACGTCTGGACGCAGAAGGCGCTCGGTCCGTTCTGGGGCTTCTTCGCCGGCTTCTGCGCCTGGTGGCCCGGCATCCTGGTGATGGTCGCGACCGGAGACGCGGTCGTGACGATCTGGCAGTTCGTCGACACGGGCGGGCTGGCGAAGCAGTGGCAGCAGGGTCTCGTGATCCTGGCCGTGCTCTGGTTCTCGGCCGCGATGTCCCTGCTCCGCCTGCGGATGACGCAGACCTACGCGAACTGGGCTGTCGTCTTCTACGGCGCGGGGATCTTCGTGATCGGCCTCGCCGGCATCCTCTGGCTGGTCGGCGACGGGCACTCCGCCACCGGCGGTTGGGGAGCGGCGACGAACTGGGGGATCCACTCGGGCACATGGACGTTCTTCGGCCTCGTGATCCTTGCCCTGCTGGGGATCGAGGTGCCCTTGAACATGGGAGTCGAGATCGTGCACCTGCGGGCGATCAAGAAGTACCTCTTCTGGGGCTCGATCGTCGTCATCCTCGCCTATCTCTGGGCAACGCTCGGGACGATGCTCGCGCTGCCGGCGGCGAAGAGCGTCGGCAACACGACTGACATCCTCGCGGCCGTCCAGGTGGGCTTCTGGGGCTCCCACACGTTCGCGGTCGTGATCGCGCTGATCCTGATCTGGTTCTTCGTCTCGAACACCGTTGTCTACAACTACTCGTTCTCCCGGTTGCTGTTCGTGTCGGGGCTCGAGCAGCGGATGCCGCCGAAGCTCGGCACCGTGAACCCGCGGACGAAGGTCCCGGTCTACGCGATCGTGACGCAGACGGTGCTCTCCTCGCTGTTCGTCGTCGCGATCTTCAACCCGTGGGTGGGGAGCGGCAACAACCAGAAGGCGTACTGGCTTTTCCAGGCTGCTGTCACCGTGATCTGGTGCGTCTCGATGGTGCTGCTCTTCGCCGACATCTTCCTCGTCAGGCGGGCCTTCCCCGCGAAGTTCGAGGAGGTGCGCGCCGCGCATCCCTACCTGCTCTACGCGTCCGGGATCGTCGGGATGCTCGCCTCGGCGTTCGGTGCCTACGTCACCTTCCGCAGCCCGTGGACGAGCCTCTTCACGGTCACGCACTGGCGGATCTGGCTCGCGGTGCTCTGCGGCGTCTCGGTAGCGGCGGCCGTGGTGATCTACGGCATCAGCGAGATCATGCGGCGGCGCGAGCACATGCCTCCCGAGGCGGCGCCGTCGACCTAGTGAGCGTCGAGGTCGTCGTACAGAGGGCGGACGAGGCGGGACTCCGCCTCGTCCGCTTCCTCTGGTGCGGCAACGACGGCACCGTCCGGGCGAAGGCGTCGTCGCGGCACGGGCTCGAGGGGCGCCTCCGGGCGGGCATCGGGCTGACGGTCGCGATGCAGGCCATGAACTCGCTCGACCAGCTCCAGCCGGTCGAGGGGATGGGCCCGGTCGGCGAAGTCCGGCTCGTCCCCGACCCCGAGACCTTCCGGATCCTGCCCTACGCGCCGGCGAGCGGCGCGCTCCTCGTCGACCAGGTCCAGCTCGACGGCGAGCCGGCGCCGGTCTGCCAGCGATCCTTCCTCAAGCGCCAGGTCGCGAGGCTCGCGGAGAGCGGCGCCGCGCTCGAGGCTTCGTTCGAGAACGAGTTCACGCTCGCCGTCGCGACCAACGGTGGCTACCGGCCCGTCGACGAGAGCCTCTGCTTCTCCACGATCGGGATGACCGCCTCGCAGGACTACGTCGAGGCGCTCGCCGACGCGCTCGAGCGGCAGGAGATCGTCCTCGAGCAGTACTACGCCGAGCTCGGCCACGGCCAGCAGGAGATCTCGACCGGCCACGCGCCCGCGCTGCGGGCCGCGGACGAGCAGATCCTCGTGCGCGAGACGATTCGCGGCGTCGCCGCGCGGCTCGGGTACGTCGCCTCGCTCGCGCCGAAGCCGTGGCCCGAGGCGGCGGGCAACGGCGGCCACATCCACTTCTCCCTCTGGACGGAGGACGGCTCGCGCAACCTCTTCCACGACGCGTCGCGTCCTGACCGGCTCTCGGACACGGCCCGCCACTTCATCGCCGGCGTCCTCGCCCACCTGCCTGGGCTGTGCGGCCTGACGGCGCCGAGCTTCAACTCCTACCACCGGATCGTGCCGCAGTACTGGGCGGGCGCCTTCACCGCCTGGGGGCACGACAACCGGGAGGCGCCGGTGCGCGTGCCCTCCGTTTTCGCCGGCCTGGAGGAAGCCTCCACCAACGCGGAGCTGAAGTCGGCGGACGCGACCTGCAATCCGTACCTCGCGCTCGGCGGGCTGCTCGCAGCCGGTCTCGACGGGCTCGAGCGGAGCCTCGAGCCGCCGGAACCCGTGGAGATCGACCCCGCCACGATTCCGGATGCCGAGCGCGAGGCGCGCGGCATCCTCCGCCTGCCTGCGACGCAGGAGGAGGCGCTCGCCGCGCTCGAGGCCGACGACGTGCTCACCGCCGCGCTCGGACCGGTGCTCGCGGAGTCCTACCTCGCCGTGCGCCGCTCGGAGTGGAGCGCCTACTCGCTCCAGGACGCCGACTTCGAGCAGCGCGGCCACTTCCTCAAGTACTGATGGCGCTGAAGGCGCTCGACCTCGACGGCATCGCGCTCGTCGACCACCACGCCCACGGGATCCTCCGCGGGCAGCCGTCGCTCGACGAGTTCCGGGGGCTCTTCAGCGAGAGCCCGGATCCGCGTCAGTGGCCGCACGTCGCGACCGGGATCACCTACCGGCGGGCGATCCGCGAGCTCGCCGGCCTGTTCGGCGTCGAGGCCACCGAGGACGCCGTGTACGCCTACCGGCTCGCAGCCGAGCCGCAGGAGTACGCGCGGCGGCTGCTCGCGGAGACGAACACGGAGCTCCTGCTGCTCGACGACGGCTACCCGCCGACCGACGTCGGCACGTCCTGGGACGAGTTCGCGAGCTGGGTCGGCCTCCCGGCCCGTCCCGTGCTGCGTCTGGAGACTCACGCGGGGGAGGACGTGGCGGTCGCACGCGAGCAGGGCTACGTCGGCCTGAAGACGATCGCGGCCTACCGCGGCGGCCTCGACCGCGTCGCGGAGCAGATCGTGGCCGCGCTCGAGGCGAACGAGGCGACCGGCGATCCGTTGCCGGTGCAGGTGCATTGCGGTTTCGGCGACTCCGACCTGCACCTCTGGCGCTCCGACCCCTCGTATCTAAAGGCGCTCGTCGAGCAGTTCCAGGCGACCCCGTTCGTGCTGCTCCACTGCTACCCGTACGTCCGCGAGGCGGGCTGGCTCGCCCACGTCTACGGCAACGTCTGGTTCGACCTCTCGTTGACGATCCCGCACGTCTCGCAACCGGTGCAGGCGATCCGCGAGGCGCTCGAGCTCGCGCCCGTGTCGAAGCTCCTCTACGCGTCGGACGCCGCGCGGACGCCCGAGCTGTACTACCTCGCCGCGCGCTGGTGGCGGCGGGCCCTCGCGGAGGTGCTGCCGCAACTTCTCCCCGAGGAGGAGGCGGAGGAGGCCGCCCGGCTGATCCTGCGCGACAACGCACGCGCGCTTTACGCGCTCTAGTCCCGCACGTAGGGTGCAGTCGTGGCCCGGTTCGCCGCCCTCGTCGTCGTCCTCGCAGCTGCCGCCGCCGCAGCGGGCCTCGCGCTCGCCGCGCAGTCGCCGAAGCAGCTGCGCACGGCGATCTTCGCAGCCGCAGGGAAGCAGCACTCGGTCCACTACGTCGAGCACGGGGCAGCCCAGAACCTGCGACAGACCATGGTCTCGGACGTGGCGAAGACTCGCGGCATCCAGAGCATCAGCTTCACGCTCGGGGGCAAGAACGGCCAGTTCACGGTGATCGTGGTGAAGCGGGTCGCCTACCTCCGTGCCGACACGTATGCGCTCGATTCCTACCTCGGTTTCACGGCGGCGCAGGCAGCTCAGTACCACGGCCGCTGGATCTCGGTCCCTTCGGCGAGCAAGAAGTACACCGCGCTGGCAGCCTCGGTGACGCTGCCTTCGTTCCTCCACGACATCTATCCCAGCGCACCTCTCGCCCTCGTCACGACCGCCGTCGGCGGTCAGAGGCTCACCGGCGTGCGCGGGACAAACGTGGAACCTGGGGGAGTGCATTTCGTGGAGACGGTGTTCCCGGATTCGAAGGATCGGCCTCTGGCAGTCGCGGATATCGACGCGCGTCAGGGCTTCATCGACGCGCTCAAGATCAGCCGCTGGAACGAGGCCGTGCACGTCGCCGCTCCGTCGAATGCGGTTCCGATCGCGACCGTTCTGGCCGACTAGCTCGTATCGTCCCCCAGCTGGTTCGTCCGTCGTTTGGAAAGGAGCGATCATGTCCGCCTTCCGCGGCTTCAAGAGCTTCCTAATGCAGGGCGACCTCGTGGTCGTCGCCGTCGGCCTCGTGATAGCGCTGGCCTTCAGCACCCTCGTCAAGGCGTTCACCGACTCCGTGGTCACGCCGCTGGTCAACGCCGCCGCCGGCGGCGGGACGAACGGGCTGGGCTTCACCGTCCGCGACCAGCATGTCGACCTCGGGGTGTTCGTGTCCGCCGTCATCTACTTCGTGGTCTTCATGGCGGTCGTCTACTTCGCGATCGTCGTCCCGTACAGGGCGTACTCGCGGCGGCGCGGAGTGGCGGTGTTCACGGAGCCGGCGCCGACGAAGGCATGCCCCGCCTGCCTCTCGGACGGGCTGCCGCTCGAGGCCACGAAGTGCCGCTACTGCGGGACGGCTCTGACCGCGACGGAGACCGGCGGCCTCGCCGAGCCGGCCTAGCTCAGGCCCAGAACCGCTCGAAGGCGGAGTCGAGCGGCACCGCCGTGACGTCCTGCCAGAGTCCTTCCGCGATCCGGATCACGAGCGCCTGGTCGACGTCGAGGTCGATCCCGTTGCGGCTCCCCGTCGCCCGGTAGATCGCGACCGCCCAGTCGTCGTCCGCGAACACCGTGTGGAGGCGGCTGCGGTAGGTGCCGCCGGTCTCGAGCCCGGTGCGGCGCAGGAACTCGACGACGTCGCGGCGCCCGCGGTACTCGCCGCTCATCACGGTGTGGCCGGGAACTCGCCAGACGACGTCGCGCGCAAATGCGGCGGCGATCGCCATCGCGTCCTTCCCGAAAGCGGCGAAGACGCGGCGGACGAGAGCGGCATTCGGATGCTCGGTCGCGCTCACGCGTCTGCTGCGAGCGTCGTGACCACCGCCTCGGCGATCACTTTGAGCGGACGCCCCGACACCTGGCTCGCCTTCCGCAGCCGGGCGAACGCCTCCTGCTCCGTCAGCTCCTCCTTCGCCATCAGCAGCCCCTTCGCCTGCTCGATCACCTTGCGCGCTGCGAGCGCGTCGGAGAGCGACTCCGCCTCGGCCCGCACGGCCTGCAGCTCGTCGTGCCTCGCGCGCGCGGCGGCGATCGCGGGCAGCAGGTCCTGCTCGCGGAACGGCTTGACGAGGTAGCCGAAGACGCCCGCTTCGACCGCGCGCGAGACGAGCTCGTCCTGGCCGTAAGCGGTCAGCATCACGATCGGGATCGGCCGCTCGTCGAGGATGCGCCGCGCCGCCTCGATCCCGTCGAGCTTCGGCATCTTCACGTCGAGGACGGCGAGGTCGGGCTCCTCGGAGCGCGCGAGCTCGACGGCCTCCTCGCCGTCCTTCGCCTCGGCGCAGACCTCGAACCCGGCGCTCTCGAGCAGCACTCGCAGGTCGAGCCGGATGATCGTCTCGTCCTCGGCGACGAGGATCCTCATGCCGCCATCCTCGCGTTGCGGAGCCGGATCCCGCTGAAGCCGAGGCTCGACGCGATCACCTCGTCCCAGAGGCGGAGCAACTCCTCCTCGGTGCGAAGCTGGATCCCGGCGGCCTCGTGCCGCGCGACGAGGTCGCCGAGCTCGACGAGCTCGAGCGGCTCGACCGGCTCGGTGGAGATCCAGAAGCGGTCATCGTTCTCGACGAAGGTTCGCTCCGGCAGGCGATAGGCGACGACGCGCTGCGTCCGCATGGGCTCGAGCCACTCCGGCTCGACGACGTGGACGCGCCGCGCCCGGTCGCCGCCGAGGAAGCGCGCGACGTCGGCTGCGGCCGTCCCGGATTCGGCCCAGAGGGTGGCCCTCGGGCAGTCCCGCGGGAACCAGTAGAGCGGGAGCAGCCGCGTCCCGATCGCCCAGACCCTGCCGTCGCGAGGCTCGAAGCGCGCGATCGAGGCGTCCTCGCTCACGTGCCACAGCGCGTGCGGCCCCTCGCCGCGATAGGGCGGCGGCGCCTCCCTCACGGCAGCGACCGGAGTAACGCCGCGGGCTCGGGCCAGAAGAGGAGCTCGGCCGCCTCCTCGCGCCGCAGCCAGCGACAGTCGTCGTGCTCGTGGTTGAGGTCAGGCTCCCAGCCCGGCTCGACGTCGACGAGGAACGCACGCACGTGCACCGGTAGCCCGGGTTCTTCCTCCCAGGACTCCCGCGTGTAGACGAACTCGCCGAGCGGCTCGAGCCTCTCCGCCTCGAGTCCCGTTTCCTCGCGCAGCTCGCGCAGCGCCGCGACGTGCCAGGCCTCGTCCCGCTCGACCCCGCCGGCGATCGTGTGCCAGTAGCCGCCGCCGGCCGGCGCGCGGTGCGCGACCAGGAACTCGTCACCGCGGCGGACGTGGACCAGCACTTCCCGTGCCTCGCCGCTCACGCCGGGAACACAACCTCCGCTCGCGCGCCGGCGAGGGCGAAGGTGCCGTGCAGCTCGTCCGCCACGAGAGCCTGGACGATCGAGAGGCCGGTGCCGCTCGGCGTGTCGTCGGCGCCGGAGCCCTCGTCCGCGATCGCGAGGACGACGTCGCCATCGCGCCGAGCGAGCTGAATCCGCACCGTCCCCGCTCCGTGCTCGAGCGCGTTCTGGAGCAGCTCCGAGAAGACGAGGGCGAGCGCGGTGGCGCGCGTCCCGGCAAGGGACACGCGCTCGAGGCGCGCCTCGACGTCGCGTCCGCCACCGAGCCCCTGCACGAGCATTGCGCGGAGCCTGTCGATCAGCTCCGCCAGCTCGACGTCTTCCTCCCGCTGCTCGGTGAGGGCCTCGTGCACGGCGGCGATGGCGAGGATCCGGTTGACGGAGTGCTCGAGCGCCTCGCGCGGGTCGACGCCTTCGTCGCGCGCCTGCAGGCGCAGGAGCGAGGCGACCGTCTGGAGATTGTTCTTGACGCGGTGGTGGATCTCCTGGGCGAGGACGCCGCGCATTACCGCGCGACCGTGCTCGAGCGCGACGGCGGCGTGGTGTGCGATCGCCTCGAGCAGCGCCTGCTCCTCCTCGCTGAAGGGCGTGTCCCGGTCGGCCACGAGCTCGCCGATCTTCCGTCGCTTCCAGCGCAGCGGCGTCCGCACGGCGTGGGCACCGGGGCGGCCCTCCGGCCAGGCGATGCGTCCGTCCTCGAGCACGAGCGCGGCGCCGGTCGCGTGGACAGCGTCCATCGTCGTCTTCACGATCGCCTCGAGAGACTCCTCGAGGTAGAGCGACTCGGAGACTGCCTCGGAAATGCGCGCGAGTGCCTCGAGCTCCGCCACGCGCCGCTGCGCGTCGGCGTAGAGCTGCGCGTGGACGATCGACTGCGCGACCTGGCCGGCGATCGCCTGCAGCAGCTCGATCTCGTCCGGCCGGAACTCGCGCGGCTCGCGCGTGCGGACGTTGAGCGCGCCGGCGAGCTGGTCGCGGGCCAGGATCGGGACGGCGAGGATCGACTCGTACTCCGACTCGGGCAGGTTGGGGAACTCCTTCCAGCGCGCGTCGAGATCGGCGTTCGCCGCGATCGCGACCGGCTGGCGTTCGGCCGCCGCCGTGCCGGTGATCCCCTCGCCCGGCCGCAGGCGCGGGCGTCGCGTCATCGCGTCGAGCGGCGTGCCGTGCGTCGCGCGGAGGACGAGCTCGCCGGCGGCGTCGTCGTAGAGGTAAACGAAGCACGCGTCGGCGTCGAGCGCCGCGGCGACCGCGTTCGCGACGAGGTGGAGCACCTCCTCGAGGTCGAGCGTCGAGTTGACGGTGGCGATCGTCTCGGTCAGCAGCCGCAGATGGCGCTCGGTCGCCTGCACGGGTCTATCGTAGGAGCCTCGTGGCGCTGACCCACCTCCTGCTCTTCTTCCATCTCCTCGGCGCCGTCAGCTTCTTCGCGGGAGCCGCGGTCACGCTCGGCGGTTACGGAGGGCGGACCGCGCGGCATGCGTGCCACCTCGCCGAGCGGCTGGCCGGGCGGGGCGATGAGCCGAGCGCCGAGCTGCGCGCGCTCGTCGCGGCGCGCGAGCCGCTCGCGGCGAGCTATGTGAGCGGGCTCCTGCTGCTCGCGATCCTCGCGCTCATGGTCTGGCAGCCGGACTAGCGCGGCCGGCCGGCTAGGACGGCTTGGCGTGCTCGACGCGGGCGGCGCCGGCCTCGGGGCTCAGCGTCGTCACGGAGCCGTTCTCCCATCGCACCCGCAACCGCAAGGGCGCTGCGCTCAGCACCTCCTCGACCGTGCCGGCGCGCGGCGGCTGTCCGACCTTCTCGCTCTCGATCACTAGGTGATCGCCTGCGCTGACGTCCATCGCGCCTCCTTCCATCCCGACTTCGAGCTCGCCTCGAATGATGCAACGTGGGCGGCTGCAATGTCGCCGGTGCGTTGTGCCGGCCGTCTCCAACGTAGCCACGTCCAGGTGCCAGGCACCGGGACGTGGTTCAAAGGGACGCCGCTGCGTCCGAAAGAGGCCGCGTGCAGCGAGATTCTGAGCGGACCGCTCTGTTTCCGACATGTCCCGGTGCCTGGCACCAGGACAGGTCCGACGGGGCGGCCCGCGGCAGACGGATTGGATCCGCCCGCCGCGGGCTCAGCGCAGTTGGAGCTGCCTCAGGCCTCGCGCTGCCGGTCTGCGGCGAGCGCCGCCATCTCTCGTTCCGTCACGAGCTCCGACGGAAGCACAGCGACGCGGCAAGGCGTGAGCGCTCGCAGCGTCGCGGTGCGGACACCGCCCTCGAGCGAGGCTCGCTCGCCGAGCATCGTGCCGGGGCCCATCTCGGCGACCTGCGCGCCGTCGACCTCGACGCCGAGCACGCCGTCCAGAAGGAGGTAGAGGTCGTCGCCTTCTGCGCCCTGCTCCACGAGCACGTCGCCGTCGTCGAGCTTGCGCCGGACGAGCTTGGCGTCGCCGGAGAGGAGGATCCGGGAGAGCTCCCGCTCCATCGCCGTCTCCGCCGCGGCGACGACCGCCGGCGACTCGACGTTGCCCCACGGGGTGTTGTCGCCGTGGGACTCGCGGTACCACGTCTTGAAGTCGACGGTGCCGCTCTTCTGCGCCAGGACTCCTTCGCTGTCGTAGATCCAATGGCGCGGAAACGGGCTTGCGCCGACGAGCTCGTGCTCGACTCTTCCGTCCGCATGCAGCGTGAGCGCGAGCGTCGTCCACGCGGTCGCCGACTGGATCCGGAACATCGGCCCGCCCTTGACGAGCCGCGGCGCAGGAAAGCCTGCGCGCCCTCCGACCGTCTGCACGAAGCGGGCACGGTCGCCGGAGATCTCCGGCTCGGCCCGGATGACCTCGAACGGCACTCCCGGCACGACGACCGACTTCGGCCCGAGCCGGAACGTCGTCGATCCAACGAGGCCGCCTCCGAAGTACCCGGCGTTGACGACGGCGCCGTCCTCGACCTCGATCCAGGCCTGCAGCAAATTGGCTTCACGGAAGCGGTCGGCGTCGCGCAGCTGCTCCAGATCGCGCGGACCGCCGAGCCGATCTGGCGGCGGCTCGTCGTAGTGGCCGACGCCCAGCTCGAACGGCAGCTTCGGTAGTCCCTCGATCGCCTCCGACGGGATCCACGAGATCGCGGTGACGGACCCTTGGATACGCATGTTGCTCCTCCCTGTTGGCCGCCACCTGATCTAACACTGGCGGGAGGGAGGATTCAAGGCGGGCGGCGGCGGA
>JBJMKG010000044.1:0-1532 GCA_045805945.1 Gaiellaceae bacterium
CTCGGAGAAAGTCACGTTCGACGTCACTTGGTGCGAGGGCAAGCGCACGCTCGTAGGCGGCGACGGCCTCGTCGGCGCGGTCGAGCCGGCGGAGAAGGTCGGCCCGTGCGGCGTGCAGCAGGTAGTAGCCGTCGAGCCCGTCGATCGCATCCATGAGTGCGAGACCTTCCTCGGGCCCCTGAGCCATTGCGACGGCGACCGCTCGGTTCAGCTCGACGACGGGTGAGGGCGTCAGCTCCGAGAGGCGGCTGTAGAGAAGCGCGATCTCCTCCCAGTCGGTCGAGGGCTCGGTGTGGAGGGCGGCGATCGCGGCCTGGAGCTGGTACGGCCCGGGCAGGCGCAGCGCCAGCGCCCGGTCGAGCGCGGCTCGGCCCTGAACGATCTCGGCGGCGTCCCAGAGGCTGCGGTCCTGGTCCTCGAGCAGCACGAGCCGGCCCCGGGGATCGACGCGCGCGTCGCGTCGTGCGTCCTGGAGCAGCACGAGGGCGTGCAGGCCGTGCACCTCAGCCTCGTCCGGCATCAGCGTCGCCAGCAGCAACGCGAGCCGGATCGCCTCGGCGCAGAGCTCCTGCCGCACCGGCGGGCCGTAGCCGGCGTTGAACACGAGGTAGATGGCGGCCAGCACGGTCCGCAGTCGCTCCGGAAGGAGATGCCCGGGCGGAACCCGCAGCGGGATGCCGGCGTCGCGGATCTTGCGCTTCGCGCGCACGAGCCGCTGCGCGAGCGTGGCCTCCGGGACGATGAACGCGCGCGCGATCTCCGGCGTCGTCAGCCCGCCCACGAGGCTGAGCGTCAGCGCGACCTGCGCGTCGGCGGCGAGGGCCGGGTGGCAGCAGGCGAAGATCAGCTCCAGTCGTTCGTCGGGAATCACGGCCTCCTCGTCGTCCGGTAGCTGTGCCGCGCGGGCGAGCAGCTCCGTCTTTCGCGCGAGCGTCTGCTCGCGGCGGATCCGGTCGATCGCGCCGTTTCGCGCGGTGGCGACGATCCACGCACCCGGGTTCCCCGGTGTGCCGTCACGCGGCCAACGTTCGGCCGCCTTGACGAACGCGTCCTGCACCGCGTCCTCGGCGAGGTCGAGATCGCCGAGGACGCGGCCGAGGATCGCGATGCAGCGCGCACGCTCGTCGCGGTAGGCACGGACGAGATCGTCTATTCGCGGTGCTCCGAGTTGGCGATCAACGGTCGAATCTCGACGGTGCCCGAGCGGGCCGACGGGATCCGCGACGCCCACTCGATCGCCTCGTCGAGGGAGTCGGCCTCGATCAGGCAATAGGCGCCGAGCGTCTCCTCCGTCTCGGCGAACGGGCCGTCGCTCACGACGGTGTCGCCGTTCCGCACACGAACCGTCGTCGCGGTTGCGACGGGTTGCAGCGCCTCCGACGCGAGGAGCGTCCCCCTCGCTTGAAGGTCGCTGCTCAAGCGGAAGCCCGAGTGGCGCTCCCACTCGCCTTCCTCGTCGTAGATGAGGAGCATGTACTGCATCGCCCGAGTGCTCAGCGCTGGACGACCGGGCGGACCTCGACGGTGCCACC
>JBJMKG010000045.1:0-25219 GCA_045805945.1 Gaiellaceae bacterium
CACCTCGGCGATGACGTCGTCGACGATCTCGTCGATCTCGTCCTCGGAGAGCGGCTCGGGCATGAACTCCTCGAGGATCTCGAGCTCGCGCTCCTCCGCCGCCGCCTGCTCCTCCCGGCCGCCGGAACGGAACGCATCGGCCGCCTCGATGCGCCGCTTTCGCTCGCGCTGTAGCACCTGCAGCTCCTCCTCCTCGCTCAGCGGCCGCTGCAACTCCTTCTGGGAGCTCTTGAGCGCATGGAGGATCAGGCGCAGCGCGTCACGGCGCTCGGCGTCGCGGGCGCGCATCGCGTCCTTCAGCTCGTCGTCGATCTCCTCGATCAGGCTCACGCCCAGCCGCCTTTGACGTGCCAGTGCAGATGGAAAACCGTCTGGCCGGCGCTCGGGCCGACGTTGACGGCGACACGGTAATCGGTCAGCCCCTCGCGTGCTGCGACCTCGGCGACGAACTCGAGCATCCGCTTCGCCTCCTCGGCCGGGAACTCACCGATCTCGCGGAACGACTCGACGTGGCGCTCCGGCAGGACGAGCAGGTGCACGGGCGCCTGCGGGTTGATGTCGCGGATCGCGACGAAGCCGTCGGTCGCGTGGACGTGGTCGCCCTCGCGGTAGAGCTCGCAAAAGAGGCAGTCGTCAGGCAGCGAGGATCCCCTCCTCCGTGACAGCGGCGCCGCGGACGCCGACGAGCTCTCCGACGGGCGCCGACTCGGGCACGAGCCAGGGCGAGTAGTCGTCGCCGTAGCCGCGGCCCGGCCGGTCGACGAGCACGACGTCGTCGCGGCCGACCTTCGAGCGCCAGTGCGCGAGGCACGCCGCGTGGGAGATGGCGCGCAGCCTTGCACTCCGCTCCTTCTTCACGGCCGGCGGCACGGGATCCTCGGCGGCGGTCCCTGTACCCGGGCGCGGCGAGTACGGGAAGACGTGCACCTTCGTCAGGCCCGCCTCGCCGACGACGCGCAGGGTGTTCTCGAAGGCCCGGTCGTCCTCGGCCGGGAAACCGACGATGACGTCGCTCGTGAGGTTGAAGTCCTCCCGCAGCGGCTCGAGACGGCGCAGGTAAGTACTCGTCGAGTAGCGGCGACCCATCGCCTGGAGGACGGCGTCGTCGCCCGACTGCAGTGGGACATGCAGGTGGCGGCTCGCGGTCGGGGTCTCGCGCAGCGCGCGGACGAGCTCGTCGTCGACGTGGTTGATCTCGATAGAGGAGAGGCGCAGTCGCTCGAGGCCCGGCGTCGCACCGGCCTCCCGCACGAGCCGCGGCAGCCGGTAGGCGGCGGCGCGGTCGCGGTAGCAGCCCAGGTTGATCCCGGTGAGGACGACCTCGCGGTGGCCCTGCGCGACGCGCCGACGGATCTCGCCGAGCACTGCCTCGGCGGCGCGGCTGCGCGAAGCGCCGCGGACGAGCGGGATCACGCAGAAGCGGCAGGAAAACGAGCAGCCGTCCTGGACCTTGACGAACGCCCTGATGCGATCGAGCCGCGCGTCCGCCCGAACGCAGCCGATCGCGCCGACGTCGCCCGCGACGAACTCCGGCGTCTCCTCGCTCCGCCGCGCGACGACGACGGCGTTGCCGGGCAGGCGGGCGAAGGCGTCGCCGGCGAGGTTGGCACCGCAGCCCGTGACGTAGACCCGCCGGTGCGTGCGGGCGGCGCGGGTCGCCTCCTTCCGGGACTTGGCGACCGCCTCGTGGGTGACGCAGCACGTGTTGACGACGGCCACGTCGCCACCCTCCTGTTCCAGGTGCCCGTCGGCGAGCAGCCGCTCGCGCACCGCGTGCGCGTCCACGTGCGAGACCTTGCAGCCGAGGAAGCGGACGGAGAAGCTCGCCACGCGCGGATCGTAGAGGCTTCGGCCTTCCACGCACCATTAGCCTCGAAAGGTGACGAGCGAGCCGCCGTCCTCGCGGGTGCTCTCCGCGTTCGGAGCCTCCGGGCAACCCCTGCCCCTGCACGGAGGGCAGGGGACGAGCTGGCGGAGCGGCGACCTCGTCCTCAAGCCGCTCGACCGGGCCCAGGAAGAGCTGGCGTGGCAGGCGGAGCTCTTCGACTCACTCGCCTGCGACGGCTTCCGCGTCGCCCGCTCGGTGCGTGCTGCCGACAGTTCGCTCGTCGTCGAGGGCTGGTGCGCCTACCAGGCCCTCGAGGTCCGCCACGAGAAGGGCCGGTGGACGGACATTGTCGCCGCCGGCGAGCGCTTCCATGCGGCCCTCGCCGGGACGCCCCGTCCCGCCTTCCTCTACCGTCGCTCAGATCCCTGGGCGATCGGCGACCGAGTTGCCTGGGGCGAGCTTCCTGCCGGGGAGTACGTCCACGTCAAACATCTGACGCGGCTTTGTGCCGCACTGCGGCCGGTCCAGGCGCGTAGTCAGCTGATACACGGCGACCTGACGGGGAACGTCCTCTTCGCGGCCGTGCTGCCTCCGGCGGTGATCGACTTCGCGCCGTACTGGCGACCGCCGATGTTCGCCTCGGCGATCGTCGTAGCCGATGCTCTCGTCTGGGAGGGAGCCGACAAGGCCCTCGTCGACGCGATCGCGGATGAAGACGACTTCCCGCAGTACCTCCTGCGCGCGCTCGTCTATCGGGTGGTCACCGACCGGCTCTTCCGGCTTGACGAGCCGCCGCGGCCGGACGCCGCCGATCCGTACCTGCCGGCCGTCGAGACCGCCTGCCGGCTCGCCGCGGGCTAGTGCGTTGTCTCGAGCAGGTCCGCCGCCCAGCCGTCGCGCACGCGCCGCTCCACTGCGTGCCAGCCGTCGACGTGCGGCTTGTCCCGCTCCAGGTAGCCGGACGTGATCGCCCGCGCGACGGGAAGCCGAGGCAGCATCCCTTCCACGACGTCGAGCGCGATGTTCATCACGGCCAGCTCCGCCCGCTGCAGCTCGGCCGCGACCTCGACGGCGACGCCGTTCGCCGCCGCGTTGACCCTGGTCGTCTCGAGTGCCACCTCGTCGATGTCGACTGCGACGACGGGCGCGAAACCAAGCTTCGCCGCGGCGACTGAGAGGACGCCCGAGCCGCAGCCGACGTCGAGCAGGCTCGTCGGCTCCACAGCTTGCAGGAGCTCGAGGCACAGCCTCGTCGTCGCGTGCGCGCCGGTGCCGAACGCGCGCCCCGGATCGATCACCACGGCCACGGCATCTGCCGGTGCGTCTTCCCACGGAGGCCCGACCCAGCAGCGGCCGACCCTCACGCCGTGGTGGAACCCGCGCCACGCGTCCTCCCAGCCCTCCGCCACGTCGTCCACCTCGACCACGTCGAAGCCGAGCGGCGGCTCGTCCGCGTACACCGCGTAGGCGCCGTCGAGCTCCTCGACGCCCTGCGGGAAGATGTGGAGCAGCAGCGCGAGCTCCGGCTCGCCGCCCACGACGACGTATCGCTTGAGCGTCAGCGAAACGCGCTCTTCAGCTTGTCGAAGAGCCCTTCGGACCTGCCGTACGTGTGCTCGTCCGCCTGGGCGTCGAACTCGTGCAGGAGACGGCGCTGCTGCTCGCTGAGCCGGCGGGGCACGAGCACGTTGACGAGGATTCGCTGGTCGCCGCGACCGTGCCCCTGGAGGACCGGCATGCCGCGACCGCGCAGGACGACGATCTCGCCCGGCTGCGTCCCGGGGGGCAGCTCGAGCTCCTCTTCCCCTTCGAGCGTCGGCACCGCGAGGGTGGCACCGAGCGCGGCCTGTGTGAAGGTGAGGTCGACCGTCGTGTAGACGTCGTCGCCCTCGCGCACGAATCGCTCGTCGGGACGGATCCGTACCTCGACGTAGACGTCACCGGGCCGGCCGCCGACGACCCCGGCATGCCCCTCGCCGCTGAGACGGATCCGCTGACCATGGTGGATGCCCAGCGGGATCTCGACCGCGAGCGTCCGTTCCTCGACCACCCTCCCACCACCGCGGCACGCGCGACACGGCTGCTCGATCCGGCGGCCCGAGCCGGCGCACGTGGGGCAGGTCTGGGTGCGGACGAACTCGCCGAAGACGCTACGCGTCACCTGCTGCAGCCGACCGGTTCCGTTGCACGTCGGGCAGGTCGTGATCTCGCTCCCCGGCTCCGCCCCATCGCCTCCGCACCGCGTACAGGTGACGGCGGCCTCGAACGGCACCTCGCGCGTCACACCGTGCGCCGCCTCGACGAGGTCGATCTCGACTGTCGCCGCGAGGTCCGCGCCGCGCGCACGGCCGCTCCGGCCGCGGCCACCGAGCAGGATCTCGTCGCCGAAGAAGGCCGAGAAGAGGTCGGCGAGATTGCCGAAGTCGACGTGACCCGGCTGGAAGCCGCCGCTACGCAGACCGGCGTGGCCGTAACGGTCGTAGAGATCGCGGGTCTCCGCCTTGGACAGGACCTCGTATGCCTCGACTACCTCGCGGAACCGCTCGTCCGCGTCGGGGGCCTCGGAGACGTCGGGATGCAGCTCGCGAGCGAGCCGCCGGAAGGCGCGCTTGATGTCGCCCTCGCTCGCGTCGCGCGCGACGCCGAGCAGGTCGTAGTAGTCGCGGTCGGTCGTCGCCATCGCTCGGAATGTAGCGTCGGCGTCTGCCGCCCAACTTAGAACTCGTTTCGAAATGAAGCACGGGCCGTCTGGCCGCGCTGGCCGGCGCGAGGCGTCGTCCTCGGTCGCGCCAATAGCGCTGCTATTGGCGCTCCCTGCGTCCTAGCCTCGCACTCAGCCATCGCGCCCAGCCAGCGCGCGGTCATTCCGAAGCGAGTTCTTAGGCTTCTTCGTAGATCGACTCGACGAAGCGCGAGAGCTCGAGCGCCGCCGAGCGGACGGCTCCAAGCGCCTTCTCGTAGTCCATCCGGACCGGGCCGACGAGGCTCACGGCCCCGAGTGCCCGGTGGACGAGGCCGTAGCAGGCGCCGACGAGCGCGATCTCGGCGAGCGCCGGGTGCACGAGCTCGTGACCGAGCCGGACGAACGGACGCTGCGACGAGCTCGGCTCCCCAAGGACGTCGAGCAGGTCGGCTCGGCGCTCGACGAGCTCGAACAGGCTCCTGTACGCGTCGAGCTCCTCGGTCCGCACCTCGCCGAGGAGGTCCGCGGCGCCGCCGACGTACAGACGCTGCTCGGCCGAGACGAGCTCGGTGAACGCCGGCAGGAGCGCCCCGAGGAAGGCGCGCTCGGCGTGGCTCAGGCCGGGGTCCTGGAAGCGCCGGCGGAGCAGCGAGGTTCCCAGCTGCAACCCGGCGACGGCCTCGTTCAGGTAGTCGTTCGCCCACTGGGCGAGCCCGGCGTCGACGGCCTCCTCGAAGTGGAAGAGTCTCTTCGAGATACCTCCTGCCGAGGTGATGACGACCACCATCACCAGCTGCGGCTGCAGGAGCAGCACCTCCACGTGTCGCACGTGGGTCGCCTCGAGCGGCGGCGCCGAGACGAGCGCCAGCAGTCGCGTCACCTGGGAGAGCATCTCGGTCGTCGCCTGCAGCGCGGACTCGACCTCGGTGCTCGTGGAGCTGAGGTCGAGCGGGAAGGCGGCCGGCTGGGGCTCGAGCTGTCCGAGCAGCTCGTCGGCGTAGTAGCGGTAGCCGCGCTCGGTCGGGACGCGGCCCGCCGAGGTGTGCGGGTGCGTGAGCAGCCCGAGGTTTTCCAGCTCGGCGAGCTCCGCGCGCACGGTCGACGGGGAGACATGCAGGTCGGACCGCTCGGCCACGCTCTTCGAGCCAACGGGATGACCGGTGCCGACGAACTCCTCCACGACGCGACGGAGGACGGCCCGCTGGCGCTCGGTCAGCTGCACTGTTTCCTGCATTTGCAGGAGATTTTAGCCGGTGCCCTCCGTGGCGCTTCTCAGGCGAGGATCTCGGCGGTCACCGCGCCGCCGAGGAAGCGGCCCCGCCGGGTGAGCGCGAGAGTTCGTCCGTCGTCGACCGCGAGACCGAGTTGCTCCGCGCGGGCGATGCCGTCGACGTCGAGCGCGGGACGCAGACCAGCGAGCTCGAGCGGCTCGTCCAGCCGGAGGCCGAGCATCAGACGCTCCCGCGCCCGCGTCTCGTCGTCGAGCAGCTCGACCTCGCGGTCGTAGTGCCCCCGGAGGTAGCGGGCGAGCTTCGGCGTGTTGCGGCGGCGCTCGCCGCCGAGGGTCGAGACGGCGCCGACGCCAATGCCGAGGTAGTCGCGGCCGAGCCAGTAGGCGAGGTTGTGCTCGGCGCGCTTTCCGTCCCGGCAGAAGTTGGCGGTCTCGTACCAGCGGTATCCGGCGGCGGTCAGCGTCGCGACGACCCGCTCGAAATAGTCCTCCATCTGCTCCGCCTGCCGCTCGAGCTCGGCGCCGTGCCCGATCGTGAACCGCGTGCCGGGCTTCGCCTCGAGCTCGTAGGCGCTGACGTGGTCGGGGCCGAGCGCGATCGCCCGCGCGAGGTCGGCAGCGAGCTCCGCCGGCGTCTGGCCCGGGATGCCGTAGATCAGGTCGAGCGAAAGGTTGTCGAAGCCCGCCTCGCGCAGGTGGCCGAACGCACGCTCGACGTCGGCGGGCCTAGCTCGACGCTCGAGCACCCGGAGGAGGTGCGGCTGGAAGGTCTGGGCGCCGAGCGAGACTCGGTTGACGCCCGCGTCGCGCAGCTCCCGCGCGAGCGCGGGCGTGACGGTCTCGGGGTTGGCCTCGACCGCCAGCTCGTGCGCCGGCGGGAGGGCACCGAGGAGCCGCAGCAGATCGGACAGCGCGGTGTGGGTCGGGGTGCCTCCGCCGAGGAAGATCGTCTCGACCGACGAACCGTCGTGCTCCTCGCCGAGCTCGCGCAGGAGCGCGTCCACGTAGGCGCCGTGCATGTGGTCGCGGCCGGTCACCGTGACGAAGTCGCAGTAGCCGCAGCGGTGCGCGCAGAACGGCAGATGGACGTACAGGTGCCTCGGGCCGCTCATTCCGCCGTCACCCGTCTCGGCCGGAGGACGAGCTCGCCGCCGCAGTTCGGGCAGACGCTCGACAGGGCCTCGCTGCAGGAGCGGCAGAACGTGCACTCGTACGAGCAGATGAAT
Source organism: Gaiellaceae bacterium (assembly GCA_045805945.1). Classification (GTDB taxonomy): domain Bacteria; phylum Actinomycetota; class Thermoleophilia; order Gaiellales; family Gaiellaceae; genus Palsa-739. Next base: position 6,969 of record JBJMKG010000045.1, read on the forward strand.
GCTTCCCCGTCACGTGCCACGCGCGCCCCGCAGCGCTCGCACGCGTCGCGCATCTCGAGGCTCACGCGTCCGCCTCCTCGTCGTAGAGCACCGTCGCGTGGGACGGCGACTCGACCGGGGGCCCCAGCGTGCCGCCGCTGCAGTCGATGCCGGCCTCACGTGCCGCCTCGTGCACGAGCCTGAGCGTGTTCGGCGCGCCCTGGCGGGCCTCGTCCCAGCCGACGTAGAGCGAGGTCGAGCCCTCGAGCTCGCGCTCGCCCTTGCACAGACGGGCATGGGAGGCGTGGACGCGGACCACCGCCGGCGCGACCTCACGGACATGCCGGGCGAACGTGCTCCGCGCGACGGTCGTCACCTCGATCGGCTCGCGGATGAAGCGGAAGTCGAGCGAGTCGCGCCCGCACGCCTCGCCGGATCGCTCCCACAGCACCTCTCCGCACCCGCGGAGGGCCTCGACTTCCGAGAGCGGGAAGAGATCGAGCCAGCCTGATATGCCCGGACACTCGAGCTCGATCCCGCGCTCGAGCGCCTGGAGGTCTGCAGCCGCGTAGCGGTCGTCGTCGACGCCGAGCACCGTGTGGTGGTCGTAGAGCGGGCCCTCGACTCCCTGCTGCTCGTGCCGGACCCAGACCGCGAGCCCGATCGGACGCTGCCGGTCGAGGAAGTCCCGCAGCGGGCCGAGGCCCTGGGCCGGGAATGCCTCGGTCGGCGCATCGAGCCCGGCACGCATCAGCGCCTCCCTTCTCCGCCCTGCCCGATGTTGAGCACGGCGAGGAACGCCTCCTGCGGCACCTCGACTGCGCCGACCTGCTTCATCCGCTTCTTGCCGGCCTTCTGCTTCTCGAGCAGCTTCCGCTTGCGGGTGATGTCGCCGCCGTAGCACTTCGCGAGCACGTCCTTCCGCTTCGCCTTCACCGTCTCCCGCGCGATGACGCGTGAGCCGATGGCCGCCTGGATCGGGATGTCGAACATCTGGCGCGGGATCTCCTCGCGCAGCTTGTCTACGAGCAGGCGTCCCCGGTCGTAGGCGAGCTTGCGGTGGACGATGAGGGAGAGCGCGTCGACGGGCTCACCGCCGACTAGCACGTCGACGCGAACGAGATCGCCCGGCTTGAAGCCCGCAAGGTCGTAGTCGAACGAGGCATAGCCGCGGGTGCGCGACTTGAGCTGGTCGTAGTAGTCGAGCACGATCTCGGCGAGCGGGAGCTCGTGGGTGAGGTGGACCCGCTCCGGCGAGAGGTACTCGAGCCGACCGAAGGTGCCGCGCCGCTCGTTGTTCAGCTCCATCACCGCTCCGACGTGCTCCTTCGGGACGATGATCGAGGCGGCCACGTATGGCTCCTCGACCTCCTCGACCTCGCGCGGGAACTCGGCGGGGTTGTGCACCTCGATCCAGTCTCCGTCTTTCTCCTTCACGCGGTAGGCGACGTTCGGCGCGGTCACGAGCAGGTCGAGGTCGAACTCGCGCTCGAGCCGCTCGCGGACGATCTCCAGGTGGAGGAGGCCGAGGAAGCCGCAGCGGAAGCCGAAGCCGAGCGCGTTCGACGACTCCGGCTCGTAGACGAGCGCGGCGTCGTTCAGCTTGAGCCGCTCGAGCGCGTCCCGCAGCTCCGGGTAGGCGTCCGAGTCGGTCGGGAAGAGCCCGGCGAAGACCATCGGCTTGACGTCCTGGTAACCGGGCAGCGCCTCTCGGGCGGGCGCGCGAACGGAGGTGAGCGTATCGCCGACCCGCAGGCGGGAGACATCCTTCAAGCCCGTCACGATGTAGCCCACCTCGCCGGCGGACAGACGCTCGACAGGCGTCAGCGCCGGCGAGAAGACGCCGAGCTCCTCCGCGTCGAAGCGTGTCTCGGTGGCCATCGTCCGGAGCTGCTCGCGGGTGGAGAACGAACCGTCGACGATCCGGACGAAGGCGACGACACCCCGGTACTGGTCGTACGAGGAGTCGAAGACGAGCGCGCGTGCAGGGGATTGCGGGTCGCCGGCGGGCGGCGGCACCCGCTCGACGATCGCGTCGAGCACGGCGGCCACTCCGTCGCCGGTCTTGGCGGAGATCGGCAACACGCGAGCCGGATCGTCGCCGAGCAGTTCGGCGACCTCGACGGCCGTTCCGTCCTGGTCGGCGGCGGGGAGGTCGATCTTGTTCGCGACCGGGACGATCTCGAGCCCGTTCTCGATCGCGAGATAGGCGTTCGCCAGGGTCTGGGCCTCGATCCCCTGCGCCGCGTCGACGACGAGGAGCGCTCCTTCGCACGCCTGCAGCGAACGCGAGACCTCGTAGGTGAAGTCGACGTGGCCGGGCGTGTCGATGAGGTTGAGCTCGTGCCCTTTCCAGGCCACGCAAACGGCCTGCGCCTTGATCGTGATGCCGCGTTCCCGCTCGAGCTCCATCGTGTCGAGGACCTGCTCCCGCATCTCGCGCGCGGAAACGGCCTCGGTCAGCTCGAGGATCCGGTCGGCGAGCGTCGACTTGCCGTGGTCGATGTGCGCGATGATCGAGAAGTTGCGGATGCGTGCCTGCTCCACGAGCGGCGATGGTACTGGCGCAGGTCTGCTCCGACCGTGGCCGTTCAGGACGTGGCCACAGACGCTCCCCCACCCAGGGTGGGGTCCGCTTGCCCTCCGCCCACGCGGCCGACGCTATCGGCCCATCCGTGCCGCCGAGCGAGCGGCTTTGTCGCAACGCTGTGTCGTCTCCGGCTGGGGCGGGCGCTGTTCAGGACAGCGCGGCGGCGCCCTGCTCAGCCGCGGGCGCGCCGCAAGCGCAGCAGCGTGTCGAGTTCGCGAACTCCCAGTAGCCGGCACGCTCCGAAGAAGGCGGCGTAGCCGAGGACGAGCCCGGCGCCGAGCGAGACGATCTGTGCGGGCAGCGAGCGGCCGAGCCCGGAGTCGAGGAGATGCCAACCCCACCATGCGACCGCGGCAAGCACGGCCGACGCCACGGCGACGAGAACGAAGGCTCTTGCCGTCTCGGCGATTTCGAACTCACCCAGCCGCCGCCGGAAAAGCAGCAGCAGCGCCCACGTCCCGGCAATGTTCACGAGCGAGGTCGAGAGCGGGATCCCCCAGATGCCGAGCCGGTAGAACACCGCGTCGAGGCCCGCGTTGAGACCGAGATTGCCGAACGCGACCCAGCTCGGGATCCACGGCGACTGGAGCGAGAAGAAGCCGCGGTTGAGCATCAGCATGGTGCCGTTGAACGTGAGCCCCAGCGCGAAGGCGGCGAGGCAGCTGGCAACGATCGGCGTGTCCTTGGCGGTGAAGTGCTCGTGCTGGTAGAGGAGCCGCACGATCGGGGTCGCGAGAACGGCGGCCGCGGCGCTGGCGGGCACGAGCAGGAACGAGATCACCCGCAGCCCGGTGGCGACGGTGCTCCGGAACGCAGCCCAGTCCTCGCGCGACGCGTGGCGAGAAAGGAGCGGGAAGAGCACGGTCGCGACCGCCACCGAGAACATCCCCTGCGGGAGCATGTAGAGCCGGAACGCGCGGACGATCGCCGCCGGCGCCAGGTGTGGGTTCAGGAAGTGGGTCGCGAACAGCTGGTCGATCGCGGCGTTGATGTTGATCAGGCCGAGGCCGATGGTCACCGGCAGCATCAGCACGAACGTCCGCTTGACCGCCGGGTCGTGGATGTCAATCACCATCCGCAGCCGGTCGTCGCGTCCGCGCAGCCACGGCAGCGGGAGCAGGAACTGGACGATCGTCGCGACCAGGATCGCGACCGCGTAGACGTAGAGCCTGCTCGACTTCTGGTGCGCATCCTGCGCGCCGAGGGCGAGCCCGAGCAGGATGACGAGGTTCCACGCCACCGGGCTGAGCGCAGGAGCCGTGAAGTGGTCGTAGCTGTTGAGGATCCCGACGACGATGCCGGTCAGCCCGAGCACGAGCACGAGCGGGAAGAGGAGGCGCGCAAGTCCCGCGGCGAGGACGCCGAACTTGTCGTGCGGCCCGTAGCCGAAGACCGACATGACCCAGGGCGCGACCACGATGAACAGTGCCGTCAGGCCGCCGAGCCCGAGCAGCATCAGCCAGAAGAGCGACGACGCCACGCGCCAGGCGCGCTTCCGGTCCCCCTTCACGAGCAGATCGCTGAAGACCGGGACGAAAGCCGCCGACAATGCCGAGTCGGCGACGAGCGAGCGCACCGTGTTCGGGATGAGAAACGCGATCTCGAATGCGTTGATTGGCCCGGAGATGCCGAAGAGGGCGGCCTGGACGATCTCGCGCACCAGCCCGATGACGCGCGAGAGCCCGGTCGCGACCGCAAAGACGACGCCCGAGCGGGCGAGGCTGCGCTGCTCGCCTTCCGGGGACCGCTCCTCGCGTACGGCGGGCGGGGCGGAGATCTCGGTCGCGTAGCCTTCCTCGTCGAGTGCCCGTGCCTCGAGCTCGGCCAGGTCGCCGCGGTCGCGGCGCGGTCGGAGGATCGAGGTCGGCTGCTCGGCCGGATCCTGCGCGATCGGCCATGCGTCGAGGGTGGCATCGCTCTCGAAGTACGTCGCCTTGCCCCGCTCCCGCCGGCGGCGGTCGCGCGCGAGCCGCCGCTCGTGCCGCTGGCGCTCGGCGTCGTCCACGAGGGCAGCATAGGGAGCGGGGTTGCTACCATCGCTCGGCCCGCGAGCCGCGGGTCTTTTTCCGAGATGCCCAACATCAGGCAGCAAGAGAAGCGCGTTCGCCAGGCGGCGCGACAGCGGCAGGAGAACCTCCGCTGGCGGTCGACGGCCAAGACGCTCATGCGCCGCCTCAACGAGGCGGTCACAGACGGCGACCCGAAGGAGACCGAGGCGCGGCACCGCGAGCTCGTTCAGTGGCTCGACCGGGCGGTCGCGCACGGCGCCCTCCACCGCAACACCGTGGCGCGACGGAAGTCTCAGGCGGCGAAGCTCGCCGCCGGCCAGCCTGGCGACTGACTCTTAGCCGGCGTGCTCGGGCCGGCGCGTGATCTCGACCAGCGTGCGCTCGAGCTGGAGTTCGGGCGGAAGACGCGAGCCGCCCTTTGCGCCCGCGTCGAGCTCCGCCAGCCGGACCGTGGTGTGCGCGAGCTCCTCCGGCGAGAAGTTGCCGGCCTGTTTCGCCGCCTTCTCCGCGACGAACGGGTGGATTTTCAGACGGCCGGCAATCTCGCTCGAACGGACACCCTCGTCGGCGAGGCGCGAGACCTTCCTCACGCGGCCGACGTGACTCACGAGCGAGGCGACGAGCCGGATCAGCTCGCCCGAGCGCGGCCGGTGGGAACGGTCGAGGAGCGACTCGGTTGCGTGCAGCGTGGCGGCGACGTCCCGGCGGCCCCACGCGTCGGTGACGGCGAAGATCGGCGTCTCGGCACGTCCGACCGCAAGCTCCTCGACGCTCCCGCGCGTGATCTGCTCGCCGTTGGCCCACGTCGCGAGCTTCTGGATCTCGGAGGAGAGGTCGCCGACGTCCTCGCCGACCGCTTCGACGAGGGCGCGGCAGGCTTCGCGATCGGCGGAGGCGCCGAGGCGGGCGAACTGCTCGCCGACCCACTCCGGCAGCTTCTTCTTCGGAACGTCGTACCCCAGCACCTGACCCGACTTGGCGACCGCGTTCGCGAGCGCCGAGTCGCGCTTGACGCCGTCGCCGACGAGCGCGAGGACGGTGGCCGGAGCCGGAGACGCGAGGTACGCCTCGATCTCCTTGACGTCGCCTGCCTTCCAGGTGTCGACGCCGCCGACCACCACGAGTCGCGCCTCGCCGCCGAAGAGGCCCAGCGCGTTACAGGCGGCGACCGCGTCTCCGCCCGACGCCTCCGCAGCATGAAGCTGCTCGGTCGCGTCCTCACCGATCCGCGCGCGCAGACGCTGGAGGGCCACCGCGATCTTCGGCCGGTCGGTCCCCGTCAGGAGGTAGACCGGCTTCAGCTCGGGCTCGCTCGCCACGCCGCCAAGCATAGGCGGCCGCGCCGACCGCTCCCAGGCCGAGCAGGGCGGCTGCACGTGGGGAGGTGATCTGGGCGCCCGGCAGCCTTCCGAACCCGCGCGCGCAGGAGGCGACGAACCAGGCACCCCAGCCGTTCAACTGGGCCACGGCCGACGCGAGCGGAGGCGAGAAGGGCGCGACGGCCGCCGTAAGGAGCGCGAGTCCGAGCACCTCGACGACGACGGGAACGGCGACGACGTTCGCGGGGACGGTGACGAGCGAGATCTGGTGGAACTGGAACCACGTGACCGGCGCGGTGGCGAGACCGCACGCCGTGGAGACACCGATCAGCTGGGCGAGGCCATGCGAGACCGGGTATCCCTCGAGCGCCCGGACGACGCGCGGCGTGACGACGAAGATCGCCGCGACGGCGGCGAACGAGAGCTGGAAGCCGGCGTCGAGCAGCGTGTAGGGATTCCAGCCGAGCAGGACGACCGCGCCGACGAGCAACGCTTGCCAGCGATCCCGCTCGCGGGCGGCAAGCCAGGCGAGCGACCCCAGCCCGGCTGCGAGTGCCGCCCGCACCACGGACGGGTGGAGGCCGACGGCGAGGGCGTACGCCGCGACCGCGAGCAGCGCGGCCACCTGGGCGAGGTAGCTCCCGAGACCGGCGAGCAGGAAGAGACCCGCAACCCCGCCCCCGACCGCAGCCACCTTGAGCCCGTCGACAGCGAGACAGTGGTAGAGGCCGGAGGCCCGGAAGTCCCCGAGCAGCGTCTGGTCGAGGCCGGACGAGCGGCCGAGGACGATCGCCTCGATCACGTCGCGCGGCTCTCCCACCAGGCCCGGCGCGCTGTCGCCCGCGAGCCAGCGCCCGACCCGGTCGCCGGCTCCGGAGACGCCTCCCCGCCGGCCGACGACGTGCCACGACTGCGCACGCAGCACGACGTGGATGCCCTGCCGGCGCAGCCAGGTCGCCTCGTCGAATCCGCGGGACGGCCCCGGCGGCGCTCGCAGCTCGCCCAGGAGCTTCAGTCGTGAACCCTGCGGCGGCGCCCGGCCGAGCGGAAGCTCGAGCAGGACCGGCTCGCGTGCCCGCAGGGTTCCCCAGCGGAGCACGAGCGCCCGCATCCGCTGGTCGAAGCTTCCCGGCCGGGGCGGCTCCTCGGTCACGACGATCGCCGGCTCGAAGGTGCCGATGCGCGACGCGAGCACGCTGCGGTCGAGCTGGGTAAGCCGCACGCTCCCCCACACCCAGGCGACAGCCAGGAGCGCGGCGGCGAGCAGGGACCAGCGGAGGCGCTCGTCGCCGGACACAAGACCGGAGGCGGCGAGGACGGCAGCCGCGACGAGCGTGGGCAGAACGGCAAGCCGCCCGACGTTCGCGAGCGCGAAGCCAACGCAGATCGTGCCCACGCAGGCGTGCGGGAGACGGACTGTCACGTCACGGGATCACGAGTCCCTTGAGCTGCGCCATGTGCGCCGGCCCGATCCCCGGCACGCCCTGCAGTTCGGCCACCGAGTGGAATGGACCGTGCGCCTGCCGGTAGTCGAGGATCTTCTGCGCGGTCACCGGCCCGATTCCTGGCAGGGCTTCGAGCTGCTCGAGCGTCGCGGTGTTGAGATCGAGGGGCGCGGACGGCGCTGAGCCGGCGCCGGCGGGAGGGCTCGCCGCGGCCACAGCGCCAGCGCCGCGACCCGGGACGACGACCTGCTCCCCGTCGGCGACCGGAGCCGCGAGATTCACGGCGTCGAGCTGCGCCTTCGCGGTCGGCCCGCCCGCGGCGGCGATCGCGTCGTCGATGCGCGAGCCTGCACGCAGGTTGTAGAGCCCCGGCCGCCGCACCGCTCCGGCCACGTCGACGACGAGCAGCTTCGCAACGGCCGGCCGCGGCGCTCTCGCGCGTGCGGGAGCCTGCAGCGGCGTCACGGCGGGCACCGCAGCCCCGCCGCCGAGATGGCGGACGAGCAGGACGAGCAGGACCGCTACCGCCACGGCCGCACCGAAGAGCTGCCGCCGCGATAGCGCGGGAAACCGAACGTCCACGTCGTCGATCGTGACAACGAAGGTGTGCCGCGTGGGTGGCAACTTCCTCGCGGCTCCGTAAACTCGCGCCGTGGCCGACTGGGCGACGATCTCCGCGCTCGCGACTGCGGGCGGCACGCTCGCCCTCGCGGGCGTCACGCTTGCCTCCGTGCGCTCGGCCAACCGCGTCGCACGCGTCGCCGAGCAGTCCCTCCTCGCCGCCCAGCGCCCGCTGCTCGTCCCGTCGCGCACCGACGACCCGGCGGTCAAGGCCGGCTTCCAGGACGACGTCTGGTTCTCAGTCCCAGGCGGCCAGGGCATCGCGACCGCGACGCACGAGGCTGTCTACCTCGTGATCGCCGTCCGCAACGTCGGCACCGGGATCGCTGTCCTGCATGGCTGGCACCTCTACCCCGAGATGGAGTTCGGACCGGGAATCGAGCTCGTCCCGACTCCACTCGAAGAGCTCACGACGCTCACGCGCGACCTCTACGTCGCCCCCGGCGACGTCGGCTTCTGGCAAGGCTCGTTCCGTGACCCGCGCAGCCCAGCATTCGCAGAGGCGCGACGCGCCGTAGAAGCGCCCCAGCGCGTGGCCGTCGACATCCTCTACGGCGACTTCGAAGGGGGCCAGCGCGTGATCAGCCGCTTCACGCTCACCCCGCGGGAGACCGACGACGGCGTGCACTGGTACGCAGGCGTCGGCCGCCACTGGAACGTCGACCGCCCGCAGCCCCGCTAGTGGCTCCGGGCGAAGAGCTGCGCTCTTCGCCCGGAGGCTAAGGAACTCCGCCTGCCGGAGAGCGCGGTCTCCGGCAGGCTCCGTGCAGTCTTGTTTTGAGGTGTGGGCGGGAGGGCTCTGTCGTGCGCTCGCGCGCGGCGAAGGCCGGCGCGAGCGCGGTCCGGCCTGCGGCTAAGTCGCCGCTGCGCGGCTGTCTTAGCCTCCGGCCTTTGGTCGTACGTGGTTCGAGACGTTTCGAACCCTGCTGCGGTCGAGGCGGCGGCGTAACCGTGGGTTACGCCGCCGCGGAGAAGCGGGCGAGCACGCGAAAGCCTGCTCGCCCGCGACGAAACCGAGCGTCTGAACCGCGCAACCCCAGGCAAAGCCCTACTGCACGGAGCCCACGGGAGACCGCGCTCTCCCGTGGGCGCAGTTCCTTAGCCCCCGGGCGAAGAGCGCAGCTCTTCGCCCGGACTAGCTCGCGAGTGCGCAGCACTCGCGAGCTAGATGACGAAGTTGACGAGCTTTTTGGGAACGACGATCGTCTTCTGCGGCTCGCCGCCGTCGAGGTATGCCCGCACCCGCTCGCTCTCGCGTGCCCGCGCGACGAGCTCCTCTTCGCTCAGGCTCGCCTCCACCTCGAAGCGGTCGCGCACCTTGCCGTTCACCTGCACGACGAGCTCGAACGTCTCGCGCACGAGCTGCGACTCGTCGGCCTCGGGCCACGGCTCCTCCCACAGCCGCTCGTGGCCGAGCACCGTCCACAGCTCCTCGGCGGCGTGCGGCGCGTACGGCTGGATCAGCGAGACCGCTGTCTCGGCGGCGAAGCGTGCGTCCGGCGCATCCACCGCGCCGCCGAGCTCGTTCACCAGCTCCATCACCGCCGAGATCGGGGTGTGGAACTGGAAGCGGCGCAGCACGTCGTCGGTGACGCGGAAGATCGTCTCGTTCGCCTTTCGCGCCAGCACACCCTCGCTCGAGCCTGGCGAAGGCGCCGCTTCCGCGACCTCGTGCACGACGCGCCAGAGCCGGCGCAGGAAGCGGACGATGCCCTCGATCCCGGAGTCCGTCCACTCCATGTCCTGGTCGGCCGGGCCCATGAAGAGGATGTAGAGCCGCACTGCGTCGGCTCCGTAGGCGTCCACGAACGCGTCCGGGCCCTCGACGTTTCCCTTCGTCTTCGACATCTTCGAGCCGCCGAGCGTCACCCAGCCCTGGTGGAAGACGCGCGCGAACGGCTCGCGGAAGCTCACCATCCCCCAGTCGTTCATCGCCTTGACGAAGAAGCGCGAGTAGAGCAGGTGCCCCGTCGCGTGGTCGATGCCGCCGATGTACTGCGAGACGGGCAGCCAGTAGTCGACGACGAGACGGTCGAACGGCTCCTCGTCGTTGGCGGGGTCGACGTAGCGGAGGAAGTACCAGGACGAGTCGACGAAGGTGTCCATCGTGTCGGGATCCCGGCGCGCGGGGCCGCCGCACGTCGGGCAGTCGACCGTCATGTACTCCTCGTCTGCGGCGAGCGGCGGCTTCCCCTTCGGGGCGTAGTCCTCGATGTCGGGGAGGATCACCGGCAGCTCGTCCTCGGGCACCGGGACGACGCCGCAGCGCTCGCAGTGGATGAACGGGATCGGGCAACCCCAGTAGCGCTGCCGCGAGACGCTCCAGTCCCGCAGCCGGTAGTGGACGGTGGCCTTGCCGCGGCCGTCCGCCTCGAGCGCGGCCACGATCGCCTCGGTGCCCTCTGCGGCCGTCAACCCGTCGAACCGGCCGGAGTTGACGAGCCTCCCGTCCTCGTCGATCACGGCCTTCGTCGGCAGGACGAACTTCTCGGCGAACTCGCCGTCCCGCTCGTCGTGGGCGGGGACGGCCATGATCGCGCCGCTTCCGTAGTCCATCAGGACGTAGTCGGCCACCCAGATCGGCAGGCGCTCTCCGTTGATCGGGTTGACCGCGTGCAACCCGGTGAAGACGCCGGTCTTCTCCCCCTCGGCCGCACGCTCCTCGACCGGACGCGCGCCGGCGTGCCGTGCGTAGCGCTTGGCCTCGTCGCTCGCGTGCGCCTCGACGAACGGATGCTCCGGCGCCACGACGAAGAACGTCGCACCGAACAGCGTGTCCGCGCGCGTCGTGAAGACCGCGATGTCCTCGCCCGTCTCCTCGACGCGGAAGAGGATCTCGGCGCCCTCCGAGCGGCCGATCCAGTTGCGCTGGATCGCCTTCGTCCGCTCGGGCCACTCCGCGCCCTCGTACTCGAGCAGCTCGTCCGCGTAGGCGGTCGTCCGGAAGTACCACTGCGTCATGTTCCGGAGCTCGACCTCCGCGCCGCAGCGCTCGCAGCGACCGTCGACGACGTACTCGTTGGCGATCACCGTCTGGTCGTTCGGACACCAGTTGACCGGGCCGTCCTTGCGGTAGCCGAGTCCGTGCGCGACGAACTGCTGGAACAGCCACTGCGTCCAGCGGTAGAAGGTCGGCTGGTGCGCGGCGACCTCGCGGTCCCAGTCGATCGCCCAGCCGAGCCGCTTCATCTGGGCGCGCATCCTCTCGATGTTGCGCTCGATGGTCTCGCGGGGGTGCCTGCCCTCCCGGATCGCGGCGTTCTCGGCCGGGAGCCCGAATGCGTCCCAGCCCATCGGCCGCACCACGTGCCAGCCGCTGCGGCGCCGCACGTGGGTCTGGACGTCCCCCATCGTGTAGTTGAGGACGTGGCCCATGTGCAGGCTCGGGCCCGACGGGTACGGCAGCATCTCGAGCTGGTACCAGTGGTTCTCGGGCGTCGGGGCGCCCGGTACCGGGTTCGGGACGCGGAAGGCTCCCTCGTCCTCCCAGACGCGCTGCCACTTCGCCTCGATCTCGTGCGGCTCGTATCTCGGTGTCATCGGAAAACGTCCTCTGGAACGAAAAAACCTCTCCGAGGAGAGGCCGTGGGGAGGTCGGCGCGAGCTTGCCGCGCGTGTCTCCCTGTCCTACGTAAGAAGCAGCTCCTGCATTGGGATCCCGATACTAGCAAGGTGCTCGAGCTCCTTCCCGAAACCGCACGGATCGAGGCAGGCGAGCTCGCGATCGGCGGCGTGACCGCGACGCAGCTGGCCGAGGAGCACGGGACGCCGCTGCTCGTCTACTGCGCGCACACGATCCGGGGCCAGGTCCGCGCCTACCGCGAGGCGGCACCGGGCGCGCTCATCGTCTACGGCACCAAGGCGTTCGCGAACGCCGCGCTGCTGCGGCTGCTCGCCGAGGAAGGCGTCGGCGCCGACGTCTCCACGCTCGGCGAGCTCGCCTTCGCCCGAGCCGCGGACATCGCGGGCGAGCGCCTCGTGTTCCACGGCAACAACAAGTCGCCGGAGGAGCTGCGCGTTGCCGCGGAGGCGGGAGTGCTCGTCGTGCTCGACGCGCCCGGCGAGGCGGAGACGGCGGCAGCCGCCGGCGTGCGGCGAGTCCTCGTGCGGCTCACGCCCGGAGTCGAGGCCGTCACGCACCGCTCGATCCGGACCGCGCACGAGGAGTCGAAATTCGGCCTGGCTCCCGATGCGGCCGAGCGCGAGGTCGAGCGGGCGCGCGAGCTCGGGCTCGAGGTCGAGGGCGTGCACGTCCACGTCGGCTCGCAGCTCGGGCGGGCCGACGAGAGCGTCCTCGCGCTCGAGCGTGCGCTCGCCTTCCTCGAGCGGTTGCGATGGACGCCGCGCATCCTCGATCTCGGCGGGGGCCTTGGCGTCCGTCATAATCGCGACGAGGAGCTGCCGTCCGTCGCAGAGTTCGTCGGCCCGCTCATCGAACGGGTGCCGGAGGACATCTCGCTCATCCTCGAGCCCGGCCGCTCGCTCGTCGGCCGCGCCGGCGTAACGCTCTACCGCGTCGGCACCGTCAAAGAGTCCGGCGGCGTCACGTATGCCGCGATCGACGGCGGCATGTCGGACAACCCGCGGCCGCAGCTCTACGGTGCCCGCTACGAAGCGCTGCTGGCAAACCGGGCGGAGGAGCTCCCGAGCGGCGTCTACCGGATCGCGGGCAAGCACTGCGAGTCGGGCGACGTCCTGATCGAGGCCGCGGAGCTCCCCGAGCCGCGGCGGGGCGACCTGCTCGCCGTGCCGGCGACCGGCGCCTACACGCTCGCGCTCGGCTCGACGTACAACGGCGTGCCGCGGCCGGCAGTCGTGCTCGTCGACGACGGCCGGGCCCGGCTGATCCGCGCTCGGGAGACCGTCGACGATCTTCTACGCTTCGAGCGGCCATGAGGCTCGCGCGGGTACCCGGGGTCGTCCTGATCGCGATCGCCGCGGCGATGTGGGGAACCGACCCGATCATCCGCAAGACGATGAGCGGGACGACGACGGCGACCACGATCGTCTTCGGCGAGCACGTGATCCTCGCCGCCCTGACGCTGCCGTTCCTGCTGCCGGCCCTGCGCGCAGTCGTCCGCGCCGGCTGGAGCTACGTCGCCGCCGCCGTCGTCGTGGGCGCGGGCGCCTCCGCTGTCGCGACGATCCTCTTCACGGACGCGCTGATCGGGCACGCGGACTACATCACGCCCGTCGTGCTCCAGAAGCTGCAGCCGTTCGTCGCCGTGGGCGGCGCGGCGCTCCTGCTCGGCGAGCGTCCCCGGCCGAGCTTCGCCTGGTTCTTCGTCCCCGCCCTCGCCGGCTTCTGGCTCGTCAACCAGGCGCATCCACTCGACCCGTCGGCCCGGGGCGCCGTCGTGATCGCCGAAGCGACCGGCGCCGCGGTGCTCTGGGCGCTGGGGACGGTGCTCGGGCGCTACCTCGCCCGCGAGCTCGAGTTCCAGCACGTCGTGACGCTGCGCTTCTTCTTCGGCCTGCTCGCGAGCGCGGCCGCGTTGCCGATCATGGGCGCAGGCGCCTGGTCGAACGGGCACGACAGCGTGCTCATCCTCTACCTCGCCCTTGCTACCGGCCTGTTCGCGCTCGCGCTTTACTACTACGGGCTGCAGCGGACCCCGGCCATCCTCTCCTCGCTCGCGGAGCTCACGTATCCCGCGGTCGCGGTGATCGCCGGCATCTACGCCTACGAGCAACATCTTCGCTGGACGCAGTGGATCGGCGTGGCCGCGATCCTCGGCGCCGTGACGTTGCTTCCCGTGCAGCGCCGCCGGGTCGTCGCGGAGCCGCCCGCCGAGCTGGTTCCGGCACCGGCGACGGGTTAGCCTCCGGCGCGTGGACCTGCGCGACACGCCGGAGGAGGCGCGATTTCGCGAGGAGCTGCGCGCGTGGGTCGAGGCGAACCTCCCGGCGGAGAAGCGCGGAGGCCGAGGAGGAGCACGGCGTTTCGAGGATCCGTTCGTCCGGGAGTGGAGCCGCAAGCTCTACGAGGTCGGCTACGCGGGGCTGACGTGGCCGAAGGAATACGGCGGCGCGGGAGCGCCGCACAGCTTCCAGGCGATCCTCTACGAGGAGCTCGCGGCCGTACAGGCTCCGCCCCACGTCGGCGTGATCGGCCTGAGCATGGCCGGGCCGACCATCGTCGCCCACGGCACGGAGGAGCAGAAGGCGCGCTTTCTCCAGCCGATCCTCGCCGCCGACGAGATCTGGTGCCAGGGCTTCTCGGAGCCGGACGCCGGCTCCGACCTCGCCGCCGCGCGCACGCGGGCGGAGCGCCGCGGCGACCTCTACGTCGTCAACGGCCAGAAGGTGTGGTCGTCGTTTGCGCACATCGCGGACTTCTGCATCCTCCTCACGCAGAGCGACCCGGACGCGCCGCGCTACCGGAATCTCACCTACCTGCTCGTCGACATGCACGCGCCGGGCGTCGAAGTGCGGCCGTTGCGGCAGATCACCGGCGAGGCGGAGTTCAACGAGATCTTCTTCACTGATGTTCAGGTGCCAGTTGAAAATCGCTTGGGCGAGGAGGGCGAGGGCTGGCAGGTGGCGATGACGACGCTCCTGCACGAGCGCGCGACGCTCGGCTTCGCGCTCACCGCCACGCTCGACGCGCTCTATGGGCGGCTGCTCGAGGAAGCGCGCGGGCGCGATCCGGAGCCGCACCTGCGCGAGGCGCTCGCCCGGGAGTGGATCGAGCTGCAGGCGCTCCGCTACACGAGCTACCGAGCGCTCGGTACCTACCAGCGCACCGGCATCCCGGGCCCGGAGGGCTCGGGAGTGAAGCTCCGCTGGTCGGAGGCGAACCAGCGGCTGACGAAGCTCGCGCGCGAGCTGCGCGGTGCCGAGGGGATCCTCGACGACGGCTGGTGGAACCACCAGCAGCTCCGCAGCCGCGGCAACACGATCGAGGCCGGCACGTCGGAGGTGCTCCGCAACATCATCGCCGAGCGCATCCTCGGGCTCCCCCGGAGCCGCTGATGGATTTCACGCTCACGGACGACCAGCTCGAGCTCAAGCAGGCGGCGCACGCGTGGCTCGCCGACCGCTTCCCGCTCGACCGCGACTGGGAGTCGGCGGAGGACCACTGGAACGAGCTGTCCGAGCTCGGCTGGCTCGACGTCGCGGAGGCCGGGCTGGGCTTCGTCGAGGAGGCCCTCCTGCTCGGGGAGACCGGCTACGCGCTGTATCCCGGGCCATACCTCGCGCACGTCGCGGGCCAGGTCGACGTGTTCGGCGGCGGCGGCGAGATCGAGACCGTGGACGCGACCCGGCCTCTGCAGCGACTTCCGGACGGCTCGGCGGAGACTCCCCGCGTGCGCGCCGCCCTGGCGGCCGAGGCGCTCGGCGTCGCGCAGCGCGCCCTCGATCTCGGCGTCGAGCACGCGCGAACTCGCGTCCAGTTCGGCAAGCCGATCGGCACCTACCAGGCCGTCTCCCACCCTCTCGCGCAGACGTACACCGACGTCGAGCTCGCCCGCTCCCTCGTCTACTGGGCGGCCTGGTGCGTCGCGGAAGACGACGAGCACGCGCCCCTCGCCGCCGCCGCGGCGAAGTCGTTCGCGACGGAAGCAGCCGTCACCGCCTGCGAGCGCTCGATCCAGGTGCACGGCGGCATCGGCTTCACCTGGGAGCACCCTCTGCACCGCTTCTACAAGCGCGCCCTCTGGCTGCAGGGGTTCGGCCGCCGGCCCGCCGAGCTGCGACTCGAGGTCGCCAACGCGCTCCTCGCGTAGGAGAATGCGCCGGATGGAAGGCCTGATGATGGACTTCCCGCTCACGCTCACGCATCTGCTGCGCCGGGCGGAGACGTTCTTCGGCGACGGCGAGATCGTCACCCGCCTCCCCGACCGGAGCTTCCACCGCACCAACCACCGCCAGACGCTGCGCCGCGCGCGGCAGCTGGCCGCGGCGCTGCGGAAGGCGGGCCTCGAGCGCGGCGACCGCGTGGCGACGCTGTGCTGGAACCACCACCAGCACCACGAGGCGTACTTCGGCGTCCCGTGCGGCGGCTTCGTCCTCCACACCCTCAACCTCCGGCTCCATCCGGGCGACCTCGCCTACATCGTCGGTCACGCGGGAGACCGCGCCGTGATCGTCGACCGGGCGCTCCTGCCGCTCCTCGAGCAGTTCCGGGAGGGAACGCGGATCGAGCACGTCTGGGTGGTCGAGGACTCGTACGAGGAGCTGCTCGCGACCGCCGATCCCGACGAGTGGGAGGATCCCGGGCTCGACGAGGGCGAGGCGGCGGCGATGTGCTACACGAGCGGCACGACGGGCCGGCCGAGAGGCGTCGTCTACTCGCACCGCTCCTCCGTCCTGCACGCGCTCGGCGTCGGCGCGAACAACCCGCTCGGGATGGGCGTCGGCGTCGACGACGTCGTGATGCCGGTGGTGCCGATGTTCCACGCGAACGCGTGGGGCTATCCGTACCTCGCGACGATGCAGGGCGCGAAGCTCGTCTATCCGGGGCCGCACCTCGACCCCGACAGCCTGCTCGAGCACATGGAGCAGGAGCGCGTCACGTGGGCCGCCGGCGTGCCGACGATCTGGATGGGCATCCTCGCGCGGCTCGACGAGGAGCCCGGCCGCTGGGATCTCTCGGCGATGAAGGCGATGCTCATCGGCGGCTCCGCCGTGCCCCGCGCCCTGATCTCCGCCTTCGAGGAGCGCCACGGGCTGCGGATCTGCCAGGGCTGGGGGATGACCGAGACGTCGCCGGTTGCATCCACCGTCGCGCTTCCATACGACCTTGCCGAGGCCGACACCGAGACACGCTGGGACTTCCAGGCGACGGTGGGGATCCCCCTCCCCTTCGTCGAGATCCGCGTGCGCGTCGGCGACGAGGACGTGCCGTGGGACGGCGAGGCGATGGGCGAGCTCGAGGTGCGCGGCCCGTGGGTGGCGGCCTCCTACTTCGACGCGCCGGAATGCGCAGACCGCTGGACGGCAGACGGCTGGTTCCGAACGGGCGACATCGTCTCGATCCAGCCGCGGGGCTTCATCCAGATCAAGGACCGCGCGAAGGACGTGATCAAGTCCGGCGGCGAGTGGATCTCCTCGGTCGAGCTCGAGAACGCGCTCATGGGCCATCCCGCGGTGGCGGAGTCGGCCGTGATCGCCGTGCCCGACGAGAAGTGGGGCGAGCGGCCGCTCGCCGCGGTCGTGCTAAAGGAGGGCGCCTCGGCGACGGCGGACGAGCTGCGGGAGTTCCTCGCGCCCCGCTTCGCGAAGTGGTGGCTGCCGGACCGGTTCGAGTTCGTCGACGAGATCCCGAAGACGAGCGTTGGCAAGTTCCGCAAGGTGGCGCTGCGTGAGATGTTCGCGAGCGAGGCTCCGGCGAGCGTCGAGAGTTGAGGGCGAGAAAGCCGTGGGCCGAGGCGCCGCCGCCCGACCCGCACGTCTGGAACACGCTCCGCTACCGCGGCGTCGAGCAGGGCGAGGGGCGCGCCGTGATCGAGTGGGACGCGCCGCCGGAATACTGCTTCCACGCGCCGTCGGGACCGATCGTCCACGGCGGCATGGTCGCGGCCCTTCTCGACACGGCAATGGGCGGCGCCTGCTGGTCGCTGATGGCGGAAGACGAGGACTTCCTCACGGCCGACCTCCGCACGGAGTTCCACCGCTCCGCGCGGCCCGGAACGCTTCGAGCGGAAGGCCGGGTCGTGCAGCGGAACAGGCGGGTCGTGTTCTGCGCCGCCGAGCTGTTCCAGGACGGCGAGCTCGTCGCGAGCGCCCGCTGCACGCAGATCGTGCGCCGCGACCCCGGCAGCTAAGGGAGGCTCAGGCGAGAGGACGCTCGCCCAGGCGACGTTCTCTTCTCTGGGCCTGGCGTATGGTCTTCGCCTTGAGGGAGGAGTGGAGGATTGAACTAGGCGCGGTCACGCTCGCGGCGAGCTACTCGCCCGCCGGAAGCACTGCCGTCGTTGCCCTCCATGGTGCGGGCGAGGGAACCCGGAACAGCCCTGTCTACCGCCATCTCCACGAGCTGCTTCCGCCCGCTGGGATCGGCGTCGTCACCTTCGACCGCCGCGGCGAGGGCGAATCGACCGGAGACTCAACACGCGGACGCTTCGAGCTTCAGGTTGAGGACGCCCTGGCGGTGATCGACGCGATCGACGCGACGCGCGTCGGTCTGTGGGGGATCAGTCAGGGCGGTTGGATCGGACCGCTTGCTGCAGCAGCATCAGGCGAGGTGGCGTTCCTGGTTCTGATCGCCTCGACCGGCGTCACGCCTTCCGAGCAGATGATGTACGCGGTCGAGCGCCAGCTTCGGCTCGCTGGCTACGGCAAC
>JBJMKG010000046.1:0-1778 GCA_045805945.1 Gaiellaceae bacterium
CGACGACGGGCGCCTGGTCAACGTCACCCACCTGATCCCGCGCAGCCGCGAGGATCTCGAGCGCCGGCGCAGGGCGATCGAGCTGACGGCGGCCCTGAGCGCGGGGATGATGGGCCGCACGCCGGACTACCTCAACGTCACGTTCGCCTGTTTCGCCGGGCGTGCGGATGTCTGGGCGCGGCGCGGCAACGAGCAGGGAGCCGCGAACCTGGTCGCCTACCAGAAGCGTATGCGCGACGCCGACCTTTCGACGACGCATGCCCTCATCAACCCGCAGGTCGACCGCTCGAAGCCGGAGGCCGAGCAGGCGATGGGGGAGGTCTCGCTGCACAAGGTCGGCGAGACCCCCGACGCGATCGTCGTCCGCGGCGCCAGGATGCTCGCGACGCTCGCGCCGTTCGCGGACGATCTGCTCTGCTACCCCGGCTCTGACATCCGGCCGCAGGACGGCCGCTACGCGCTGGCGTTCGCGTTGCCGATCGCGACGCCCGGCCTGAAGCTCATCTGCCGCGACAGCTTCTCGAAGCAGCGCAGCACGTTCGACTACCCGCTCTCGTCGCGCTTCGACGAGATGGACTGCGTCGTCATCTTCGACGAGGTCGAGATCCCGAAGGAGCTCGTGTTCCTCGACGGCGACACGATCGGCTACTCCGAGGTGATCACGGACACCGGGTGGCGCGGCCACATCATGCACCAGGCCTTCACGCGGGCCTACGTGAAGCTCGCATTCGCATTCGGGCTCGGTCACATGATCGGCGAGACGACCGGAGTGGTGAGGTTCGACCACGTCCAGGAGAAGCTCGGCCAGATCTGGAACATGGTGGAGCTCACGCGCTCTGCGATCGTTGCCGCGGAGGCCGGCTCGCACGAGGACGCGGGCGGCGTGTGGTACCCGGACGACCGGCCGTTCCTCGCGCTGCGCGGCGAGATGCCGAAGTGGCTCCCGCGTGCGAACGAGCTCATGCAGCTGATCGGAGGCGGCGGCTTCATGACGACCCCCTCGCAGGCCGACGTCGAGGGCCCGCTGCGCCCGCTGATCGATCGGTACTACCAGGCCGCCGGCGCCGACGCGGTGCGGCGGATCCGGCTCTTCAGGCTCGCCTGGGACTACCTCGGCTCCGACCTCGGCGGCCGAGGCGAGCTCTACGAGCGGTTCTATCTCTCCGACTCGTACCGGATGACGGCGCTCGCCTACACCATCGCGGACAAGTCGTTCTCCGAGTCCCTCGTCGAGCAGTTCCTCCAGGACTAGCGATGTCGCTCGAGGGCTATTCGCTGCCGCGGACGCCGGAAGGCCGCTCCTCGCTCGTGCCGGCGCCGCCGTGGCACTACGCGGGAGAGTTCCTCCTCGTCGAGTACTGGGCCGACCCGGACGCGGTCGCGGCCGTCCTCCCGCCGAGGCTCGAGCCGTTCGGCGACGACCCGGGCCGCGCGGCGGCGCTCTTCGTCGACTGGCAGTGGTGCACGGACGGCGGAGCCGAGCTCGACGACCCCGTGCGCGGCCAGTATCGAGAGTTCTTCCTCGTCGTCAACGCGCTCCTCGGCGGCGAGCTCGTCACCACCTGCCCGTACATCTGGGTGGACAAGGGCGTCGCGCTCGTCCGCGGCTGGATCCAGGGCTTCCCGAAGAAGCTGGGTCGGATCGAGCTGACGCGAAGCTTCCCGCTCGTCTCGCCGGCGGCCCCCCAGGAGGGCCCGGGCGGCCGCTTCGCCGGCACGCTGACCGCGAACGAGCGGCGGCTCGCCTGGGCCGCGGTGACCCTCGAGCAGCAGAGCCC
>JBJMKG010000047.1:0-10461 GCA_045805945.1 Gaiellaceae bacterium
GATAGCCGCCGTCCTTGCCCGAATCGGAGTAGCCGACCATCACTTCCGCGTGGCCGTCGCGCGCGAACCGCGGATCGTCGAGCAGCTCGCGGACGATCGCCGGGGCCGCTTCCAGGTCGTCGACAGTCTCGAAAAGCGGGACAACCGATAGCTCGCCGCCGCTCAGATCGAGCGCCTGCCGCACCTGCGCTGCGGACGCGGTGCCGGAGACGATCAGCGTGTCGAGCGCACCGGGGCCGTGGCGCCCGCGCGCGGAGCGCGCGGCGGCGACTGCCTGCGCCGCTCGGTCGGCGTCCAGGTCGCGTGCGTGCAACCGGACGTCCAGCTTGGCGAGGTGGAAGCCGAAGACTTCGACCATCCGCTCGAGGCGCGCGACACGCCCGTTCGCAACGCGCCTGCTGCCGTGCGCGGCGAGGCTCCGGCGAATGACGGCGACGTCTGCGAGTAGCTCGTCCGGCCGGCGGTAGCCATCGTTCCCGAGCCGCCACCACATGAACGACAGCTTCCGCCTGTACGGCTCCACCGTGTTACGCGCCCCGATCTCGTCCGCGTACTCCGGCAGCTCCTGCTCGTCGCGTGCCAGCGACGCCTCGAGCTCGTCGCTGACGCGGATCAGTGAGCGTGACGCCGACAGCTCGACGGCGAGCGCGCGCACCTCGCTTCGGTAGCGCTCGAGCGCCGCCGAGCGGGAGCGGTCGAGCGCGGCGGCGATCGTCTCGGGGCCGGTGTTAGGGTTGCCATCGAGATCCCCGCCGATCCAGGACCCGAAGCGAAGCGGCGGCGGCGCACCCGGGAACCGCTCGCGCCAGTCGGCAAGCAGATCGACCGTGGCGGGCATCAGGCTGTGCTCGAAGAACCAGAGGCCGTGCCGGATCTCGTCGGCGACCCTCAGGCTGTCGTGTCGAACCTCGTCCGTCTGCCAGAGCAGCGTGATCTCCTCAGCGATCCGCTCCTCGGCGCCGCGCCGCTCAGCGGGAGCGAGCCGAGCGTCGTCGAGGGCGTCGAGTTGCTCGCCGATTCGCAAGTGCGCGAGGAGGACCGTGCGTCGTGTCGCCTCGGTCGGATGGGCCGTCAGGACGAGGCGAATCTCGATCGACGAGGCGCGCTCCCGCAGCTCGCCTTCCGGAACGTCGCCCAGCCGTTCGAACGCATCGGCGAGCGATTCGCGGGTCCTCCGGCCGTCGTGCTCGTCCTCGCGACGGCGCCGCACCCGGTGATGCTGCTCCGCGAGGTTGGCGAGCTGGAAGTAGAGCCCAAAGGCGCGGAGCACGAGCGCCTGCTCGCGCGAGCCCCACGTGGCGTCGACGGAGGCGACGGTGCCCTGGCGCCGCGCCGCCCGAGAGCCGAGCCGGATGGTCTCGACGAGGTCGAGCAACCACCGTCCTTCCTGCTCGACGAGCACCTGCCCCAGGAGGGTTCCAAGCAGCCGGACATCCCGCCTGACCGGGGCGGCGCTGTCGCGGGAGGCCGTCAGGATCCGAGCCCGAGCGCCTGCAGGACGTGTTGCACGTCCGGCTCGACCTCCGTCACGCGCGCGTGATCGGCGGCCGCCGGCTCGGGACGCGCGCCGCTGACGACCAGCACGACCCTCGAGCCTTCGGGGACGGTTCCGTTGCGGACGGCGGCGATCAACGCACCGAGGGCGGCGCCGCCGGCTTCGTCGGCCGCCACGCCGGTCGTTGCGTTCAGGAGGTCGGTCAGCTCGAAGATCTCGTCGTCCGCCACCGCGAGGATCGCGCCACCCGTCGACCGGGCGGCGCCGACCGCGAGGTCGCCGTGCGACGGATCGCCGATCGCGAGCGACGTCACCGTGGTCGTCGAGCGAACGCGGGAGATGCGCCGATCGTCCGCGAAGGCCTGGGCGATCGGGCTCGAGCCGACTGCCTGGCCGGCGACGAGTCGCGGCTGCGGGCCGGTGGCGAGCCCCGCGCGCTTCGCCTCCGCGAACCCCTGCGAGAGCTTCGCAGCGAGCGTTCCCGAGGCGGCCGGGCAGACGACCGCGTCGGGGAGCTGCCAGTCAAGCTGCTCGGCGATCTCGAAGGAAATCGTCTTGACGCCCTCGCTTGCGTACGGATGCAGGTTGCCGCTGACGAAGCCCCACGGGAAGAGCGAGCCGAGCTCGAGCTCGAGCCGGCGGCAGTCGTCGTACGTGCCGGCGACGCCGAACACGCGCGCGCCGGGATGGCGTGACGCGACTGCGGCCGAGTCGCCGCCTTCGGGCGCTAGCACGATCGCCTCGAGGCCGGTCGCGGCAGCGGCGGCGGCGACGGCATCGGCGAGGTTGCCGGTCGACGAGCAGCAGAGCGTCGTCACACCGTGGTCGAGCGCCGCCGAAGCGGCAAGCGTCGCCACCCGGTCCTTGAACGACCCGGTCGGGTTCCGTCCCTCGAGCTTCAGCCACAGGTCGAGGCCGAGCGCCGACGCGAGCCGGGGCGCCTCGACGAGCGGCGTCCAACCCGCGCCGTACTCGACGTGTGCGCCGGCCGGCAGGAGACTCTGGTAGCGCCACAGCGAGGGAGGGCCGGCGGTGACCGATGCGGGCGAGACGGCGAGGCGGTCCCAGTCGTAGCTCACGTCCGTCGGCCCGTCGCAGCGGCGGCACGAGTCGGCGGGCTCAGCGACGGCCACCTCTTCACACACCCGGCAACGCAACGAATAGTCGCTCATGCTCTCGCCGGCCCCGTCCAAGAGATGGAACCTAACCGGGGGGACGGGTGTGTCCGGCTAGGCCAGTCGCGCGCAGGCGATAACCGGGAGAAGGAACATCGACTTCTCGAGGCGCGTGCGCATGCTCAGAGTGTACTGCCGCCGGCGACGGCTGGCAAAAGCAGGATCGTCGCCGCGGGGGCGACACTGGTCTCGAGCCCCGCCAGGAGGCGGATGTCTTCGCCCTCGACGAAGACGTTCAGGAACGTCGGGACGGCGCCGGCGTCGTCGAGGACGCGCGAGCGCAGGCCCGGATAGCGCTCGACGAGCGTCTGCAGCGCCTCCGCGACGGTCTGGGCGTCGTCGACCGCGACGACGCGCTCGCCGCCGGCCTCCGGGCGAAGAACGGGAGGGATGCGAATCTCGGCCATCGCTTCAAAAGATAAAGGATCGCAGCAAGGCTCGCCCGACGACCGCCGCTTCCGCTCCCGCCGCGGCGAGGGCCTCGACGTCCTCCGGCGAGCGGACGCCTCCCGCTGCGAGCACGCGGAGCCCGGCCGCCGAGGCGGTCGCGACCAGCTCCGTGTCCGGCCCGGCGAGGGTGCCGTCTCGGTCGATCGCGGTTACGAGCGCGCGCGTTCCGGCGGCCCGTACGACGGCCTTCGCGAAGGCGATCCCCGCGGCAGCGGTCCAGCCCGACGTCCGCAGCTCGCCGTTCCGCACGTCGAGCGCGAGCACGAGTGCTTCGCCGAGCTCGAGCCACGGCTCGGGGTCGGGCCATGCTGCGGTGCCGACGACCACGCGGTCGGCGCCGGCCTCGAGCAGTGCCCGCGCGTCGCCGAGGCTCCGGATTCCACCCGACGCCTGAACGGGAACGGCCGCCGCAGTCGCGACGTCACTGACGAGCTGCGGGCGGACGACCCCGGAGCGGGCGCCGTCGAGATCGACGAGATGAATCCGTTTCGCACCGGCAGCGACCAGTCGCTCCGCGATTTGCTCCGGGCGCGCGGAACGCTCGACGACCTGCTCGTAGTCGCCCTGGCGCAGCCGGACGGCGTCGTCCCCGAGCACGTCGACGGCAGGGATCACCTCGATCGATCCTTCGAACCACATGCTGCCATGTTAACGTGCTAACGTAGGATCACGATGGCCGAGCGGAGCCGACACCCATGGGAGACCAGAGAGATGCGAGAGCTCTTCGACGCGATGCTCGCGCTGGAGACCAGGGCGGAGCTGGAGCGGTTTTTCCGGGATCTCTGCACGCTCTCGGAGCTGGAGGCGATGGCGCACCGCTGGCAGGTGGCCCGGCTGGTGGAACAGGGGCTGCCGTACCTGGAGATCGCGGAGCGGACGGGCGCCTCGACGACGACGGTGACGCGCGTGGCGCACTGGCTGAAGCACGGCGAGGGCGGCTACCGGCTGGCGCTCGACCGCGCAGCCTCCTGAGAGTCGCCGTCCCGGTCAAGGGCCGCCTGCGCGACCCGTCGTTCCGATTGCTCGAGGACGCGGGCCTGGGGCCCGAGCAGCCCGGCGACCGCGCGCTCGCCTTTCCCTGCCGAAACGCGCCGGTGGAGGTGCTGCTCGTTCGCGCCGCGGACGTGCCGGAGTACGTGCAGGACGGCGTGGTCGACTGCGGGATCACCGGGCTCGACCTGGTCGCAGAGCGCGCCGCGGACGTGCACGAGCTGGTCCGGCTCGGCTTCGGGTCGTGCCGCCTCGAGGTCGCGGTGCCGGAGGAGTCCTTGGCTCGCGAGCTCGACGAGCTTGCGGGTGCGACCGTGGCCACCGTCTACCCGCGCCTCACGCGCGAGCTCCTGCCGGTGCCCGTGACGCTGGTCGACGTGACGGGCTCCGTCGAGGTGGCCCCTCGACTCGGCCTGGCGGACGCGATCGTCGATCTCGTCTCGTCCGGCAACACGCTCCGCACGAACGGATTGCGGTCGCTCGGGGTGCTGCTCGAGTCCGAAGCCGTGCTCGTCGCGCGCGACGACGAGGCCGCGGGGACGTTCGCCGCGATGCTCCGCGCGGTCGTCGAGGCGCGGCGCCACCGGTACCTGATGCTGAACGTTCCCGAGAGCGCCCTGGCCGCGGTTTGCGAGCTGGTCAAGCCGCGGGCGCCGAGCGTGCTGCCGCTGGCCGAGCCGGGTTTCGTCGCGGTGCACGCGCTCGTCCCCTCGGCGGACATCTGGCAGCTGCTGCCCAAGCTCGAAGCGGTCGGCGGCTCGTCGATTCTCATCCTGCCGGTCGAGCGCATGGCCGCATGAGGACCCTCCCGGTCGGGTTCGCCCCATATGCGTGGTCCGCGCCGACCGACGAGGTCGCCCGCCTCGCCGGCATCGACCCCTCGCAGGTGCTCCGGTTCGACCAGAACACGCCGCCGCTGCCGCTGCCGTCGACTCGGCCGGGGACGATCGGCGGCGCGCTTGCCCGCGTCAGCGGGTACCCGGCCGGGGGGTATCGGGCCCTCCGCCGCGCGATCGCCGGCTACGCGGGCGTCGATCCCGAGAACATCGTGCTCGGAGCCGGCGCCGACGACCTGATCCTCCTCGTCGCGCGCGCCTTCGCCGGGCCGGGCGACCGTATCGCCGTCCCCGCGCCGCCGACGTACCCGCTGTTCCAGATCTCGGCCGAGCTGGCCGGTGCCGAGGTCTCGGACGACGACCCTGTGCTCACGTTCGCGTGCCGCCCGAACAACCCGACGGGGGAGCTCGGCGAGCTGCCGCAGGCCCGGCCGCTGGTCGTCGACGAGGCGTACTTCGAGTACAGCGGCGAGACCGCTGCATCGCTGATCGAGGACGGGGTGATCGTCCTCCGCACGTTCTCGAAGCTGTTCGGCCTCGCCGGCGCTCGCATCGGGTATGCGCTCGCGGGACGCGGCGTGGCCGCCGAGCTGAACGCACGGCAGGCCCCCGCACCCGTCTCGACCCTCTCGGCCGAGCTGGCGATTGCCGCACTTGGAGAGCGACCGGATCCCGGCCCGGTCGTCGAGGAGCGCGATCGTCTCGCTGCGGCCCTGCGCGCACTCGGCCTCGAGCCGTCTGAGTCCCGCGCGAACTTCCTCTACGTCCCGGCACCCGATGCGGAGTTGCTCGCGGACGCTTTGCTGCGCCAGGGGCTCGTCGTTCGCAGCTACCCGGAGGCGTTCCGCGTCTCGGTTCGCGACCGGCAGGACGACGATCTGTTGGTCGAGGCGCTCGCGCGGCTGCTCGATCGCCCGCTGCCCGTCGCCGGCGCCGGCGGCCGGTCCGCGCGTCGCCTGCGCGCGACCGCCGAGACGCGCATCGCCGTCCGGCTGGCGCTCGACGGCGCTTCGCGCGTGCGCGTCGCGAGCGGGATCGGGCTCTACGACCACCTGCTCGAGCAGCTGGCGTTCCATGCCGGCTTCGATCTCCTGCTCGAAGGAGCCGTCGACCTCGAGACCGGCCCGCATCACGGCGCCGAGGATTCGGCGCTCGCACTCGGCGAGGCGCTCGACGAGGCGCTCGGCGATCGGCGTGGAATCGCGCGCTACGGGGACGCAGTCGTGCCGATGGACGACGCCCTGGCTCGGGCTGCCGTCGATCTGGGCGGCCGCGCACACGCGGAGCTCCAGCTCGAGCGCGACCCCGGACTGGCCGGCCACATGCTCTCGAGCCTCGCGCGGGCGGCCAGGGCCGCGATCCACGTCGAGGCCTCCGGGCGCGACGACCACCACGTCGCCGAGGCGGCCTTCAAAGCCGTCGGTCGTGCGCTCCGCACCGCTGTTCGGGTCGAGGGGACGGGTCTGCCGTCGACGAAGGGGCGTCTGTGAACGTCGCGATCTGCGAGTACGGCGCCGGCAACGTGCGCTCGGTCGAGCTTGCCTTCCGCCGGCTCGGCGTCGACGTCGTTCCCGACGTCGCGGCGGCGGACGTCGCGGTGCTGCCGGGCGTCGGGTCGGCGGCGGCCGCGATGGACGGCCTGCGCGCGCGAGGGCACGATGCGGCGCTGCGCGAGCGCTTCCGGTCAGGCGGTCCGATTCTCGGGATCTGTCTCGGCCTGCAGCTCGCGCTCGACTGGACCGAGGAGGGAGGCGGAGTGCCCGGGCTCGGCCTGTTGCCCGGTCGCGCGGTCCGGCTGCGCGCCGGGCGTGTCCCGCGCATGGGCTGGGCTGAGGTCGAGGGCGGCGAGACGTATTACTTCGCGCACTCCTACGCCGCCCAGACGGCCTGCGCGACCGCGTGGTCGGAGGGCGTCGTCGCCGAGGCCCGTCACGGCGCCTTCGTCGGCTGTCAGTTCCATCCCGAGAAGAGCGGGCCTGCCGGTGCGGCGTATCTCGAGGAGGCGCTATGCCGCTTCCGCGGCTGATCCCGTGCCTCGACGTGGCCCGCGGGCGCGTCGTGAAGGGCGTGCGCTTCCAGGGCCTGCGCGATGTCGGCGATCCTGTCGAGCTCGCCGCCGCCTACTCGGACGCGGGTGCCGACGAGCTCGTGTTCCTCGACGTGAAGGCGACGCTCGAGTCACGCGGCACGCTGGTCTCGCTGGTGCGTGCGGTCGCAGATCGCCTGGCCATTCCGTTCACGGTCGGCGGCGGCGTTCGCAACGTCGCCGACGCGGAGAGCCTCCTCGCCTCGGGGGCCGACAAGGTGGCCGTCAACTCCGCCGCGCTCGAGCGGCCGGAGCTGGTCACCGAGCTCGCCGGGGCGCTCGGCTCGCAGGCCGTGGTCGTCGCGATCGACGCCGAAGGCGGACGCGTCAGGGCGCGTGCGGGCACGAGCGATGCCGGGCGCGACGCCGTCGAGTGGGCGAGCGAGGTCGA
This sequence comes from Gaiellaceae bacterium, assembly GCA_045805945.1. Classification (GTDB taxonomy): domain Bacteria; phylum Actinomycetota; class Thermoleophilia; order Gaiellales; family Gaiellaceae; genus Palsa-739. Next base: position 7,424 of record JBJMKG010000047.1, read on the forward strand.
GGGACGAGGCGCCGGCGAGATCCTGCTCACGTCGATCGACACGGACGGCACGCGCGCCGGCTACGACTTGAAGCTGTCACGTGCCGTGGCCGACGCGGTCGATTTGCCAGTGATCGCCTCCGGCGGCGCCGGGAACGCGGGCCACGTCGCGGCCGCGCTCGGCGTCGCGCAGGCTGCGCTGCTCGCTTCGATCCTGCATGAGGCCCCGTCGCGGCTCGCGTCGCTGCGAGCCGAGGTGCGTGCGCTCGGGGTGCCGGTCCGGTGAAGCCTGCGATCGTGCAGGAGGCCGCGAGCGGCCGCGTGTTGATGCTCGCGTGGATGAACGAGGAGGCGGAGCGCCTGACGCGCGAGACGGGGGAGGCATGGTTCTGGAGCAGGTCGCGAGAGGAGCTCTGGCACAAGGGGGCGACCTCCGGCAACACCCTGCGCGTGCTCGAGCTGCGCGACGACTGCGACGGCGACGCCCTGCTGCTCCGGGTCGAGCCGAGCGGGCCCGCCTGCCACACCGGCTCTCTCTCATGCTTCGCGCCCGAGCTGTGGCGCACGATCGCTGAGCGGGCGAGGACGCGTCCTGCGGGGTCGTACACCGTCGAGCTGCTGGCCGGCGGCGCCGGCCCGGTCGCGCGTAAGGTCGGCGAGGAGGCCGTCGAGCTCACGGTTGCCGCGCTCGACGAGAGCGACGAGCGGGTCGTCGAGGAGGCGGCGGACCTGGTCTACCACCTCTACGTGCTCCTGGCGGCCCGCGGGCTCGACGTCGCGCAGGTCGAGGACGAGCTCAGGGCGCGAGCGGCTAGCTGATCGTCGTGCCCTCGAGGCCCGGGTCGGGCTGCGGGACCCGTGGGTCGAGCCGTTCGAGCGCTGCGAGCAGGATCTCGGCGACCCCCAGGTTGCGAGACCAGTTGTGGTCGGCCGGAACGACGTACCACGGCGCCCACTCCGTGGACGTCTCGCGCAGGGCGTCCTCGTAGGCCGCAGCGAACTCGTTCCAGAGCGCGCGGTCGTCGAGGTCTCCGGCTTGGAACTTCCATCGCTTCTCGGGGTTGTCGAGGCGCTCCTGCAGCCGGGCGCGCTGTTCCTCCATGGACAGGTGCAGGAAGACCTTGACGACGCTCGTCCCCTCGTCGACGAGCATGCGCTCGAACTCGCGGATGTGCTCGTAGCGGCGACGCCAGACCTTCTCCTCCGCGAGCCTGCGCACGCGGACGGCGACGACGTCCTCGTAGTGGGAGCGGTTGAAGATGACGATCTCGCCGCGCGCCGGACACAGCTCGTGCACACGCCAGAGGTAGTCGTGCACAAGCTCGGTCTCGCTCGGCGCCTTGAACGACTGCACCCGGCAGCCCTGCGGGTTGACGCCCGTGAAGACGCTGCGAATCGTCCCGTCCTTCCCGGAGGCGTCCATTCCCTGCAGCACGAGCAGGACACACCGCTCCGCCTCGGCGTACAGGCGGTTGTGCAGGACACCGAGCCGCTCGACCACGTGCCCGAGCCGTTCCAGACCCGCCTGCTTGTTCGCAGCGCCGACGCGCTCGCCGGGGTCACGCTCGGCGAGGTGGAGCGGCGAGCCCGGAGCGATCCGGAGCTGATCGAGCAGGCCCGTCGTCATGCGCCGCCATCGTTACAAAGCTTCAACATGTAAAGTAATGCCGTGGAGCTCGCCGTCGTCAAGGTGGGAGGCGCGGCGCTCGCCGGCGGCGGGCTCGATCAGGTCGGCCTACTCGGGACGGCGCGCGCTGTCGTCGTGCACGGCGCAGGCCCGCGGATCTCTGCGGCGCTGGCGTCGGCGGGGATCGCTTCGCGCTTCGTGGACGGGCGGCGGGTGACGAGCGAAGAGGCCCTGCCGTACGTGCGCGCCGCCTTCCGCGAGGAGAACGCTTCCCTCTGCTGCACGCTCGGTGCGCGGGCGCTCGGGCTGATCGGAGACGAGATCGGCCTCGAGGCCGAGCGGGTTCCGGAGCTCGGGCACGTCGGCGTGCTCCGTCCGCTCGTCCCGCCGGCGCTCTGGGGTGCACTCGAGACCGGCTGCGTGCCGGTGCTGGCCCCGCTGGCCCGCGGCCCGCTGAACGTGAACGCAGACGACGCGGCCGCCGTGCTCGCCGTGGCTCTGGGCGCCGACCGGCTGGTCTTCGTCTCCGACGTACCGGGCGTTCAGGTCGGCAGACGCGTCGCGCACCTGCTCTCCGCCGACGATGTCGCGTCGCTGGGCGCCGGCGTCTCGGCCGGGATGGTCGCGAAGCTGCAGGCCGCGGTGTCCGCCGCTCGTGAGGGCATCGAGGTTCGCGTCGGTGCGACGCTCGTCACAGCTTGATCCTCTTAACTTTACTTTTTGAAGCTTTGCGGGTAGAGTCTCGCTCGTGACCGTGCGTAACTGCTGCGCCATGTGTTGCCCGTCCCGGCTGATTGCCGGCTGACGGGCCGCGTCCTCGACCTTCCTTTTCGTCGCGACCTGTCTCTTGGCTTCCACCGCCGCAGATACCCCATCCCTCGAGCTCGTCCTCAAGCGCAATTCGGTCGAGCGGCTCAAGCGCGAGAAGAGCCCGCTCGGCATGCTCGACGAGCTGCCGGCGCTGATCGCCACCGGCTACGAGCGGATCCCTGAAGAGGACATCGTCCGGCTGAAGTGGTGGGGGCTCTACCACGACAAGCCGAAGATCGGGACGTTCATGCTGCGGGTGAAGACCCCGGGCGGCATCGTCTCGCCGGAGCAGCTGCGGGCGATCGGCGAGATTTCGAATCTCCACGGCCGCGGCGAGGGAGAGCTGACGACACGCCAGAACGTCCAGCTCCACTACCTGGAGCTGCCGGCGCTGCCGGATGTCTTCGAGCGGCTCCATGCCGTCGGCCTCACGTCGGCCGGCGCGTGCGGCGACACCGTCCGCAACATCACCGGCTGCCCCGTGGCAGGGCTCGCGCACGACGAGCTCTTCGACCCGACACCCGTCGTCGAGGCGGCGGCCGCCCACTTCTACGGCAACCCGGATTACTCGGACCTGCCGCGGAAGCACAAGTACTCGATCTCCGCGTGCGCCGACCGCTGC
>JBJMKG010000048.1:0-142200 GCA_045805945.1 Gaiellaceae bacterium
GAAGAGCGCAGCTCTTCGCGCGGGTTTGAAGGAACTCCGCCTGCCGGAGAGCGCGGTCCCCGGCAGGCTCCGTGCTGTTTTGGTTTTAGATCCGTGGGCGGGAGGGCTGTGTTGTGTGCTCGCGCGCGGCGGAGGCCGGCGCGAGCACGGTCCGGCCTCCCGCAATGCTCGCACCGCTCCGCCTAGCCACCGGCCTCTGGTGATTACGTGGTTTGAGACGTTTCGAACCTCACTTCGGTCCAGGCGGCGGCGTAACGGTTCGTTACGCCGCCGCGGACTAGCGGGCGAGCACGCGCAGCCTGCTCGCCCGCGACGGGACGGGGGCCGGAACCAGCGCCAGCCCTATGTGCTTTCAGCACGGAGCCGGCCGGAGACCGCGCTCTCCGGTCGGCGGAGTTCCGTTGTCCTAGCTCGCGAAGCCGAAGGCTTCGCGAGCTAGGACATTTCGGTCGCCGCCGCAGGTGAGCTCGCGACGAAGTCCCGCTGTCGCACGAGCGCAAGGGCGAGCAATGCGCCCGCGAAGAGCACGAACGCGGCAACGAGCAGGATCTCGTTCAGGCCGCTGATGAAGGCCGAATGCGCGAGGGTGGCGGCCTGCGCGCGCGCCTGTCGCGGCACGGCCTGGAGCGCGGCTTTCGTCGCCCCCGACGACACCGCCTGAGCGAACTGATGCACCCGCCCGTCAGGCACCTTGCCCGACGCGGCGAGATGCGAGGCGATGCGGCTCTGGAAGATCGCGCCCAGCGCAGCGATCCCGGTCGCGATCCCAACCTGCCGGAACGTGTTGTTGATCCCCGACGCCATTCCCGCTCGCCGCGGCTCGACGACGCTGACCGCCGTCGAGGCGAGCGGCGCGTTGACGAAGCCGATCCCGACGCCGGCGACGAGGAAGCCGGCGAGTAGCGTCGTCCAGCTCGAGCCGAGCGCGATGCCCCACATGAGCAGGAGCGCCACGCCGTTGAGCGCCAGCCCGCCGCTGAGCAGGAAGCGCACCGGCATCCGGGCCGACAGCCGTCCGGCGATCGGCGCGATGACGAAGGAGAGCAGGGAGAGAGGCAGGAAGCGGACTCCCGCGCCGACTGCGGAGTAGCCCAAGACGTTCTCGAGATAGAGCGGCAGGAACAGGAACTGCGCGAACATCCCGGACGAGATCGCAAAGGCGGTGATCTGCGCGCCGGTGAAGGTCGGCACCCTGAAGAGACGGAAGTCGAGCATCGGTGCGGCCCGCCGCAGCTCGATCGCCATGAACGTGGCGAGGAGCCCCGCCGCGGCGGCGAAGAGGCCGACGACGCGGCCGCTCGACCAGCCCCAGTCGTTGCCGCGGAACAGCCCGAGGACGAGGGCGAACAGCCCCGCCGTCAGCGTGACGAGACCGGGGATGTCGAAGCCGCCGTGCTCCTCGTCGCGCGACTCGTGGAGCTCGCGGATCCCGCCGGCGACGCAGGCGACGCCGATCGGGATGTTGACGAAGAAGATCCAGCGCCACCCGACGTACGTCGTGAGCGCCCCGCCGACGAGCGGCCCGATCGCCACGGCCATCCCGACCGTCGCGCCCCAGATCCCGAACGCGGTGCCGCGCTCGCGGCCGTGGAACTCCTGCGTGATGATCGCGAGCGAGACGGCGAACATGACCGCGCCGCCGATTCCCTGGCCGCCGCGGGCGAGGATCAGCCAGAGCGGCGAGGTCGCGGAGCCGCACAGGGCGGAGGCCAGCGTGAACAACGCGATCCCGACGAGGAAGACGCGCTTGCGCCCGAGCAGGTCGCCGAGCGAGCCGGCGTTGAGCATGGTCGAGGCGAGGGTCAGCGCGTAGGCGTCGACGACCCACTGGAGGTCGGTGAAGGAGGTGTGCAGCTCGTTCTCGATGTTCGGCAGCGCGACGTTGACTACCGTGATGTCCAGTAGCAGCATGAAGACCGCGATGCACACCACGAAGAGGACACGCCATTTCCGCTCCATCCGGGCAAACCTAATCGAGGAGGAGTCGGCTACGGCGCTACGAAAGGTCAGCAGGAATGGCGCTCACGCGGTTACTACCGCGTCCGCTGGCGCGGACGTCGGATAGCGGTCCGGTCATGGCCCGGGTGATTGCCTTCGCCAACCAGAAGGGCGGCGTCGCAAAGACCACGTCGACGCTGAACCTCGGGGTCGCGCTCGTCGAGCAGGGACTGCGGGTGCTCGCAGTCGATCTCGACCCGCAGGGCAACCTGACGATGTCGCAAGGGTGGAACCCGGACGAGATCGACCGTTCGATGTTCGACGTCCTCGTGCACCGGCTGCCGATCACCGAGATCGTGCGCTCGAACGAGCTGGACGTCGCCGTCTCGTCTATCGACCTCGCGGGTGCCGAGCTCGCCCTCGCCTCCATGATCGGCCGCGAGCGTGCCCTCGAGAAGGCGCTCGCGCCGGTGCGCGAGAGCTACGACTACGTCCTCATCGACACGCCGCCGTCGCTCGGCCTGCTGACGATCAACGCGCTCGTCGCGGCCGACGGCGTGATCGTGCCGGTGCAGTGCGAGTACCTGTCGCTGCGTGGGCTCGTGCAGCTCGAGAACACGCTTTCGATGATCCGCGAGAACCTGAACCCGCACGTCGGGATCCAGGGCATCCTGGCGACGATGTTCGACCGGCGACTCCTCCACTCGCGCGAGGCGGTCGAGATCCTGAAGGAGAACTTCGGAGACCTCGTCCTCAACACGAAGATCCGCAAGACCGTGCGCTATGCGGAGGCTCCCGTGAAGGGCCAGTCGATCCTCAAGTACGACCCGACCGGCGAGGCCGCCGGGATGTACCGTGACCTGGCGAAGGAGGTGCTGAATGGCGCGTCGGCGCGCCAGCATGCGTGAGGGGCCGCTAGCGGAGCTCTTCCGCGCGACCGAGGCTGCGCAGAAGCAGGCGGAGCAGCGCGGGGAGGCCGCGGAGCAGCCGCCCGAGGAGGCCGCAGCCGCGGCTCCCGAGGCCCCCGCCGAGCCCGACGAGCGCACGGTCGAGCACGTCCCGAGCTGGGAGGAGGCGGGCGTCGAGACGCCGACGCCTCCGACCCCTTCGCCGGAGCCGATGCCGGGGCCGCCCCTGCCCGATCCGCAGCCGCCTGCTCCGACACCCGATCCCGATCCGCTGCCGCCGCCCCCGGCGCCGGACCTGCGGCCGGTCGAGCTGCCGCCGGTCTCGCACTACCTCGAGCCGCTGCCGGAGTCGCCGGCGCGGCTCCACCGGGCAGCCGCGGACGCTGGCGCCTACCTCGCGGTGATCAAGGTCGTGGGCGTGGGTGGGGCCGGCCTCAACGCCGTGAACCGAATGATCGACGCGGGGATCAGCCAGGTCGAGTTCATCGCCGTCAACACCGACATCCAGGCGCTGCGGACGAGCGACGCCCCGGTGAAGATCCACATCGGCCGCGAGCTGACGCAGGGGCTCGGCTCGGGCTCCGACCCGGACGTCGGGCGGCGCGCGGCCGACGAGGCGTACGACGAGCTGAAGCAGGAGCTGCGCGGAGCGGACATGGTCTTCGTCGCAGCCGGAGAGGGCGGCGGCACCGGCTCCGGCGCCGCGCCGATCGTCGCGCGGATCGCGCGCGAGCTCGGCGCCCTCACGGTCGGCATCGTCACGACGCCGTTCAAGTTCGAGGGGACGAAGCGTCGCAGTCAGGCGGAGCACGGGATCGCCGAGCTGCGCGCCGCGTGCGACACGACGATCGTGATCCCGAACGACCGGCTGCTCGAGGTGCTCGAGCGGTCGACGTCGATGCTCGATGCGTTCAAGGTGGCCGACGACGTCCTCCGGCAGGGCGTGCAGGGGATCTGCGACCTGATCACGATGCCCGGGCTGATCAACCTCGACTTCGCCGACGTGCGCACGATCATGTCCGACTCCGACACGGCGCTCATGGGCATCGGCTTCTCCTCGTCGAGCGGGGAGGGCCGCGCGAGAGAGGCGGCCGAGCGGGCGCTGCGCTCGCCGCTCATCGACGCGGAGATCACCGGCGCGCGCGGCATCCTCCTCTCGATCGCAGGCGGCGACGACCTCACGCTCGTGGAGGTGAACGACGCCGCCGAGGTGATCCGCGCCGCCGCGACCGACGAGACGAACATCATCTTCGGCGCGACCGTCGACGACCGGCTGAGCGGGCAGGTGTGGGTGACCGTCATCGCCACCGGGTTCGGTGCCCGCGGCCGCCGTCCGCGCGGCGACGGCTGGACGCCGGCCGAGCAGCGGCGAGAGCCGAGCGAGGGCGGCGGCGGCGACCTCGACGTCCCGTCGTTCCTGCGCACCTGAAGCCGGCGGGCGGCGATGGATCCGTACCTCGCCATCGCCTCGAAGCGCGACGAGCGCGCGTACGCCGACACGCCCGTCCCCGCCGAGGTGCGGCAGCGGATCCTCGACGCAGGGCGGCTGACGGGGAGTTCGAAGAACCGGCAGCGCTGGGAGTTCGTCCTCGTCTCCGGCGCGGCGAAAGGCGAGCTGGCGGAGGCGGTCTACGCGCCGGAGAACATCCGCTCGGCTGCGCTCGTCGTCGCGATAGTCGGCGAGGCCGGAAGCTTCGACGCCGGGCGCTGCGCGCAGAACATGATGCTCGCGGCGTGGGGCGAGGGCGTCGCCTCCTGCCCGAACGGCGTGCAGGACGCCGATGGAGCGGCGAAGACCTGCGGCGGCGAGGTGCGCGCGATCCTGTCCTTCGGGTACTCGGCGCGGCCGCGCGACCCGGCGAGCCGCGGCGCAGAGGAGTGGTCGGCGCGCGCGAACCGCAAGCCGCTCTCGGAGCTCGTACGCGAGGTCAGCTAGCGCAGGTGCGGGCGGTTCCGGCGAACGCGTCGAACAGGCCGCTCGCGTCGACGTCGAACGCGATCCGCACCGTCGCAGCCGCAGGAGTGTGCAGACGGAGCATCCCGTCGGCCCCCTCGAGCAGGCACCCGCTCGACGTGCGCCAGTACGGAGACCAGCGGACGGCGACGCGGTACGTGCCGCCACGCGGGACGCGGAGCACCAGGCGTGATTCCCGGAGCGCGAGCACCCTCGGCCGGCCCGGCCCGGTCACGATCGGCCGCGGCTGCGGCACGGCGTAGATCGACACCTCCCGGGTCGCGAAGACCTGCCTCAGGCCGGTATTCCGGCTCCTGACGAGGTTCGCCTCGCGCCGTGAGCTGTGGTCCGGCGGCGCGTTCGCCAGGACGACGTAGGCGACGCCGAGGCGGCGCAGCCAGGCGACGTATTCCGCGCCCGTGAAGCGGCGCCGGTAGAGGAGCGCGGCGACGGGATGGTCGTCCTGCCGGAACCAGCCGCGCACGAGCGGGATCCGCGCCCGCGCGAGATAGAGCGCCGGCCAGTGCTCGCTCGTGTCCACGGCCTCGACGCGGTAGCCGGTGCGCAGGTGTGCGTGCAGGTAGCCCACGGGAGACGTCCAGACCGCTGCGTTCGCGGAGCTGTCGGCGGCGCTGCCTGCCCAGCCGCTCGCCAGCGGGAACAGGTTCCACGCCGCCGCGAGCCCGACTGCGACGAGCACGACCGGCAGCGGTCGCCAGCGTCGGAGCGCCGCGACGAGTAGCGTGATGGGCAGGGCGAGCAGGCGCATCCGCGCGACGTCGTGGCCAAGTCCCGAGGGGATCGCGTAGGTCGCGAGGACGACGAGCAGGTAGACGGCGAGGAAGCCTCGGAGGCCGCGGGCAAGTTCAAGCCGCCACGTGAGCCCCAGCAGGACCACGCAGAACGCCACCGCCTGCACGGCCTCTCCGGCCGGGAACCCGAGCGTGCCCGTCGGGAAGAGGTGCAGCGTGACCAGCTCGGCCGCCGTCGCCAGCGCCACGGCGAGTGCCGGCACGGCGGCGCCGCGAAGGCGCAGGCCGCGACGGCGGCCGACCGCCGTCCCCAGGAGCCAGACCGCGAGCAGCACGAACGCGACCGGACTCGCCGCCAGGACGAGAACGATCAGTGCCGCCCCGGTCCAGCCTCGCCCGCGTCGCAGCGCGAGCAGGCAGAGCAGCGCGAGTGCGACACCGAGGGCGAGCGGGAGCTCGGCCACGAGCATCACTCCCGGCCAGAGCAGCGCAAAGCAGCGGCCGGCCCAGCGCGCGGCCGCTCCCCACTCCTGCTCGAGCAGGCTCGCGAACGCGCCTCCCGCGATCGCGACAGTGAGCACGGCGAGCAGCGAGATCCCGAGCAGCGCGGCCAGCGGGTAGTACAGGACGCTGTAGCCGACGAAGGCGTAACGCCCGGCGTACCAGAAGTTGTCCCAGAGAGTGAAGCCGTGCCCGAGGAAGAGCGAGCGCTGGTACTCGTGCGCCGCGAGATCGCCGCCGCGCGGCGCGAGCCACACGAGCAGCGCCGCGACCGCCGTGGTCAGCCCCGTACAGAGCGCGGTCTCGCGCGCCAGGGGTAGTCGCCACGACGCGCGTGCCGCGACGCCGAAGGACGCGTCGCTCATCCGGCAAGCGTACGCTCGGCCCCATGAGGGGTGCGTTAGCCGCGGGTCATCCGCTGACGGCAGAGGCCGGAGCCGACGTCCTGCGCTCCGGCGGGAACGCCGTCGACGCCTGCATCGCCGCTGCCGCGGTCTCCTGGGTCTGCGAGAGCTCGCTCACCGGTCCGGGCGGCGGCGGCTTCCTGCTCGTCCATCGAGCGAGGGAAGGACGCACGCAGCTGCTCGACTTCTTCGTGGCCGTGCCGGACCGGCCCGCCGAGCGCACGGAGCTGCTCCAGCTCGCGGTGGACTTCGACGGTGACACGCAGCAGCTTTTCCAGACCGGACCGGCCGCCGTCGCCGTGCCGGGGAGCGCGCTCGGCCTCTGGGAGGCACATCGCCGCTTCGGCACCGTGCCGTGGCCGCAGCTGCTCGCGCCCGCGGCGAAGCTTGCGCGCGAGGGGGTCGTCCTCGACGAGCCGCGCGCGTACCTGCACGGGATCCTCGACCCGCTGCTCCGGCACACGCAGGAGGGCGACGCGTTGTATGGGCCGGGTCGCGCGCTCGGCGTGGGCGAGCGCTTCGTCGTCCCTGAGCTGGCGGACACGCTCGACCGAATGGCGGCCGAGGGCGCCGGTTGCCTCTACCACGGTGAGCTCGCGCAGCGGATCGCCGCGCACGTCCCGATCACGCTCGAGGATCTCGCGCGCTACCGGGTGATCGAGCGAAAACCGCTCGAGGTCCGGTTCCGCGGCGACGAGTTCCGCACGACTCCGCCGCCGTCGAGCGGCGGGCGCCTGCTCGCGGTCGGGCTCGAGGCACTCGGTGAGTCGGACCCGACCCCGGTGGCCGTGGCGAGGGCGATGGAGGCGCAGGCCGCGCGGCGCGAGGCCGGTGTCGGCGGCACGACGCATATCAGCGCGGTCGACGGCAACGGCGACGCTGCCTCCCTCTCCTCCTCCCTCGGCTCGGGCAGCGGCGTCGTCGTCCCGGGCACCGGCATCCACCTCAACAACATGCTGGGCGAGACGCACCTGGCAGGCGAGCAGCGGCCGGGGGCACGGCTCATGTCGCTGATGGCTCCTTCGGTGCTCCTGCAGGCAGGACGGCCGCGGCTCGTCGTCGGCTCCGCCGGCAGTACCCGGCTCCACGGTGCGATCCTCCAGGTCGTGGCCAACGTCGCCGCCCGCGGGCTCGAGCTCGGGGAGGCCGTCGAGGCGCCGCGGATCCACGTCGAGTCCGGGATCGTGCACTGCGAGGATCCGGCTGCGGCGGACGAGCTCGAGGCGGCCGGCTACACCGTCGTCCGCTGGCGGGAGCGGAACCTGTTCTTCGGGGGTGTCTCGGCGGTCGCGATCAAGGAGGACGGCTCGCTCGCGGCGGCAGGGGACCCGCGGCGCGGCGGTGGTGCTGTGGTGGTCGCATGAGCGACCACCGGGGAGGGGGACTCGGGGGAACCGAGAGGTTCACCCTTGCGCCGTGTGCCGGCTTTGCCGGCGCGCGGCGGAGAATGTAGTGGTCTTGTAGTGCAGTTCCGGATCCGTCATGCCGATCCCGCCGACGCCGAGCAGCTGACGCGGCTCGCCGACGCCGTGAGCGCCGAGCCCCAGGGCTGGCTGATCAGCGTGGCGGGCGAGTGGCGGAGCGCCGGCGACGAGCGCCGCTTCCTCAAGGCCCTGCGGCGGTATCCGCATGCGGCGGTTTTCGTGGCGGAGCGCGACGACGGGACGCTCGTCGGCCGGCTCTCGGTCGGTCGCGACCCGCATCCCGCGAGCGCGCACGTCGCCGACGTCGGCCTGATGGTCGCGCTCGATGCGCGCCGGCAGGGGGTGGGGACGGCGCTCCTGCGCGCGGCCGTCGAGTGGGCGCACGAGGCGGGCGTCCGCAAGCTCGAGCTGCACGTCTTCCCGTGGAACGAGGCCGCGCTCGCCCTCTACGACGCGTTCGGCTTCGAGCGCGAGGGCTACCGCAAGCGGCACTACCGCCGCGGCGACGACTTCGTCGACGCGATCCTGATGGCCTACGAGGTCGAGTAGGTGAACTCGACCGGTACGCCGCCGACAAGTGTCTGGCCGACGACGCAGTACCGCTCGGTTCGCTCGAGCAGCTTGTCGAGCTGTTCCTCGGACGAATCGGAGGCGAGCTCGAAGCGGAGCCGGATCGCAGTGAAGCCGACGGAGGCCTCGCGGTCGACTCCGAGCGTGCCGCGGAAGTCGAGATCCCCCTCGGCGTGGACGCTGCCCGTGACGGCGAGCTCCATCGACGTCGCGACCGAGCGAAGCGTGACGCCGGCGCACGCGACGAGTGCCTCGAGCAGCATGTCGCCGGAGCAGGCGAGCGCGCCGGTGCCGCCGGTGGCGGGGTGGAGGCCGGCCTCGACGAGCCTGCGCCCGGTGTCGACCTTGCAGGCGATCTGCTCCTCGTCGAGCTTCCCCTCGGCGCGAAGCGTGATCAGCGCCGCGTCGGGCTCGTCGCGGTAGCGGTCCTTGAGCGGCTTCTGCACCGCCTGCAGCTCGGCCCGGTCCATGGGCGCATCTTGAACGCTGCCGGAGAGTTGGGCGATGAGAAGCGCTGTCGGGTTCCGCCGTCATCCGATCAGGCGCTCGCGCCACGTGGCCGGTTCACTGTTGGAACGTGGCTGTGCGCAGTACTAGAGTCGGGCGGACCCACAGGCAAGGAGGAGCAGACATGGCCACAGTGGCAGCGGCCACCCTCGACGAGCTGCGAAGCACCTTCACCGGTGCTCTGATCGAGCCGACGGACCCGGGCTACGAGGAGGCGCGCCGCGTCCACAACGCGATGATCGACCGCCGGCCGGCGCTGATCGCGCAGTGCCGGAACACGGCCGACATCGTCGACGCGCTGCATTTCGCGCGGCGTATGGGAATGGAGGTCTGCGTCCGCGGGGGCGGTCACAACGTCGCCGGACGCGCCGTGATGGACGATTCGCTGATGATCGACCTGTCCCCGATGCGGGGCATCCACGTCGATCGCGACGCGATGACGCTGCGCGCGCAGGGCGGCTGCCTGTGGGCCGAGCTGAACCGCGAGGCGGCGCTGCACGGCCTCGCGACGACCGGCGGTGCCATCTCCCACACCGGTGTCTCGGGGCTCACGCTCGGTGGCGGTCTCGGCTGGCTGATGGCGAAGCACGGCCTCGCCGCCGACAACGTGCTCGCCGTCGAGCTCGTCACCGCCGACGGGCGAGTGCTGGACGTGACCGCCGACTCCGACCCGGATCTGTTCTGGGCCCTGCGCGGCGGGGGCGGCAACTTCGGGATCGCAGCCTCGATCAAGTTCCGCCTCTACCCGGCGCCGACGGTGACGGGTGGGCTGATCGCGCACCCCGTGGATCGGGCAGCGGAGATGCTCCGCTTCTACCGCGAGACGGCGCCGACCGTGTCGGACGACCTCACCGTGTTCGCCGGCCTGGTCCATGCGCCGGACGGCTCGGGGATGAAGCTCGCGGCGCTGATCGTCTTCCACACGGGTACTCCCGAGGAGGCGGAGCGAGAGATCGCGCCGTTCAAGGAGTGGGGGCCGCCGGTGATGGTCGAGGTCGGGCCCGTGCCGTACCCGGTGTTCAACACGATCCTCGACGAGGCATATCCGCACGGCCTCCGCAACTACTGGCTCTCCGCCTTCACCGAGGGGCTCCCCGACGGCCTGATCGACACGATGGTCGACCGGTTCATGCAGGTGCCGTCGCCGATGAGCGGCATGGTGCTCGAGCAGTTCCACGGTGCGGTCACGCGCGTCGCACCCGGTGACACCGCCGTCCCCCACCGCGCTCCGGGGTACAACCTCCTGTTGCCGTCGGTTTGGACCGAGGCTGGAGACGACGACGCGAACGTCTCCTGGACGAAGGACACCTTCGCGGCGATGAAGGAGTTCTTCACCGGCGGCCGCTGGCTCAACTACCTCGCCGACGACCAGGGTGAGGACGCGATCCGCGGGGCGTACGGAGGGAACTACGACCGCCTCGTCGAGCTGAAGCGGCGCCACGACCCGGAGAACGTCTTCCGGGCAAATCACAACATCGCTCCATAAGCGGCTGGTTCTGGCCACGGCCGGGGCGGGTACGCCTCCGGTCGTGGCCGACCGGGTCGCTCTCGTCACCGGCGCGAACACGGGGATCGGGCTCGCGATCGCTGAGCGTCTCCTCGCCGACGGCTGGAAGCTCGGCTACGCGACGCAAGACAACGAGGAGAGGGACGAGGGCCCGCTCGTCGACCTGCGCGGGCGGTACGGGGACGAGCGGATCCACTGGGTCTGGGGCAGCATCGCCGAGCGCGAGGTGCCGGAGCGCCTCGTCGCCGAGACCGTGCAGGCGCTCGGGCGGCTCGACGCGCTCGTCAACAACGCCGGCTTGTCCACCGCGAAGCCGTTCCTCGAGCTGACCGCGGACGACTTCGACCTCACCTTCGACGTCGACGTGCGCGGCAGCTTCCTCGCGGCGCAGGCGGCGGCGAGGCGGATGAAGGATCAGGGCGGCGGCTCGATCGTCAACATCACGTCCGTCCACGAGCACATCCCGCGCCCTGACTTCTCGGTCTATGCGGCAGCGAAGGCGGCGCTCGGGATGCTGAGCCGGAACCTCGCGCTCGAGCTCGGGCAGTTCGGAATCCGCGTCAACTCGGTCGCACCCGGCGTGATCGCGACGCCGCGTAACCAGGCCGATGCGGAGCGGCTCGACCCGGAGGTGCCGCTCGGCCGTCCCGGCAAGCCCGAAGAGGTGGCGGCGCTCGTCGGGTGGCTGTGCTCGGAGGAGGCGACGTACGTGACCGGCGCGAGCTACGTCATCGACGGCGGCATGATCCAACAGGTCGTCGACGTGCCGGCCTGAGCTGCCCATCAGCGCAGAACGAGGAGATCGAGCCAGTTGCTTCTGGGCTCCGGGTTCCCGCTGTGTACGGCTCGGCGGAGGCGTTCCTTGCCGCGGAGGAACTCCTCCTCGGTGAGGTTGCGCATGGTGGTGTCGGCGTGGCGGAACGTGTCGACCTGGCCGAGGAAGTCCGCGAGGCTCGTCTCGTACGTCTCGCGAACCTGCTCGAGAGCCTCCCGGTGGAATCCCGCGGCCGCGAACGCCTCGCACGTGTCCGCGAGGGAAGGGAAGCTGTTGGCCGTCCGGGCGGTCTCGGGGAACCAGCGGACGAGGTCGACCCGGTCCAGCCTGCCCGGGAAGCCCTGCCGGATCAGGACCGGGGCGCCGGGGCGGAGCACGCGGCGGATCTCGCGTGCGGCGAGCTCGAGGTTGGGAATGTGGTGAAGGACGAGCGAGAGCCACGCGGCGTCCGCCGAATCGTCCGGCGGCGGGAGCGCGGTCGCGTCTCCCTCGAACACCTGGATGGCCGGTGTGCGCGGGATGCGCTCCCGCATCGCGGCCGACGGCTCGACCGCGAGGACGCTGAGCTCGAACCACTCGCTGAAGGCAGAGGCGAACGCACCGGTCCCGGCGCCGATGTCCACCAGGGTCATGCCCTTCGACGGGCGTAGGTGACGGCGTATCGCCTCGCGCCACTCCACGAGTCCCTCGCGCGGGACCTCACGAACCGCCTTGAATGCCGCGGCGGTCTCCTCGTTGTAGCTGATCCTCGCCACGGTCGAAGTCATAGCAAACTTGGGGGATTATCCCCTTGACACAGGGATGCTGAGGATATAGGGTCATTTATGTGGCCTTTTCCGACCAGCTTCCTCAGCTTCTTTCTTCGCCTTGTCCACGACGGGCTTCGGGAATAGCTGCCGCATCACTTCGTCATTCGTCAGCTCGTGGGCTGGCTTTTTCGAGCGAGGTCTAGCCATGGCAAAGACGACCTTCCTTCAAGAGATGAACCTGCCCGACCTGATCGAACAGTTCGGGACCGACGCCAAGTGCCGCGACTATCTCGAGGATTTGCGCTGGCCGGACGGCCCGGAGTGTCCGCGCTGCGAGTCCAAGAAAGCATCGCGGATCAAGGCGCGGAATCAGTGGGAGTGCGGCGAGTGCCGCTACCAATACTCGGTCACGTCCGGAACGCTGTTCCACGACTCCCATCTGCCCTTGTGGAAGTGGTTTCTGGCGATCTACCTCATCACCGAGTCCAAGAAGGGGATCAGCGCGAAGCAGATGCAGCGGCTTCTCGGAACCCGGAGTTACAAGACCGCTTGGTATCTCTGCCACCGCATCCGGGCTGCGGTGGAGACCGACGACAAAGAGCAGCTTCTCGTCGGGATCGTGGAGGCTGACGAGACCTGGATCGGCGGGAAGCATCGCGGTCAAGGGCAGGGGCAGAAGCAGCGTCAGATGGTCATGGGAGCCGTCCAGCGCGACGGCAGTGTCCGTCTCCGCATCGGCAACGTCCCCAGCCGCGCGACGCTCCACGGCTTCCTCAACGAGGTCGTCGCTGACGAGGCCGAAGCGATCTTCACGGACTCCTGGAAGCCGTACATCGGGATCGGCGACGAGGACACGCGCCATGAATCGGTCAACCACTTCCGCGAGGAATGGGTGCGCGGCCAGGTTCACACGCAGACGATCGAAAACGTGTGGTCGCTGTTCAAGCGCAGCATCATCGGCAGCTACCACCAGCTTTCCGTCAAGCATCTGCCGGCTTACCTCGACGAGCTGGAATGGCGGTACAACAACCGCGACAACCCCTACCTGTTCAGAGACACGGTGCTGGCCCTTATTCATGGTGATGCTCTCCCGATGAAAGAACTCGTCGCCAAAGCCGACTGAGTTTTCCTTGCTCCTCGTCATCCGCTGCGACTCGCGGATACAGCATTGGATCGGGCAGCGGGACGTCCTTGGTGAGGATGCGAAGCTGAAGTCCAGGCCATGCGTCGGCGACAGCGAGCTTCGCCCGACGATGCCGCTTTCCCGCGATTAGAAGCTCAACCGTGACTTGCTGTAGTCGCGCAGAGGTATCGAGCGCCCCATTCGTGTTCCAGTAGCGGCCATCCTCGTGCAGAGAGGAGATCAGCCGCTGCAGCATCGCCATGCGGTGACCCTTTGGCTGAATATCGGTCGTCTCGTCTACCGAATGCATCCATTGGAGATTGATCGGTAGGTCGGGCCGCTCTCCGGGTGTTCGAACATCTACAACACGAATGGCCACATCCCTAGCGAGGTTGCCCTTGGTTTCGCGGACCTTCAAGACCTTTGCGAACGCAGCCTCAATCTCCCTTCCTGATGTGAAATAGACCAGGTCGGGTGACGAAGTCGAGAGCCTTCGGTTGAATTCTTTACCGTTGCCGAACTCAATGACGAGCCTAGGCCTGTGAAACCACTTCCAGATCTCGCGTGAAACAGCAAACCCGAGGATGAGAGCGGCTATCAGGCCACCGATGATCGACCAGATATTGCTCCAGTAACCGAGCCCCGACTTGCCTAGGATCGCAGCGAGAAGTCCGAACATGAACGCACTCCTAAATGGAGTTAGGCGAGGCAACTACCTTACCCCACCTTCCTGTACTAAGGGGATAATCCCCCAAACTTGCTATGCGCTGTCGAGCGAGAACGATGGCGCGTAGCATTCCGCCTCATGCGTGAGCTGCGTCCCGGGGTCTGGCACTGGCAGACGCCGCATCCCGCCTGGACCGAGGAAAAGTGGTGGCCGGAGCTCGCCTCGTCGTACGGGATCGAACTCGGCGACGAGTTCGTCTTGTTCGATCCGCTCTCCGTCCCCGACGAGCTCCGCGAGCGGGCAACCGCGGTCGTCATCACCGCTCCGTACCACGAGCGCGACGCCCGCGCGCTCGGCCTGCCGATCCACACGCCGCCCGCGGACACCTGGCAGGACTGGGTCGAGAAGTTCGGCGTCGATCCCGAGCAGGTTCGCGGGATGGAGAGCGACGACCTCGCCTGGCTTCGCGCGGGCGAAGGCGAGGGCCACTTCCACGCCCCCGGCGCGTGGCCCTTCGGGATCACGGCTTACGCGGGCCGCGAGGAGAACGACCTCATCCTGTGGCTGCCGTCGATCAACGCGATCGTCACCGGCGATTCGCTCTCCAACGTCGGCGGCGGATTGGACATCCAGCTCGGTGGTCGCAAGCACGTGACGCGCGAAGAGGTCGCACAACGGCTCCGTCCGCTGCTCGACCTGCCGGTCGAGCTCGTGCTGCCCGCGCACGGCGAGCCGACCGACCGCGCCGCGCTCGAGCGCGTGCTCGCCTGAGCGGGCGGGGTCCGAGATGCCCTAGCCGATCTGCTCCGCCAGTCCGATGAGAAGTCCTTCGGGCCCACGGATGTAGCAGAGCCGATACATGTCTTCGTACTGGACCACCTCGCTGCTGACGAGCTGCGCGCCGTGCTTGCGGAGCCGGGCGAGCGTGTCGTCGATGTCGTCCACCGCGAACATGACGCGGAGGTAGCCGAGAGCGTTGACCGGGGCGTTCCGGTGATCGGCGACCGGCGGCGGCGTGAGAAATCGCGAGAGCTCGAGCCGGCCGTGGCCGTCGGGCGTGCGCATCATGGCGATCTCGACGCGCTGGTCGCCCAGTCCGGTGACGCGCCCTGCCCACTCTCCTTCGATCGTGGCTCGCCCTTCGAGCTCGAGTCCGAGCTCGGCGAAGAACGAGACGGCGGCATCGAGGGACTCCACCACGATCCCGACGTTGTCCATCCGTTGAAGGGTCACGGGGCCGACCCTAGTTTGTGTTGCGGGCTGCTTGGCCGGGCTACTTCTTCGCCTTCTTGGCCTGCCGCTTCTCCTTCAGCGTCTTCTGAGCCGGCTTCTTTTCCATGCTCTTCTTGGTGTTCTTGTCCTTGCTCGCCATGTTCGCCCTCCTCTTGGGTGCCTGTGAGACTGTCAGCCGCGGCCCAGATTGTCCATCGCCCTCCGGCGGCTTACGTGCGTCGCGGCTCTGCCGGGCGCATCGTCGCGCTTCCATCTTCGTCGACTTCGACCACATAGCGTCCGGGGTCGGCGCCGCTCGTGAAGCGTTTGAGACCCTTCGGGCGTCGCGAGACGATGGCGTGCGTGCGCGTGCGGGTCTCGACCACGTAGCCCTCTTTCACCTTTTGGTCGAGGAAGGCGTCGAGGGCCTGCGTGCGCGTGCCTAGGGGATCAACGTCGCCCACGCGCGCGAGTATCGCAGTCAAGTACGCGGGGCGTACTGGACGTTCGCGAATGGCCAGTCGGCTGCGAGCCACTCACTCACCGCGCGGCCAGAGCGGGGTGTCCAGGTGCGCGTGGCTCTGCTGCCAGCCGTTCGGCTACGTCCCTCACGCGGCACACCCCTGCACCGTGGAGGAGGATGGCCACTCCGTCATCACCATCAACGGAAATGTCACCGCCACCAATGCTGACACCGTTCTGCTGAACGGGATCACGGTCAACGGGAACGTCACGCTGACCGGAGGAGGCGGCGACATCCCCTGGGCCTTGAAGAACAACGCGGTCGGCGGCAACTTCACGGTCAGCGACGTCATGCCCGAATGGCTCGGAGTGCTGTTCAGCCATATCGGCGGCAACCTGACGCTGACGAACATCACGGCGACCGACCCGGAGGACGACGGCAACGCCGCGGTCAGCGTCGTTGTCAACACGATCGGGAAAAATCTCAACTGCGAGAACCTCGGCCCGCGCTTGACCGGAGGGGCCATCCCCGGCGAGTTCAACATCGTCGGCCACAAGACGACCGGTCAGTGCGTAGGTCTCTTGAGCGGCTTCTAGGTCGCCTACTTCTTCAGATCCGTCTGTCTGCCACCTGGCGCTCTAGCGGGTGGCAGACAGGCTCGGGTGCTAGCCAGATGCTCGCCTGGGCGAGCGATGCTACGCCCGACGCACCCGCTAACGCCGCGCGACCCAGATGCCCGTTCCCGCGGCGCCCACCGCGGCGGCGGCGCCGGCCACTGTCCAGGCCAGGCCGTGACTTGCAGGCACCGCGCTCAGCGCGAGCACGAGCGCCGAGACCGCGAGACCCGCGAGCGCGAGTCCCAGGACTGCTGCGCCCCGCCACCACGCGAGCGCGGCGTCCGCGCGCAGCCCCCACCTCTCGTCGAGCGACCACGCGGAAAGCTCGCCGCAGAGGAGGAGGAGCACGGCCACGAGCGGGGCCGTCGCGTCGACTCGGTGATGCTCCGCGCTGACGACGCCCGCCACGTACGTCGCGGCTCCCAGCCAGAGGGCGACGCCGAGGCCCCGGCCACCGAACAGGAGTGCGACGAGGAGCGCCACGGCCCCGAGGCCGGCCACGGGCGCGAGGAGCGGCGCGGCCGAGCCGCCGCGGACGAGCGCGTCCGCGACGACGCCGCCGTAGGCCGCAGCCGCGCCCGCGGCGGTGGCTACGCGGGCCGGGCGAGGTGCCTGAATGCGTTCACCTCCTCCAGCGGGGCGGCGAGGGGAACTCCCTCGCGCCAGGTCACCACGGGAACGCCCACCTGCTCGTAGCGCCAGCGCAGCGCGTCACGCGACAGCCGCCAGAGCCGGTGGACGAGGTCGGCCGCCGCGGCTGGATCCGGCTCGAGCAGCTCGAGGGGAGAGACCTCGACCACGATCAGGTCGTAGCCCCGCGCGCGGAGGTCGAGAAGCGCGGCGGCCGTTCTGTCGTCGAGGAGCGGGGTGAGCGCGAGCACGAGCGCCTTCGGCGGGAGCGTCCGCGGCGGCAGGACGTCGACGCCCCGCAGCGCGTAGCTGTCGACGATGTCGCTCGCGAGCAGGGTGTCGACGATCGCGTAGAGCTGCCGCGTCCCCGACTCCGGCACCAGCCAGGAGAGGACACCGCCGAAGCCGACGAGGCCGACGCGGTCCTTCCGCTGCAGGTAGCCGTGCGCGAGCGTCGCCGCGGCTCGCACGGCGCGGTCGTTCGTGCTCCGGCCCTGCACGCGCACCTCGGCGAACGTGTCGAGGAAGAGGACGACGTCGGTGTTCCGCTCGGGATGCTGCTCGTTCACCCAGAGCTCGCCGCGCAGCGCGCTCGCGCGCCAGTTGACGCGCCGCACCCGGTCGCCGGGCTGCCACTGGCGCAGGTCGGCGAACTCGATGCCCTCGCCGCGCACCCGCGAGACCTGGTTCCCCGCAAAGACCTGCGTCTCGAGGGGCGGCACGAGGGAGTGGAGCGTCTCCTCGCTCGGGTAGACACGCAGCGGCTGCCGCTCGCCCGCCTCGCCCTCCCACGAGCGAAGGCCGAGCACGTCGCGAGCGCGGACGAGCAGCGGCCCGACCGAGAACGCCCCCCACCGCTCGCATCGCAGCTTCAGGTCGACAGTTCGCACCTCCGTGCCGCGAAGCACGAGCGCACGCCCCGGCCCTTCCTCTGCGCTCAGCTCCGGCGGCAGCGGCAGGAGCAGCTCGAACCGGTCGACGCCGGCTGCGGGCGCGAGCTCGATCGTCGCGGTCACCTTGTCCCCCTCGAGCGCGCGGTCGCGGTCGAGCGAGAGGCGGACGGAGACCCGCGGCTCGCGTCCCGCGACGGCCGCCACGAGCGCGAGCACGAAGGGAGCCGCGAGCGCGACCGGCTCCACGCGGCCGAACGCGAGGCCGGCGACGAGCCCAGCCGCCCCGAGCGAGGCGTATGCGGTCAGGCGCGGCGAGGTGAAGCCGGTCACGCCTCGGCGGTGCGCAACCTGTCCTCCGCCGGCGGAGTGGGCACCGTCTCGAGCGCCTCCTCCACGACGTCCTCGCCGCGGAGCCGCTGCACCCACAGCTCCGGTCGCACCATAAGCCGGTGCGCGAGCGCCGGCACCGCGACCGCCTTCACGTCCTCGGGCGTGACGAAGTCGCGCCCCGCGAGCGCCGCCTTCGCGCGCGACAGCTTGAGCAACGCGATGCTGCCGCGCGGGCTCGCGCCGACCGCCAGCCGCCGCGACTCGCGCGTCGCGGTCACGAGGTCGACGACGTAGCCCTCGATCGCCTCCGAGACGTGCACCTGCTCGAGCGCCTGTTGCAGCCCGACCAGCGTCGCCGCGTCGACGACGGGCTCGAGCTCCACCTCGTCGACGCCGCGCTCGAGCCGCCGCTGCAGCATCTCGATCTCGTCGTCGCGGTCCGGGTAGCCGACCGAGATGCGCACGAGGAAGCGGTCGAGCTGCGCCTCGGGGAGGGGATACGTGCCCTCGTACTCGATCGGGTTCTGCGTCGCGAGGACGAGGAAGGGCGGCTCCAGCCGGTGCGTTGCGTTCTCGATCGTCACCTGGCGCTCCTGCATAGCCTCGAGCAGCGCCGCCTGCGTCTTCGGCGGGGCACGGTTGATCTCGTCGGCGAGCAGGAGGTTGGCGAAGACCGGGCCCGGTCGGAAGACGAAGTCGGTCGTCCGCTGGTCGAAGATCTGCGAGCCGGTGACGTCGCCGGGCATGAGGTCGGGCGTGAACTGGATCCGCGCGAAGCGGAGCGAGGTCGCCTGCGCGAACGAGCGGGCGATCAGCGTCTTCGCGAGCCCCGGGTAGTCCTCGAGCAAAACGTGGCCGTCGCTCAACAGCGCGAGCAGGATCAGCTCGAGCGGCCCGCGCTTGCCCACGACCGCCTTCTCCACCTCGGCGAGGATCAGCTCGGCGCGCTCGCGCAGCTCGGCGAGCGCGGTCACAGCGACTCGATCCGCTCGATCAGGTCGGCGACGCGCTCGCGCGGCACGCCCGGGCCGTGCCGGTCACCCGGTTCTGGACGGTCGGGCCGGAGGAGCTCCCAGGCGTCGTCGCCGAGCAGCGCCTCGGCCTCCCCGGGCCGCCGGTCGAGCTCGATCCCGTGCCACGCCAGCCGCGCGGCCGCGGCCGCGCGCAGCAGCGGCAGCAACCGGCGGTGGGCGTAGGTCGCGTCCGCAATCCCGAGCACGAGCTCGCGCTCCATCCGCTGGAGCTCAGCGGGGAGCGGGTTCTCGGGCTCGCGCGGGCGAAGGGCAGCGTCGAAGCGGCTGCGCCGCCCAGCGCCGACGCGCGAGTGGCGGACGAGCAGGACC
Organism: Gaiellaceae bacterium; assembly: GCA_045805945.1. GTDB lineage: Bacteria > Actinomycetota > Thermoleophilia > Gaiellales > Gaiellaceae > Palsa-739. Next base: position 19,268 of record JBJMKG010000048.1, read on the forward strand.
AGCGCGATGGCGGCGACGAGCACGACCCAGATCGCGAGCGCCCGCGACGTCGAGAGCGGGCGGAGCGCGAGCAGGACGACCAGGGCGACGGTCGCCGCGAGCACCGGAAGCGCCAGCCGCCGAGCGAGCTTCACGCGGTGACCAGCTCCGAGGCACGCAGCTCGTCGCGCACCGCGATGAGCGCATCCACCGCGTCGTCCCTCATCGACGGCTCTGGCTCATGCTGGCTGAACCTAGCCCATTCGAAGAGATCGGTGAGCCTGCGCACGGCGGCGGCGCTCGTGTCGAGCGTGAGAAGGGCCCGCTCCACGTACTCGAGAGGCGCCTCGGCGGGGTGGCGCGGGAGGCCGGCGGCGGCGAGAGCCGTCTCCATCCGCGCGTACGCGGCCACGATTGCCCGGCGGAGGTCGGGGTCGGCCCGCAGGTCGTCGAGCGACTCGTCGAGCGCGGCGGCGAGCAGCTCGGGTGCGCGGCCTCGCTGGATCGGCTGGCCCAGGCGCCTCCGGGTGGCCACGACGAGCACGCCGAGCACGAGCAGCAGCCCGAGCACGACGGCGAGCTCCTCCCAGCGAACGTGCACGCGCCTCGGCGACGAGCGATCGTGCGCCGCGGGGGCGCCGGCGCCCGGCTGGGCGGGCCGAGTGAGGGTCGCGGCCGGCGGCTGGTGGCGGTGCAGCAGATGACGCAGGTCGGCGTTCCGCGCGAGGAGCGTGAGGAGCGCCACGATCAAGAGGAGCAAGGCGAGGGAGCGAGCGGTCCGGGCGTGAAAGGACCGCTGCTCGTCTCGCGTCCGGCGGAAGAGGAAGAAGCCGACGATTCCGACCACTCCGAGGATCAGTTCCACCAGAAGGAGGGTCGTGAAGGCGTAGTCCCAGAACGAGGCGGAAAGCCCGCTGCCGGTGCCGCTGCTCTTGCCGAGCGGCCGTCCGTGCGCCGCGATCGCGACGACCGCGAGCAGCGCAGTGACGACGAGAGCGAGCGGGACGAGGCGACGCCGGGCGATGGCTCGAAGTCTCGCAGCGCGAGCGCCGTCACGGGCCGGCGCTAAGCTCGACTCCCCGTGCCCGAAGCGCCGTTCGTCCATCTTCACGTCCATTCCGAGTACTCGATCCTCGACGGCGCCTGCCGGATCCCGGGCCTCGCCAGGCGCGCCGCCGAGCTCGAGATGCCGGCCGTCGGCCTCACCGATCACGGTTCCCTCGCCGGCGCGATCGACCTCTACAAGGCCGCCCGCAACGAGGGCGTCAAGCCGGTGGTCGGCTGCGAGGTCTACGTCGCTAACGACCGGCGCGTGCAACAGAAGGGCTACGCCCACCTCACGCTCCTCGCCGAGACGAACGAGGGCTACGGGAACCTGATCAAGCTCTCGTCCCTCGGCTATCTCGAGGGCTATTACTACAAGCCGCGCGTCGACTGGGAGCTGCTGGAGCGGCATGGCAAAGGCCTGATCGCCCTCTCGGGCTGCCTCTCGGGCCGGGTCTGCAAGGCGCTCGAGGAGAACCGGGGCACCGACGCCGAGGCCGAGCTCGACCGGCTCGAGCAGGTCTTCGGCCGCGACCGCGTCTACGTCGAGCTCCAGAACGCGCACCTCGACGTCCAGCAGCGGATCAACCCGCAGCTCGTCGAGCTGGCCGAGAAACGCGGTCTGCCGCTCGTGGCCACCGGAGACGTCCACTACCTGCGGCACGAGGATGCGCGCGCCCACGAGGCGCTCCTCTGCATCCAGTCGGGCGACTCGCTCAAGAACCCGGACCGCTGGCGCTTCGAGACCGACCACTTCTACTTCAAGACACCCGGCGAGATGGCCGCCGACTTCCCCGGCCGCGAGGACGCGCTGCGGCGGACGCTCGAGGTCGCCGAGCGCTGCAACGTCGAGATCGAGCTCGGCCGGATCCTGCTGCCTAAGTACGAGACGCCCGAGGGCCGCGACGCCTTCGAGTATCTCGTCGAACTCGTCGAGGCCGGCGCGGCGAAGCGCTACGGCACCGTCACGCCCGAGCTGCGCGACCGCCTCAGGTTCGAGCTGAAGACGATCAAGGAGATGGGCTTCTCGGACTATTTCCTGATCGTCGCCGACTTCGTGGGCTTCGCGAAGCGGAACGGGATCAGCGTCGGCCCGGGCCGCGGCTCGGCGGCCGGCAGCCTGGTGGCCTACTCCCTCGAGATCACCGATCTCGACCCGATCCGCTACGACCTCCTGTTCGAGCGGTTCCTCAACCCGGGCCGGAAGTCGATGCCGGACATGGACATCGACTTCGCCGTGGAGGGTCGCGAGCGCGTCATCAACTACGTCCGCGAGAAGTACGGCCGGGACCGCGTCGCGCAGATCATCACCTTCGGGACGATGGCCGCCCGGGCGGCCGTCCGCGACGCGGGCCGCGTGCTCGAGCATCCCTACGGCGTCGTCGACCGGATCGCGAAGCTCATCCCGGAGGGGCCCGGCCAGACGCTCGCGGACTGCCTCAAGCCGGGCGGCGAGCTGAAGCAGGCCTACGACTCGGACCCGGCCGCGAAGGAGATCGTCGACCTTGCGCAGCCGCTCGAGGGGCTGACCCGCCAGGACGGGATCCACGCCGCCGCGGTCGTGATCGGCGCCGAGCCGCTCACGAACCTCGTCCCCGTCCAGCAGAAGGGCACCGACCAGGAGGTCGTGACCCAGTTCTCGGGCGCGGTGATCGAGTCGATCGGGCTGCTGAAGATCGACTTCCTCGGCCTCCGCAACCTCGACGTGATCGAGAAGGCGGTCGCGCTCGTCCCCGGCCTCGACATCTCGACGATCGCGCTCGACGACCGCAGGACGTACGAGATGCTCGCGCGCGGCGAGGCGACGGGCGTCTTCCAGTTCGAGTCCTCCGGCATGCGCGACGCGCTGCGGCAGGTCAAGCCGACCGAGTTCGAGGACTTGATCGCGCTCGTCGCCCTCTACCGGCCCGGCCCGATGGCATACATCCCCGGGTACGCGCGACGCAAGAACGGCAAGGAGCGGGTCAGCTACCCCGACGAGCGGTTGAAGGCGATCACGGCCTCCACGTACGGCATCTGCATCTATCAGGAGCAGTACATGGAGATTGCGAAGCAGATCGCCGGCTTCTCGCCCGCCGAGGCCGACGACCTGCGCAAGGCGATCGGCAAGAAGATCCACGCGCTCATGGCGTCCCTCAAGAGCAAGTTCCTCGAGGGATGTGCCGCGAGCGGCACGGCGGCCGGCGTCGCGCAGCAGCTCTGGGCCGACATGGAGCAGGCGCAGGACTACTCCTTCAACAAGTCCCACGCCGCCTGCTACGCGCTGATCGCGTACCGCACGGCCTGGCTGCGCGCGAACCACCCGCGCGAGTACATGGCCGCGCTCATCTCCTCCGTGATGAACACGAAGGACAAGGTGCCGTTCTACGTCGCCGCCTGCGACGAGCTCGGGATCGAGGTGCTGCCGCCCGACGTCAACGAGTCGCAGGTCGACTTCGCGGTCGTCGAGGGCAAGATCCGCTTCGGCCTCAACGCCGTGAAGAACGTCGGCGAGGCGACGTGCCGCGCGATCGTCGCGGCGCGGGAGGAGGGCGGACCGTTCGCCTCGATCTGGGACTTCACCGAGCGCGTCGATCCCGCAGTGGCGAACAAGCGCGCGCTCGAGTCCCTCGTCAGCTGCGGCGCCCTCGACTCGACCGGCGCGTCCCGCCAGGGGATGCTCCACGTCCTCGAGGACGCGCTCTCCTACGGCCAGAGGCAGCAGCAGGACCGACTGCTCGGTCAGGCGTCGATCTTCGACCTCGGCGACTCGCCCGCGTCGTCGTCGCGGCACCACGCGACGATCCCGGAGGGCGAGTTCGAGAAGGCCGACCTGTTGCGCCTGGAGAAGGAGAGCCTCGGCCTTTACGTCTCGGAACACCCGCTCAGCGCGGTGCGCGACCAGCTGCGCCGCAAGACCGATTGCACGCTCGCCGAGCTCGAGCGGCGACGCGAGGGCGAGACGGTGCTCGTCGGAGGCCTGGTCGCCGGTCTGCGGACGACGACGACGAAGAAGGGCGAGCCGATGGCGTTCGTCCAGCTCGAGGACGTGACCGGCTCGGTCGAGGTCGTCGTCTTCAACTCGACGTACGCGGCGGCGCGTGGACTGCTCGTCGAGGACGCCGTGCTCGTCGTCAAGGGCCGCGTGGACCACAAGCAGCAGGGAGAGACGAAGCTCGTCGCGCTCGAGGTGACGGCGTTCGAGGCCACGCCCGAGCGCCGCGAGGTGCGGCTGAAGGTGGACGCGCGCAGCGCCCCGGCAGGCGTGATCCGCGAGCTGGCGGGCCTGGTGCGCGACTTCCCCGGCGAGGCGCCCGTCTTCGTCGACCTCGTCACGTCGCTCGGGCCGAAGCTGCTGGAGCTCGGGCCCGACTACCGCGTCGACCCGCAGCCCGACTTCTTCGCCTCCGTGCGCCACCTCCTCGGCGGCGCTGCCGTCCAGTAGTACTGCGAAATCCCCCCGGAGGGGGAGATCCAATCGCCGCCGTTTCCCGAAAGTGTGAGTCGGAGACTGCGGATGCCTGCGACGTACGACATCGTCGAGACGGAATTGGAGCGCGTCGAGCGTTGGCGCACTGCCGAGCTCATGCGCGTGGGCTACGCGGGCGACGACGCAATCACTCTCGCCGCCCGGCTCGAGGTCGACCTCCACGAGGCGATCGAGCTCGTGCGGCGCGGTTGCCCGCCCGAGCTCGCAGTCCGCATCCTGGGTTGAGCTGACGCCCGCTGCTCGTCCCGGGCACAATGCGGTCCGTGACCGGCGTCGTCCTGGGCTCCATCCCGTCCCCGTCGAACGGCACCTTCAGCCTGGGGCCGTTGACGTTGCACATGTACGGCGTGATGCTCCTCCTCGGCATCGCCGGCTGCATCTGGCTGACGGGTCGCCGCTGGGTGAGCTGGGGAGGCGACTGGGACCTCGTCTTCCGCGTCGCTCTCTGGGGGGTGATCGCCGGCGTCGTCGGCGCGCGCCTGTACCACGATCTGACGAGCTGGAACCAGGACCCGGCGATCCACCGGCACTGGTGGGGCTTCGCCGCCGTCTGGGACGGCGGCCTCGGCATCTGGGGCGCGATCCCGGCGGGCGTCGCTGTCGGAGCCTGGGTCGTGCACCGCTCGGGAAACAGCATCCGGCTGATGATGGACGCCGTCGCGCCGGGGCTCCTGCTCGCCCAGGGGATCGGGCGCTGGGGCAACTACTGGAACCAGGAGCTTTACGGTCGGCCGACGAGCCTGCCCTGGGCGCTCCGCATCGACCAGGCGCACCAGACCGGGATCCAGCCGCGCTACCAGTCGTCCGGGCAGTTCGGCTACTACCAGCCGACCTTCCTCTACGAGTTCGTCTGGGATCTCCTCGGCGTCGGCCTCCTTCTCTGGCTCGATCGCCGCTTCACGTTGCGCCGGCCCGCGCTCTTCGCGCTCTACGTCGTCTGGTACACGACCTTCCGCACCTTCGAAGAGGTGCTGCGGATCGACCCGTCCAACTACTTCCTCCATATGCGGGTCAACTTCTGGGTCTCGCTCGGCGTCTGGCTACTCGCCGTCGCGTTCTTCGTCTGGTGGCAGTTCCTCCGGGCGCCGTCGGCGGCGACGGCAGGGGCGAAGGCGCGGCCGGTGCCGACCGGTCCCCGCATGGCGGTCCCGAAGGGCCGCGTCCGATAACGACACTAGGGTCCGGGCCGTGATCGTGCGGGAGCTCGAGCTCGACCTCGACGCCTTCGAGGGCCCGTTCGACCTGCTGCTCGCGCTCGTGCTCAAGGAGGAGCTCGACCTGCGCGACGTCGACCTCGCCGGCATCGTCACCGCCTTCCTCGAACGGCTGGCCGAGCGCGAAGAGCTCGATCTCGAGGCGTGCGGCGAGTTCCTCGTGCTGATCGCGGCGCTGCTCGAGTTGAAGGCGCGCGCGCTCTTCCCCGACGAGACGGCAGAGCTCGCCGAGCTCGAGCCGGAGGAGGCGGCGGAGGAGCTCGCTCGGCGGCTGGCCGAGTACCGGCGCGCGAAGGAGGCGGCCGGCTGGCTGCGCGAGCGCCTGGCCGCGGAGGGCGACCGCTACTTCCGCGTCGGGCCGGCTCCGCTCGCGCCGAGGGTCGAGACCCCGCTCGCTCCGCAGGATCCGGCGGCGCTTGCGCGCGCTCTCAGCATGCTCGCGCAGGAGCCGCCCGAGGTCTCGCTCGTGCACATGGCGCTGCGCTTCCCGCCCGTCTCACAGTTCCTCGAACGCTTCCGGTCGCTGCTTCGACGGCGGTCGCGCTTCGACTTCGACGCCGAGGTGCAGGAGCTCACCCGACTCGAGCAGGCGTCCGCGTTCCTCGCGGTGCTCGAGCTGCGCCGCGCCGGCGAGCTCGTGCTCGAGCAGGCCGCGCCGTTCGCGCCGATCCGGGTGCGCCGGCCGACGAAGGAGATCTCTCCCCAACAGGAAAGGACCGCTGCATGGACCGTCCGCTCCGCCTGATCCCGGCCGATCCGCTGGACAAGCTCGCGCGGACCCTCGAGGCGCTGCTCGTCGTCACCTCGGCGGCGCTCCCAGTCGAGGAGCTCGCGGCTGCGGCGGAAGACGACCCGGCACGGGTCGAGGACGCGCTGCGCCTCCTCGGTGAGCGCTTTGCCGACGGGCGGAGCGGCATCGTGCTCGAGCAGGTCGCCGGCGGCTGGGCTTTCCGCGCCGGGCGCGAGGAGGCGGCCGCGTGCTCGCGGCTGTTCGAGCGGCCGGCACAGCGGAACCTCTCCCAGGCGGCGCTCGAGACGCTTGCGATCGTGGCGTACCTCGGCCCCTGCTCGCGCCCCGACATCGCCCGGATCCGGGGCGTGGCCGCCGAATCGGCCGTCGCGAACCTCGTGGAGCGCGGCCTCATCGCGGAAGCTGGTCGGGACAGCGCCGCCGGCGGCGCCGTCCGCTACCGCACGACGCCGCTCTTCGAGCGCGTGTTCGGGCTCGAGAGCATCTCGGAGCTGCCGCGCCTCGACGACGTCGGCACCGACGCCGCCGAGATCCGCGAGCGGCTGCACGCGGTCGCCGAAAAGCGCTCCGCCTAACTGTCTCGAAGGGACACGTCCGGTAGCAGCTACCGGACGTGTCTCAAGCAGTCACCGCCCTGGCCCATGTTTCCGCGGAGCGAAGCGGAAGAGCGCCCGCTCGGAGCACGTTCCAACCGGCCGTGTCCGGTAGCAGCTACCGGACGTGGCCGGAAGAGCCACGTTCTCAGAGCTTCTTGATGATCTCCTCTGCCTCCTCGCGGGTGAAGGCGCGGAGTGTCTCGGTCTGCTCGGCTCCGTGGCGGCCGAGCCTCGTCATGATCTCGAGCGCCGTGTCGTCGTCGGGCGCCTCGAAGACCTCGACCACGTCGTAGCGGCCGAGCGTCACCCAGACGCCGACGAGCTTGCCGCCGGCCTCCTCGATCTCGCGCTCGCCGTCCTCGATCCGGTCGCGCCATGCCGGCAGCCCCACGCGTCCCTGCGACGTCCAGCGCATGAGCGAGATGTAGTGCGGCACGCGCTTATCTTCTCAGGATGCGCCTGAATGCGTTCCTCGCCCGGGCCGGCGTGGCCTCGCGGAGACGAGCAGACGAGCTGGTCAAGGCCGGCCGAGTCACCGTCAACGGCGAGCCCGGGCTGCTCAACACCGTCGTCGGTGCCCGCGACCGGGTCGAGGTCGACGGACGGGAGGTAGCCCGGCAGCGGCTCGCGTACGTACTCCTGCACAAGCCCGCCGGCGTCGTCACGACCGCGAGCGACCCGCACGGGCGGCCGACGGTCGTGGAGCTCGTGCCGGCCGAGCCACGGGTCGTCCCCGTGGGACGGCTCGACGCCGACACGACCGGAGCCCTCCTGCTCACGAACGACGGACAGCTCGCGCACCGGCTCGCGCACCCGCGATACGGCGTCGAGAAGACGTACGCGGCGGACGTCGAGGGCGACCCGCACGACGACGCGCTGCAACGGCTCCGCGAGGGTGTGGAGCTCGACGACGGCCGCACCGCACCGGCCCGTGCCCGGCGCCTTAGCCCGGGGCGCGTCGAGCTCGTCCTCCACGAGGGCCGCAAGCACCAGGTGAAGCGGATGCTCGCCGCGGTCGGCCACCCGGTGACGCGGCTGCACCGCAGCGCCTACGCCGGGCTGACGCTCGAAGGGCTCGAGCCCGCGGGGTGGCGGGAGCTCGAGCCCTCCGAGGTAAAGCGGCTCGCTAGTGCGGTAACGCGGCAGCCTGGCTGATCAGGTCATTCGCCTGGTTGATCCAGTCGGTTGCCTGCGCGTCGCTGATCGCGCCGCCGTTGAACGCGGCGTCGTTCAAGGCGTTCCTGATCGTCGTGGCGAGGGCCTCGCGCTGGGGCTCGAGGCTCGCCATGTCGGACGTGAACGTGCTGTAGTCGCTGTCCGATCCCTCCAGGGCGAAGGTCGACGCTCTGAGGGTGTCGGCCGAGTACTCGCCGAACGAAGCGTCCAGCTGCTCGAACGCGTTCTCGAGGTCGGGGATCTTCGAGCCCGCGAGCCCGCCCGGGAGCACATGCGGTTTGACAGCCTGGACGAGCACGTGCCCGTCGTCGGTGTAGTCGTCCTTGAGGCCGACCAGCGACAGGATCGTGGGTCGCACGTTCGTGTGGTCGGTCCAGGTGGCCGGGTCGAGCCCGTCCCCGCGGTGCGCGATCCCCGGGCCGACCATCCCGACCCACGTGTTTCCGATCTCCGGCTGGATGTCGCCGTGGTTCCAGGCGAAGTTCGAGAGCACGCACATCGAGACGTTCGAGCACGGATTCGAGGCCTGGAAGAAGTAGTCGGGATTGCCGAAGTCGACGAAAGTGGGCGTCCGGCTCGGGTCGGCGTTGATCATGTGCAACGCCTGGAGCTCGACCGGGGCGGCGAGAGCCTCCGTGAGCGGCACCGTCTGCGGCACCCCGTTGTTGTCCCGAACGTACGGATCGGTTGCGGTCAGCCCTCCCAGGAGCTGTTCGAGCGAACGCACGGTCGGGTCGGGGGGCGCGGGCTGGCCGTTGAGGTAGAAGGCCGGCGCGCTGTCGAAGTGGATGTCGTAGCTCGTCGTGACCGTGCTCGTCAGCGCCTTCATGTTCGTGGCGACCTCACCGATCTGGTTCGCCGGGCACTGCGAGAGGTTCGTGCAGGTGGTGTGGTTGTAGAGCAGCCAGTTCTGGCCGGGCTGCGCCGTGCCGACCCCGCCCGCGAAGTGGTCGCCCTCGTCCACGGTGACGACGAAGAGCGTGTTCCGCTGGTCGATCCCGTGGGCGCTGAGGTTCGCGAAGAAGTTCGCGAAGGCCGTGTCGTACGCCTGCAGCTGCTGCAGGTGCCCGAGCTCGCCCGGCCCGGTCGCCGAGCTCGAGTACGAGTCGCTCGACGCGATCGGCGAGTGCAGGTCGTGGGCATCCGAGATGTATCCGTACGTGACGGGAACCCCCGACTCCTGCATCGCGGCGACGTACCCGAGCGTGTTCTGCGCGAGCATCCCGTCGAAGCCGGGGAAGCCGCAGTAGCCGTCGGGATCGGTGATCGCGTGTCCGCTCGTGTCGTTGACGCAGGCGCTGCCGTTCGCGACCGCCGGGTCGACGTACTTCGCGCCGTAGAGCGCCTGGAATCCCGTGTAGCCGCCGCCCGGCGAGCCGTCGGGCATGGGCTCGTCCGGCAGGTTGTCCGGCTTCGCGTTGGAATTGTTCGCACACTTGCTCGTCGATGCCTGGGAGCAGTGGATGGCGATGCCGACGAAGTCCGTCTGCCCCTGCTGCGGATTGGCGACCGTCTCGTTCCACTCCGGCGATCCCGTGCCGAACACCTGCGTGATGTCTCCGGTCGTCGCGGTCGAGTTGTTCTCGAGCTCGATGTTCGCCGTTCCCACGCCGCCGACGTCACAGCCCGCGCGCGTGAAGGGCACCCAAGGCGCCGGCGTGTTCTTGCCGGTGTCGGTGATCATGTTCGGTTTCGGGTCGTTCGTCGGATCCACCGGGTTCGTCCAGTACTTGAACGAGCTCGTGAAGCTCGGGATCTTCGACGCCGGGTAGTAGTCGTAACTGTTCGACACGGTCTGCCCCTGGCGGTCGGGGTAGAGACCGGTCAGCGAGGAGAGGATCCCGCCTGCGGTGTGCGAGATGAGAATCGTGTGGTCGTTCGTGAAGAGCGTGCCGTTCTCCTGGAGGAAGTTCAGGAGGTGCGGCATCTGCTCCAGGTCGGACGCGACGCTCGGGTTGTCGCGGTTGTAGTGGGTGTTGTCGAACTGCAGATAGACCACGTGCTTGATGCCGTTGGCGAGCTGGCACGAGGTGGGCTTCGCACTGGGCGCGGCGCCTCCAGACCCCGTCGCGCCGGCCACCTGGACGGCGACGAGCACGGCGATTCCGGCGGCTGCGAGTGCCGCCATTGCTGTCAGCTTCTTCATCGACCTCCCCCTTGGGTTGCTCTCTGACCTCGATCCTCAGCTGGCGGGGAGAGCCTCGCCGCCGCAGGCGGGCGCGTGGGGTGCGCCGTGGTGACGCGATCGATACGAAGCTGTGACCCCGCTCGGCGGGAGACTTACAAACCGCGGGGCCGGGCTGCGCCAAACAGGCGCCCGGCCTCGGCCTTGACGAATCCCATCCGCTCGTACATCGCCTCGAGCGTCGGCTCGCTCGCCCGCCGCGCCTTGTCCGCGCCCACCGCGAGCAGGCGTTGCAGCTCGCGCTCGTCGGCGCGCAGCGCCTCGAAGCGCTCGTGGATCGGCCCCAGCAGCTCGACCACCGCCTCGCCGACGGCTTCCTTGAAATCGCCGTACCCCGCGCCGTCGAACCGCTGCTCGAGCGCCTCGATCGGCTCGCCCGTGGCGACGTTCATGATCTCGAGCAGGTTCGAGACGCCCGGCTTCTCGGCCGGGTCGTAGCGCACCTTCCGGCCGGAGTCGGTGACGGCGGACTTGAACTTCTTGCGGATCGCGTCGGGCGGGTCGACGATGTACACCGCGCCTTGCTCCGACGAGAGCGTCGTCGACATCTTGCTCGTCGGCTCCTGCAGGTCCATGATCCGGCCGCCCACCTCGGGGAACTGTCCGTCGGGCACGCGGAAGATCTCGCCGTAGCGGTGGTTGAACCGCTGGGCGACGTCCCGCGCGAGCTCCAGATGCTGGCGCTGGTCGTCGCCGATCGGCACGAGATCGGTCTGGTAGAGCAGGATGTCGCCGGCCATCAGCACCGGGTACGTGAAGAGCCCCGCCGAGACGAACTCGTGCCGGTCGGCCTTCTCCTTGAACTGCGTCATACGACCCAACTGGCCGTAGCTGGCGACAGCCGCCAGCAGCCAGGCCGCCTCCGCGTGCGCGGTGACGTGGCTCTGGCAGAAGACGGTGGACTTCTCGGCGTCGAGCCCGGTCGCGAACAGCATCGCCGCCAGGTCGAGGGTCGACTCGCGCAGCTCCTTCGGGTCGTACTCGACGGTGATCGAGTGCAGATCGACGATGCAGAAGAACGCGTCGTGCGTCGCCTGCGTCTGCGCGTACTGGCGGAAGCCACCGCTGTAGTTGCCCAGGGTCTTCCGGCCCGTGGGCTGGATTCCGGAGAAGACGCGTGGCTTGGAATCGGTCATCGTGGGCTCCTGACGAGACGAAAAGACCTCCCGGCGGGAGGTCTCGGAGAGCGGGCACGGCTGCGGGGCCGGGCTACCGCTCGGATTGCCACCACCAGCTGTCGCAGACCTGTTGCATTCGGGCCGAGGATACCCGGGTACGCTTGGATCCGCCAATGGCCATTACCGGCGCACCCGAGCTGCTCATCGTGATGGGCGCAAGCGCCACCTCCGAGCAGGTGGACGAGGTCGTCGCCCGGCTCGACGAGGCCGGCTGCTCCGCGCTCGTCACGCCGGGCCGCGAGGCGACGGTGATCGGCGCGATTGGCGAGCGTGAGCTACTCGCGGCGCTGCCGCTCGAGGGCTACGCCGGCGTCGAGCAGGTCCTGCCGATCCTCAAGCCGTACAAGCTCGTCTCGCGCGAGCTTTCCCCCGACCCAACCGTGATCGAGGCGCGCGGGCGCCGGATCGGCGACGGCTACTTCGGCTTCATCGCCGGGCCGTGCACCGTGGAGACGCGCGACCAGACCCTCGAGACGGCGCGCGCCGTCGCCGCCGAGGGCGTGACGATGCTCCGCGGCGGTGCCTTCAAGCCCCGCACATCCCCGTACGCCTTCCAGGGGCTCGGCGACGAGGCGCTCGAGATCCTCGAGGAGGCACGCGCCGAGACCGGGCTGCCGCTCGTCACCGAGCTCATGGATCCCCGCCACGTCGAGGCGGTTGTCGGGGCCGCGGACGTGATCCAGATCGGTGCCCGCAACATGTCGAACTTCTCGCTCCTCTCGGAGGTCGGCCGTGCGCCGAAGCCCGTGCTCCTCAAGCGCGGGCTCTCGTCGACGGTCGAGGACCTGCTGATGGCCGCGGAGTACATCGTCAAGGAGGGGAACTCGGAGGTGATCCTCTGCGAGCGGGGGATCAAGACCTTCGAGACGGCGACGCGGTTCACGCTCGACATCGGCGCGATCCCGGTGCTCAAGCAGGAGACGCACCTGCCGGTGATCGTCGATCCGTCCCATGCGGCGGGGCGCCGCGATCTCGTCCTGCCGCTCGCCCGGGCCGCGGTCGCGGCGGGCGCCGACGGGATCATCGTCGAGGTGCACCCGCGCCCGGAGGAGGCGCTCTGCGACGCCGCGCAGCAGATCCCGACCGCCGAGTTCGGCGACTTCGCCAACGAGATCCGTGCGCTCGCGTCCCTCATGGGACGCACGATCGGTTGAGGATCGAACCGGCTGCCTCACTCGTCGGGCACGTGGTCGTGCCCGGCGACAAGTCGATCTCGCACCGCGCCGTACTGATCGGTGCCCTCGCGGAGGAGGAGACGCAGGTTCACGGCTTCGGCCGCTCCGGAGACACGCAGGCGACCGTGGACGCGGTGCGTGCGCTCGGCGTCGAGGTCGAGGACGTCGCCGACGACGAGCTCGTCGTGCACGGCGTGGGGCTGCGCGGCCTGCGCCCCGGCGCCGTCGACTGCCGCAACGCCGGCACGCTCATGCGGCTCCTGGCCGGCGTCGTCGCTGGCCAGGAGGGCGAGTTCACGCTCGCGGGCGACGAGTCGCTGGCCGCGCGGCCGATGGAGCGGATCGCCGCACCGCTGCGACGGATGGGGGCGAGCGTGGAGACGACCGACGGCCACGCGCCGGTCGTCGTCCGCGGCTCGTCGGCCCTGCACGGGATCGACCACGAGCCGGAGGTGGCGAGCGCGCAGGTGAAGTCGGCGGTCCTGCTGGCCGGTCTCAATGCCGAGGGGGCGACGACGGTTGTCGAGCGCATCCCGACCCGCGACCACACCGAGCTCATGCTCGAGGCGGCGGGCGCCGGGGTCCGCCGCAGCGCCACCTCGGTCTCGGTCGAGGCGGCGGGCGCGCTGCGACTCGCCGACGTCGTCGTCCCCGGCGACTTCTCCTCCGCCGCGCCGCTCCTCGTCGCGGCCGCCCTCGTCCCGGGCAGCGACGTCACGATCCACGACGTCGGCGTCAACCCGCGGCGAACGGGGCTCCTCGGCGTGCTCGAGCGGATGGGTGCCCGCGTCTCGGTCTTCGAGCGGCGCCGCGCCGGCCGTGAGCCCGTGGCGTCGGTGCAGGTCCAGCCCGGCGAGCTCATCGCGACCGAGATCGGAGCCGACGAGGTACCCGGCCTCGTCGACGAGCTGCCCCTCGTCGCGATCCTCGCCTCGCACGCACGCGGCGAGACCCGCGTCTCCGGTGCGAGCGAGCTACGCGTGAAGGAGACGGATCGGATCGAGGCGGTCACCGACGGCCTGCGGGCCCTCGGCGCCCGAATCCACTCCCGAGCGGACGGCTGGACGATCACGGGCGTCCCGGCGCGCCTGCGCGGCGGCCGCGTGGACGCGCGCGGCGACCACCGGATCGCGATGCTCGGGGCGGTCGCCGGCCTCGCCTCCCGCGAAGGTGTCGCGCTCCAGGGCGCCGACACGGCCGCTATAAGCTTCCCCGGCTTCTACGAGCTCCTGGAGTCGGTGACGAGGCGGTGAGGCGACCTTGATCGTGGCGATCGACGGGCCCGCAGGCGCGGGCAAGAGCACGGTGGCCCGCGCGCTCGCGGAGCGGCTCGGCTTTCGCTACCTCGACACCGGGGCGATGTACCGCGCGCTGACGTGGCTCGCGATGCAACGCGGGCTCGACCTCGGCAACGCCGAGGCGCTGGCGCAGCTGGCGCGCGAGAACCCCGTCCTCTTCTCGGAGGACGACCGCGTCGGGATCGCCGGCACCGACGTCACCGCCTCGATCCGCGAGACGCGGGTCGACCGGATGGTGCCGGTCGTGGCCCGCCACCACGCCGTGCGCGAGGTGATGCGGGAGCGGCAGCGGCAACTCGGACGGGACGGCGACGTCGTGATCGAGGGGCGCGACATCGGCACAGTCGTCGCGCCCGACGCCGAGGTGAAGGTGTTCCTCGTGGCCGAGCGGGAGGAGCGCGCGAAGCGTCGGGTCGCCGAGCGTCCGGGCATCGGCGCCGACGCGCTCGCCACCGACCTGCGCCTCCGGGACGAGAGCGACGCGGCGCGGATGCAGCCGGCGCCCGACGCGACGGAGATCGACACGACGCGCCTGGAGGTCGGGGACGTCGTTGACCGGATCGAGCTGCTCGTGCGCGAGCGGTCCGCGGCGTGAAGTCCGAGGACGTTGTCTGGACGTTCGGCAAGCCGCTGCTCGGCCTCCCGGCGGCGCTTGCGACACTGCTCCGCTCCTACGGCGCGGAGCGGATGCCGCGCAGCGGGGGTGTCGTGCTTGCGATCAACCACTTCTCCTGGATCGACATCCCCTGCATCGGCTACGCCTCTCCGCGCAACCTCTACTTCCTCGCGAAGGTCGAGGCGCACCGGGTCCCGGGGCTCGGGCAGGTGATTCGCGGCTTCGGCACGCTGGCCGTCCGACGCGGGGAGTCCGACCGCGAAGCCGTCCGGCGGATGCGCGAGGTCGTACGTGAGGGGAACGCCCTGGGCGTCTTCGTCGAGGGGACGCGGCAGCGGAGCGGCGTGCCCGGGCCGGTGCAGCCCGGGGCGGCAATGGTCGCGCTGCAGGAGGACGTGCCGGTGGTCTGCGCCGCGATCCACGGCTCGCAGCGCTGGCGCCTGGGCAACTTCGCACCCGTCTCGATCGCGTGGGGGGAGCCGATGCGCTTCGACGGGCTGCCGCGCGGGAGCAAGGGCTATCGCGAGGCCTCGGAGCGGATCGAGGAGGAGCTGCACCGGCTGTGGGTCTGGCTGTGCGACCTGCACGAGGCGGGGAGGCCGCGCGTCGCGGTGCCACCGGTGCGGGACGACGCGGCGCCGGTCACGCTTCCCGGGTGACGGACGCGCAGGACACAGACGCGGGAGAGCTGCCCGCGCCGCCGCCTCCGCCGCTGATCGGCGCGGTGGCGATCATCGGCTTCCCGAACGTCGGCAAGTCCACGCTCGTGAACCGGCTGACCGAGACCCGGGCAGCGGTGGTGCACGAGAGCCCCGGCGTGACGCGCGACCGAAAGGAGCTCGTGTGCGAGTGGACCGGAAGGCGGTTCGTGCTCGTCGACACCGGCGGCGTCGACATCGCCGACCGGACGCCGCTGACGCGTGCGATCGCGCAGCAGGCGCACGAGGCGGTCGCCGAAGCCGATCTCGTGCTCTTCGTCGTCGACGCCCGCGTCGGCGTGACGCCCGGCGACGAGGAGGTGGCCCAGATCCTGCGCGAGGCGCGGAAGCCGGTGCTCCTGCTCGCGAACAAGATCGACGATCCGGGCCAGGAGCCGCTCGCGCTCGAGCTGCACCGGCTGGGGCTCGGCGACCCGATCCCCATCTCCGGCCTGCACGGAACGGGCAGCGGCGACCTGCTCGACCGCGTAGTCGAGGAGCTCGAGCGGCTCGCGCCGACGGGGAGGCCGTCGCTGCCCGACGACGCGATCCGCGTCGCGATCCTCGGCCGCCCCAACGTCGGCAAATCGAGCCTCGTCAACGCGCTCCTGGGCCGTGAGCGGCTGATCGTGAGCGAGATCCCCGGCACGACCCGGGACGCCGTCGACACGGTGCTCGAGCGCGGCGAGCGCACCTTCGTCCTGATCGACACCGCCGGCCTCCGTCGCAAGCGGCGGCACCGGCAGGGCATTGAGTACTACTCCGAGCTGCGCGCGCTCGAGGCGGCGGAGCGGGCCGACGTCGCGCTTGTCCTGATCGATTCCACGGAGGGGATCGTGGAGCAGGACATCGCGGTCGCCGACGTCGCCCGCCACGCGGACTGCTCGACGCTCGTCGTCCTCTCGAAGTGGGACACGACGACGATCGGCGTGGAGGACGTCCGCGGGGAGCTGCGCCGTCGCCTGCGCCAGCGCCCGCCGTTCGTCGCCGTCTCGTCGCACACGGGGCGTGGCCTCGAGCGGCTGCTCGACGGGGTCGCCGAGCTCTTCGACCGGCACGTCGCGCGAATCCCGACGCCGGAGCTGAACCGCGCCCTCGCGGAGCTTCGCGCGGCGCGGCAGCCGCCCAGCGGGCCGCGCGGACGCAGGCTCAACCTGCTCTACGGCGCCCAGGTGCGGGTCCGGCCGCCGCGTCTCCGCCTCTCCGTCAACGATCCGGGGCTCGTCACGCGCGACTACGGCTACTGGGTCGAGAACCGACTCCGCGAGCGTTTCGGCCTCGACGGCGTACCGGTCTCGATCGACTTCGTGAAACGATCCTGACGATGCGCTTCCTCGTGGTCGGAGCCGGCTCGTGGGGGACGGCGTTCACGCGCGTCCTGCTCGATCGGGGCCACGACGTCGTCCTCGCGTGTCGTTCGCCTGAACAGGCCGAGACGATCGCGCGCACGGGCTGGAACCCGCGCTACCTCCAGGGCGTCGATCTCAGCGCGGCGCAGGCGGTTCCGCTCGCCGACGCTCACGCCGACGTCGACGTTGTCGTCGCCGCGGTGCCGAGCAGCGCCTTCGGCGAAGTCGTCGAGTCACTGCCCGGAGATTCCCCGGTGCTCAGCCTCGTCAAAGGACTCGATCCGGAAACCGGCGAGCGGCTTTCGACCCGCGTTCGCGGCCGCTCGGTTGCCGTGCTCTCCGGTCCCAACATCGCCGAGGAGATCGCCGAGGGCCTGCCCACGGCTGCCGTGATCGCGAGCGACGACGGCTTCTTCGCGGGGCAGCTCCAGCACGCGCTCAACTCGAGCCTCTTCCGCGCCTACGTCAATCCGGACGTGGTCGGGGTCGAGCTGTGCGCGGCGGCGAAGAACGTGATCGCGCTCGCGGCAGGCGGCGTCGACGGGCTCAGGCTCGGCGACAACGCCAAGGCGTCGCTCATCGCTCGCGGGCTTGCGGAGATGACACGGCTGGGCGAGGCCGCCGGCGCGAGGCCCGAAACTTTTGCCGGCCTCGCCGGCATCGGCGACCTCGTCGTGAGTTGCTGCAGCGCGAAGACGCGCAACCGCCACGCCGGCGAGCTGATCGCGCAGGGACTGACCCCGGAGCGGGCAGTCGCGGAGATCGGCCAGACGGTCGAGGGGCTGACGACGGCGCCGATCCTCCGCAACCTCTCGCACCGGCTGGGCGTCGAGCTGCCGATCACCGAAGGCGTCTGCGCGGTTCTCTCGGGTCAGAGCCTCACCGAGCTCGCCGAGGGCTTGATGGGGCGTGCACCAACCGAGGAATAGCTCGCGAAGCCTTCGGCTTCGCGAGCCGGGCTAAGGAACTCCGGGCCGGGGAGAGCGCGGTCTCCCCGGCCCTCCGTGCTGTAGGGCTTTGCTTGTCGTTGCGGGCTTCGGTCGTTCGGTTCCGTCGCGGGCGAGCAGGCTGCGCGTGCTCGCCCGCTACTCCGCGGCGGCGTAACGTGCCATTACGCCGCCGCCTGGACCGAAACAGGGTTCGAACGCTTCGAACCGCGTAACCACCAGAGGCCGGAGGCTAGGCGGAGCGCAGCGAGCCTAGCCGCAGGCCGGACCGCGCTCGCGCCGGCCTCCGCCGCGCGCGAGCGCACGGCACAACCCTCCCGCCCCACGGCTCAAAACGAAACAGCACGGAGCGCGGCCGAGACCGCGCTCTCGGCCGCGCGGAGTTCCTTATCCCAGCGAGCGAGTGCGCAGCACTCGCGAGCTACCAGCTAGCCTGCCCGCCATGTCCAGCCGCTCCTTTTCCTTCACGTCGGAATCTGTGACGGAAGGCCATCCCGACAAGATGGCTGACCAGATCTCCGACTCCGTGCTCGATGCGGTCCTCGTCGACGACCCCGATGGACGTGTCGCCTGTGAGACCCTGATCACGACCGGCCTCGTCGTCGTGGCCGGCGAGATTACGACCGACATCTACGTGGACATCCCGCGGCTCGTCCGCGAGCGGGTCCGCGAGATCGGCTACACGCGCGCGAAGTTCGGCTTCGACGCCGAGACGTGCGGCGTGATCGTGGCGATCGACGAGCAATCGCCCGACATCGCGCAGGGGGTCGACCACTCGTACGAGGAGCAGCACGGCGACAGCGACCCGCTCGACCGCGAGGGAGCGGGCGACCAGGGGATGATGTTCGGCTACGCCTCGAACGAGACCGACGAGCTGATGCCGCTGCCGATCATGCTCGCGCACCGGCTCGCGCGGCGACTCGCCGAGATTCGCAAGGCCGACGTCCTCCCGTACCTCCGTCCGGACGGCAAGACGCAGGTCACCGTCCGCTACGAGCGCGACGAGCACGGCCACCAGCGGCCGGTCGAGATCGAGCGCGTGCTCATCTCGACCCAGCACCGCGACGGGCTCGACTGCGACACGCTGCTCAAGCCGGACCTGATCGAGCACGTGATCGAGCCGATCTTGCCGAAGGATCTCTACGACCAGCGGCGGCTCGAGCACGACCGCGACTTCGTCTACTGCAACCCGACCGGGAAGTTCGTGATCGGCGGCCCGATGGGGGACACCGGGCTGACCGGGCGGAAGATCATCGTCGACACGTACGGCGGCGCCGCGCCCCACGGCGGCGGCGCGTTCTCGGGCAAGGATCCGACCAAAGTCGACCGCTCGGCGGCGTACGCGGCGCGCTGGGTGGCGAAGAACGTGGTCGCGGCCGGCCTCGCCGAGCGCTGCCAGATCCAGGTCGCGTACGCGATCGGCGTCGCGCACCCGCTCTCGGTGCTCGTCGACACGTTCGGCACGGAGGCGATCCCGGTGCCTCGGATCGAGGAGCTCGTCCACGAGCACTTCGACCTGCGCCCGGCCGCCATCCTTCGCGACCTCGACCTGCGGCGTCCGATCTACGCGCAGACGGCGGCCTACGGGCACTTCGGCCGCGACGGTTTCACGTGGGAGGCGACCGACCGCGCCGAAGCGCTGCGCGAGGCCGCCGGCCTTGGCGCGGCTACGCCGGCCTGACGAACAATCCCGCGGCGGCCTTCTCGGAGATCGCCCGCTCCCCGACTTTCTCGATCGCCACCGTGAACTGATCCGCGGCTGGCTCGGCCGTGCGTACGAGGATGCTCGTGCCCGGCACGAGCCCCTGGTCGTAGAACCAGTGCAGGAGATCGCCGTCGTGCTCGGCGAGGCGGACGATCGTCGCCCGCGTTCCGGCCGGCAGGGTCACGAGCGGGGCGAGCTCCGCGTTCTCGGCCTGCTCGACGGCCGGGTCGACCGGCCAGCCGTGCGGACACCGCTGCGGGTGGCCGAGCTTGTCGTCGATCCGCTCGACCATCTCGTCGGTGAAGGTGTCGCCGAGGGCATCGGCGCGCTCGTGCGACTCGTAACCCGTGTAGCCCATGAAGTCGGTGAGGAGCCGCTCGATGATCCGGTGCTTGCGGACGACGCGCTCCGCGCGCTCGCGACCGCGTTCGGTGAGGAGCGCCTCCTTGCGGGCACCGCGCTCGATCAGGCCCTCGGCCTCGAGCCGCTTCAGCATCTCGCCGGCGGACGCGCGCGAAACGTGGAGCATCTCGGCGACGCGCGACGCGAGGGGCGGGGAGCCCGCGCCGTGCGGCATGTACTCGCCGATCGGGAAGGCGAGGAAGTAGATCGTCTCGAGGTACTCGTCGACGGAGTGGCCCGCGGCCGGCACGCAGCTATATTGCCCGCGAGCCTGCGTGTAAGGGCACCCTTACACGGGCAGGCGTGGAACCGACATGACGACGGGACACATCCTCTTGCTCGGCGCGATCGCGGGCGCGACGATCTTCCTCGGCCTGCCCGTCGGACGCGTGAACACGTTCGGCCCCATCGTGCGCGCGTGTCTCTCGGCCCTCGCCACCGGAATCCTGCTCTTCCTGTTCTGGGACGTGCTCACGGGTGCCGTCGACCCGGTCGAGTCGGCGCTCGAGGGGCGGCATTGGGGGCGGTTCGCCTGGCTCTCGGGGATCGGGGCGGCGGGATTCGCCCTCGGCCTGATGGGGCTCGTCCACTACGCGGTCTGGATGCGGCGCCGGGCCAGCCGGCGGGTGACGACGATGGTCGGCCCGGGCGCCGCCGCGGTCGACGAGTTCCGGCACCGCAGCTGGCTCGACGACCTGACGCCCGGCAAGCAGCTCGCCCTCCTGATCGCGGTCGGCATCGGCGTCCACAACTTCGGCGAAGGGCTCGCGATCGGCCAGGCGGCCGCCGCCGGCTCGATCAGCCTCGCGGTGACGCTGATCGTCGGCTTCGGGCTGCACAACGCGACCGAGGGATTCGGCATCTGCGGGCCGCTGGCGGGGGAAGGCTCGCGCCCCAGCTGGGGTTTCCTCGGCCTGATGGGCCTGATCGGAGGCGGCCCCACCTTCCTCGGGACGGCGCTCGGCCAGGCCTGGTCGAGCGAGGCGGTCTCCGTCGTCTTCTTCGCGGTCGCCGCCGGCTCGATCCTCTACGTTGTGCAGGAGCTGATGGCCGTCAACCGCAGCTACGGCCGCACCGCGCTCGTCACGTGGCTCGTCGTCGCCGGCGTGCTGCTGGGCTTCGCCACCGACTTCGTCGTCAGCGCGTCCGGCGTCTAGGACTCAGCGCGCCGGCAGCGTGATCGCTGCGGCGTAGATCTCCGAGAAGCGTTGCCCTCCGGTCGCGCTGCCCCAGCTGAGGAGGGCGGACCCGTTCACGGTCGAGAGACCGAACGTGTCGCCGGGCCAGATTTTCGGGTTCCCATACGCAGGGGAGACTCTGACGGCCGGGCCGGTCCAGCCCTTCCCGGCCACGATCCGTCGCACGAAGGTCGCGTACCCGTGGCCGCCGACGTCGGTCTGCCACGCGACGTAGACGTTGCCGCGCCCCGCCGCGGCGACCTCGGTCAAGTGCCCCGATCGGCTGGAGGCGACCCGGAGCGGCGCGGACCAGCGCTTGCCGCCGTTCGTCGACCAGGCGAGCCACGCGGTGTCGTGGGAGCCGCGCTGGGTGTCCCAGGCGACGTAGAGAGTTCCGGCACTGTCGACGGCCAGGGAGCCGTCGATCCACCATTCCCTGAGCCCGATCGTGCCGGATTGCGGGTCGACGGCGACCGGCGGCGACCACGCCGTGCCGCCGTCGGTCGAACGGATGAAGTACTCGTGCCCCGGCGAGACCGCGAGGGTCTTCGGGTTTGTCGGGTGGCGCCAGTAGAGGACGTCGAGCGTTCCGTCGGGTTCGGCGACGATGGGAGCGCTGTATACGCCGCCCAGCGGGAAGCCGGGACTGATCGGGGTGAGCTTCGTCCAGGTCTTCCCGCCATCCGACGACTTCTGGATCACCGCGTTGAAGTCGCCTCCGCCGAATACGCAGCTGCCCGCGCGAAGACAGACGACTCGCACCTCGTCGGCCCTCGGCCCGTAATCCCAGGTCACGTACACGGTCCCGTCCGGCGCGACGGCCACGAACTCGCGGTCGCCCCAGTTTCCGCGCACCGTCCGCGGAGTCGGGACCGGCAGCCGCGTGACCCGGTCGAAGGACCGTCCGTGATCGTGCGAGACCGCGACGGCGGGCCGCATCTCGCGGACCGCGCCGCCAGGGGTCTGGACGAACGCGCCGACCATGTATGCCACGTACAGGGTCCCGTCCGGAGCGACGGCGACCGCGGGATCCCACGTGTGCAGGCCGGGCCGATGCGACGAGCCGCGGACCGCTCGCGACGGCCCGAAGCTCCGGCCGCCGTCGACCGACCGGGCGAAACCGATGCTGCGGCGGCAGCCAATCCAGGCTTCGTACACGTACCGCCCGTCGACTGCCTGTACCACCTCGGCGTTGGGCGGCCCCGGGCAGCGGCTGACCCTCACCGCTCTCACGCCTCCGGTCGCGTCCGCAGAACCCGCGAGCGGCAGCAGGAGGATCCCGGCCAGGACGGCGGTCGACGCGAAACGAGCCGTGGTGCTTCCGGTCCTACCGCACCACGTGGTGGAGCTCGTAAAAGCCGTCCCGGGTGGGCTCGGCGAAGTTGTCGGGATTGGGGAATGCCTGCGGGCCCTGCTCGATCAGCGGCTGGAGCTGCTCGGCGATGAACCGCTCGGCGTGCTCACGGCTCTCCCACACGTCGACGATCCGGAACACACCCGCCTCGTCGTCGAACCCCGCCGTGTGCACGATCAGCCCCTCGAAGGGACCGTCGCCGATCTTCTCCGCCACGAAGTCGTAGTTCGTCGTCGTGCGATCGCCGACCGGGAATTCCTGGATGTAGACGACTGCCACAAATGCCTCCCTCCGGGGTTTGCTCGATCATAGGGGGCTCGTGTCCCGCCTCGCCTCGGTCTATCCGATCGTCAGCGCCCGCTCGCTCGCGCGGCCGTTCACGTACGAGATCGGGGACGACGTGGGCAAGGGCGCCGTCGTCGCGATCCGCTTCGGCAACGCCCGGCGGCGCGGCGTGGTGGTGGACGCCGATGCCGAGGCGCCGCCCGACGTCGAGCCGGTCGCGGCCGAGCGGGTGCTGGAGACGCTTCCGCCGGCGCTCGTGGACCTCGCCCTCTGGCTCGCGGACTACTACGGCTCGACGCCCGCCCGCGCGCTGGCCCTGATCGCGCCGCAGCAGCCCGCCCGGCGCGGCGAGCGGCGGGAGGTGACGGCGGGCGCGGCCCTGCCTGCGGAGGCCGCGCCCACCCGGCTCTCCGATTCGCAGGAGGTCGCGCTCTCACGGATCGAAGGGCTCATGGCGACCGGCGGCGGCAACGTCCTCCTCGCCGGAGCGACGGGCAGCGGCAAGACCGAGGTCTACATCCGCGCCTGCGAGCGCGCGCTCGCCGCCGGCCGCGGCGCGATCGTGCTCGTGCCGGAGATCGCGCTGACGCCGCAGACGCTCGGTCGCTTCCGGGCGCGCTTCGGCGACCGGGTCGCGCTGCTCCACTCGGGTCTCTCCGAGGCCGAGCGGCGGGACGAGCGGGAGCGCATCGTCGCCGGCGAGGCCTCCGTCGTGGTCGGTGCCCGCTCGGCCGTGTTCGCGCCGCTCCCGTCGCTCGGCGTGATCTGCGTCGACGAGGAGCACGACGCCTCGTACAAGCAGGAGTCGGATCCCCGCTACGACGCGCGCACGGTCGCGGCCAAGCGGGCGGCTCTGGAGGGCGCCGTCGCGATCTTCGGCTCGGCGACCCCCCGACCGGAGTCCTGGCACGCGCTCGAGCGGCTCGAGCTCGGGGGACGGATCGCGGCGCCCATGCCCACCGTTCGCGTCGTCGACCTGCGGCACGAGACCGGCTATCCGCTTTCGGCGCCGCTACTCGCCGAGCTGGGGAGGCTCGCGGAGCGGGGTGGCAAGGCGATCGTCCTCCTCAACCGGCGCGGTGTCGCGCCCGCCCTGCACTGCCGCGCCTGCGGCGCCACGCGTCGCTGTCCGAACTGCGACGTCGCCTTCACCCTGCACGGCGACGGCTCGCTTCGCTGCCACCACTGCGCCGCGCGCGAGCTCGCGGGCGAGACGTGCCCGGCTTGCGGCTCGCCCGAGCTCGCCCGGATCGGCGCCGGAACGCAGCGGCTCGAGCGCGAGCTCGAGCGGCACGTCCCCGAGCTCGAGCGGATCCGGCTCGACGCGGACGCGGTCGCGAAGCCCGAGCAGCTCCGCGAGGCGCTCGTGCGCTTCGCCCGCGCCGAGCGCGCCGTCCTCGTCGGCACGCAGATGGTCGCCAAGGGACACCACTTCGAAGGCGTCCAGCTCGCGGCCGTCGTCGACGCCGACACCGGGCTCGGCCTCCCGGACTTCCGCGCCGAGGAGCGGACGTTCCAGCTCCTCACCCAGCTCGCGGGGCGGAGCGGGCGCGACGCGCCGGGTCGCGTCCTCGTCCAGACGTTCCAGCCCGAGTCGCGGGCGGTGGAGCACGCGGCACGCCACGACGTCGCCGGCTTCCTCGCCGGCGAGCTCGAGCGTCGCCGGGCGCTCGGCTACCCGCCGTTCCGGCACCTCGTCCGCGTGCTCGTCTCCGGGCCGGAGCCTGCGCCGGCGCTCCGCGCGCTCGAAGAGCTGAAGGCGGGCCTGAGCGAGTTCGAGCTACTCGGGCCTGCGCCGCTGCTGAGGCTGCGTGGCCGCCACCGCGCGCAGCTCGTCGGGAAGACCGAGCGACCGCGCGCGCTCGCCTCGCGCGCGGCGGCGCTGCTCGCGGCCGCTGCGCCCGCCATGCGCCGCGCCGGCCTCGCGGCCGTCGTCGACGTCGATCCCCAGAGCGTCTAGATTCCCCGGCGATGGAAGAAACCGTTCGCAGCGGTGGTTGCGTGTGCGGCGCCGTCCGCTACACCGTCCGTGGCGAGCCGTTCCACGTCGGCCGCTGCCACTGCGCCGACTGCCGGAAGCGTTCGGGCAGCACCTACACCATCTACGGGCAGTGGCCGCCGAGCGCGTTCGAGGTGACCGGCGAGTACGCGACCTACGACGAGGACAGCTTCTGTCCCCGTTGCGGCTCGCGCCTGTTCCTCCTCGCCGAGGAGGCTGTGGAGCTCCAGCTGGGCTCGCTCGACGACGCGCCGTTCGAGCTACGGCCGGAGGCCGAGATCTGGATCAAACGGCGCGAGCCGTGGCTGCACCCGGTGGAGGGAGCCTCGCAGCACCGCGAGAACCGGCGTTAGTCGCAAGTCTTTCGCGCTGCCCCTCGGCGGTTCACCGCATAGAGAGCGGCGAGCTCCTCGCCGTCAATTTCCCGCTCCGGCGCCGTACGTGCCGGCGCCTCCGCTATCGGGCGGCTCGGTCGAGCCTACGCCGCTGAGCGCCGCGTCCCGGTCCGGCGGGAAGCGGGCGAGGATCCAGTCCGCGTCCAGCGGCTCCCGCACATACGGGCGGCCGTTGATCCGGATGAAGTCGCGGCTGCGCGGATCCATCGGCAGTTGGGCCTCGGCTGGGAAGTTGCGGTTGTGGCGCTCGATCAGCTGGTTGACCTCGGCGAAGCTCCAGTTGCCGGCGAGCTCGTGCCAGGCGGCGGCGAACTCGTCCGGCTCCTCGAGCTCCTGGGCGAGCGTCCGCCAGGCCTCCCCGAGCTGGCGCTCGTGCTGCTCGACCGCGTCCTCGATCGCCCGCAGCCGACGCATCCAGATCTTCGGCCCGTCGAGCGCGCGGACGGCCGAGTCGGCGTCCGGGCGGAAGTTGCGCAGCCGCTGTTGCAGCGGCGTCCCGCGCACCGGGCTCGACTCGAGATCGGCCTCGAGGAGCTCGCGCTCGCGCCGTTCCCGCGGCGTCTCCGGCCGCGTCGCGCCCCAGCGCGCCGAAGGCGCGCGGTCTTCCGGCCGCGCGTCGCCGGCTTTGCCGGCGACGCTCGCAGCCTCGTTCATGATCTCCCGCAACGTCCTGGGATCCACGTCTGCGAGGGTACAGTCACGCTCCATGGCGGAGATCGAGGGACAGGTCAAGGACGAGCAGCTCGACCCCGAGCAGGAGCAGCGACGCCGGATCGCGCTCGCGCAGATCCGCCAGTATCCGGACTCCGCGCTGCGGATGGCCGCGCGACCGGTGGAGTCGTTCGACGACGACCTGCGGCGGCTCGCCGAACGCATGAAGCAGCTCATGGCCGACGCGAACGGAATCGGGCTCGCCGCCACCCAGGTCGGCGTCCTGCAGCGGCTGTTCGTCTTCCAGGTCGCCGAGGACGAGATCGTCGCGCTCGCCAACCCCGAGATCGTCGAGCGCGGCGAGGAGACCACGGTCGACGACGAGGGCTGCCTCTCGATCCAGGGTGTGGTCGTCCCCGTCGAGCGCCCGGCGAGGATCGCGATCGAGGGCCGGGACGAGCACGGCGCCGAGGTGCGGTACGAGCTCGAGGAGCCGTACGCGCGGGTCGCGCAGCACGAGCTCGACCACCTCGACGGCGTCCTGATCCTCGACCGGACTACGCCCGAGGCGCGCCGCGAGGCGCTCGCGCTGCTGCGCCCGCGGATCGTCCTCGGCTAGCCGTGCGGCGGATCGCGGTCGCCGCGACCGCGCCGTTCGGCGCCGACGTGCTGGAGCGGCTCGCGGCGGAGCACGACGTCGTCCAGCTGCTGACGCGGCCGGACCAGCCACGCGGCCGCGGCCGGCGGGTTGCGCCGCCGCCGGCGAAGGAGGTCGCGGAGCGGATCGGGATCCCCGTCGTACAGCCCGCTCGGCTGGACGAGTCGGTCGAGCTCAGCGCGGACACGGTAGTCGTCTGCGCCTACGGCCTGCTGATCCCGAACGCGCTGCTCGAGGGCGCGCTCTGGCTCAACGTCCACCCGTCCCTGCTGCCGCGGTGGCGCGGGGCGGCGCCGGTCGAGCGAGCGCTGATGGCGGGGGATCCGGAGACCGGAGTCACGATCCACCGTACCGTCGAGGCGCTCGACGCCGGCCCGGTCGCCGCCCGGAGGGCGTTCCCGATCGGACCGGAGGACGACGCGGGCCTGGTGTACGCGCGCGCGGCCGAGGTCGCGGCCGACCTGCTCCGAGACGTGCTCGCGCAGGGCGAACCGCGCTTCGAGCCGCAACCCGACGAGGGCGTCACCTATGCGGACAAGATCCGGCCGGAGGATCGCGAGCTCGATCTCGACGCGCCGGGCGAGGAGCTCGTGAACCGGGTGCGTGCGCTCTCGCCCCACATCGGCGCCCGTCTGGGCGAGCTCATCGTCTGGAGGGCTCGGGTGGGCGAGAGCGGCTCGTTCGAGCCCGTCGAGGTGCAGCCCGCAGGGCGGCGGCGGATGGCGTACGACGCGTACCTCCGGGGCCGGCGATGAGCCTCGCGGGACTGACCGAGGCAGAACGCTCCGATCTCGACCTGCCCGTCGTCGCCCGGCGCGAGCTCGCGCAGGCGGAGAACGCCGCGCTGCTCGAGGTCACCTTCCCGCTCTGGCCGAGGCCGTGAACGCGGTTTCGCCTGCGCGGCGGGCTGCGTACGAGGTGCTGCTGCGCGTCTTCGAGCAAGACGCCTACGCGGACCGCGCCTTTCGCAGCGCCGCCGAGGGACTCAACGAGCGTGAGCGGGCGTTCGCGCAGCGGCTCGCGTACGGCTCGGTGCAGCGGGTGCGGACGCTCGACCACGCGATCGAAACGCTCGGCCGGAGGCCGGTGCGCAAGCTCGACCCGCCAGTGCGGGCGGCGCTGCGCCTCGGCGCGTACCAGCTCGCCTATACCGACACTGCGCCGCACGCGGCGGCCAACGAGTCGGTCGAGCTCGTTCGCCGCGCCAGGCTCGAGCGGGCGGTCCCGTTCACCAACGCCGTCCTGCGGCGCGTCGGGCAGGGGATCGGGCCGCTGCTCGAGTCGTTGCCGGACGGGCCGCTGAAGGAGTCCTATCCGGACTGGGTTCACGAGACGTTCGTGCGGGTGCTCGGGCAGGAGGGTGCGCTCGACCTCATGCGGGCGATGAACGAGCCGCTCGAGACGGTCGTGCGGCTCGTCCGCGGCGATCCTCCGCCCGGAGCCCAGGAGACGGATGTGCCGGGCGCCTACCGCGTCGAACGAGTCGACGAGTCGCTCGTCGCCGCGGGGAGGATCTGGCCGCAGAGCCGCGGCTCGCAGCTCGCCGGCCTCTGCGTCGGCTCAGGCGACGGCGAGCGCGTGCTCGATCTCTGCGCGGCGCCCGGCGGCAAGACGGGGCAGCTGCGCGGCGAGGTCACGGCGGTGGAGATCGATGCGGGACGCGTGCGCGAGCTCCGCGAGAACCTCGCGGCGATGGGCCACGACGACGTGAACGTCGTCGAGGCTGACGCGACCGCGTTGCCGCACGAGCTCACGGGCTTCGACCGGGCGCTCGTCGATGCTCCGTGTTCGGGCCTCGGCGTCCTCGCCCAACGACCCGACCTCCGCTGGCGGGCGAAACCGCTGCCGGAGCTCCAGCTCGCGCTTCTCCGCTCGGCGGCCGAGCGGGTCCGCCCCGGCGGCACGATCGTCTACTCCGTCTGCACGCTCGATCCGCAGGAGTGTGAGGCCGTCGTCGACGCGAGCGGGCTGCGCGTGCTGCCGCTCGGGGAGGAGTGGCCCGCGTTCGCGCACCCGTCGCGGCCGGAGTTTCTCCTCACGCTGCCGCACGTGCATCGGACGAGCGGCTTCTTCGTCGCCCGCCTCGCGCGCGACTGAGCGACGTACGATCGCTGCGGCGCAATGGCATGGCGGGAATGGATCCGGACGGTCGAAATCGAGCCGTCGCTCTACGCGGCGGACTTCGCGCGGCTGGGCGAGCAGATCGACACGCTGCTCGGGGCGGGATGCCGCATCTTCCACTTCGACGTGGGCGACGGACACTTCGTGGAGCCGGTGACGATCGGGCCCATCGTCCTCCAGTCGATCGCGCCGCTCGTGCACGCGGCCGGTGGGGTGCTCGACTGCCACCTCATGGTCGACAACCCGTTGCGCCACATCCCGCAGATCGCGCGGGCGGGCGGGGACAGCGCAACCTTCCACTACGAGGTCGTCGACGACGTGCCGGGGACGATCGCCGCCGCCCGCGAGCACGGGCTCCAGGTCGGAGTGGCCTTCAACCCCGAGAGCGAGCCCGAGGACGTGGCAGCCGTGGCGGCCGACGCCGATCTCGTTCTCTGCATGAGCATCCATCCCGGCTACAGCGGCCAGGAGTTCATGCCCGACGCCGCGGACCGGATCGCGCGAGTGCGCGCGGCTCTGCCGGACGATGTCCCCGTCCAGGTGGATGGTGGAATCGACCACGAGACGGCGGATCTCGCGCGTGCCGCCGGTGCGACGCTCCTCGTCGCCGGCTCGGCGATCTTCGGAGGCGACGATCTCGCGGGCGCGTACCGCCGGCTCGTGCAAACGGTGGCGTGAACCACTTCGCGCGCGCTCTCGAGCTCGCCGAGCGCGGACGCGGCAAGACCGGCGACCACCCGCTCGTCGGCGCCGTGGTCGTGCGCGACAGCGAGGTCGTGGGCGAGGGGTGGTACGCGTACGACGCCGTCCACCATGCAGAGGTGATCGCGCTCGAGCAGGCCGCCGACGGGGCGCGCGGCGCGACCCTCTACGTGACCCTCGAGCCGTGCTCCCACCACGGCCGGACGCCCCCTTGCGCCGACGCGGTCGTCGCCGCGGGCGTCGCGCGCGTCGTCGTCGGTGCCCGCGACCCGAACCCGCTCGTCGACGGCCGCGGGATCGATCGCCTCCGGGCCGGGGGCATCGAGGTCCAGCTCCTGGACGACCTGGCGGCTCGCCGCCAGAACGAGGCGTGGCGGGTGTGGAAGTCCCTCGGCCGGCCGTTCGTCACGTACAAGGCCGCGCTGAGCCTCGACGGCCGCGTCACGGTGCCCGGCCGCCGCTGGGTGTCGGGCGAGGAGTCGAGACGGCGTGTGCACGAGCTGCGCGCAGCCTCGGACGCAGTCGCGGTCGGGATGGCAACGGTGCGGGCCGACGCGCCGCGGCTCGACGCGCGCGGTGTCGGCGCGACGCGCCAGCCCCGGCGGCTCGCCTTCGGCCGCGGTCCGCTGCCGGAGGGCTCGGAGCTCGAGCTGCGCAGCGGCCCGCTCGAAGAGGAGCTCCGCACCCTGGCGGCGGAGGGCGTGCAGTCGCTCCTGCTCGAGGGCGGCCCCACGCTCGCGACGGCGTTCCTCGCCGCCGGCCTCGTCGACAAGCTCCTCCTCTTCGTCGCTCCGGTTCTCGCGGGAGAGGGGCCGTACGTGTTCGGCGAGCTCGCTGCGCCGCTGGAGCTCCTCCACCTGCGCGGCGAGCCGTCCGGCGAGGACGTGCTCCTCGAGGCGTACCTCCACGAGCCGTAACCTTTGCTGCATGTTCACGGGCATCGTCCACGAGATCGGAACCGTCTCGGGATTCGACGGCTCGCGGCTCGTCGTCGCGGCGCCCGAGACGGCGGCCACCGCAGCCGTCGGCGACTCCGTCTCGGTGAGTGGCGTCTGCCTCACCGCCGTGGAGGCGGATAACGGACGGCTCGCCTTCGATGTCGTGCCCGAGACACTCTCGCGCACCACGCTCGGCCGACTCCAGACGGGCGGAACGGTGAACCTCGAGCCCTCGCTCCGTGTGGGCGACCCGCTCGGCGGACACGTTGTGCAGGGCCATGTCGACGCGGTCGGCCACGTCCGCTCGGTCGCGCCCGACGGCGACAGCCGGCGCATCCAGATCGACGCGCCCGAGAGCGTCGTCCGCTACTGCCTCGAGAAGGGATCGATCGCCGTCGACGGCGTCTCGTTGACCGTTGCGGCGCTCGACGACGCGGGGTTCGAGGTCGCGCTGATCCCGCACACGCTCGCGGTGACGACGCTTGGCCGACTCAAGCCGGGCGACGAGGTCAATCTCGAGGCCGACGTGCTCGGGAAGGTCGTCGAGCGTCTCCTTGCGGCGAGGCTGTCGTGAGCTCTGCGGTCACGCCCTTCGCGACGGTCGAGGAGGCGATCGAGGACATCCGGAACGGAAAGCTGGTCGTGGTCGTCGACGATCCCAACCGCGAGAACGAGGGCGATCTCGTTGTCGCCGCGCAGTTCGCGACCCCGGAGGCCGTCAACTTCATGGCCACGCACGCCCGCGGGCTGATCTGCCTCTGCCTGACGGGCGAGCGCTGCGAACAGCTCGGCCTGCCGCCCATGACGCAGCGGAACGAGGCGCGGCTCGGCACGGCGTTCACGGTCTCGATCGAGGCGCGGGAGGGCGTCACGACCGGCATCTCCACGGCCGACCGCGCGCACACGATCCGCGTCGCGATCGACCCTGCGTCGACTCCCCACGATCTCGTCCAGCCGGGCCACGTCTTTCCGCTGCGGGCCCGCGACGGCGGCGTCCTCGTCCGCGCCGGCCAGACCGAGGCGGCCGTCGACCTGGCGCGTCTCGCCGGGCTCGCGCCGGCCGGTGTCGTCTGCGAGATCATGAACGAGGACGGGACCATGGCGCGTGTGCCCGACCTCGTGCCGTACTGTGAGCGACACGGGCTGCGGATGATCACCGTCGCGGACCTCATCGAGTACCGGCGGCGGACCGAGAAGCTCGTCGAGCGCGTCGTTTCGGTGCACCTGCCGACCGAGTACGGGCTCTTCACGGCGACGGCGTTCCGCGAGACCCTCACCGGGCGCGAGCACCTGGCGCTCGTCATGGGCGAGGTGGGAGACGACGTGCTCGTGCGCGTCCACTCCGAATGCCTCACGGGCGACGTCTTCCATTCCCTCCGCTGCGACTGCGGCGAGCAGCTCGAGGCCGCGCTCGCGGCGATCACCGCCGAGGGCCGCGGCGTGGTCCTCTACATGGCGCAGGAGGGCCGCGGCATCGGCCTGCTCAACAAGCTCAAGGCGTACGAGCTGCAGGAGCAGGGGCTCGACACGGTGGACGCGAACCTCGCGCTCGGCTTCGCCGCCGACGAGCGGGAGTGGGGGATCGGCAATCAGATCCTCGCCGAGCTCGGGATCACCACGATGCGGCTGCTCACGAACAACCCGAAGAAGGTCTCGGGCGTGGAGGCCTACGGCCTGAAGGTGACGGAGCAGGTGCCGATCGAGATGCCGCCCCATCCGGAAAACGTTCGCTATCTGGCCGCCAAGCGGGATAAGCTCGGCCACAAGCTGCATCACCAGGATCTGAAGTTCGAGTCGGAGGGCGAATGAGCTCAGGAGGGTTCTGGCCGGGCGAGGCCCCGGCTGCCGAGCAGGAGGACGTGCAGAAGCCGGAGACTGCGGTCGCGGAGCCGCTCGGCTGGCCACGGCCGCGCGAGCAGGAGCCGGAGGAGGAGTCCGCGTCTGCTTCCGGGCCCGAGACGGCGGCGGCCGCCGGGACCGAGATCGAAACCGAGGCGGAGCCGGCGGCCGAGGAGGAGGAGCCGGAGCGCGCCGCCGCGGGGCACCTGCCGGGGGAGCTCGACATCCCGGACGATGTCGCGGTCCTTGAGGGGTCGCCTTCCGGAGCGGACCGCACGGTCGCGGTCGTCGTCTCCCGCTTCAACGGCGAGATCTCGAACCGGCTCCTCGAGTCGGCGCTCGGCGCGCTCGAGGCGGCCGGCGTGACGCAGGAGCGGATCACCGTGATGCCGGTGCCGGGCGCCTTCGAGCTCCCGATCGGCGCGATGGCACTCGCCAAGACGCGCCGCTACTCGTGCGTCGTCGCCCTCGGCTGCGTCGTGCGGGGCGAGACGGCGCACTTCGACTACGTCGCGGGCGAGGCGGCGTCCGGGCTCCAGCTCGCCGGCCTCGAGACCGGAGTGCCTGTCGCCTTCGGCGTGCTGACCGTGGACACGGCCGAGCAGGCGGAGGCCCGCATCGAGAAGGGCGCAGACGCCGCGCGCGCAGCGCTCGAGATGGCCGATTTGTTCTCGCAGGTGCGCGAGCAGGCCAAGGGGTAGCTCCCGCGGAAACGCTTCGCGTTTCCGCGGGCTAGAAAAGGAACTGCGCCTGCCGGAGAGCGCGGTCTCCGGCAGGCTCCGTGCAGTCTTGCTTTGAGGCTCTGGCGAGAGGGCTGTGTCGTGCGCTCGCGCGCGGCGGAGGCCGGCGCGAGCGCGGTCCGGCCTCCGGCTAAGCTCGCTTCGCTCCGCTTAGCCTCCGGCCTTGGTCTGAGTGTGGTTCGAGACGTTTCGAACCCTGATGAGCTACCCTGCCGCCGGATGTCGAAGGTCTGTGCGATCTGTGGGAAGAAGCCCGGTTTCGGCCACCACCGGAGCCACTCGATGGTGGCGACGAAGCGGCGCTTCGAGCCGAACCTCCAGCGCGTCCGTGTGCTGCTCGCCGGCAAGGCGACGCGCGCCTACGTCTGCACGCGCTGCCTGAAGGCCGGCAAGGTCCAGAAAGCGCTCTAGTCAGCGCTGTCCCAGCGCCGCCGCGCGCCCGTTCCCGGGAGCGAACGGATCGGGACGACGGTTCTCCGGAACCTTGATCGCCGAGCGCCCGCCGGCGCCGGAGAGCGGCTCGTCGTCGAAGCGCGGGATGACATGAAGGTGCGCGTGCGGCGTCTCCTGGCCGCCCGCGGGCGCGCAGTTCCAGATCAGCGTGTAGCCGTCCGGAGCCAGCCGGTCGTCCCAGGCAGCCTTCGCCTGCAGGAGCAGCTCGTGCGTTGCCGCCCACTCCTCGCGGCTGAAGTCGAACGGCGACGTCTTGTGCGCGAGCGGGACGATCACGCCGCAGCCGGGGAGCACGTCCGGCGGGTCGCGCGGATCTCGGGTCGACGCGTAGACGCAGTGCTCGTTCTCGACGTAGACCTCCGCGGCGCGCCGCAGAAGGTCCCGGTCGCAGAAGACGCAATCAGCCATCCGCCTGCCTCGGCACGTCGTAGACGAGCCAGAGCCGCTCCCCCGTCTGCGAGGCGGTCGGCGCCTGCGCGGTGATCTGGCCGAGCTCCGGGTACTCGGCGACCTCGGGCGCCTGACCCGACGACGCAACGAGATACCGGCACCGCCCATCGCCGTCGCCGCGGAAGCCGTGCGCACCCGCAGGCCCGACCGGGAAGATCACCACCTCGCCGCGCCGCACAGGACGCTCGCCCTCCTCGGTCTTCATCGTCATCTCGCCGTCGAGGACCACGAGCATCTCCTCGGAGGCGTGGTGGAAGTGGTACGGGACGAAGTTGCCGGGACCGAGCTCGTACACGGTCGCGCCTAGCCGGTCGGCCCGCGGCAGCCGCTTCGCGTTCCCGCCGCCGCCCGACCAGTCCTCGCCCTCGTCCCACTCGTCCGTCCAGATGTTGTCGTCGCTCATGGACCGATTCTGACGCCGCTGCCTGTGGCACGCTGCCCGCATGCGCCTCGCCGAACGCCTCCGCGAGTGGCGGATCGACCGCATGACCGACCGTATCGCCCGCCGGCCGCATGGACGGAAGGCGCGAGCGACGTATGGAGCCGACGACGCACATGGCTTCCTCTGGGAGCCCGTGCTCGAGGCGCTCTCTCTTGGACCCGGTGACCGGCTGCTCGACGTGGGCTGCGGCGGGGGCGCGTTCTTGAACCGCGCCCGGCAGGCGGGCTGCGCGATCGCGGGAATCGACCACAGCCGCGACATGGCGCAGCTCGCGCGCCAGAAGACCGGGGCGCGCATCGAGCTCGGGGACGTCGAGGCGATGCCGTTCGCCGACGGGGAGTTCACCGCCGTCTCCTGCCTCGTCGCGTTCTTCTTCTTCGCCGATCCGGTCGCCGCGCTGCGCGAGATCCGGCGCGTCCTCGAGGCCGGTCGCGGCCGGGTCGCCGTGATGACGACCGCTCCCGAGGCGAAGGGAACGATGGCGGCGCCGTATCCGCTGGCGACGCGCGGGCACTTCTACACCGACGAGGAGCTCCTCTCGCTCGCACGAGAGGCGGGCCTCACGAGCGCGCGGCTCGGCTATCGCGACGAATGGTCCCAGCTGCTCGTCGCGCAACCGTAGAGCGGCGCCGGCGGTCCAAAGCGAGATGGAAGCGGGGCACGCCCTTTCCACGCGGCTGGGGCGGATCACGATCTCGAGCGAGGCGATTGCCCAGATCGTCGCGGAGACGGCGCTCGAGTGTTACGGCGTCGTCGGGATGAAGGGATCGCTGCGCGGGCAGCTCGCCCGGGCGCGCGGTCGTCCGCGCGGGATCGAGATCGGCCGCGACGGCGGGGAAGTGACCGTCGACCTCCACGTCGTCGTCGAGTACGGGCTCAACCTCGCCGAGGTGGCCTCGAGCGTCGGCAATCGCGTCGCCTACGAAGTAGAGCGCCTGACAGGGCTGCCCGTGCGCGCGGTCGAGGTGCACGTCGACGACGTGCGCACCGGCGAGAAGTGACCGCCGAGGGGGATGTCGAGCTCGTTCGGAGCCTCGTCGGCGCGGGGCTCGCCTCGCTCGAGAGGAGCCGCGGGCGCATCGACGACCTCAACGTCTACCCCGTCCCCGACGGCGATACCGGCACCAACCTCGCCCTGACCGTGCGCGCGGTTGCTGACACGATCGCCAGCGCGGAGGCGTCGGATCGGACGGCACTCGCGCGCGCCGTCGCGCGGGCGGCGTTGATGGGAGCGCGGGGCAACTCCGGCGTCATCCTCTCCCAGATCGTGCGGGGCGTCGCCGACGTTCTCGCCGAGGCGACGAACGGGATCGATCCGGCGCTCACGGCGCGCGCGCTGCGCGGGGCTTCCGACGCCGGCTACCGGGCCGTGCGGCGGCCGGTCGAGGGGACGATGCTCTCCGTCATCCGGGAGCTCGCGGAGGAGGCGGAGCGGCGCGCCGGCGAGTCGGAGCCGCTCGGCGACTTCCTCCTCGGGCTCGTGCGGCACGGGGAGGATGTCGTCGCCCGCACGCCCGAGCAGCTCGAGGTCCTGCGGGAGGCGGGCGTCGTCGACGCGGGCGGCGCAGGGCTCGTCGAGCTCCTCCGCGGGCTGGCCGCCGCGGTGACCGGCGACGTGCTGCCGGTGGAACCGCCGGCTTCCGCGCCTCCCGACCCCGACGCGATTCGTCTCGAGCCTTCGCGCTACCGCTACTGCACCGTGTTCGTGGTCGAGGGGGACGCGCTCGACCCCGAAAAGCTCGAGGCGCAGCTCGAGACGTTCGGCGACTCGATGGTCGTCGTCGGAGACGAGACGGCGCTCAAGGTGCACGTCCACACCGACGATCCGGGCGCCGCGCTCTCCCTCGGCACCGCCGCGGGCACGATCGAGGGCGTCGAGATCGCCAACGTGCACGAGCAGCAGGAACGCCGCGAGCGGCGTCTCTCGCTCGTCCCGGCCATGCGCGTGAAGAGCGGCGTCGTCGCCGTCGTTGCGGGTGAGGGGAACCGGCTCCTCTTCGAGACGCTCGCCGAGCCGGTCGGGACGATCCGGATCTTGGCGGGCGAGCAGACCGCGCACCCGTCGACGGCGGAGCTCGTCGCCGCGCTCGAGGAGCTGGAGGCCGAGGAGGCGATCATCCTGCCCAACAACCCGAACGTCCGGCTCGCGGCCGAGCACGCGGCAGAGCAGGCGGACCGGCCCGCCGTGGTGGTGCCGACGGAGTCGATTCCCGCAGGTCTCGCCGCGCTCGTGGCCTACGACGGCACGCGCGAAGCGGCCGAGAACGCCGCCGCGATGGCTGAGGCCGCCGTGGCCGTCGCGAGCGGAGAGGTCACGCGCGCCTCGCGGGACGTCGAGCTTCACGGGCTGGCGATCCGGCGCGGCGACTGGCTTGGTCTCGCGGACGGGGAGCCCGTCGCGGCAGGCGAGGACTTCGCCGAGGTCGCGTTCGACGTGGTCGCGCGACTCATCGGACGGCCGCGGACGCTGCTGACCCTCCTCACCGGCGCCGAGCCGCCGCCGCTGGACGGTCTCGTCGAACGGCTCACGTCCGCCCATCCCGAGCTCGAGATCGAGGTGCACGAGGGGGGCCAGCCGCACTACCACCTCCTGCTGGGCGCCGAATAGGCTTCGAGCGGATGCGACCGGTGCGAATCGTGCTCGTCGAGGACAACGAGGTCTTCCGCGATGCGCTCGAGCTTCTGCTCGGGATGCGGGCGGACGTCGAGATCGTCGCCTCCGTCGGCGACGGAGCGGCCGCCGTCGGCGCGGCGGTCGAGCACCGCCCGGACGTCGTGCTGATGGATTACCGCCTGCCGACCCTCGACGGGATCCAGGCGACCGCGCAGGTGGTCGAGGCCGCGCCGGAGGTCGCGGTCGTCGCCCTGACCGCGTCGGCGGATGCCGCCGAGCGCCAGGCGCTCCTCGACGCCGGCGCGGTCGCCTGCCTCGCGAAGGACCAGGAGCTCGACGAGATCGTCGCCGCGATCCTGCACGCCGCCGCGCCGGCAGCCGGGTGAGGCCTGACGCGCTCTTCATCGGTGGAGGCACCGGCGGCGGCAAGACGACCCTCGCCAACGCCCTCGCCGCGGCGCACGGCCTGCGCGTGCTGCACGTCGACGCGTTCTGGTACGCGCACGAGGTGCGGGCGGGAGAGAGGCGTCCGCCGCAGGACGTGCAGTGGCTCCAGTGGAGCCCGGCGACACAGGCCGCCGACTTCGAGCGGATCTCCCGCCTCATGCTCGGCTACGTGCTCGAAGACCTGCCGACGCTGCCCGAGCAACCGGCGGTGATCGTGGAGGGGCCGCAGGTCGTTCCCGACCTGCTGCCGGAGGGCGCGAACGCCGTCTTCCTCCATCCGGCCCCGGAGTTCCAGCGGGCCGTCCTGTTGCCGCGGCCCATGCCGTCGGGCGATCCGGCCCGAGCACTTGCGAACCGGCTGGTCAAGGATCGCCTGTACGCCGAGCGCGTCGCCGCACTCGCGCGCGAGCGAGGCTTCACCCTGCTCGAGGTCGACGGCTCGCGCGGCCCGGAGGAGGTCCGCGCAGCGGTCGAGCGCGAGTTCGACGCGTTCCTGAAGGCGAGCCGGCCTCGCGATCTCGCGGCGGTCCGGCGCTGGGAGAACGAGAACGTGGCGCGGAACCTGCGCGGCTGGTTCGCTTCCTCGTCGGGCCCACGCGAGGCGCCGAGCTATCCATTCGCGTGCGAGTGCGGAATCTTCGGCTGCGCGGCGAGGATCGAGCTCACCGTGTCGGCGTTCGACGGCGCGGAGCGCGTGCTGGCGGCGGGACACGGGCGCTGACGTCCGGTCCGCGCGGAATACTCCGTCTGCTCGGTGCCTCGGACGCAGACGATGACAGCTGCCCGTCGACAGACGGTCTTCGCCGGCCTGGACCCGCCCGGATCCTGGCCTGCCACGCCGCGCGCGCACCGGCCGCAGCGCCTCGAGCTCGGTCTCGACTCCCTGCCGGGCGTGGCGGCGACGACCCGGCGGAAACTGGCGAAGCTCGGCCTGAGGGTGTTGCGGGATGTGCTGGAGCATGCGCCGTTTCGCTTCGTGGAGCCGAGGACGATCGCCGACCTCTTCGGCGACACGGACGAGGTCGCGATCAACGTCGATGTCCTGTCCGTCTCGAAGCGCCGGGCCCGGAAGCTGACGATCGTCGAGGCGCGCGTCCGCGATCGAACCGGACAGATCCGCGCGACCTGGTTCAACCAGCCCTGGGTCGCAGACCAGCTGAAGCCGGGGACGAACGTTCGGCTCGTCGGGACGCTGCGCCGCGGCTCCTTCGCGGTGCGCTCGCATGAGCTGAATCCGCCTCCGGCTCCCCACGTGCCGGTCTACCCGGCGAGCGAGGAGGTTCCTGCGACGACCGTGCGGCGCGTGGTCGACGCTGCGCTGCCGCTCGTGCTGCACGTTCCGGATCCGCTGCCCGCCGAGCTGCGGGAGCGCGAGGGGCTGGCGCTGAAGCGCGACGCACTCGTCGCCGTTCACCGTCCGCGCGAGCTCGACGAGGCCGAGGCGGGCCGGCAACGGCTCGCCTTCGAGGAGCTGCTCGTGCTGCAGGTCGGCATCGCGCGGCGCGCGGCGGAGCGCGAGCGGACGCTCGCCCCGGGCCTCGGCGAGCCTGGAGACCTGATCCGTCGTTATCGCGAGGCGCTGCCGTTCGCGCTCACGCCGTACCAGGAGCAGGCGATCCGCGAGATCGACGGCGACCTTGCGCGCACCGTTCCCATGCAGCGGCTTCTGCAGGGAGACGTCGGCTCCGGCAAGACGGTGGTCGCGCTGTACGCGCTCCTGCGCGCGGTCGAGAGCGGGCGGCAGGGGGCGCTGATGGCTCCCACCGAGACGCTCGCGGAGCAGCACTTCCTCACGATCGCCGACCTCTGCTTCGAGCTCGGGGTCGGCTGTGCGCTCCTGACGAGCTCGTCCCGCAAGCGCGAACGGGAGGCGGCGCACGGCGCCGACGTGGTCGTCGGGACGCACGCGCTGATCCAGGAGGGATTCGAGCTGCGCGACCTCGCCGTCGCGGTCGTCGACGAGCAGCACCGCTTCGGCGTCGAGCAGCGCTCCGCGCTCGTCGCCGGCCGGGCTCCGCACGTCCTGCACATGACCGCCACGCCGATCCCGCGCACGCTGGCCCTCACCGTCTACGGCGACCTCTCCGTCTCGGAGATCGCCAAGCCGCCCGCCTCGCGCAAGCCCGTGATCACGAGCTGGATCACCGAGGATCGCGCCTCGGAGGCGTACACGCGCCTGACGCGATTGTTGCGGGAAGGGCGGCAGGCGTACGTCGTCTGCCCGCTGATCGAGGCGTCCGAGACTTCGCTCGCGCGGGCAGCGGAGGAGGAGGCCGAGCGGCTGCGCCGTGCCGAGCTGCGCGAGTTCCGCGTGGGTTGCGTCCATGGCCGCCTCAAGGCCGCCGACCGGCGCGACCTCATGGCCCGCTTCAAGGCGCGCGAGCTCGACGTCCTCGTCGCGACGACGGTGATCGAGGTCGGAGTCGACGTGGCGAACGCGACGGTGATGATCGTCCAGGAGGCCGACCGCTTCGGGCTCGCGCAGCTCCACCAGCTGCGCGGCCGGGTGGGGAGGGGCGCCGAGCAGTCGTACTGCGTGCTCGTCTCGCGGGCGAAGGAGGAGCTGACCGAGTCGGCGCAGGCGCGGCTGCAGGCGCTCTGCGAGACGAACGACGGCTTCGAGCTCGCGGAGGTCGACCTCGAGCTGCGCGGCGGGGGCGCGCTGCTCGGCACGCGGCAATCGGGCCTCTCCGATCTCCGCTTCGCCCACCTGCGTCGGGATCGAGACCTGCTCGAACGCGCCCGCGCCGTGGCGCCGGCCGTCGGGCCGGGGCCGTTGCACGACGCCGCCGCGGCGCTCTTCGCCGAGGTCGAGCCCGAGGCGCTCGCATGAGGCGCCTCCTCCGCGTCATCGGCCGCTTGCTCGGGCGCCGGCGCCCCGCTGCTCCTCCCAGGCGCCCGACCGACCCCGAGCGGCTGCAGCGGATCTACCACGAGACCCACCGCCAGGTGGAGGACCTCCGCCGCGCCGCCTGAGAGTTCCTAGTGCGACGATCCTCGCGTGAGGGTCATCGCCGGCAGCCGGAAAGGGCACAAGCTCGTCGCGCCGCGCGGGCGCGACACGCGGCCGACCTCCGACCGGGTGCGCGAGAACGTGTTCAACCTCGTGGGGCCCGTCGACGGCGCACGAGTGCTCGATCTTTTCGCCGGCTCGGGCGCGCTCGGAATCGAGGCCCTCTCCCGCGGGGCGGCGAGCGCCGTCTTCGTCGAGCACGACCCCGATGCCGTGCACGCCGTCGAGCGGAACCTCGACCGGCTGCGGCTGACGAGCGCCCGCGTCGTCCGCGGCGACGTCCTCCGCACGATCGCGCAGGAGGCAACGGCCGGCGCGAAGTACGATCTCGTGCTGGTCGACCCTCCCTACGGCATGCTCACCGAGATCCAGCCCCGCCTCGCCCGTTATCTGCCGCCGCTCCTTGCGGACGACGGCCTCCTCGTCGTCGAAACGGATGCCCGGACGGAGCCGGAGCTGCCGCTGCCGGTCCGCACGAGCCGCAAGTACGGTCAGACGCGCGTCACGCTGTTCGAGGCGGCTGCGTGATCACGGCCATAGCGCCCGGGTCGTACGACCCGGTCACGAACGGTCACGTCGACGTGATCGCCCGGGCGGCCGGGATCTTCGACCGGGTCGTGGTCGGAGTGGTCGGGATGCCGCATCACAAGGAGCCGACGTTCGCCGTGGAGGAGCGCGTCGAGTTCCTCCGCGGTGCCCTCTCGGACCTCGAGAACGTCGAGATCGACGTCTTCCGCGAGCTCGTGGTCGACTTCGCACGGAGGTGGGACGCGAAGGCGATCGTCAAGGGCCTCCGCGTGATCTCGGACTTCGAGTGGGAGTTCCAGATGAACCAGCTCAACCGGACGCTGGCTCCCGAGGTGGAGACGGTGTACGTGATGGCGAGCCCCCAGGTGAGCTTCGTCTCGTCGAGCGGCGTGAAGGAGATCGCGGCGTTCGGCGGCGACGTGTCGGCGCTCGTGCCCGAGCCTGTGGCCCGGCGGCTGGCCGAGCTCTTTCCGAACGGGCGGCCCGGAACGCCGGAACGGCCGGACGAGTGACGGAACTCGACGTCACGCTCCGTGACGGCCGCACGCTCCACGCCTACGACTCGGGCGATCCGGGCGGCAGGGTCGTCGTCGAGCACCACGGCACCCCGGGGAGCGGCCTCGGCTATCCGCCCGACGACGAGCTTGCGCGCGAGCGCGGGCTGCGTGTCCTCCGCTACGACCGCGCCGGCTACGGCGGCTCGACGCCGAAGCCGGGCCGCTCGGTCGCGGACGTCGTTGCCGACGTCGAGGACGTCCTCGACGCGCTCGGCATCGAGCGGTACGTCTCGCTCGGAGGCTCTGGTGGCTGCCCTCACTCGTTCGCGTGCGGGGCGCTCTCCCCGCGCTGCC
Source organism: Gaiellaceae bacterium (assembly GCA_045805945.1). Lineage (GTDB taxonomy): Bacteria > Actinomycetota > Thermoleophilia > Gaiellales > Gaiellaceae > Palsa-739. The sequence goes on from JBJMKG010000048.1 coordinate 60,708, forward strand.
TCGCGGCCGCGGCGATCGCGGCACCGACGCCGTACCCGGCCGAGGGGATCGATTGGCTGGCCGGGATGGGCGGGCAGAACGTCGAGGAGTTCGAAGCCGCCTTCGAGGGGCCGGAGAAGCTCGAGCCGTTCCTCGAGCGGGAGGCCGAGGAGTTCCGCCGGGCGACGCCCGAGCAGATCAAGGACCTGATGGCAACGCTGCTGCCGCCGGTCGACGCCGCCGTCCTCACCGGCGACCGCGCAGAGCACTGGAAGCGGAGCGGCGAGCGCGCACTCGCGCAGGGCATCGCGGGCTGGCGTGACGACGACCTCGCCTTCCTCCAGCCGTGGGGCTTCGAGCTGGCCGAGATCCGCGTGCCGACGCTCCTCTGGCAGGGCGTGCAGGACAAGATGGTTCCCGTCGCGCACGGCCGCTGGCTCGCCGACCGCATCCCCGGCGTCGAGGCGCACATCAGCGAGGAGGACGGTCATCTCTCCATCGCCGTCGGACGCCTCGGCGAGATCTACGACTGGCTCCGAGAAGCGAGCGAAGCTGGCGCTTCGCTCGCTGGCTAACGGAACTCCGCGCGGGCGCGAGCGCGGTCTCGCCATCTTGAGCTGTCTCCCGGTGCCATGTCCCGGTGCCAGGCACCGGGACATGGCTCGAAGCGACAGGGTGCGTCGCGAAAGACCCTCGTTTGCTGGCGAATCCGTCCGGGACGCGTCCGCTGGAGCCATGTCCGGGTGCCTGGCACCAGGACAGGTCCGTTCTCTGGGCGGTGCCCACACATCCTGTTGACGAGGACTCTTCGACCGCGTCGGCCGGTGAGGGGGCTACACTGCTAAGCCAATGGACGTCCTTGTTCTGATCGACAAGCTCGACGACCTCGTCCACAACGCGAAGGCCGTGCCGCTCACCGACCAGGTGCGGATCGACCGCGAGGAGATCTACGACATCCTCGACCAGATGCGCGCGACGATTCCGGAGGAGATCAAGCAGGCTCGCTGGATCGTCAAGGAACGGCAGGAGATGCTGGCCGAGGCGAAGCGCGAGGTCGACCGACTCCTGGCCGAGGCGCGCGAGCAGGCGGTGCGCGAGGCGTCGCAGACCGAGATCGTCAAGATCGCGGAGCGGCAGGCCGACGAGATCGTGGACGACGCCCGGCGCGGCGCCCGGGAGATGAAGCTCGAGATGGAGGACTGGGCCGACAACCAGCTCGCCTCCCTCGAGGTCAACCTCGAGCGCTTCCTCACCGCCGTCCGGCGGGGCCGCGAACGGCTGCACGAACGCTCGCAGGAGACGGTCATCGCGGGGCTCGGCGCCAACGGCGACGTCGCCGACGACGAGCGCTTCTCAAGCGTCTAGCGTCCGCGGGCCCGCAGCGCCAGTCTGATACGGAGCCGGCCGTGCGGGGTCATGCGGCCGCGAAGCCAGCGCGTTGCGTCGTCCGCAACGCCTTGCAGGCCGTCTTCCCGACGAGATTCGGGACGACATGGACTCCTCCCGCGGCGTGACGACTACCGGGGCCCCTCGCTCCGGAGCCGGACCCGATGCCCGCGAAGACCGCAGGTATCACGACCCCTCGCCAACCGCTACTCCGTTGCCAACTCCTGCGCCAGCCCCACGAACGCCTGCGCCGCCCGGGAACGGTAACGGTCGCGGTGCCAGGAGAGGACCAGGGTGCGCGGCGGGATCCGGGAACCGAACGGAAGCATCTTCACCGCGCGGTCGCGCGGGTCGACGACGAGGCGCGGCTCGATCGCCGCGCCCAGGTCTTCGGCGACGAGGGCTCCGAGCGTGCCGTTGTCGTCGGTGCGGAAGACGACGTTCAGCTCGGGAACGCGTCCCGCGAGGAACCGCTCGGGCTCGTCGGTCGTGCGACGCCCGATCAGCGGCAGCTTGGCGACGTCTCGCAGCGGCGGCGCCGAGTCGAGCTTCGCGAGCTCCGAGCGGGCCGAGACGAGCAGGACGTACGGATCGTGCAGGATCTCCGCCCACTCGAACGGCCCTTCCGCCAGGGGGAGGTCGGCGAAGGTCAGGTCGAGCTCGCCGTGCTCGAGGAGGCGCAGGAGATCCGCCGCGGAGCTCTCCTCCCGGACACGGACGCCGACGAGCGGCCACTGCGCCCGGAAGCGGCGCACGAGTGCGGGAAGGAGCCGCGCGCCCACGCTCTGGTAGATGCCGACGCGCAGCGTTCCGGCGGCGCCCTCGGCGAGCGCCGCCATGTCCGCGCGCGCCGCGTCGAGGCGCGCGACGATCGCATCGGCGTGGCCGAGGAGCAAAAGGCCCGCCTCGGTCGCGTCCACGCGCCGGGGCCCGCCGGGGCGGTGGAAGAGCCGCTGTCCGACGATCCGCTCGAGCTGCGCGATCTGCTGGCTCACCGCCGACTGTGTGTAGCCGAGCTCGCGTGCCGCACGCCCGAACGAGCGGGTGCGAGCGACCGCCTCGAGGGCCGCGAGATGGCGCAATTCGATGCCTAGCCATTGATCAGTGGCCATGATCGATATGAACGATAACTCAACTTGTACTGATCGAGTCTGCTCGGCACCATGGAGCCATGAGGATGAAGATCGCCAGCGCGCTCGGGATCGTGTACGTCGTCTGGGGCTCGACGTATCTCGCGATCGCCATCGCCGACCGGACGCTGCCCCCGCTGCTGATGCTCGCGGTCCGCTTCGCGCTCGCCGGCGGGTTGGTCTATGCGTGGTGCGCGTGGCGCGGTGAGGTCGCCGCCGCGCGGCCGGGCCGGCGCGAATGGACGGCCGCTGCGATCGTCGGCGGTCTGCTCCTGTTCGTCGACACCGGCGGCGTCGCCTGGGCCGAGCAGCGAGTGGCCTCGGGGCTGACGGCGCTGCTCATCGCGGCCGTGCCGCTGTTCACGGCGCTCCTCGACCGGACCTTCTTCGGCGTCCGGCTCTCGCTCGGCGGCCTGGCCGGCATCGCCGCCGGGTTGCTCGGAGTCGCGCTGCTCGTCGGGCAGGCCTCTCACGTCGATCCCGTCGGCGCCGCCGTGATCCTCGGAGCCGCGCTCGCCTGGGCCGGCGGCTCCGCCTACGCGCGTGTGGCGCCGCTGCCGGAGGCGCCGTTCCTCTCCGCCGCGATGCAGATGCTCTGCGCTGCAGTGCTCCTCGCCGTCGCCGGAGCGGCGATGGGAGAGCTCGGACGCGTGCACCCTGCGGCAATCTCGGCAGGCTCGCTGGCGGCGTTCGCCTTCCTCGTCGTCTTCGGCTCGATCGTCGCGTTCACGGCGTACGGCTGGTTGCTGCGGAGCGGAGCGCCGAGCGTCCTCGTCTCGACGTACGCCTACGTCAACCCGGCTGTCGCCGTTCTGCTGGGCTGGCTGCTGGCCGACGAGGCGATCGGCGGCCGCGAGCTCGCAGCCGGCGCGATCATCCTGGCCTCGGTCGGGATGCTCGTCGCCGCGCGCCACGCGCCGCACGACGAGCCCAAGCCCTTGCCGGAGACGATCGGGCCGTACCTCAGGCGCAAGGAAGCGCAGCTTCCGCTGCCGCCTTTGGTGCCGCGGCTCGCCGATCTCCGGCGCATGGCGCCGTAGAGCTTGACGTCGAGCCCGGGCGCGAGCAACCTGGGCTCGGTGGACGCAAAACGGCGCCGGATCGTGCTTGCAGCGGCCGTCGCGGCGATCGCGGCGGGCGCGGCCGGAGCCGCCGTCGCGTTGTCGAGCTCGGGAACCCGGCTGGACCGCGCGAGCTTTCCCGGCTACGCGGGAATCTCGTTCCGCTATCCATCCGCCTGGCGGCGCGTCGACTGGTGCTGGACGGGCACCGTCGTCTCCCCGATGGCGCTGTTCACGACGGCCCAGCCGCTCCCCGCCTGCGTCGCGCCGCAGCTGTTCAGCACCGGCACTCCGTTCCCGCCGCCCGAACGGCTCGGGCCGAACGGCGTCGCCGTCTGGTGGCTGTACACGGACCGGTCGGGACTGGCGCACATCCGAGCCGACACGCGCATCGGCGGCCGTCCGGCTCACCTCGCCGTGACCTGGCGACCTGCTCCGAAGGGCCAGCGGACAGGTCCGAGGTGCGCGGGCGGAGGCCCCGAGCGTCGCCTCGAAGCCGAGATCCAGGTCCCGGGATCGAGCAGCGCCCGGCTCGAGGCCGGGGGACTGATCTGCGGGCCGCATTACGCCGCCGGCCAAGCCGCGGTGCGCCGGATGCTCGCGAGCGTCGGCTTCGCTCACTGACGGCCGGCAGCCACGCTACGCCGCGCTACGGTGGCGGCATGACCACGTTCGACCTCCGCACGCTTCGTCTCCGCAGCGGCGACCAGGCTCGCGAGCGTGTCGAGATCGAGCTCGAGCCGCTCGTTCTCGGCGGCCAGACGTACGAGCCTCTGCCGGATCCCGCGCGCGCCGAGCTCGCCGTGACGCGCGCCTCAAGCGGCACCGTGCTCGAGCTCGCGCTCGACGTCGCCCTCGAGGGCCCGTGCTTCCGCTGCCTCTCAGATGCGGAGCTGCCGCTTTCGCTCCGTCTCCGCGAGTATGAGGCGGCGAAGCCCGAGGGGGATGACGACCTGCGGACGGAGTACCTCGACGACGACCGGCTCGACCTTTCCGCCTGGGCGCACGATGCGATCGCGCTGGCGCTGCCCGAGAAGATCCTCTGCCGTCCCGAGTGCGCCGGGCTCTGCCCCGTCTGCGGCAAGGACCTGAACGTCGAGCCGCACGAGCACGTGGAGGAGCGCATCGACCCGCGCTGGGCGAAGCTCAGCGAGTTGCGCCAGGAATGACGAACGGCGTAGTCGTCGTGATCGGCACGAAGCCGAGCCGTTCCAGGATGGGGCGGCTCGTCGGCAGCGCGTCGGAGTAGAGCCAGCGATACCCGCGCTCGCGCGCGAGCTCCGCGCGTTTGGCGACGGTGGCGCGGTAGAGCCCGCGGCCCCGGTACTCGGGCAGCGTGACACCGCCGAAGAGGCCGGCGAACTCGGTGTCGTCCTCGAGGTCGATGCGCCCGCCCGAGACCGGCTTTCCGTCGACGACGGCCACGACGGCGACGGCCTTCTCGGGGAGCTCGAAGCGGTCGCCGAACACCCGCGCCGCGAGATCGACGAACTCGTCCGTCACGACCCGGACCTCGATGTCCGCGGGCGGAGGCGGGATCGACGCCGCTTCCGCGACGACCACCGTCTCCTCGTCCTCGGGCTCGAGCCCCGCCGCGCGGAGGCGATCGGGCAGGTCGGCCGGGAGGTCGTGCGCGTAGTACTTCCACTCGACGTGCCCGGAAAGCTCGTGCATCCGGGCGACGAGCCGCTCGACGTCGCCGTCCGGAGGCGGCTGCAGCACGGCGCTCCAGTCGCGGCCGACGTACAGTCCGTCCGGGTCGTTCGGGCGTCGGACCTGCTCGTCGAAGCGCGCCAGGATCTCGGTCGTGTCCACGGCCGCAGGCTATAGTGGGCCGCCGGTCATGGCCGTTCCGAAGCGGAAAACCTCCAAGTCGCGTCGCGACAAGCGGCGCGCCACGCACGCGATCAGCGCGCCGAAGGTCAACGTCTGCCCGACGTGCGGCCAGCCGAAGCGCCCGCACCGCGTCTGCCCGACCTGCGGCACGTACAAGGGTCGCGAGGTCGAGCCGCTCCGCGTCCAAGCTCCGTAAGCTCTCCAGCCATGATCCGCGTGGCTGTCGACGCGATGGGCAGCGACCGCGGCGCCGAAGCGGTGATCGAGGGAGCGCGGCGGGCCGCCTCGGACGGCGTGCTTCCGGTCGTCTTCGGCTCGGCGGAGCTCGATACGGGCGGGCTCGAGCTCGTTCCGACCACGCAGGTCGTCGCCATGGATGAGAAGCCCGCCGATGCCTTCCGCTCCAAGGCCGACAGCTCGCTCGTCCGGGCGGTGAAGGCCGTCGCCGACGGGGAGGCCGACGCGGTCGTGTCCCCGGGCAACACGGGCGCGATGCTCGCCGCAGGGCTCGTCCTGTTGCGCCGGGTGCCGGGAGTCCGGCGTCCGGCGATCGCCGTGCCCATCCCGGCCCGGAGGCGTCCGTCGATCCTGATCGACGCCGGTGCGAACGCCGACTGCCGCGCCGAGCACCTACTCCAGTTTGCGACGATGGGCGCCGTCTTCGCCGAGGAGATCCTCGGCATCGCCCGACCGCAGGTACGCCTCCTCTCGATCGGCGAGGAGCCGGAGAAGGGCAGCCGCCTCGCGCTCGAGGCGCACGAGGTGCTCGCCGCCTCCGACCTCGACTTCCGCGGCAATGCCGAGGGCCGCGACATTCTCGAAGGCGCCGCCGACGTCCTCGTCACCGACGGTTTCACCGGCAACGTCGCCCTCAAGGCGGTCGAGGGGACGATCCGGACGCTGCTCGACTCGCTGCGCGAGGAGCTCACCGCGTCCACGGCCGGGACGCTCGGCGGGCTCCTCATCCGTCCCGCTGCCCGGCGGCTGCGCGCCCGCCTCGACCCGGACACCTACGGCGGCGCCTACCTCCTCGGCCTGCGTGGGCTCGTCGTGATCGCGCACGGCGATTCGTCCGCCACGGCGATCGCGAACGCGGTCCGGCTCGCCGCCCGCGGCGTCGAGCACGACATCGTCGGACGCCTCGCTGCCCGGCTGCGCCAGGAAGCCCAAGTTGTATGATCGGCGCGCTTTTCCGGCTCCCCCACACAACGAGGTGACATGGCAGCGTCGCGCGAGGAAGTCCACGAGCGGGTCAAGGAGGTCCTCACCGAGCAGCTCGGCATCGACGAGGCGGACATCACGGAGGAGGCCTCCTTCCAGGAGGACCTCGACGCCGACTCGCTCGACCTCGTCGAGTTGATCATGGAGCTCGAGGACCAGTTCGGGATCAAGATCTCGGACGAGGACGCGCAAAAGATCCAGACGGTCGGCCAGGCCGTCGACTACGTGACGTCGCACCAGTAGCCGCGGACCGCGACCTCGCGCAGCTGATCGACGCGCTTCCGCCGGAGCTGGCGGAGCCCGTCTTCACGCACACCTCGTGGGCGAGCGAGCGCAGCGCCTCGTACGAGCGGCTCGAGTTCCTCGGCGACAGCGTCCTCGAGCTCGCCGTCGCGCATTCGCTCTACGCGCGCCATCCCGACTTCTCGGAGGGACGGCTCGCCAAGGTGCGCTCCCATGTCGTCTCGCGCACGACCTGCGCCGAGGTGGCACGGGAGCTCGATCTCGGCAGGCGCCTCGTCGAGCGAGCTTCCGGACAGACCGAGGACGAACTCGAACGGCTCGCGCGGAACCGCAACGTGCTCGCCGCCGTCATCGAGGCGGCGCTGGGCGCCCTCTTCCTCCAGCACGGCTTCGCGGCGATCGAGGACGCCGTCGTCGACGCGTTCTCGAAGCAGATCGAGAAGGCGCTGACGACGCGCGTCGATTACAAGACCGACCTACAGGAGCTGCTCGCCCGCAGCGGCCGTCACGTGACGTACACCGAGATCTCGGTCGCAGGCCCGCCGCACGAACGCCGCTTCACGTGCGCAGCGGTGATCGACGGCGAGGAGCTGGGCCGCGGCGGGGGCCAGACGAAGAAGGCCGCCGAGCAGGAGGCGGCCCGGCAGGCGCTCGCGCAGCTGGAATAGTTTCCGGCGCCCGCCGCCGGTTTCTGGCATCCTGGCCGCCTGATGGCTGAGCGGCGGCCCACCAACTCGGAGCTGCGCCTGCGGCGGCTCACGGCGGAAGAGCCGACGGCGGCGCCGCGCGGGATCCTCGAGATCTTCGCCGAGGACGAGCCGGCGGACGAGGACGCGCCGCTCGCGCGCGACGACGGGCGCGGCCAGCAGCAGTAGCGTCCTGCGGCGCCTTTAGGGTGGCGGGCGGTGCACCTGCGCGCCGTCAAGCTGCGTGGCTTCAAGTCGTTCCCCGACCCGGTCGAGATCCGTCTCGAACCGGGCGTCGGCGTCATCGTCGGGCCGAACGGCTCGGGGAAGTCGAACGTCTCCGACGCGATCCGGTGGACTGCAGGCTCCCTCAGCCCGACCGAGCTGCGGGCCGAGAAGCCCGACGACGTCCTCTTCGCCGGCGGAGGCGCCCGCGGTCCGGCCGACTTCTGCGAGGTCGAGCTCCTCTTCGACAACGCCGACGGAGCGCTCCCCGTCGAGTACGCGGAGCTCTCGGTGGCGCGCCGACTGCACCGCGGCGGTGAGGGCCAGTACCTCGTCAACCGCGCCGGCGTGCGGCGGCTCGACCTCGTCGAGCTGCTCGCCGACCTCGGTCTCGGCCAGGGCATGCACTCGATCATCAGCCAGGGAAAGGTCGAGGCGATACTCGCGTCGAAGCCGGCCGAGCGTCGCGCGCTGATCGAGGAGGCGGCAGGGCTCGGCCGCTTCAAGGCTCGCCGCCACCGCGCCGAGCTCAAGCTCGCACGGGTAGCCGTCGAGGTCGAGCGCGCACGCGACGTCGAGGCGGAGGTGCGCAAGCGGCTCCGCCCGCTCGCCCTCCAGGCGACTGCGGCCGAACGTGCGCAGAAGCTCGGGCTCGAGCTCGCGCGCCTGCGTGCGCGCATCGCCCAGCTCGACCTCGCCGGACTCGAGGAGCGGCTGGCCGAGCTCGAGCTACGTCGGGACGAGGCAGCCGGGCGGCGTAGTGCCGTGGACGAGAGGCTCGAGGCGCTCGTCGCGGAGCGCGGACGGGCCGAGGAGGAGCTCGCGGATGCGGCAGGCGCGCGCGAGCAGGCGCTCCAGGCCCTCTACCGGCTCCGCAGCGCAGCCGAGCGTCTCGACCTCAGGCGCGAGTCGGCGGCGGGGCTGCTCGTCGAGGCGCGCGGCCGGCACGAGGCGGCAGCGGCCGAGGCCGGGGATCCCGTGGCCGAGCTGGCCGTGCTCGAGCGAGCCTGGGAGACCGCCGCGGCGACCGCCCAGGCGGCGGCGGTGGAGCGAGAGGCGACCGCGGAGCGCGCGCGACAGGCGCTCGCCCGCCTGCTGCCGGCCGAGGCAGCGGGCCGCAGCGGGTGCGAGGCGCGCCTCGACGAGCTTTTGCGCGCGCGGCGCGAGATCGAACATGAGCTGACAGGAGCCGCCGGTGAGCGCGAAGCGGCGCTCGCCGTCTCGTACGAGCTCCGCTCCGGCGTCACGCGGCTCACCGTGCAGCGGGAGGCGGCCGAGAGGCTGGCTGCCCGGCTCCGCGCCGAGCTCGCGGCTGCGGAGGCGGATGCTGCGCGCGGCGGCCCTTCTCCCCGCGAGCTGGAACAGGCGGCACTCGCCGCGCGCGCGCGGGCGCGCGAGGCGCTGCACGAGCGCGACACGGTCGCCGAGCGGGCTCGGACGGCAGCCGAACGGCTCGCCGCGCTCGAGCGGTCGCTGGCCGAGCGCGAGGGCATCCCACCGGCAGCCCGCGCCTTCGCCGAGGAGGGGGAGCGGCTCGTCCTCGCCGAGCTCGAGGTCGAGGAGGGGCGCGAGCGGGCCGTCGCGGCCGCGCTGGGCCCACGAGCCGCTGCCCTCCTCGCCGACGACGCGCACGCGGCGCTCGCGCTCCTCGAGCGTGCGGCCGCACTCGGGTTGGGCTCGCTCGTCGTCGTCGCCGGGCGCGAGCCGCGCGACCTGGTCGCGGAGCTCCCGGTCGTCGAGCGCGGCGAGCTGCTCGCTTCGACGACGGCCGCCGTCACGGCCGACGGCTTCGGCTACGACCCGCGCACCGGCGACCTCTGGTACGCAGGCGAAACCGCGGAGGCGGTTCTCCTCGAGCTCGACGTCCGGCGCCGCGCGCTCGCCGAGGAGGCGAAGGCGCTGGCCGACAGGGCGCGCTTCGCCGAGCGGAAGGCGGAGGAGGCGGAGGAGCAAGCGGCTGCGGCCGAGCGGGACTTCGCGGCCGTCGCGCCACAGCTCTCGATCCGGCGCGCCGACCCCGCGACACTGTCGGCGCTCGCGTCCGCCGCTCGGCGTCTCGAGCGCGCTCTCACGGGCCTCGACGCCCACGCGGAGCGGATCGAGCGGCCCCTCCGTGGGCAGGGCGAGGCAGGCGCCGAGCGGACCGGCGAGCTGGGGGAGCGGCTGCGGACGATCGCCGAGCGGGAAGCGGCGCTGCGGCGGGAGCTCGCGGAGCTCGCGGAGAGGATCGCCGCGACCGAGCGCGACCTGCTCCGCCTCGGAGGCGGAGCATCCGCCGAGGACGGCGAGGGCGGAGAGACGGTCGCGCTGCGGGCGGAGGCGCGGACGCTCGTGGACGCGGCCGACGCGGCCGCCGTCGCGGCGCTGGAGGCCGCCGAGCGCGCGCGGACGGCCGAGAACGCGCGCGTCGAGGCCGCCGTACGGGCGGGGCGTCGCCGGGCGCGACCGCACGAGCTCGCTCGCATCATGGGCGCGGCGGAGCGGCTCGACGAGGTGCTCCTCGCGGCGGCCGACGCCGCGGCGCGCCTCGAAGCTCCGCTCCGCGCCGAGGTCGACGCGGGCGCCGCCCGCAGCGGCGAGCTCGGTGCCGAGCTGCGCCGGCTAGGTGCGGCCGAGGTCGAGCGGCGCCAGGAGCTCGCGGCCGCAGGCGAAGCCGTCTCCGCCCTAGAAGTGGAGGCAGCGCGGCTCGAGGCCGAAGCCGACGAGGCGCGACGGCGTCTCGAACACGCCAATGCCGATGAGCCGGCGGAGGGCGACGACCGCGAGCAGCTCGTCGCGACCGTCGAGCGCCTGGAGCGCCGGCGCGAGGCGCTCGGACAGGTCAACCCGCTCGCGCACGAGGAGTACGGGGCGGAGAAGGAGCGGCTCGAGGAGCTCGCAGCGCAGCGCGCCGACCTCGAGGCGAGCCTCGCGGAGCTCGAGAAGCTCCGCAACGAGCTGACCGAGACGGTCGAGCGGCGCTTCGCCGAGACGTTCGACGCCGTCCGCGGTCATTTCGCGGAGGTGACCGCGACCGTCTTCCCGGGCGGCGAGGGACGTCTCCGCCTGACCGACTCCGATGGAGATGAGGACGCCGAGGAACCGGGCGTCGAGGTCGAGCTGCGTCCCGCCGGCAAGCGCGTGCAGCGGCTCTCGCTCCTCTCGGGCGGCGAGAAGGCCCTCGGCGCGATCGCCTTCCTCTTCGCGCTGTTCCTCGCCCGGCCGTGTCCCTTCTATCTCCTCGACGAGGTCGAGGCCGCGCTCGACGACACGAACATCGGCCGCTTCGTCGAGCTCCTGCGCCGCTACTCCGACCGCGCCCAGTTCGTCGTGATCACGCACCAGAAGCGGACGATGGAGGCCGCCGACGTCCTCTACGGCGTGACGATGGGCGGCGACGGCGTCTCGCAGGTCGTCTCGCGCCGGCTGCCGCGCGAGGAAGCCGAGTCGGCGAGCGCGGCCTAGGATGACCGAGGCGCGACTGACGAAGGCGAAGGGCGGGCTGATTCCCGCTGAGCGCGGCTGGTTCGTCGTCAACGCCGTCGAGGCGCGCTGGAAGGACACCGGGCCGTTCGGTCTCTACTGCCCGTTCGAGGGCAAGCTCCCGTTCCTGCAGCTCGGCATCAACATCAGCGTCCTGCAGCCGGGGCAGAGCCTCGGTCGCTATCACCTGGAGCCCGGTCACGAGGAGCATTTCCTCGTGCTCGACGGCGAGTGCATCCTCGTCGTGGAGGAGCAGGAGCGCCGCCTCGTCCGCTGGGACTTCTTCCACTCCCCGCCGGGCGTCGCCCACATGATCGTGGGGAGCGGCGAGGGGCCGGCGACCGTCCTCTCCGTCGGAACGCGCGGCAACGGGAAGGGGGTGGCCCGCGGGATCACCTATCCGGTCTCGGAAGTGGCAGCCAGGCACGGCGTCTCGGTGGAGCGCGAGACGAACAGCCCGGTCGAGGCGTACGCGGACGTGCCGCGGTCGAAGTCGGTGCCGTACGGCGGCTGGCTTGCATGACGAACTAGGCTCGGGCCCGTGTTGTACGACCCGGCCGCGTTCGAGCCGCTGACCGACGAGCCGTGGGAGGAGGCCCGCGTCCGCGACGGCATCGCCGGAATCGTCGCCGATGCCGACACGGCCTTCGACCCGGACGCGCTCTGGCCGGCCCATGAGTGGGACGGCTACAACGCCCCACTCCCGCTGAAGAACCTCTACGTCGGCGCGGCGGGCGTCGTCTTCGCGCTCGACGTGCTGCGTCGCCGCGGGTTCGCCGACACGTCACTCGACCTGCCCGGGGTCGCGCTGCGCTCGCTCGAGCGCTGGCGCGCGGAGCCGGATTTCATGGCCGGTGAGCACGTGCCCGATCCGCCGGAGTCCGCTCTGCTGACGGGCGAGACGGGGATCCTCCTCGTCGCTTGCAGGCTCGGTCGTCGGCTCGAGGAGGACCTGAAGGCCCGGATCCGCGCGAATCTCGACAATGAGGCCGAAGACCTGATGTGGGGCACGCCCGGGACGCTGCTGGCTGCCGTGGCGATGGGCTGGGACGACCTGGCGCGCGAGTCGGCCGACACGCTCGCGTTCCGCCGTGGCGAGGGCGGTCTCTGGACGCAGAGGATCTGGGGCACTAGCTTCAAGGGTGTCGGCACGGTGCACGGGCTCGCCGGGAACGTGCGCGCGCTCCTCCAGGTCGAAGACGGCCGGAACGAGTCGCTCCGCGTCGAGTCGGCCGCAGCACTCGCGCGGCTCGCCACGCACGACGCCGGGCTCGCGAACTGGAGCGGTGAGGGGAAGCTGCAGTGGTGCGCGGGAGCTCCCGGGATCGTCTCCGCCGCCCGCGACTATCTCGACGAGGAGCTCCTCCTCGCCGGCGCGGAGCTCGTCTGGAGGGCTGGACCGCCCGGCGGCGAGAAGGGGCACGGCATCTGTCACGGCACCTCGGGGAACGGGTTCGCGCTGCTCGCGGCGTTCGAGCGAACGCAGGACGAGCTGTGGCTCGAGCGAGCTCGTCGCTTCGCGGTTCACGCGCTCGCGCAGGCCGCGCGCATGCCGGCTCGCTACTCGCTCTTCACCGGCGGCCCGGGTACCGCGCTCTTCGCCGGCGCGTGCCTCGAGGGGGATGCGCGCTACCCCGTGCTCGAGCTTCGCTAGGTCGGTGCCGCCAACGGGCAGAAACCGCATAGGATCTTTGCAATGGACGAACGCCTCGAGGGCTACGCGGAGCTCGTCGTCCGGGTCGGCGCGAACGTCCAGCCGGGGCAGGAGGTCTTCCTCCTTACGAGCGTGGAGCATCACGACCTCGCGCGCGCCCTGACGCGCCAGGCCTACAGGGCGGGCGCCCCGTACGTCCACGTCCTCTACCGGGACGAACACGTGCGGCGCGCGATGATCGAGCTCGGGCCGGACGAGGCGCTTACGTACTCGCCCGAGTGGCTGAAGTCGTTCGTCACCTCGCTCGCCGGCAACGCGATGATCGCCACCACCGGCGACCCCGAGCCGGAGCTGCTGGGCGACCTCGACGGCGAACGCGTGGGCCGAGCCGTGCCGCACGAGATCGTCCAGATCCGTATGCAGCAGATGAGCGAGAACAGCGTCAACTGGTGCGGCGTCGGCGCCCCTTGCGAGGGCTGGGCGCGGCAGGTGTTCGGCGAGCCCGACGTCGAGCGGCTCTGGGAGAAGGTCGCGTTCTGCATGCGACTCGACGCGCCGGATCCCGCGGCCGCCTGGCGTGCGCACCTGGCGCGCCTCGAGGAGCGGACGACGCGCCTGAACGAGCTCGGTGCCGACGCGCTCCGCTACCGCGGCCCCGGCACCGACCTGACGGTGGGGCTCCTGCCGAGCGTGCGCTGGATGTCCGGAGCGTCCGACAGCTCGACGGGGATCCGGTACGTCGCCAACATGCCCACCGAGGAGGTCTTCACCTCGCCCGACGCGCGGCGCACCGAGGGGACGATCCGCTCCACGCTGCCGCTCCCGCTCAGCGGCCAGATCGTTCGCGGGCTGGAGCTGACGTTCGAGCAGGGTCGGGCCGTCCGGGTCGAAGCCGAGACCGGGGCGGACCTCGTCCGCAGCCATTTCGCGACGATCGAGGATGCCGACCGGCTCGGCGAGGTCGCGCTCGTCACGAAGGAGTCCCGGGTCGGCAGATCGGGAACGCTCTTCTACGATGCGCTCTTCGACGAGAACGCGACCTGCCACGTCGCGTACGGCGCGGGATTCCCCTTCCTCGTCGACGGCGAGCCCGACGAGGGGCTGAACGTCGCGAACATGCACGTCGACTTCATGGTCGGCGGGCCGGAGCTCGAGGTCGACGCTGTGCTCGCGGACGGAACGGCGGTGCCGCTGATCTGGAGCGAGGAGTGGGTGTTGGCGTGAACGACGAGCGCCTCGAGCGGTACGCGGAGCTCGCCGTCCGCGTCGGGGCGAACGTCCAGCCGGGACAGGAGGTCTTCGTGCACCCGATGATCGAGCACGCGGAGCTCGGCCGGGCGCTCGTGCGGCAGGCGTACCGCGCCGGAGCCTCGTACGTCCACGTCCTCTACCGCGACGAACACGTGCGGCGCGCCATGATCGAGTTCGGCCCGGACTCCGCGCTCACGTACTCCCCGGAGTGGGAGAAGAAGGCCACGCTCGACACCACCGGCAACGCGGCCATTTCGACGATGGGCCGTTCCGAGCCGGAGCTGCTCGGCGACCTCGACGGGGAGCGGGTCGGCCGCGCGATCCAGCTGGAGATCGCGGAGATCTACCAGCGCCAGCACCGCGAGAACTCGGTCAACTGGTGCGGAATCGGCGCCCCGAACGCGGGCTGGGCGCGCCAGGTCTTCGGCGAGCCCGACGTCGAGCGGCTGTGGGAGAAGGTCGCGTTCTGCATGCGGCTCGACGAGCCGGATCCGGTGGAGGCATGGCGCGCGCATCTCGACCGCCTCGAATCGCGGGCGGCAGCACTCATGGCTCTCCGGCCCGATGCGCTCCGCTACCACGGCCCCGGCACCGATCTGACCGTCGGTCTCCTCCCGAGCGCCCGCTGGGGCAGCGCCCGCTTCCGCACCTCCGGCGGAATCGACTACGTCGCGAACATGCCGACCGAGGAGATCTTCACCACGCCCGATCCCCGCCGCGCCGAGGGCACGATCCGATCGTCGCTGCCGCTCTCGCTCAACGGCCAGCTGATCCGCGGTCTCCAGCTCACGTTCGAGGGCGGGCGGATCGTCGGCGTCGAGGCCGAGCAGGGGGCAGATCTCGTGCGCAGCCAGCTCGCGACGGTCGAGAACGCCGACCGGCTCGGCGAGCTCGCGCTCGTCACGAACGAGTCCCGCGTCGGCCGGTCCGGGACGCTCTTCTTCGACACGCTCTTCGACGAGAACGCCACGTGTCACATCGCCTACGGGATGGGGCTCGCCTACGCGTTCGACGGCGAGCCGGACGAGGCGATGAACGACTCGAAGATCCACGTCGACTTCATGGTCGGTAGCCCGGAGCTCGAAGTGGACGCAGTCCGGGCGGACGGGACTGCCGTGCCGCTCATCCGCGACGAGACCTGGCAGTTGGCAGCCGGTTGAGTTCCTCTTCGCCCGCGCGGTGACATCGCCCCGTCGGGACATGACCCGGTGCCAGGCACGCGGACATGTCCGTATCGGCCCGAATGTGGCGACACGGGCGGGAACATCGACAAGCTCGTCTTGAACGGCCATGTCCCGGTGCCTGGCACCGAGACGTGTCCGGAGGAGACGCCAGTACGCTCAGGCGATGGCGCGTAGCTGGGCGGAGCTACTCGGGGATGAGGGTGCAGTCCCGGAACCCGTGGACCAGGGCGGTGGCCGCCTCTTCTTGCGGCTGCGCGACTCCCTCTCGAAGTCGCGCCGCGCGCTGACCGGGGAGCTCGCCGCCGCGACGTCCTTCGATCCCGGTGACGACGCGGACTGGGAGCGGCTCGAGGAGGCGCTGATCGCGGGCGACGTCGGCGTCCGAGCGACCGCCGAGCTCGTGCGCCGTCTCGAGGCGCGCGGCGAGCTCCCCGATCTGAACGCGGCGCTCGCGGAGGAGGTGACCGCGCTCTTCGGCGAGGCACCCGTGCTCGACGTCGCCCACCAGCCGGCCGTGATCCTCGTCGTCGGCGTCAACGGCACCGGGAAGACGACGACGATCGGCAAGCTCTCGGCGAGACTCGCGGAGCACGGCCGCTCGGTCGTCGTCGCCGCGGCCGACACGTACCGGGCGGCGGCGGAGGAGCAGCTCGAGATCTGGGCGCAGCGCGCCGGCGCCGACTTCGTCGGCTCCGAACGCGGGGCGGATCCCGCCGCCGTCGCCTACGACGCGCTGCAGGCCGCGGAGGCGCGAGGTCGCGACGTCGTGGTCGTCGATACCGCAGGGCGCCTGCACACCCAGACGAACCTGATGGAGGAGCTCGCCAAGATGCGGCGCGTCCTCGCCGGGCGGCTCGACGGCGCTCCCCACGAGACCCTTCTCGTCGTCGACGCGACGACCGGCCAGAACGGCGTCCAGCAGGCGCGGCTGTTCGGCGACGCGGTCGGCGTCACCGGCGTCGTCCTGACGAAGCTCGACGGCTCCGCGAAGGGCGGCGTTGCGATCCCGATCGCCTACGAGCTCGGCCTGCCCGTGAAGCTCGTCGGCGTGGGCGAGGCGCTCGAAGACCTGCAGCCGTTCGACCCGAGCGACTACGCCCACGCCCTCGTCGCAGGCTGAGACGCGCGAGCCCGGCTAGCCCGCCGGGACGATGATGACGCTGTAGCTGTGGATCGGGTTGCTGGTCTCGATCTCGATCCTCTCCACCACGTACTTCCCCGGCTCGGCGCCGTTGCCCTTCGCCTTGTCCCAGGCGTCGTCGAACGCGTCCTTGAGCTTCTCGCCCTGGCCCTTCCAGCGCTTGTCGTCGTCGTTCATCCCGCACTCCTCCTCTCTCGAGTGACCCTACTCCTAGGTCGACGCCCCCGCTACGGCCAGCTGTGCCGCCCGTCCTGCGCCGACGATGTTCCCCTTGCGCTCGTAGACCGCCTGCGCCTGGGAGGCGACGCTCGCGGCCTCGAGCGAGCCTGCCTCCCCGAGGACCCGCGCGAGCGCGAGGAGGGCCGTCGCCTGCAGATCGAGAAAGTCGGTCGGAGCCGCGAGCTCCACCGCCTCGCGAGCAAGTCGCTCCGCCACCGCCGCCTCGCCGGCCGGTACGAGCACCCGGGCACGGGCCACCCGCCACATCACCTGCGTCACGATGTCGTCCTCCCAGGCGTGCGACTCCGCGAAGCTTGCGAACTCCTCCGCGTCCGCGAAGCGTCCCCGCTGCGCGAGCACCGCCGCGAGGTAGGCGGCCAGGGTCGGCCGGACGTGCACGTCGCCAATCTCCTGGAGCATGCGGTATCCGGTCCGGAGCGCGCGCTCCGCGGCCTCGGCGTCTCCGGCGAGCAGCTCGATCGCCGAGGCGTCGATGGCCCGCACCGCGCGGCGGTGCGCCATTCCCAGCTCGTCCCAGAGCGCCTGAGCCCGCGCCCACTGCGCGCGTGCCTCCTCGAAGTCGCCGCGCATGGCGAGCAGCCCTGCGAGCGAGCTGAGGATCGAGGCCGTGAGCAGGCGATCGCCCTCGCTCTCGCGCAGGAAGAGACGGGCCCGCTCGATTGCGGTGTCGACCGGCGTCGGACCGAGCTGGATCGCCTGCATCAGCGACGCCGCAAGGAACGCCGCTTCGCGCGCATCGTCCGCGCGGCGGGCGTACTCGAGCGCGTGTTCGAGCGCGGCTGCGCGCTCGCCCCAGCGGCAGGCGTTGACCGGCGGCTCGCTCAACAGATGCCACGCCTTCGCCACCCCGCCGTAGTCACCCAGTGCCTCGAGAGCCGGAATTGCCGCTTCCGCGACACGAACGACTTCCTCGGCAGGCGTTTCGGCGTTCGTGAAGATCCGGAAGAACTCTCGCTCGACGAGCGTGCGCAGCTCGAGCTGCCGATGGCCGTCGGCGCGGGCGAGAGCGAGAGCCTCCTCGAGCACGCCCTCGGCGTCCGCGAACGCGCCCGACCGCATGAGCGCGATCGCCAGGTCGAGGAGGGCGAACCCTCGTAACTCGCTCGTCCGCGGCAACAGCGTAACCCCGCGCTCGAGGAGGTTGACCGCGGCGGGAACGTCGTCGCCGGCCAGCGCATGTCTGCCGGCGGCCGTGAGCAGCTCGCCAGCCCGCTCGCCCAGTGAGCGCGTGTGGTCGTCGAGGGTTCCGAGCTCGTCTCGGTAGCGGTACGCCTGCTCGAGGTGATACCCCCGGAGCTCGTCCCGCTTGCCGTGTACCTCGAGCCAGCCCGCGAAGCGCTCGTGGAGGTGTGCACGAGTCCTCTTCGGGATGCCGGCGTACGCCGCGTCCCGGATCAGCGCGTGCCGGAAACGGAAGCCGTCCTGTCCGGGAATGCTCGACGCCGCGGGCTCGACGAATTCGCGGCGGACGAGGCCGAGCAGCGTTGCCCCGAGCGCCTGCTCGCCATCGCCGAGTGCGGCCACCGCTCCGGGCCAGAACTCCTTGCCGATGACGGCGGCGCGCCCGAGCACGTCCCGCTCGAACGGTTCTAGACGGTCGAGCCGCGCAGCGAGGAGCGCCTGGATCGTCGGCGGCAGGGCGACGAGCTCGGCCGCGGCGCGCGCCTCCTCGGCGAGCATCGCGAACAGCTGCTCGGTGTAGAGCGGATTCCCCTGAGCAACCTCCGCCACGCGGTCGCGGAGGCCCGACGACAGGATGCCGCCGATGTCGAGGGCATCTAGAAGCTGCGTGGCCTCTCCACTCGAGAGCGGTTCGAGCCGCACGAGCCCGCCCTCCCACTGGGGCCGCTCCTCGAGCAGCTCGGGGCGCGCCACGCACAGGAGGAGAATCGCGCTCTCGCGACTCCAGCGGCTGACGTGCTCGACGAGGTCGAGCAGCGTCGGCTCGGCCCAGTGCACGTCCTCGAGCACGACCAGAAGCGGTCGTCGACGCGCGAGAGCCTCGAAGAGCCGCCGCACGGCCCAGAAGAGCTCCTCGGGCGGAGCGGCCCCGCTGCCGCCGAGCACCCCCAGGCGCTCGACCACGAGCGCGGCGTCGGGCTCCTCGCCGATCGCATCCGCCACGGCCTGCTCGCCTCCGAGCCGCCCGAGGAGCTCCGTCAGCGGCCAGAACGTGATCCCGTCGCCGTACGGGAGGCAGCGACCGGCGGCGACGGTCGCGCGCGCACCGACCTCGGCGACGAGCTCGGACACGAGTCGCGTCTTGCCGACGCCCGCGGCACCGATGACCGTCACCAGCCGGCATGCACGGTCGTCTGCGCTCGCCGCCAGCTCGTCGCGCAACACAGCGAGCTCGCTCGTCCTGCCGACGAGCGGGATGTCCGACCGGCGCGCGAACGAGTCGGCGCCTGCGATCGTGCCGAGCACGCGCCACGCCTGGACGCGACTGCTCTTCCCCTTCGCGTCGACTGCGGCGACCGGATCGAGCCGGACGGCATGTCGGACCAGGCGTTCGGTCACCGCGCCGATCAGGATCTCGCCGCCGCCGGCTGCCTGCTCGAGCCGCTTCGCCGTGTTGACGGCGTCGCCCGTGGCCAGCGTCGCCGTCTCGTCGCCCGTCACGACCTCGCCGGTGTTGATCCCGATCCGGATCCGCAGCTCCGGCACGGCCCGGTCGGCGAGCGGGGCGTTAATCCGCTCGATTGCGCTCTGCATCTCGAGCGCTGCACGCACCGCCCGCAGGGCGTCGTCCTCGTGAGCGCGCGGAAGCCCGAACACGGCCATCACGGCGTCGCCGATGAACTTCTCGACGGTGCCGCCGTGCCGCTCGACGGCTGTCCGCATCTCCTCGTACCACGTGCCCATGAGCTCGCGCAGCGGCTCCGGATCGAGCCGCTCCCCGAGCATGGTCGAGCCGGCCAGGTCGCAGAAGAGGACGCTGACCGTCTTCCGCGCTGCGGCTGCGGAAACCATGTGCGTAGTGTGACTCTCGGGCTGAGCGGTTTCCAGCCCGGCTACCCTGCTGCGGATGTTCGACGCGCTCAGCGAGAAGCTCCAGACCACCCTCGGTGACCTTCGAGGGCGCGGCGTCCTCGACGACGAGGCCATCTCCCGCGCCATGCGCGAGGTGCGGCTCGCGCTACTCGAGGCCGACGTCAACTTCGGCGTCGTGAGGGAGTTCGTCGCGCGGGTGCGCGAGCGCGCGCTCGACGAGGACGTGCGCAAGAGCCTCACGCCCGGCCAACAGGTCGTGAAGATCGTGCACGAGGAGCTGACCGAGCTTCTCGGGTCGTCGGACTCGAGGCTTGCCTTCTCGCCGCGCCCGCCCACGACGATCCTCCTCGCCGGCCTCCAGGGCTCCGGGAAGACGACGGCGGCCGGCAAGCTCGCGCTCCTGCTCGGGAAGGAGGGCCGGCGGCCGGCGCTCGTCGCGGCCGACCTGCAGCGGCCGGCGGCGATCGACCAGCTCGTCCAGCTCGGCGAGCAGGTGGGAGCGCCTGTCTACGCCGACGAGCGCAGCGATCCCGTGAAGGCTGTCCGCGAGGGGATCGAGCGGGCGCGCGCAGACGAGCGCGACGTCGTGATCCTCGACACCGCCGGCCGCCTCCACGTCGACGAGCCGCTGATGGAGGAGCTCGCCGCCGTCCGGCGCGAGGCGAAGCCGACGAACGTCCTCCTCGTCCTCGACGCGATGACGGGGCAGGAGGCGGTCAACGTCGCGCAAGCGTTCCAGGAGCGGATCGACTTCGACGGCGTCGTCCTCACCAAGCTCGACGGCGACGCGCGCGGCGGCGCGGCGCTTTCGGTGCGCGCGGTCACGGGGCGGCCCATCAAGCTCGCCTCCGCCGGCGAGAAGCTCGACGCGCTCGACTGGTTCCACCCCGACCGGATGGCCTCGCGGATCCTGGGCATGGGCGACGTCCTGACGCTGATCGAGCGGGCCGAGGCTGCGATCGAGGAGGAGGAGAAGGAGGAGCTCGAGCGCCGGATGCTCAAGGGCGAATTCAGCTTCGACGACTTCCTCTCGAGCTACAAGATGCTGCGCCGCATGGGGCCGCTCCAGGGCGTCCTCAAGATGATCCCCGGCCTCGGCAAGCAGCTCGAGGGCCTCGACCAGGTCGACGAGCGCCAACTCAAGCGCGTCGAGGCGATCATCCTCTCGATGACGCCGCACGAGAGGCGCGTCCCGCACGTCATCGATGCTTCCCGCCGGCAGCGGATCGCGGCCGGCTCGGGGACGACGCTCGAACAGGTCAACCAGCTGATCGAGGCGCGGAAGCAGATGGCGAAGCTGATGAAGATGGCCGGATCGGGCAAGATGCCGCAGATTCCCGGGGCCGGCCTGCCCGGCAACGGCCTGGCAGGTCAACCGTTGGGGCAAGGTCCGCCGCGCCCCAGCGCAACCCGCAAGTCGAAGTCCAAACGCAAGAAGAAAGCGAGAAGGTAGCCAGATGGCAGTGAAGCTCAGGCTGACGCGGGTCGGCTCGAAGAAGAACCCGATCTACCGCGTCGTCGCGGCCGATTCGCGCTCGCCGCGCGACGGCAAGTTCATCGAGATCGTCGGCCGCTACAACCCGCAGTCGGACCCGTCGCTCATCGACCTCGACGAGGAGAAGGTGCGCGGCTGGCTCGAGAAGGGCGCGCAGCCGACCGAGTCGGTGGCGAAGCTCCTCAAGGCTCAGGGCATCGGGTAGCCGTGGCGGAGCTGGTCGCCGAGCTCGCACGCCGGCTCGTCGACGAGCCGAGCGCCGTGCGCGTCGAGGAGGTCGAGGAGGAGGACGGAACCCTGCTCCTCCGACTCCACGTCGCCGAGGGGGACATCGGCAAGGTGATCGGCCGCCAGGGCCGGCTCGCACGCGCCCTACGCACCATCGTCCGCGCCGGCGGCGTCCAGGCGGGGCGCCGGCTCCAGCTCGAGATCGTCGACTAGTGCCCGTCGCCGCGCTCTACGACGTCCACGGCAACCTCGCCGCGCTCGAGGCGGTGCTGGCGGAGGTCCCGGACGACGCGACGATCGTCGTCGGCGGCGACATCTGTGCCGGCGGTGACGAGCCGTCCGAGACGCTCGCGCGGCTGCGAGGGCTCGGCGACCGTGTCCGCTGGGTGCGCGGCAACGCCGATCGCGAGCTGTTCCGCGGCGAGGGTGGCCTCGTCCCGGAGCCGCTCGTCGAGGAGACGCGCAGACGACTCACCGAGGAGGAGATCGCCTTCCTCCACGCGCTGCCGGAGACACAGCGGATCGGCGACGTCCTCTTCTGCCACGCCTCGCCGCGGAACGACATGGACATCTTCACCGAGCGGACGCCCGAGGAGCGAATCGCCTTCCTCTTCGAGGGGCTCGACGTGCCGACGGTCGTCTGCGGCCATACGCATACGCAGTACGAGCGCACGGTCGCAGGCGTCAGGGTCGTCAACGCCGGCAGCGTCGGCATGCCGTACGAGGAGGAGCCCGGTGCGTACTGGCTGCTCGATCTCGTCCATCGACGCACGCCGTACGCCGGCGCCGAGCTGAAGGCGACGCGCGAGGAAGCCGTCTCGCAGTTCACCGAACAGGGTTTGTGAGGGTCGCAGCGCTGTACGACGTCCACGGGAACCTTCCCGCGCTCGAGGCCGTCCTTGCGGAGGTGCCGGACGACGCCACCGTTGTGCTCGGCGGCGATCACGTCTACGGCCCGTTCCCGGCCGAGACGCTCGCGCGGCTGCGAGCGCTCGGCGCCCGCGCGCGCTGGCTGCGCGGCAACACCGATCGCGAGCAGCTCGAGCTCGGAACCGGGGAGGGCTCGCACGACGTGCTCGTGTGGGTCGGGGAGCGGCTGACCGAGACCGAAGTCCGCTTCCTGCACGGCTTGCCTCCCACCCTCGAGCTCGCCGGGATGCTGTTCTGCCACGCCACGCCGCGCAGCGACACCGACCGCTTCGACGCCGAGACGCCGGAAGAAGAGATCGCGGACTGGTTCGCGGACGTCACCGCACCCACCGTCGTCTGCGGGCACACGCATCGCCAGTTCGACCGGACGATCGCGGGCCGGCGCGTCGTCAACGCCGGCAGCGTGGGGATGCCACACGAGGACGAGCCCGGCGCGTATTGGGCGCTGCTCGACGGTGGCGAGGTCGAGCTCCGGCGCGCCGAGTACGACCCCACGCCGCTGCGAACGGCCGCCGACTACCCGCGGCCCTGGTGGGACGGTGCCTGAGCGGGAGCTCGTCCCGGTGGGCAGGGTGGGGAAGCCGCACGGCCTCGATGGCGGCTTCTTCGTCGAGGGGGCGAGCGAGCGGGAGGACGTCTTCGTGCTCGGCGCGACCCTCTACGCCCGCGGCCAGCCGGCGACGGTGGTCGCTTCGCGTCACGGCTCCGGCGGGCGGCAGGTGATCCGCCTCGACCGCCACGTCGAGCGCGGCGCGGAGCTCGCCGTGCCGCGCGAGAGCCTGCCGCGTCTCGAGGACGAGGACGAGTTCTACGTCTTCCAGCTCGTCGGACTCAGCGTGGTGGAGGAGGACGGACGGCCGCTCGGGCAGGTTCGCGAGGTACTCGAGTACCCTGGGAACGACGTGCTCGAGCTTGACTCCGGCGCGTCGCTGCCCCTCGTCGAGGCGTGCGTCCGCCAGGTCGATCTGGCCGGCGGGCGAATCGTCGTCGCCGCGGGGTTCGCAGACCCGGAATAAGCCCAGCCGTGCGCATCGACGTCTTCACTCTCGTTCCCCATGCCTATGCCTGGCTCACGGAGCAGCGGCCGGTGGCCGGTGTCCTGGGCGGCGAGCTCGAGCTCCGGCTCTTCAACTACCGCGACACGACGCCGCTGCGCGCGGGACAGGTCGACGACGAGCCGTACGGCGGCGGAGCCGGAATGGTGCTCCGCGTGGACGTCGTCGCCGCCGCGCTCGAAGCCGCCTACGGCGTGGAGCCGCCGGGGCCCGTGATCGCGCTCACGCCGAAGGGGCGGCAGCTGACCCAGGCCGTGGTGGAAGAGCTCGCGACGCTCCCCGCGCTCACGCTTCTCTCCGCCCGCTACGAGGGCTTCGACGAGCGGATCGTCGAGCACCTCGCGACGGACGCGCTCTCGGTGGGGCCGTACGTCCTCTCGAACGGCGACCTGCCGGCGATGCTCCTGCTCGACGCCGTGGCGCGGCGGCTGCCGGGCGCGCTGGCGGAGGGATCCGGGGAGGTCGAGAGCTTCTCGCCCGAGCTAGGCGGCGGCCTCGAGTATCCGCACTACACGCGGCCGGCGGAGTTCCGAGGCTGGACGGTGCCCGACGTGCTCCTGTCGGGCGACCACGCGCGCGTCGAGACCTGGCGGCGGGAGCGGGTGCGATGAGCGACGGCTTCGACTGGAAACGCCCCGACCTCGACCGCGAGGACGAGAAGGACGAAACGAGGCCCGGCGAGGAGGAGCAGGGCGGCTGGCCCGGCCAGTGGCCCGGCGCCGACCGTCCCGAGTCTCCCCGGCCCCCGTCCGAGCCGCCTTTCGAGTCGCCGTGGCAGCGCTCGGGTTACGGCGAGTACGGCTACGGCGGGAGTGAGCTGCCGTCAGAGGAAGCCGGGCCGGCACGGTATCCGTCGCGCCGCAGCCGCGATCCGCTGGCCCGCCTGTTCCCGGGGCTGCCGCGCGGCGTCCGCGTCACCCTCGACTGGATCCTCACCATCGCCGGCGCGATCCTCATCGTGCTGGCACTCAAGCTGTGGGTCGTCAATCCGTACCGGATCCCGTCGTCCTCGATGGAGCCGGCGCTCAACTGCGCGCGCGGACCGACCGAGCCCGGCTGCCTCGGCGGCTCGAGCGACCGGGTGCTCGCCTGCCGCATTTGCCTCGACTTCGGCCCTCCGTCGCGCGGCGACATCGTCGTCTTCAACACACCGAGCCGGGCCGCGTCCGACTGCGGCGAGGGCGGCACGTTCGTGAAGCGCGTGATCGGGCTGCCGAACGAGACGGTACGCGAGGACGACAGCGGCTTCATCTGGATCCGGGGACCCGACTCGAAGACGTTCGTGAAGCTCAAGGAGCCGTACGTGTCGGCGCAGCGACGGCTGGCGGACACCGAGCACTTCGGACGAATCTGGCACGTCCCGCCGGACAAGTTCTTCATGATGGGCGACAACCGCGCCCAATCGTGCGACTCGCGCACGTGGGGCTCCGTGCCACGCGACAAGCTGATCGGAACCGTCTTCTTCGTCTACTGGCCCCCAGACAGAATCAGCTTCCGGTAACCGGGCGAAGAGCTGCGCTCTTCGCCCGGGGCAACGGAACTCCGGCAACGGGAGAGCGCGGTCTCCCGTTGCCTCCGTGCTGAAAGCACATGAGGGCTGGCGCAGTTCCGGCCGCTGTTCCGTCGCGCGCGAGCAGGCTTTGCGTGCTCGCCCGCTACTCCGCGGCGGCGTAACGTGCCGTTACGCCGCCGCCTGGGCCGAAGTGAGGTTCGAAACGTCTCAAACCACGTAATCACCAGAGGCCGGAGGCTAGGCGGAGCGGAGCGAGCCTAGCCGGAGGCCGGACCGTGCTCGCGCCGGCCTCCGCCGCGCGCGAGCACACAACACAGCCCTCCCGCCCACGGATCTAAAACCAAAACAGCACGGAGCCTGCCGGAGACCGCGCTCTCCGGCAGGCGGAGTTCCTTCAAACCCGCGCGAAGAGCTGCGCTCTTCGCGCGGAGCGCACGCGAAGTGCGAGCTGCCAGGTGGCGATGAGGAGGATCACGGCGGCGCCGGTCACGACGACGAGCGCCTGGGCGGCGATCGAGAAGGCGATCGCATGCGCGGTGCCGACGCCGCTGAGCGCGAGGATCGCGGCGCCCGCGCCGGCCTGGGTTGCGGCGCCCGCCGGTGCGATCGGGAGCGCGGCCGATGCCGCCGAGGCGACGAGGAAGGCGAGCGCGAGCACGAAGGAGCCGGGCATGGAGAGCGCGTTGAGGAGCAGGAAGACTGCGACGGCCCGGAGGCTCCACGAGACCGAGATCAGCAGCCAGGCGGCCCAGGCCTCCTTCGTGCAGTGCGTGTGTCCGGCGAGCCAGCGGCCGGCGCGCCACCGTGTCACGAACGGCAGGACGGCGAGGCGGGGCAGGAAGGCGACGATGCCCGCTGCGACGATCCCGGCGGCGGCGACCACGGCGAAGCCCGCGCGCGCCGTCCAGTGGCTCGAGCCGACCGCAGCGACGGAGGCGAGCGGTGTGAGCGCCGCGTTGTCGAGCATCCCGAGGACGATCAGGCTCAGGCCGAGCGTCCCGAGTCCGGTTTTCGTCCCGGGATAGCGCCTCACGACTGCGATGCGGAGCACGTCGTCGATGCGGCCGGGCAGCGCGATCCCGCCGACGCAAGCCGCGCCGCCCGCGAAGGCGAGGGCGCCCGCGGTCGGCCGCTCGCTCGCCTGGAAGAGCCGCTGCCAGCCCCAGGCCTTGAAGGCGTAGGCGGCGAGGAAGAGGAGAGCCGCGCCGGCGACGAGCGCCGGGTCGGCATGGTGGATCGGCCAGCCGCCGCCCGCGAAGTGGCGGACGCTGACGACCGCCACGGCAAGCAGGACGAGCCCGAAGCCGCCGTTCAGCACGAGCTGGACTTTCCGATTCGAGAGGAGCCGCATCACCGCAGTTACCACGTTGCTATCGGCGCCCGGGAGGTGAGACTTAGTCACTCGATCGAGCCGCCAACAGATGCGGCACCGTAGCCGTCATTCATGAGGGCCGCGTGTGAGCTCGCGGAAGTCACCCGCTGCCGAGCCCGTCGGTGGCGAGGTCGAGCGTCAGCGCGCGGCCGTCCGCCGTACGCAGGCGGATCGTTGCCGTCTGCACCAACGTCTCGGCGGAGGTACCGAGCGGCGCGCTCGCGATCGTGAGGTTGCCGGTCTCTGCAGCATCCACCGTCTGGACGGTCTGCCTTCCGGCCACGAGGTCCTGGCGGACGATCACGACGCGCCCCACCGACGGATCGTTCCCCGCGGCGCCCGCATAGACCGCCACGAGGCTCTTGCCGTCGCTCGCGAGCCAGCCGTTCTGCGCGTCCAGCATCGACGGCGAGACGGGTACGGGCACCTCCGGGCCGAGCATCCGGCCGGGAATCGGCTGCGGCTCGAAGCTCGCAGTCGAGGCAGGCTCGGTATTCGAGTCGGTCGTGGCGACCGAGGCGAGACGGCCGAGGGCGGCGCCCTTGTCAGGCGGAACCGGGACGTTGGGCGACCCGCCGACGGCGGCGGCCACGGCGAGCCCGCCTGCCGCTCCGAGCGCGAGCGCTGCCACCGCGGCTGCGCCGACCTTCCGGCTCAGCACCCGATGCAAACGAGCTCCGAGTCGACGAGACCGGCGTTCAGCGAGTTGAGGGTGTTCCAGGCGGCCGCAGGCGTCAGCCCGACGCCGGTGGACGCGGTCACGCCTTCGAAGAAGTAGTCGTCGCCGTGGTTGGCGTCCCACCACCTCCGAACGACCGTCCACTGGTTCGCGTTGGCCGTGTAGTAGATCTCCGGCAGCGGCAGCGCCAGCCCGTGGAACGACACGTAGCCGACGTCGCTGACGCTCCAACCGTTGTTGCAGGCGCCGTCGTTGCCGCTCTGGGGACAGCCGTCCGCAGAGCCGTAGTCGTAGTAGAGGGCCCAACCCTGCCCCTGGTCGCCGTTGACAAGCTGCTTCGTCATCGACCGGCCGTCCCAGCTCGGCTCCATGTCGGCGGCGGCGTCCGAGGTCTGGCTGTCGTAGCCGTGCGAGGACTGGTACTCGTGGAGGTCCTCGGAGCGTTCCGACTGGTGATAGCCGGCGTACCAGGCGTCGGTGGTGGACATCCCGGAGTCGGACAGGTGGTAGTTGCTGTTGCCGTAGACGATGTCCACTGCACCCCGGACGTGGCAATCGTGATACCCGTCTGCGGCCCGTTTCAGCGCTGCGAGGATGTCGGCGTTCGAGAACATCGTGTTGCTGAAGTCGACGGCGCCCCAGGTGCTCGAGCTCAGCTTTCTCGCCGCTCCGAAGTCGAGCAGGAGGATGCGGAGGCTCGTCTCCGGCTGCCCGCTTGCGAAGTCGCAACCGTGTGCGTAGGCGTACGACTTCAGGTCGCTCGCCGACGAGCCGTACATGTACCAGGCGGAAACCGGCGCCGGAGCCGCGGCGGCGGCCGCCGAGCAACACCCCGGAGCCGCAGCGAGCGCCGTCGCGACCGCGACCGCCCTCACGAGCGCGTTCCGGCAGCGACCCGCCCCTGATCCGCCTCGGCCAACGCTGCAGCCGCCTCGAGAGCCCGTGGATCCCGCTCGCGCCGGGCCCAGATCCCAGCCTCTCGGACGAGCTCCCGCAGCTCGGCTAGGAGCGACGGGACGCCCGCCCCCTCGCGCTCGAGCGCCTCGATTCGCTCCAGTCGGGCCAGCACCGCTCGCGCCTCCTCCATGTCTCGAAGGTAGACGGCAAGTCGTGACGTGTCTGTGTCGGCTAGCTCGCGTGTTGCTGGAGACTCGCGACGGCGCCGGTGGCTCCGAGGAGCGCCTCGTCGAGGTCGCGAACGAGCCCGAGCCGGTCTCCGTGCAGGAGGACGGCGACGATCAGGCGGCGCAGCAGCTCGCACGTCGGCGCCCGCAGCTTCTCGGCGAGGCCGGCGCGCTCCTGCGGCGTAGCGCCGAGCAGGGCCGCCCCGCGCATGGCCGCCGCCCACGGACCATCGCCCTCTCCGAGCGCGGCCTCCAGCGCGTGACGGAGCTGCGCGCCGCGGAACGGCTCGGACTGGAAGAGCGCGAGCTCCCAGCGGTCGAGGGCGTCGCCGAGGCGAGCATCGTCGTCGGCAGCGGCGAGCCGAACCCGCACGTCGCTCGCCACCGAGGCGCGGAACGGGTCGAGCCGGGTCGGCTCGCCCGGAGGCGCCGTGGCCGCGATCGGAAGCACCGGCCGGATCCCGTAAGGCCGCCAGTCGAGCCGCTCGAACAGGACCGGCCCGGCCGCGACCGGCGCGGCGGTGGCGAGCCGGATCGCCGTCACCGCGTCGGCGAGCTCTCCGGGCGCGTCGGGTGCCTCGTCCGTCCCGCTGCCGAGGGAGCGCTCGAGCTCGAGTACACAGATCCGGTCCGGTGCGCGACCGAAGTCCCGCGGCAGGAGCCCGGCCGCCTCCGGCCACATCGCGGCGAGCTCGCCCGTCGCGGCGACGCGCACGCGGATGCCGTCGCCGAGCTCGATCTGCGTGCCGACGGAGAGGCCGACGAGCGGCGCCACTGCTCCGTACGAGTGGCCCTCGCCGAAGAGCGATCCCTCGAGCTCCTCGTACGCGCGCGCAAAGGCCGTGTCGTCCCAGTCGAGGCCGCCGCAGCCTTCCGCCGTGCGAACCAGAAGCGGTACGAGCACGCTGCGGTACACCGCGCGGCGCTCGTCGCGGACGTCGCCCTCTTGCGCACGCGCGAAGATCCGCGCCGCGGGCTCGCGCAGCAGCTCGGTGACGGCGTCCTGGACGTCGACCCGGGTGAAGAGCCGCTCGGTCCTCGCCTGGACGAAGCCGCGCACGAGGGGCCGGTACTCGTAGAGCGTCGGCCGGCCGTACGAGCCGTGCTCCTCGAAGGCGAAGGGAAGGTCGGCCCCGTCCTCGAGCTCGCGGGTGAAGACCGCGAAGGCACCGAGGCAGAAGCGATGGAGCGTGGCGTGGAGGTGCGGCGCGCGCATGGCCCGGACTCCCGACTACGACGGCGGCGCGCCGCCTCCTACCTGACACCTGGGACACCAGTACGCGGTGCGCGCGTGAAGACCTTGCGGTGCGGAGCGGACGATGCCGCCGCAGCGGGGGCAGGAACGGCCGGGACGCCGGTAGACGCGGCGCCGCGGCCGGCTGCCCTCGACCGCGGTCCGCATCAGCGTGTGCGCAGCCTCGAGCACCGCGCACAGGTCCGCGTCCCCGAGCTCCTCCAGCCGCCGCCAGGGCGAGATGCGCACCTCCCAGAGCGCTTCGGCCCGCCACACGTTTCCGATCCCCGCCACGAGCCGCTGGTCGAGCAGTGCGTCGCCGATCTCGCGCTCCTGCGGCTCGGCCCGCAGTCGGGCGAGCATCGTCTCGTAGTCGGGCGGCTCGCCCAGGATGTCCGGGCCGAGGCGCGGGCCGCCGCGGTGGCCGACGAGCTCGAGCACGCCGCCGTTCCAGAGCAGGGCTTCGTGCTCGGCGCCGCGCAGCACGAGCCACGGCTTGCCCGCACGGGTCGCTCCGCGCGGCTGGACGCGCCAGCGGCCTTTCATCCCCAGGTGGCTGCGGAGGACGAGGCCGCCCTCGAAGCGGAGGAGCAGGTTCTTCCCCACCGCCTCCACCCCGTCGAGCCTCTGCCCGTCGAGCCGCCCGGCGAGGCCCTTCACGGCCGCGCGCGGGTGCGGCGTCTCGACCTCGACGCGCTCACCGACCAGAACCTGCAGCCGCTGCGCTGCACGGTGAAGCGAATCGCCTTCGGGCATCGCGGGAAGCCTACGATTGAGCCGTGCCGAGACACTTCATCGGAGTTCGCTGGTGGCTGGGCGTCGCGTTCGCCGTGGTCGCGGCGACCTCGACGGCGATCGTCGTCGCCCAGTTCTCGGACCGCTCCGAGAACGCGTTCCGCCGACACGGCGAGAGCCTCGCGCTCGAGGATGCGCGGACCGCGGCACGGAAGAACGTCACGCCCGCGACCCTCGGGCGCGTGGCGAGCAAGCTCCAGGGAACCGTGCGTCTTAGGCTCTTCCGAACAGGAGGCGCCTCGTCGGCGGCCTCGGATCTCGAGCGGGAAGCGGTGCGGGCCGCACGCACCGGCGACAACTTCGTGAAGGGAACCTCCGAGGGAGGGACGTTCGTGGCGGCGATTCCGTATCACGGTGCGGTGCTCGTCGCGATCAGTCACCAGCCGGCGACGGCCGAGGCGATCGACACGGTCAACGGCGAAGCGCTTCGGGCCGGCGTGATCGCCGGCGTGATCGGCGTCATCGTCGGGCTCCTGTTCGCGCAACTCATCGCCCTGCGGTTGGGGCGCCTCAGCGCCGCCGCCGAGGCGATCGCGCACGGGGACTTCGAGACGCCGCTCGGCTACCGCTTCCACGACGAGTTCGGCGCCCTCGCCCGGAACTTCGAGCGGATGCGGCGCCAGCTACGCCGCTCGTTCCGACGACTCGAGGCGGAACGCGACCGTCTGCGCCTCCTGCTCGAGCGGCTGCACGAGGGAGTGCTCACGATCGACCAGGATCTCGTCGTCCACTTCGCGAACACGGAGGCGCGACGGCTGCTCGGGGGGCGGCTGCGGGAGGGAGACGCGCTGCCGGAGCCGTGGCAGGGCTTCGACCTCCGCGAGTTCGCCCAGGGCCTGTTCGACGAGCGGGCGACCGTCACCCAGGTGCACGTGACGCCGGACGAGACGCACGCGTACGGCGTCGTCGGCATCCCCTCCCAGCCCGAGACCGACTGGGCGCTGCTCGTCGTCGACGACCTGACCGAGCAGGAGCGGCGGGAGCTCGCCGAGCGCGAGTTCGTCTCGAACGCGGCGCACGAGCTGCGCACGCCGCTGACGACGATCATCGGCGCGGTCGAGGTCCTCCAGGCGGGCGCGAAGGAGGATCCGGTGGAGCGCGACCGGTTCCTCGCCCACATCGAGCGCGAGTCGGGGCGGCTCGCCAGGCTGGCACGCGCGATGCTGACGCTCGCCCGCGCGCACTCCGGGCAGGAGCCGCCGCGCGTGGAGGCGGTCGAGCTCGGGCCTCTCGTCCGCGAGGTGGCCGCCGGGCTCCGCCCGCACGAGGGCGTCGCCGTGGACGTCGACGTGCCCGACGGTCTCGCGGTCGACGCGAATCGCGACCTGCTCGAGCAGGCGCTGCGAAATCTCGGCGAGAACGCGGCGAAGCACACGGCGCGCGGCTCCGTGGCCCTGCGCGCGTACGCCGCCGGTGGGACCGTCACGCTCGAGGTGGAGGACTCCGGGCCGGGCATCCGGCCCGAGGTGCAGCGTCACGTCTTCGACCGCTTCTACCGCGGCGAGCGCGACGCGCACGGCTTCGGCCTCGGCCTCGCGATCGTGCGCGAGTCGGTGCGGACGCTGGGCGGCCGGATCGAGCTCGACTCGTCGCCGGGCGAAGGCACGGTCTTCCGGATCTTCCTCGCGCCGGCCCGCGTGCGGGAGGAGGTGCCAGCCGCTTGAATCTCGCGCCCGTCAACGGACACGGCGAGCGGATCCTGCTCGTCGACGACGACGCCGGCGTCCGCGACGTCGTCGCGTTCACGTTGCGGCGCGAGGGGTTCGAGGTGGACGAGGAGCGGGACGGGCAGTCCGCGCTCGACTCGGGCCGCTCGGGCCGGTACTCGCTCGTCGTCCTCGACGTGATGCTGCCGGGACTGTCGGGCGTCGAGGTCTGCCGCGCGCTGCGGGCGGAGAGCGACGTCCCGATTCTCATGCTGACCGCCCGTGACGCGGAGTCCGACCGCGTGCTCGGGCTCGAGCTGGGCGCGGACGATTACGTGACGAAGCCGTTCTCGAGCGCCGAGCTGCTCAGCCGCGTCCGTGCGATCCTGCGGCGCCGCGAGCTCGATCGCGCCGGCGGCGGCTCGACGCTGCGAAGGCTCGGCGGCTTGCAGATCGACCTCGGCCGTCACGAGGTGCTCGTCGACGGTGAGCGCGTCCACCTGACGCTGTCGGAGTTCAAGATCCTCTCGCTCCTCGCCGAGCAGCCGGAAGCGGTCGTCTCGCGCCGCGAGCTCATGCAGCACCTCTGGGCGAGCGAGCACGTCGGCGACGAGCACGCCTGCGAAGTGCACATCTCGAACCTGCGCCGGAAGCTCGAGCGAGACCCTTCGCAGCCCGAGCGGCTGCTTACGGTCCGCGGCTCCGGTTACAAGCTGGTTCCGGCATGAAGAAACGTGAGAAGCGCGGCGTGCCTGATGATGTGTTCGGGGTCGAGCGGGTAGGGCGCGCCTGTGAGGGGTAAGGGCTAGGCGTGCGCGCTGAGGAAGTGACGAGAGCGCTGGACGAGTTCGACTACACGCCGCTTACCTCTCCAGCCGTGGGTCACCTGCTGTACGAGCTGGTGCTCTCGCCGCAGGTCGAGAATCTTGTAGAGCTCGGCACCGGCCATGGCACCTCGACCGCCTACCTCGCGGGTGCTCTGGACGAGAAGGGCGAGGGCCACCTGACCACGATCGACCGGCCGGACGCGCTCGAACGCGATCCAAACGTGCATCAGGTGTTGCGCCATCTCGGGCTGCAGCGATGGGTGACTCCGATCCAGACGGTCTCTTACAACTGGGAGCTGATGCGGATGCTCGAGGAGGCGACTCTGGACGACGAAACCGAGCCTTGCCTCGATTTCTGCTTCATCGACGGAGGGCATACGTGGGAAACCGACGGGCTCGCCTTCCTGCTCGTCCACCGTCTGTTGCGGCCCATCGGCTGGATCGTCCTCGACGACATCGAGTGGTCGTTCGAACACAGCCCAACGCTGCGCGTCAGTGACCGCGTCCGGGCGATGACTGAGGAGGAGCGCACCGCGCACCAGATGCACAAGGTGGTCGACCTCCTCGTCCGGACAACGCCCGGCTACCAGGTCCGGATGTTGGGAAACCTCGCACTCGCCTTCAATGGCCCACCGGATGCACCGGAATTCGAACGGCTACCCATCGCCGCGGCCGCTCTCCTCCACGAACTCGCCTCCCATGGCGCAGCCGCCCCGAAATAGCCGGCCATGACAGCCACCGTTCCGGCCTAGACGACGAAGCCGAGCACGATCAGTACCGCGGCGCTGCCGGGTGAAGTCGCCGCCGGGCGATCGTAAGCCGGCTTGCAGGCGGCGTCCAGCCTCCGTCGACTCGACCCGGCAGGCCGCCGGAGTTCCGCACCAGCCTGGCGCGACATGCAAGGCTGGATCGATGGCCACGCTGAACGAGAAGCAGGCGGCACTCTTCACCAACCGCAACTGGGGCGTGATCGCAACCATTCGTGAGGACGGGTCACCGCATGCCACGCCCGTCTGGATCGATTACGACGGCGAGAACGTGCTCGTGAACAGCGCCTACGGGAGGACGAAGGTCGAGAACATCGAGCGCGATCCGCGAGCGACCGTCACCGTCCTACCCGCCGAGGACCAGCAAGCCGGCTACGTGATGGTGAGCGGCACGGCCAAGCTCGTCGAGGAGGGCGCGCTCGACCACATAAACATGCTGGCGAAGAAGTACCTGGGCGAGGACAAGTACCCCTATCTGGGTCCGGGCGAGAGACGCGTGATCATCCAGATCCGTCCGGAGCGCGTCGACGGCTTCGGCGCAGGCGGCTAGCTCTCCGTTTCGGCCATGTCTCGGTGCCAGGCACGCGGACGTGTCCGGGATGGACGTATCTGCTCGGCAAACGCTGGTTAGGCCTGGATCCGTGACCGCTTCGGCCATGTCCCGGTGCCTGGCACCAGGACGTGGCCTCGCGAGACATGTCCGGAAGCGCGCGAAGCGCTTCTAGGCCCGGAGCACGGCTCGGCGTGGGCCGGCGAGGAAGCCCGCCTCCACGAGCAGCGGCATGACGACGGTCTCCGCAACCGGCTCGCCGTCGAAGCGCTCCACTGCGAGCCGCTTCGCGCCGCCGCGCTTGACGAAGGTGACGAGCGCACCGAGCGCCGGCCGCAGCCATTCCTCGTCCGGCTCGCGCAGCGGGACGAGCGACCGGCCGCCTCGCTCGACGAAGAGCGCGGCCTCTCCGCCAAGCAGAACCACGTGCGCTCCCGCCACGCGCGCCGCCCGCGCTCCCGCGCGTTTCGGCCACGGCAGGACGGCGCCGTACGGCTGGGCCGGGTCGGCAGCGGCGAGCACGAGCGGCTCCGGCACGTCGCCCTCGCGCGGACGGAGCTCCCGCAGCCGCTCGACCGCGCCCCCGAGCGCGAACTGCGCGCCGCCGAGCCCCTCGACGAAGTAGCCGCGCCGGCAGGAGCCGAGCGTCTCGAGCGCCCGCAGCTCGCCGTACACGGCGCCGTACCCGCCGGGGATCCCCTCGGCGCGAACGGCGTCGCGGGCGACGATGCCGTGGCGCTCGAGCAGCAGCTCGGCGAGCGCGCGCCGGTCCCGCTCGGGGCCGGCGAAGAGCTGCGCAGCGAGCGACCAGCGCCCCTGCGTCGCCGTCGGCCGCTGCACCCGCGCCCGCGAAAAGCGACGCACGCGCCGGTCCGGCCGCGGCGGGCGGTAGCGGCGCTCCGCGCGAAGCGGCGCCCACGAGTCGTTCGTCGCCTCGCCGCTCCAGACGAGGTCCCACAATGCCGGCAGGGCCTTCTCCGCGTCGAGACCCGTCGCCGCGAGGAGCCCGTCCCAGAAGAGGGCGCCGCCCGCCAGTGCGGAGCGGATCGCGTCGTGTGCCTCCCCCTCGGGCGGCGGCGCGGCGGCCGGCCGCCCCAGCAGCGGCGCGTCGTCGCGGAAGAACAGGGCCGCGCGGTCGAGCCCCGCTCCGACCCAGACGAGCTCCCCGGAGGCGCAGAGCTGGTCGAGCTGCTCCGGCCGGTAGTCGGGCACGCGCCGCGGCAACACCTCGGCCTCCCAGAGTGCGACCGGCAGCGCGAGCGCCTGCAGCGGAATCAGCGCCTCGCGGAGGGAGGCGCGCCGGTCGATGCCGTGCCAGCTCGGGAGGAAGCGCCCGAGGGACGCCTGCTCCACCGGCTCCACCTCGCGTCGCAGCGCGGCGAGCGACGCCCGCCGGAGGCGCCGGAGCACCTCCGGGTCGCACCACTCGCGCTCAATGCCGCCCGGACGGAGCTCGCCGCGGACGAGCTTCTCCGCGCGCTCGAGCGCGCGCAGCTCCTCCTCGACATCGACGCCGAACCACGCCGACACCTCGGCTGTGGTGAAGGGACCTCGCCCGCGCGCCCAGCGGGCGACGAGCGATCGCAACGCGTCGGGCACGGGCTCGAGGAACACGGCCGGCAGACCCGAGGGGGGCACGAAGCCGAGGGCGTCGCGATAGCGCCCGGCGTCCTCCGCGGCCGCAAGCCGCTCCTCGCCGCCCACCCGGACACGGATTGCCCGCCGCTCCGCCTCGAGGATCGCGGCGTGCGCCTCGTCGAACTCGCCTGCCCGCAGATCCCCCCGCAGCCGGAGCAGGTCGTAGAGCCGCTCCGGATCGTGCGGGAACCGCCGCAGCGACGCCTCCACCTCCGCGAGCGCGGCCGGATCGATGAGCTCCCGCAGCTCTTCCTGCCCCAGCAGCTCTCGCAGCAGGTCGCGGTCGAGCGAGAGCGCCTGCGCACGCCGCTCCGCGGGCGGCGTGTCGTCCTCGTACATGTACGTCGCGATGTAGTCGAAGAGGAGCGACGAGGCGAAGGGCGACGCCGTCGCGGTCTCGACGTCGACGAGGTCGAGCTCGCGCGCCCGCAGCCGGACGAGCAGCCGCTTCAGCGCCGGCAGGTCGAACACGTCCTGCAGGCACTCGCGATAGGTCTCGAGCACGATCGGGAAGCTCGCGTACTTCCGGGCGACCTGGAGCAGCCCCTGCGCCTTCAGCCGCTGCTGCCAGAGCGGCGTCCGCTCGCCCGGCCGGCGGCGCGGGATCAGGAGGGCGCGCGCCGCGTTCTCCCGGAAACGTGCGCCGAAGAGGGCGGTCTGCCCCACCTCCGCGAGCACGAGCTCCTCCAGCTCGTCCGGATCGAGCACGAGCAGGTCGGTGGCCGGCGGCGAGTCGGCGTCCGGCAGGTGGAAGGCGATGCCGTCGTCCGACCAGATCGACTGCACCTCGAGCCCGAGCGACTCGCGCAGCCGCGCCCCGACCGCCATGGCCCAGGGCGCGTGCACCCGGGCGCCGAACGGCGTGAGGATGCAGAGCCGCCAGTCGCCGATCTCGTCGCGGAACCGCTCGACGACCACCGTCTTGTCGGACGGCACGGCAGTGGTCGCCCGTTCCTGCTCGCGCAGGAACGAGAGGAGGTTCCGCTCCGCCCGCTCGTCAAGATCGGGCACCTTCGGGTCACGCGCCGCAAGCAGCTCGCGCGCGAACTTCCCGATCGCCTCGCCGAGCTCGTACGGCCGGCCGACGCCCTCGCCCTTCCAGAACGGCACCGAGCCCGGCACGCCCGGCGCCGGTGAGACGAGCACCCGGTCGCGGGTGATCTCCTCGATCCGCCAGGAGGAGGCGCCGAGCACGATCACCTGGCCGGCCCGCGCCTCGTAGACCATCTCCTCGTCGAGCTCGCCGACCCGGCCGCCGGTCTCGCCCGCGATGAAGACGCCGAAGAGCCCGCGATCCGGGATCGTGCCCGCATTGGTGACGGCGAGCCGCCGCGAGCCCGGTCGGCCGCGAATCACGCCCGCCGTGCGGTCCCAGACGATGCGCGGCCGCAGCTCGGCGAACTCGTCCGACGGATAGCGGCCCGCGAGCATGTCGAGCACGTTCTCGAGCTGGGCGCGCGAGAGGTCTGCAAAGGGATACGCACGGCGGACGAGCGCGTGCAGATCAGCCACCTCGATCTCCTCGTCCGCGCAGATCGCGACGACGTGCTGCGCGAGGACGTCGAGCGGATTGCGTGGGATCTGCGTCTCCTCGATCAGCCCCTCCCGCATCCGCTGCGCGACGACCGCGGACTCGAG
This sequence comes from Gaiellaceae bacterium, assembly GCA_045805945.1. Lineage (GTDB taxonomy): Bacteria > Actinomycetota > Thermoleophilia > Gaiellales > Gaiellaceae > Palsa-739. The sequence continues at coordinate 97,892 of JBJMKG010000048.1, forward strand.
CAGGTCGGCCCGGAACTTCGGGAAGATCCGGCCGCGCGAGACCTCCCCGAGCGAGTGGCCGGCGCGGCCGATCCGCTGCAGGCCGCGCGCCACCGACTTCGGCGACTCGACCTGGATCACGAGATCGACCGCGCCCATGTCGATCCCGAGCTCGAGCGACGAAGTGGCGACGAGACAAGGGATCCGGCCCGCCTTCAGGTCCTCCTCGATCTGCGTTCGCTGCTCGCGCGCCAGCGAGCCGTGGTGGGCGCGCGCGATCTCGGATTCGGCGGCCTCGTTGAGGCGCAGCGCGAGCCGCTCGGCGAGGCGGCGGTTGTTGACGAAGACGATGGTCGAGCGGTGAGCCCGGACGAGCTCGACCAGGGCCGGGTAGATCGAGGGCCAGATCGAGCGCGGTTCCCAGCCTTCCTCCCGGCTCTCCCCTCCGGGCTCGCGCATGTCCTCGACCGGGACGACGACCTCGAGGTCGAGCTCCTTCGCCACGCCTGCGTCGACGAGCTCGATCTCGCGACCACCCGAGACGAAACGGCCGATCTCCGCGAGCGGACGCTGCGTCGCCGAGAGCCCGATCCGCTGGAAGGGCTGCGCCACGAGCGCCTCGAGCCGCTCGACCGAGAGCGCGAGATGAGCACCGCGCTTCGTCCCGGCGACGGCGTGCACCTCGTCGAGGATCAGTGTGTCGACGCTCCGCAGGAGCTCGCGCGCCCGGGAGGTGAGCAGGAGGAAGAGCGACTCGGGCGTCGTAATCAGGATGTCGGGCGGCTCGCGCAGCATCGCCGCGCGCTCCTTCTGCGGCGTGTCACCGGTGCGGACGGCGACGCGGAGCTCCGAGCGGAGGCCGGCCAGCGGCCCGCGCAGGTTCCGCTCGACGTCGTAGTTGAGCGCCTTCAGCGGCGATACGTAGAGGAGACGGAGCCCGCGACCCGGCGTCGGCGTCAGCTGGTCGATCGCCCACAGGAAGGCGGCGAGCGTCTTCCCCGAGCCGGTGGGCGCCTGGATGAGGACGTGGCGGCCGCCTGCGATCGCGGGCCAACCCTTCGCCTGCGCCGGTGTCGGCGCCTCGAAGTTCCGCTCGAACCAGGCACGCGTCTCGGGGCGGAAGAGCTCCAACGGCTCCATGATTCGAGCCTAGCTAGGCTCGTCTGCGTGACGTATTCGATCGTCGGGCGGGACGAGGCGAACGGCGAGCTCGGGGTTGCCGTGCAGTCTCGTGCGTTCGGCGTTGGGATGTGCGCCTGGGCGCTGCCGGGGGTCGGCGCAGTTGCGACGCAGTCGTTCACCGAGCGGGGCTACGGGCCGCGCGGGCTCGATCTTCTCGCGGCCGGCGCGGCTCCGGCGGATGCGCTCGCGGAGCTGCTGGAGGCGGACGAGCAGCGGGACTTCCGGCAGGTCGCCTTCCTCGCCGCCGACGGACGGACCGCAGCCCACACGGGCGCAGCGTGTATCGCCGACTGCGGTCACACGAGCCGCCACGGCGTTTCCGCCCAGGGGAACATGCTCGCGTCGCCCGCGGTCTGGCACGCGGCGGCGGACACGTTCGCCGCAACCGAAGGGACGCTGGCCGAGCGGCTGCTCGCCGCGCTCGACGCGGCGGAGGAGGCGGGCGGCGACTTCCGCGGGCGCGAGTCCGCAACGCTCGTCGTCGTTTCCGGCGACCGCGACGAGGAGCCGTGGCAGCGTGTCTTCGACCTCCGGGTCGAGAGCGACCCCGAGCCGTTGCGCGAGCTCCGCCGGCTCCACACGATCGCGGCGACGTACCGCAGGCGGCGCAACTTCGACGAGCGGACGAGCCTCGAGGAGGAGGTCGACCGCGCCCGGGAGGCCGGCCTGCCGCGAGACCAGGTCGCGCTCACGGCGGCCCTCGCGGCGGATGCGCACGGCGACCTCGACGAGGCGGCCACACGACTTCGTCCCTTGGCAGCGTCCGACCCGCGCTGGCGAGAGGCGTTCGAGCGCTACGTGCGGCTCGGCCACCTGCCCGCGGCCCTCCTCGATCGTCTCGCCTGATCGTCCGAATCGGACACGTCCGGTATCTGCTACCGGACGTGTCCGCAGTGACCATGTCCGCAGTAGGATCGGGCCGTGCCCGAGGCGCTCTGGTTCACCGATGACGAGGAGGCGTGCCGGCTCCTGGCGGAGGACCCGTTCGCGCTGCTCATCGGCTTCGCGCTCGACCAGCAGGTCACCGTCCAGCAGGCTTTCCTCGGCCCGCTGCGGCTGAAGCAGCGGCTAGGCACGCTCGAGCCGCGCGTCGTCGCCGAGGCCGACCTCGAGCCGCTCTTTCGCGCGAAGCCGGCGATCCACCGCTTCCCGGGCTCGATGGCCGAGCGGGTGCGCGAGCTCGCCGCGACCGTCGCGGACGAGTACGACGGCGACGCGGGCCGCATCTGGACGGAGGCGGCGGACGGCACCGAGCTCCGCCGGCGCATCTCCGCCCTGCCCGGCTTCGGCGAGATGAAGATCAAGTCTCTCGGGGCGGTGCTCGCGAAACGCTTCGGCGTGCCGGCCGCGCAGGAGCTGGCGCCCGGCCATCCGACGCTGGGAGACGTCGACTCCCCGCAGGCGCTTGCCGACTACCAGGCCGCGAAGAAGGCGCACAAGGCGGAGTGGCGAGCGTCGCAGTCCGCACGCTGACCGACGGCGGGCAGCCCGCGGAGGAGACGGCGCACGCGCTCGCCGAGTTCGTCTCCGCCGCGAAGCAGGCTCTCGAGATCGCGATCTACGACTTCGACCTGCCGCCGGACCTCAACGCCATCGTCTGCGACCAGCTCGTCGCCGCGCAGGAGCGCGGCGTCGCCGTCCGCCTCGCGTACAACCTCGACCACGCGAAGGAGGCACCGGTGCCTCCGCCGCCGCGTACGGACCCGGACGCGGTCGAGGCGATGCCCTTTCCCACCGCGGCGATCCCGGGCGTCCCCGACCTCATGCATCACAAGTACGTCGTCCGCGACGCCGCGTCGGTCTGGACCGGCTCGGCGAACTGGACGGCCGACTCGTGGACGCGGGAGGAGAACGTCGTCGTGACCGTCGACTCGCCGGCCGTCGCCGCCCGTTACCGCGATGACTTCGAGCAGCTCTGGACGACGCGCGAGGTGTCCCGTACGGGCCGGGTCGAGACCGCGCCCGTCGACGGCATGCGCGCCTGGTTCTGCCCGGGTCGCGGCGAGAAGCTCGCGCACCGGATCGCGAAGGCGATCGGCTCCGCCCGCCGCCGGGTGCGGATCGCCTCACCCGTCATCACCTCGGCGCCGATCCTCGGCACGCTCGCGCAGGTCGCCTCCGACGGGAAGGTCGACCTCGCCGGCGTCGTCGACGCGACCCAGGTCGCGGAGGTGCTCGTGCAGTGGCGCGAGAACGGGAACGTCGACTGGAAGGGCCCGCTGCTGCGGACGGCGCTCACGCGCGCGGCGTTCTCCGGCAAGCGGTCCACCCCGTATGCGCCCGGCTCGGTGCACGACTACATGCACGCGAAGGTGACCGTCGCCGACGACCGCGTCTTCGCCGGCAGCTTCAACCTCTCCCACTCCGGCGAGGAGAACGCCGAGAACGTCCTCGAATTCGAGGACGCGGAGCTCGCCGACCGCCTCGCCGCGTTCGTGGACGACGTGCGGTCGCGGCACTCCCCGGTCGGCCTCTAGCTCCCTGCTCCCCCGTTCAGGGGAGGGCCGTTCATACGGGGCTCATACCGCGCGACCCCTCGGTTTCATAAGGCGCCACCCGATGCTCTGGTCACCGGGCAACAAGTCCAGCCGGTACAGACCAGAGGAGCTACATGCGCAAGTTTCTGAACGCCAAGCGGACGACGAAGATGATCGTCGCAGCCGTGGTGGCCTCCGGCGTCTTCGCAGGCGTCTACGGCTTCGCCGCCTCACTCGGCATCACGTCGGCCGGCCTCGGCGCCGGCAACGCCGTCGTCGCCGCGTGCGGCACAGGCATCACGGCCGCCTACACGACGGCCTACAGCTCGTCGATCCCGGGCTACTCCGTCAGCCAGGTGAACCTCGCGAGCATCCCCGCGGCCTGCCTGAGCAAGTCGTACAGGATCCAGCTGACCGGCGCGGCCGGCGCGACCGTCGGCTCGGAGATGACCGGCACGCTGCCCGCCTCGGGCACAACGGCGAACATCTCCACCTCGGGCAGCGTGGACGCGAGCCTCGTCACCGGCATCTCGGTCGTCATCTCGTAGCACCCGTCGTCGTACCGGCGGACAGCGAGCGGGGCGCCTCCTGCGCCCCGCTCCGCCCGGCCGGGAGGTGGAGTGAATGAAACGGCTGACCAACATCCTCGGCCTGACCCTGACCGGAGCGCTGCTCTCGGTCGGCGTCGCTGCCGCCGCGAGCCTCGTCTTCACGACGGGAACGCTCGCGGCGGGCAACGCAACGGTCGGCGGCTGTACGTCGGCCTCGCTCACCGCGAGCCGGAACGTCGACAACAGCGGCCAGGTCACCCAGGTCAACGTCCTGAGCGTGCCGCAGGCGTGCTCGGGAGAGACGCTCGCGGTGACCCTCGAAAGCGCCGGCGGGGCCTTCCTCGCCGGCTCGAGCGCAGTCGTCGGCACGTGCACCGGCGGCTGCACCGTCACGATTACCGGCTTCGGCAGCGTCGCCGCCCCAAGCGTGACGGCCTATGCCCTCTCGCTGACCCAGTAGGAGACGATGGGCCGCCTTCGCCTCACTCGCCGCCGCCTCGTCGTCGCCGTTGCGACGCTGGCCTTCTCGTCCGGCAGCGTGGCGTACGCCGCGAGCCTCGGGCTCGCCTCGAACAAGCTCCATGCCTGGAGCCAGACGCTGACGAAGGGGACGTGCAACCAGACGTCGACGACCGCCGACGACACGTACGTCCAACAGGCAAGCCCCAACAGCACGTCCGGCGGGACGGCCACGACGCTTCTGATCAAGCCCACCGCCGGCTCGCAGGACTATGCCTTCGTCCGCTTCAACCTGAGCGGCTGCAGCCTCCCCACCACCGCCGGCGCCGACAGCGCCGTGCTGACCGTCCACGTGACCACGAGCGGAAGCGACACGATCTCCGTCTTTCCGGTCACCTCGAGCTGGAGCTCGACGACGCTGACGTGGAACGGCCTCTCCGGCCTGACGATCGGCTCGACGGCGACCGGCACCTTCTCCGCCTCCACGACTGGCACCAAGACCGTGACGGTGACCGGGGACGTGGACGCCGCGATCAAGGCGGGCGCGCTCTGGGGCTGGGAGCTGCGCGCCACGAGCGGCACCGCGACGGTCGCGATCGGCGCGGCCGAGAACGTGACCAGCGGCAACCGGCCCTCGATGACGCTCAGCTATGAGAAGTAGCCCAGCCACCCTGCGGCCTCGCACCGCCTTCCCGCGGCTGCCGCGGACGAGGACCGTCGCGGCCCTCGCGGTGCAGATCGTGCTCGTCACGGCCGTGCTCGCGTTCTGCCTGCCGCAGAGCCTCGGGGGGCGAGCGGGCTGGGTGCTCGTGAGCGGAACGAGCATGCTGCCGCACCTCCACACCGGCGATCTCGTCCTCGTCGAGCGGCAATCGAGCTATCGCATCGGGGAAGTCGTCGCCTACCGCGTCCCGAACGGGGAGGTCGGCGCCGGCCACGTCGTCATCCACCGGATCGTCGGCGGCAACGGCAAGACGGGCTGGACGATGCAGGGCGACAACCGCACGGCGGCCGACCTGTGGCATCCGACGAACCGTGACCTCGTGGGCGCCAAGCTCCTGCGGGTCCCCGACGCCTGGCTCGTCCTCCGCTTCTTGCACACGCCGCTCTTCCTCGCCCTTCTGGCGGGCCTCGGCGTCTTCTTCTGGCTTGCGTTCGACGGACGCGGAGAATCGGGCGCCTCAGCCAAGGAAACGGGTTGACATGAGCGCCGCCGCCGACCTCGTCCTCGTGGAACGCCGCGCCCTGGTCGGGCGTCTGCGCTCGAGGGTCGCCCGGCTCGCGCGTGAGCCGCGGGCCGTGCTGGGCATCGGGATCGCCGGCGTGGCCGGCACCTTCGGGGCGATGCTTGCCACCGGCGGCCCCGGGGTGGTCGGGACGATCATGTTCGTGCCGTGGGTCGCGCTCCTCGCGGCCGAGCTCGGTCCGGCCGGGGGCGCCCTCGCCGGAGCCGCAGCGACCGCCCTCTATCTCGTGGCCGCGGAGACGACGGCCGCCGGGTACGACGGCCCGCTGGCGGTCGGTCTGCGGCTGGCGCCGCTCGTGGGAGTCGGGATCGCCGCCGGCTTCTCGTCGCAACGCATCTCCTCCGATGCGCTCGAGCTGCAGGCGACGAGCGCGCTGCAGCGCGCCCTGCTGGACTCGACCGCGGACGGCATCGGCCTGACCGATGCGGCCGGCCGGCTGCTCCTGACGAATGCGCCCTTGCAGCGCTTCGCCGTCGAGTTCGGCCTGCCGCCGCACGGCACGCTCACCGATCGGCTGCTCTCCCTCGCCCACCGGACGACCGAGCCGACCCGCTTCCGCGAGCGGATGCACGAGTTCGCCCGCCGGCCCGAGGCGAGCGAGGACGAGTTCGAGCTGACCGACAGCGGCCGCGTGTTCAACGGCGGCACCGCACCGGTGGAGCGACCGGACGGAAGCCTCCTCGCCCGGATCTGGACGCTGCGGGAGGTAACCGCCGATCGCCACCTCGAGCGGCTGCGCGACGCGTTCCTGGCCGCCGTCTCGCACGAGCTGCGCACGCCGCTGACCTCGATCTCGGGCTTTCTCGAGATGCTCGGCGACGAGGAGCCCGAGCTCAGCCCCTCGGGCCGCACCTATCTGGACGTGATCCGGCGCGGCACGATCCGCCTGCAACAGATCGTGGAAGACCTCATTCTGGTCGCCCAGATCGAGGCGAACCGGCTGGAGCTCGCTCCTGGACCCGCCGACCTGGCCGAGCTCGCCGTCGAGACCTTCGAGGCGGCTCTGCCGACTGCGGCGGAGCAGGGAATCGAGCTCCGCCTCGAGATCCCGGGACGGCTGCCGCTCGAGGCCGACGCCGCCCGGTTACGGCAGGCGCTCGACAACCTCGTCTCGAACGCGCTCAAGTTCACGCCGGCGGGCGGGTCGGTGACGCTGTCGGCGCGCAGCGGCGAGGGCTGCCTGCGCGTCGAGCTGACCGACACCGGCATCGGAATTCCCCAGGACGAGCTCGGTCAGCTGTTCTCCCGCTTCTACCGCGCGTCGAACGCGACCCACGGCGCGATTCCTGGCACCGGGCTCGGCCTCGTCATCGCGCGCGCGATCGTCGAGAGCCACGGAGGCGCAATCTCCCTCGAAAGCCGCGAAGGCGAAGGAACGACGGTGATCGTCACGCTTCCGGGCGAAGAGCTGCGCTCTTCGCCCGGGGGCTAAACGCAGGTCTCGCGAGCTACCCGGGAGGGACATAGCGGTAGCCGAAACCGCGAACGGTCTCGATCGGCGCGAACCCTTCCGCCTCCTGCCCGAGCTTCTTGCGCAGATACGAGACGTAGAGCTTCACCTGTTCGCGTGAGACGCCCGCGGCGTCGCCCCACACGTGCTCGATGAGCTGGTCGGCCGAGAGCACCTGCCCTGCATGCTCGACGAGGCAGGCGAGCAGCCGGAACTCGAGCGGCGTGAGCCGGACGGGCAGGCCGCGGCACATGACCTGTCTCTGCGCGTGGTCGATCGAGATCGCGCCGTCGTCGTAGCGCTCGAGGTGCGTCGAATCCGGCGCGCGCCGGAAAAGGGCCTCGATCCGCGCGAGCAGCTCCTGGCGGCCGAAGGGCTTGACGACGTAGTCGTCGGCGCCGGCGCGGAAGCCGCGCACCTTGTCGATCTCCCCGCTGCGCGCGGTCAGCAGGATCACCGGCACGTCGCTCAGGTCGCGGATGCGCTCCAGCGTCTCGAAGCCGTCGAGGTCCGGCATCGAGAGGTCGAGAACGACGAGCTCGCTGGGGTTCGCGTGGAACGTGCGCAGCGCGGCGCGGCCGTCCTGCGCGGTGTCGACGCTGTAGCCCGCGCCGCGCAGGAGCTCTTCCAGGAGGAGACGGATGTCGTCGTCGTCGTCGACGACGAGCACCCGCCGCAGAGGTGCCGTGACCACCGCGCTCAGTATGAGGAAGGCTCCGGCCGATGAGAGGGCAATGAAGCGAATCGCCTTGACCGCAGCGCTCACCGCCGCCCTCGTCGCGGCACTGCTCGGCGGTTCGTCGGCCCAGGCGCTGCGGCTGCCTGCGGCGCGGCACTGTCCCGTCCTTCCGGCGGGGAACCCGTGGAACCAGCGCGTCGACAAGCTTCCTGTATCGGCCGATTCGGCCCAACTGATCAGTGCGATCGGGCTCGACGCACCCGTTCATGCGGACTTCGGCTCGGGGACGTGGGACGGCGGGCCGATCGGGATCCCGTTCGACGTCGTCTCCCGGAGCACGCCGCGCTCGCGCGTCGCGTTCGAGTACGCCGACGAGTCCGACCGCGTCCGCTACCCGATCCCGCGCGACGTCCACATCGAGGGAGGCGCGCACGCGACCGGCGACCGGCATGCGATCCTCGTCGACCGGAGCAGCTGCCGGCTGTACGAGCTGTACGACCTGCGCCGCGCCGGTGACGGCTGGACCGCCGGCTCGGGAGCCGTTTGGAGCCTGCGGTCGAACCACCTCCGGCCGGCGGGCTGGACGTCGGCGGACGCGGCCGGCCTGCCGATCTTCCCGGGGCTGGCCCGCTGGGACGAGGTCTCGCGCGGCGTGATCGACCACGCGCTCCGCTTCACCGCGCCGCGGACGCACCGCGCCTACGTCTATCCCGCGCGCCACTACGCGTCGAGCTCGAACGATCCGTCGCTGCCGCCGATGGGACTGCGCGTCCGCCTGAAGGCGAGCGTGGACGTGTCCGCGTACCCGCGGCAGGCACGCGTCGTGCTGCGCGCGCTTCAGCGCTACGGGATGATCCTCGCCGACAACGGTTCGCCCTGGTACGTCTCCGGCGCGCCGAACCGGCATTGGTCGAACGACGCCCTCCACTCGCTCGGCCGCCTTACGGGCGCCGACTTCGAGGTGGTCGACACCTCCTCGCTCCCGCAGCCGGGGAAGTAGACACGGCCGCACGAGACACGTCCGGAACCTGGTTCCGGACGTGTCCGCTCAGGACAGGCGGAGACCGCCGAGAACGAGTCCCCGCAGCAGCGGAATGACATCCGGACCCATGGCCGAAGGAGACACGTCCGGAACCTGGTTCCGGACGTGTCCGCTCAGGACAGGCGGAGACCGCCGAGAATGAGCTGCCCGAGCAGCGGGACCACGTCCGGGTCGATCCCGTGCCCGATCGGGGACTCGCGGTAGAGAACGTCTGCTCCGGCCTCTTCAAGCATGTCGCGCGCCGCCCGCCCCCACTCGACCGGGATCGTCTGGTCGAGAGTTCCGTGGACGATGGCGATGCGCGGAAACGGCGGGTCGAGATTGAGCTCGTAGCCGTCGACGCTCGGCACGAAGCCGCTCATCGCCAGCAGGGCATCCGGGCGCGGCCGCCCGCGGAAGAGCGCGAGCGCGTACGCCATCGCGCATCCCTGCGAGAAGCCTCCGAGGACGAGCCGCTCGTACGGCAGCCCGTCGAGGAACTCGCTCAGCGCGGCGTAGCTGGCCGAGAACGTGTCGCGCTCGGGCGTGCCGATCCCGCCGAGCACGTACCAGTGCGCGCCGCCCGGAGGCAGCGAGAGCGGCCCGCGCGGCGTGTACCCGTGCAGCCGACGCTCGGGATCGAGCGCGTCGAGCAGCGGGAACAGGTCGTTCTCGTCGGCCCCGCGGCCATGGAGCAGGACGAGCGCCCCGGCCGCCTCTCCCGCGGCCGGACGCTCCCGCACCTGCAGGCTCACGCGTGCGACCAGTCCGCCCGGGGGTCCGGCAGCGGCGTCAGCAGCGGCTCGACCCGGTCGCGCAGGTGCTCGAACGCCGGCGGCAGGATGAGCTTCTCTCCGAGGTGCGCGGGATCCTCGTCGGTCGCGAACCCGGGCCCGAGCGTCGCAATCTCGTAGAGCACGCCGGCGGGCTCGCGGAAGTAGATCGAGCGGAACCAGAAGCGGTCGATGATCTGCGTCGGGCGACCGCCGGCGTCCTGGACGAGGTCGTGCCAGGCCTCGTGCTCCTCCATCGTCGAGGCCCAGGCGACGTGGTGGACGGTGCCCGCCCCGCCGACCCCGGGCACCTCGGGCGCCTCCGAGTACTCGATCCAGCCGCCGCGGCTCTCGGCGCGCGTCTCCCAGCGGCCATCCTCCTGCTCGAAGCCGAGCGCCGACAGGAACTCGTCGCTCGTCCGTCCGTACGCGCGCACGCCCTCGAAGCCCTCCAGCGCGAGCTCGGGCGGGACCTCGGGATGGCGCGCCACGAGCGGCTCGTCATCGACGCGCGAGACGACGAGCTCGTGCCTCAGCCCTTCCGGGTTCGCGAAACGAAGCGACTCGCCGTCCCGCTCGACCTCGTGACCCTCGGCGCTCAGCCGGTCCGCCCAGAACTCGAGCGCATCCGTGGAGCCCACGCGCCAGACCACGGTGTGGATCATCCCGTCACCCGCGCGACCGGGCTGTGCGTTCGGGTACTCGAAGAAGGTGATGTCCGAGCCGGGGCGTCCGTCCTCGTCGGCGTAGAAGAGGTGGTAGACGGTCGGGTCGTCCTGGTTGACGGACTTCTTCACGAGCCGCAGCCCGAGGACGCGAGCGTAGAAGTCGACGTTCGCGGGAGCGTCCGCGGTGATGCACGTCACGTGGTGGATGCCGTCGAGCCTCATGCTCTCCCGAGGATTGCACACGCGCGCCCCCGTAGACCGACGCGATGCTTCCAGTCGAGATCGCGCTTGTCGGCGAGGATTCCCGTCTGCGCCAACACGGTCCAACCGGCCAGCTCCACCGCCTTCCGCAGTCCGCGTGGGTTGAAGACGAACCACTCGCCGCCGTCGCGGCGCGCGTCGAGCCGGGCGAGCGGTGACGGAAGGAACGACAGGGGCAGCGAGACCGTGTCGAGCACGAGCAGCTCCCGGCTCACGCGCCGCGCGCGCTCCAGCGCGCCGAGCGGGTCGGTCACGACCTGGAGCACATAGCCCATGAAGGCGAAGTCGAACTCGCCCTCGAGCTCGTGGACGTCGCCCTCCTCGTAGCGCACGCGCGAGCCGAGCTTCCCGTGCGCCACCTCGAACCGGGCGCGAGCCTTCGACTGGAAGTACGACGGCCGGTCGATCGCGACGACCTCGGCAGCACCGCGCCGCTCGAGCTCGAACGCCCAGAACCCGTCCGCCGTGCCGACGTCGAGGCAGCGCTTGCCGCGGACGTCCGGCCACGGCAGTTGTCGCGTGAGCGGCCGGAAATCCCACGAGGCGTCGGTGACGGTTCCGTCAGGGAACTCGATCGTGTGCCACCAGCGCTCGCTCACCCCGGCGCGGCGAACGGGCCCATCGTCGGGAAACGGTCCTCACCGTCGAGCAGGTGGCGCAGGAAGAGCGCGACTCCGAGGTCGCCGGTGAACAGCGAGTAGCGGCCGCGGCCGACCGCGGCGCGCTCACGCTCGACCTGGCCGATCGCGTGCATCGCGAACGCGCGGCCCCTGTCGAGCCAGAGCTCGTCGCCCGTACGGCGGTGGAGCACGAGGAACGCGTAAGCGTTGCCCGCCGTGCCGTGGCAAAGCCCCGGTCCCTTCGCGAGCGGCCCTGCGCGCCACGTCAGCTCGCCACCGGCGACCGCGAGCTCGGGGTCGAGCAGGTCGCCGAGCGTCGCCACGATCCCCGGAGCGCCGTGGCACCACTGCACGCGGATCTGCTCCGGCCCGGCTCCCTCGGCCGTCAGCCAGTTCGCGAGCGCGCCGTCGCGGAGGACGTACGGCTCGAGGTCGACGAGCTGGACCGGGCCCCGATTGGCGAAGGCACGGACGATCCCGGCGTAGCCGTGCGCCGGGCCCAGGTACCGGGCGGCCTGCCCGCCGAGGTGCGACGTCCAGAGGCCGTCGGGATCGCGGGCCGCCTCGACCCGCGCGGCGGCCGCGCGCCAGGCCTCGTCCCAGCGCAGCTCGCCCGTCCACGCGAGCATCGCCTCGGCGACGAGCATCGAGCCGGGCGTCCCGTACATCACCTCGTTCGGCTCGGCGTCGAGGCCGGCGAGGACGAGCTCGTGGATGCGGTCGGCGATGCCGGCGTCGCCGGTCAGCCGGAACGCGACGAGGGCGATCCCGGCCTCTCCGAAGTGGTAGCTCGTCTCGACGGGCTCCTCGTCCCAGGGCGAGGGCCGCGCGCGATAGTGGTCGATGAACGACACGCCCGCGTCTCCCCAGCCGGTCGAGCCGAGCTCGGTGAGCGCCCAGGCGATCCCCGCGCCGCCGATGTAGACGTCCGAGAACCCCCACTCCTCGCCGTCCCTCGGGTGCCACGGCCAGCGCGTGCCGTCGAACGCGGCTTCCGCGTCGGCGACGATCGTTCGGATCGCCTCCTCGGCGCGCTCCTCCTCCGCACGCCCATCGTCCCACTCCTCTGCCGTGAGCGGCTCGTGCTCGGAGGGACGCCAGAGCTCAGCCAACGCCGGCCAGGAGGAAGGCCCGCGACTCGCGCAGCATCTCGCGGGCGATCACGAGCCGCTGGATCTCCTGCGTCCCCTCGTAGATCTGCGTGATCTTCGCATCGCGCATGAACCGCTCGACCGGGTACTCCCGGATGTAGCCGTAGCCGCCGAGGATCTGCACCGCCTCGGTGGTGACGGCCATCGCGACGTCGCCGCACTTGAGCTTCGCCATTGCGGACGCCTTCGTCAGCTCGGGCCCCTCGACGCCGGCGTCGGCCATGCGCCCGTAGCGGTAGAGGAGCCCGCGCGCGGCCTCGCACTCCGTCTCCATGTCGGCGAGCTTCGCCTGGATCAGCTGGTGCTGACCGAGCGGCTTCCCCATCGTCTCGCGCGTCTTCGCGTACTCGAGCGCATAGTCGGTCGCGCCCTGCGCGATCCCGAGCGCCTGCGCCCCGATGCCGGGACGCGAACGGTCGAGGATGCGCATCGCGATCCGGAAGCCCTCGCCCTCTTCCCCGAGCAGGTTCCCGGCGGGGACGCGGCAGCCGTCGAAGGTCAGCTCTCCCGTCGTCGAGCCGGAGATCCCCATCTTGGCCTCGAGCCTGGCGACCGCGAAGCCGGGCGTCTCGGCCTCGACGGCGAAGGCCGAGATGCCGGAGTGTCCGGCCTCCGGATCCGTCTTCGCGAAGACGGTGTAGAGGTTGGCCACGCCCGCGTTCGTGATGAACCGCTTCGAGCCGTCGAGGACGTACTCGTCGCCGTCGCGCCGCGCCGTCGTCCGCATCGCGGCCGAGTCGGAGCCGGAGCCGGACTCGGTCAGCGCGTACGCGGGCAGCCACTCGCCCGACGCGAGCTTGGGCAGGTAGCGCTCCTTCTGCTCCTCGCTGCCGGCGAGCTTGAGGCCGAGCGAGCCGAGCTCCTGCACGGCGAGGATCAGCGCCGAGGTCGCGCAGACCTTCGCCACCTCCTCGATCGCGATCAGCGACAGGAGCGTGCCGGTGCCGAGGCCGCCGTGCTCCTCGGCGAAGAAGAGGCCGAAGATGTCGTTCTCGCGGTAAAGCTCGACGACGTCCCACGGGAACTCGTGCGACGCGTCGATCTCGGCGGCGCGCGGGGCGATCCGCTCGCGGGCGAGCTGCCGGACGAGGTCGCGCAGCTCCCGCTGCTCGCCGCTCAGGACGTCCCAGGGCACGTGCCGATTCTACGGAGCTGCCGGGCCTCGCAAGATGAGGTTGATGGCGCCGCTGACTGTCTCGTAGAGCTTCGTGCAGCGCAGCGTGTCGTCCCGGGCCTGGCTCAGCCGATAGCTGTGCTCGTCCCCGGCGGTCTGCGAGAAGCCGAGGCTGGTTGCGCGCTGCTCCACCTCGGCCCGCATCGCCGGCAGAGACAGGCAACGTCGCTTGAGCGGGCGAAGCCCCGTCGCGAGCCGCCGCGGAGGCCAGGTGGCCGCGTGAGTCGCGGCGCCGGCCGACAGCAGCGTGACGGTTTTCGTGATCGGATCCGCGAATGCGCCGTAGCAGGCCCCCGGCGAGCCAGAGCGGACCTCGACCGTCCAGCCGACGAGGCTGAGCCTGGCGAGCTCGCGCTCGGCGAACGCCGTCGCGGCGGAGCTGTCGAAGCACGTCGAGCTCAATCCGGCGAGCTGATCGTCGAGCGCCTCCTGCAGCTCGATCAACGCCACGGCCTGCGACTGCAGGGGCTTCCACCCTGCCGGCGGGGTCTGGCTCCGCGGGATCACGGTCACTCCACCGAGGCCGTTGTCGTACGCGGCAAGTGGCGGCGGCGGAGCTCCTGCCACTCCCTGCCAGGCCGCCGCGCAGTCGGCCGCCGGATCCCCGGAGGTCGCGTCGATGATCGTGTCGCCGCCCTGGATGACGCACTCGATCGAGGTCGTCTCGCCCGCCTGGCCCCGGGTGAGCGCCCAGGTGGCGCCCGTGGCCGCAACCGCCACCAGTGCCGCCATGGCGATCAAGCGGGGACGACGGAGCCGACGCCGAGCGGGCCGCGCACGCGGCGACAGCCGCAGGACGTCCTCGAGCAGGCGCTCCCGCCGCGTGTCTCCGAACAATGCGGCCGCCTCCCCGTCGGAAACGGGCGCGATCCGCGACAGCAGTTCGATCGATCTGGGCGTACTCACAGTTCTTCTCCTCCTTCGGAAAGCCTTATCCGGGCCGGAGCGGCAACCGCCGCCTCCCGGTCGAGGGCCGACTCGAACCGACGCCGCGCGCGGTGCAGCCGCAGCCGCGCGACCGGGCGACTGATCCCGAGCGCGAACGACAGCTGCTCCCGCGTCAAGCCCTCCCAGGCGACCAACGCGAGCACCTCGCGATCCGTCTCGCTCAGGGTCGCGAAGGCGCGCGCAACCCGACCGTCGGAGACCGGAGCGAGCGCCACTGCGGCCTCGCCCCCGTCGAGCACCGCCGTCACCCGTTCGACGAGCGCGCTCCTACGCCGCTCGCCGCGACGTTGGTTGGCGAGCACCCGCCGAGCGACGCCGAAGAGCCAGGCCCGGACGACCTCGTCCCCGGGGCAGGTGTCGAGCCGCCGCCAGAGAGTGGTGAACGTCTCGGCGATCGCCTCGGCCGCGTCTTCGGGATTGCGGGTGCGACGAAGGACGTACCCCGCGATCGGCTCGTAGAGCTCGCGGTACAGGAGCTCGAACCGCTCTCGGCGGCGATCAGGGCTACCCGACATGTCGGCGTCCATACCTAACCGCATGTCCGGGCGCTACCGGAGCGTTTCCGCGCTGGGGAACCTTGACTCTCGCGGCGCACGTCGTAGAGTAGCTTCATGCCTCTGAACCTAAAGTTCAGTTGACTGAAGCGGCCACCGCGGCGTCGCAGGCGACGGACGGCACGCCGGAGCTCGGCGAGCGGCTGCGGGCGATCCGGCTCCTGCGGCGGCTGACGCTGCGGGAGGTCGCCGACGCCGCCGGAGTGAGCGAGAGCTTCGTCAGCCAGCTCGAGCGAGGCCGCTCGGGTGCCAGCGTGGCGACGCTGCAGCGACTCGCAGCGGCGGTCGGGATCGAGATCTCCGACCTCTTCGCAGGCGAGGCCCACTCCGGGCCGCGGGTGCTTCGCGTGCAGGAGCGGCAGCTGCTCGAGTGGGGACACCTCGGCCGGAAGGCGTTGCTCACGCCGAAGCCGTTCCATTCCCTCGAGGTCGTCGCAGCGGCCTTCGACCCCGGCGGCTCGACGGGGGACGAGCCGTACACGCACGGCGACTCGGAGGAGCTGCTGCTCGTCCTCGCGGGCCGCGTCCACCTGCAGCTCGGGAGCGAGCTGCTCGACCTCTCGGCGGGCGACTGCGTCAACTACCGGAGCTCGACGCCGCACCGCGTCAGCAACTCCGGGGACGAGACCGCCGAGGTTCTGTTCGTCATCAGTCCGCCCAGCTACTAACGCAACGCCTAAAGGAGGCGTCAATGGAGGGTGAACCGTTCGACCGTCGGCTCTCGCGAGCCGACATGCTGCGGCTCGCGGCGCTCGCAGCGGGAGCGGGAGTCGTCGCCGGACCGGCTGCCGCGGCGGACGCCGCCGTCGCGCGGCTGACGAAGGAGTCGGGCCGCCTGCAGGTGATGGACTGGGCGGGCTACGAGAACGACGGCGGACAGTCGATGTTCGCCGCCTACGTCCACAGGCACCCGCAGAACAAGCCGCTGTTCACGTACATGACGAATGAGTCCGACGCGCTCGCGAAGATCCAGGCCGGCGCGCACCCGGATCTGTTCCGGCCGTACGTCGGCTGGGTGAAGTACTTCGCGCAGAGCGGACTCGTCCAGCCCTGGGACCCGAAGCTCATCTCGAACTTCAAGCACCTCAACCCGTTCATGGTCAAGGCGGGCCAGTACCACGGGAAGCAGTACGGGATCCCGGACGACTGGGGCTTCGACGCGATCCTCTACCGCAAGGACAAGGTGCACCCGAAGTCCCGCTCGTGGAGCCTTCTCTTCGACGACCGCTACAAGGGCAAGATCGCCTGGTTCGACGATCTCGAGATGATCACGATCGCCGGCATCTACCTCAAGGCGAAGAACCCGTGGAACCAGACCTCGGCGGAGCTCGACCGGTCGGTGAGCCTCCTGAAGAAGAAGATCAAGCTCGTGAAGCTGATCTGGGGAGCCGAGACGGATCTCTGGCAGGCCTTCCGGTCGGGTGACATCTGGATCGCCTATGCGTGGCCGAACGACTGGGTGCAGATGAAGAAGAAGTACCCGGTCGTCTACATGCATCCGCAGGAGAAGCCGATCGCGTGGGTCGGCATGTTCATGCTGCTCAAGACCACGCCGCGCGCCCATCTCGCCCACGCCTACGTCGACGCGTGGAGCTCGAAGCACTCGGGCCAGTGGCTCGAGAACAACTACGGCTACGGGCACGCCAACATCGAGGCGCGGCCGAGCTCGAGCGCGCTGCTCAAGGCGCTCCAGCTGACGAACCCGCGGGCGGTGACGCTGCCGAACGCCTACCTCGACCGCGACATCCCGCAGCGCGCGACCTATGCCCACCTGTGGGAACAGGTGAAAGCGTCGGCCTGACCGTGGACACGACGGCCGTGACGGCGGCGGCGCCGGCTCCTCGGCGGCGCCGCCGCCGCCGTCCGGACCTGACGACACCGGGGCTGCTCGGGCTGCCGGTGTCGTGGCTCCTGCTCTTCTTCGTCGTCCCGATCGGGATCGTCGCCGCGTACAGCGTCGACGTGTTCGTGCTCTTCCCGGGGCCGCACGGCTTCACCCTGTCGGCCTGGCACGCGTTCTTCTCGGAGGGCAGCTACTTCCCGCTCTTCGTCAAGTCCGCCGAAATGTCGTTGACGGTCTCCGCGGTCGTCGTGGTAGTCGCCTATCCCCTCGCCTACTACCTCGCCCTCAGCGGGACGAAGCGGAAATACGTCCTCCTGCTCCTGCTGATCGCGCCCTTCCTGACGAGCTATCTCCTCCGCGTCCTCGCCTGGAAGGTGATCCTGGGCGACGAGGGCGTCGTCAACTCGTTCCTCTTCTGGACACACCTGCGGGCCCCCGGGCACCCGCTCTCGTTCCTCCTCTACAGCCGTTTTGCCGTGATGCTCGTGCTCGGCTACGTGTGGCTGCCGTTCGTCGCCCTGCCGATCTTCGTCACCCTCGAGAGCCTCGACCGGGGCCTGCTCGAGGCGGCGAGCGACCTTTACGCAAGCCGGCTGCACGCGTTCGTCCGGGTCACGCTCCCGCTCAGCGCGCCGGGCATCGTCGCCGCCTTCCTCTTCGTCTTCATCCCGACGGTCGGCGAGTTCATCACGCCGTCGCTCGTCGGCGGCACCACCGGCTACATGTACGGGAACCAGATCGTCGACCTGTTCCACACCGGCTTCCCGGACTGGGAGACCGGCGCCGTGCTCGCGCTCTTCCTGCTCGGCGTCATCTCCGCGCTGACGCTCGTCTTCGTCCGCTTCCTGCGGGTCGGCGAGGCACGCACCGCCTGATGGACGTCGCCCTCTCACCCAACGGCCGGCGCCTGATGCGCGTGTTCTTCGGCCTCGTCGTCCTGTTCCTCTACGCGCCGATCGTGATCCTGCTCGTCTTCTCCTTCAACCAGTCGGACGTGCCTTCCTTCCCCCTGAGCGGCTTCACGCTCCGCTGGTACCACGACTTCCTCCTCGACGGCAGCATGCGCGCCGCGCTCCAGACGAGCGCGCTCGTCGCGGCGATGTCGAGCGTCGTCGCGGTCGCGCTCGGGATCCTCGCTTCGGCCGCGCTCGCGCGGCGGGGCTTCCGCGGGAAGGGCCTGGTGACGGCGCTGCTGCTCAGCCCGCTCGTGATCCCGTTCGTCGTGCTCGGGATCGCGATGCTGCTGCTCTTCCACGTGCTCGGGGTCTCGCCGTCCCTGCAGACGGTGACCGTGGGACACGTCGTGATCAGCCTGCCCTACACGATCCTCGTCCTCTTGCCGCGACTCGAGCAGATCGACCGCTCGCTCGCCGAAGCTGCCTACGACCTCGGGGCTGGCCCGCTCCGTACCTTCCGCTGGGTCACGTTCCCGCTGATCCTGCCCGCGATCGTCTCGGCCTTTCTGATCGCGTTCACGACGTCGTTCGACGAGTACGCGGTCGCCTCGTTCCTGATCGGTCCGCGCGTCACGTTCCCGATCTTCCTCTACTCGGCGCTGCGGTTCCCGACCAAGCTGCCCGAGGTGATCGCGGTCGCCGTCATCGTGCTCACCGTGTCGCTCGTCGTCGTCGTCGGCGCCGAGCTGTTGCGGCGACGGGCCGAGGCCCGGCTCGAAGCCGCCTGACGCCCGCCCGGCGACTACGCTCGGCGCCGTGATCCTCCGCAACGGGACGATCCGCACGCTCGACCCGTCGCTGCCGACGGTCTCGTCCCTTTGGATCGCGGGCGAGCGGATCGCGGGCGGGGTCGGCGTGCACGAGACCTCGCTGCCGAGCCCCGAGACAGTCGACCTCGGCGGCCGCTGCGTCCTGCCCGGCTTCACGGATTCGCACGTCCACTTCCCTACCTGGGCGCTCGCCCGACATGACGTCGGGCTCCACGACTGCGCCTCGCTCGCCGAGGCGCTCGAGCGCGTGCGCGCAGCTCCGCGCGGCGGAATCTGGCTGCGCGGCCAGGGCTGGCGCGACGCCGACTGGTCCGACGGCCCGCCGACGCGCCAGGCACTCGATGAGGTCGAGGCCGAGCGGCCGGCGATGTTGATCTCGAAGGACTACCACGCCGTCTGGCTCAACTCCGCCGCGCTCGCGCTCGCCGGCGGAGACCTCGAGGTCGAGGGCGGGGTCGTCGTCCGGGACGAGCGGGGCGAGCCGACCGGCGTCCTCTACGAACGCGCGGCCTGGCAGTTCAAGGAGCGCCATGCGCAGGCGCCGGACGAGGAGTACGTCGAGGCGATGCGCGACGGCGTGCGGGTCGCGGCCGCGCGCGGGGTCACGGCCGTGCACGACAAGGACGGCTGGCTCGGCGCAATCGGACTCTGGCAACGACTGGAGCAGCAGGGGAGCCTTCCGCTCCGCGTCTGGCAGTCGACGCCGGCCGACCGGCTGGGCGACCTCCGCTCGGTCGGCCTGCGCAGCGGCGCGGGGTCCGCCCTCCTCCGCCTCGGCTACCTGAAGGCGTTCATGGACGGGACGCTCGGCTCGCAGACCGCGTGGCTGACACGGTCGAGTCGCGGTGGCAGCCACCGTGACGAAAGCGTGACGGAGGACGGGAGCGGGGTCGTGATCACGACGGGCGAGGAGCTCGAGCAAATCGTGCGCGCAGGCGCCGAGGCGGGCTGGCCGGTCGCGGTGCACGCGATCGGCGACGGCGCGAACCGGGCGGCTCTCGACGCGTTCGAGCGCTCCCAGGAGGCCTGGCGCCCGCGCGGCCTCCGCCCGCGGATCGAGCACGCGCAATGCCTCGCCGCGGAAGACGTCGCGCGCTTCGCGGAGCTCGGGGTCGCCGCCTCTGTCCAGTTCTCCCACGCGCCGTCCGATGAGGAGCTCGCGAAGCGCTATTGGGCCGACCGGCTCGACCACGCGTACTCGTTCCGCTCGCTGCTCGACTCCGGCGCCCTGCTCGCGAACGGCTCCGACGCACCGGTGGAGGAGCTCGAGCCGTGGGCGGGCGTCGTCGCAGCCGTCCTCGACCACTGGCGCGCCGACCAGCGGCTCACGCTCGAGCAGGCCGTCCACGCGGTGTGCGTCGCGCCCGCCTGGCTGTCCCATGACGAGCGCGTCCGCGGCACCCTCGTCCCGGGCCGCTACGCGGATCTCGTCGTCCTCGACCGCGACCCGTTCGCCTGCGAGCCGGAGGAGCTGCGGGAGGTCCAGGTCGTGGCGACGATGCTCGGCGGCCGCTGGACACACAATCCGCCGCCCTGGGATTGACCAGACCGGACCGGATGCGAGAAGCTCGTGCTACCGCGTCCCAACCAGGGAGGAACGATGGAGGCTGCACCTGCGAGCGGCGGCCGGTTCGAGCATCTGCGCGAGCACTCGATCGGTCTGCCGCAGGTCCTGTTCCAGTCGATCACGCACATGGCGCCCGCTGCCGCGGTCGCGTACTCGATCTTCATCTCGGTGCCGTTCTCGCAGCAGGCCCTGCCGCTCTCGGTCGGGCTCGCCCTGATCGCGTGCCTCTGCGCCGCAACCGCGATCGGGCAGCTGGCGAAGCGCTTCCCGTCGGCCGGAGGGATGTACACGTACACGGCGCGGACGCTCGGCCCGTGGGCCGGCTTCCTCGTCGCCTGGCTGTTCATCCTGTTCGAGCCGCTCGTCGCGCCGTTCCTCTACCTCGAGTTCGGCTGGGCGATGAGCGACGTCTTCCAGAACTCGATCGGCTGGCACTACTCCGGCCAGTGGTGGATCTGGGTGACGCTGATGACGGTGGTCGTGTTCCTGCTCACGTACCGCGACATCCGCCTCTCGACGACGGCGGGCGTGATCCTCGGAGCGTTCGAGATCGCGATCTTCGGGGCGCTCGCGCTCTGGATGATCTTCTCGAACGCCGGCGACCTGAACATCCAGCCGTTCAACCCGCACCACGCCGCCGGCCAGTGGAGCGGCGTGTTCAAGGGAATGGTGTTCGCCATCCTCGCCTTCATCGGCTTCGAGGCCTCGGCCCCGCTAGGCGAGGAGGCGAAGCATCCGCGGCGCACGGTGCCACTGGCGGTGGTCGGCTCGGCGCTCGTGATCGGCGTCTTCTACGTCCTCTGCGCGTACGCCTGGGTCTTCGGAGCCGGCTTCGACAACTTCGTGAACCAGGCGACGACGAACGCCGATCCCTGGCGGAGCCTCGGCAAGGCATTCTGGGCCGGCGGCTGGGTGCTCGTCTTCCTCGCGATCTGCAACTCGATCGCGGCGAACTCGAACGCCGCGGTGAACGCGGCCACCCGGGTCTTCTACGCACTCTCGCGGAACGGTCTCGCGCCGAAGCGGCTGGGGCACATCCACCCGCGGTTCCGCACGCCGGATGTCGCGATCTTCGGCATGTCGGCGCTCGCCCTCGTGATCTCCCTGCTCTTCGGCTGGAAGTGGGGACCGCTCGACGGCTTCTTCACGATCGCGACGATGGCCGTGCCGCCCGTGATCCTCGTCTACATGCTCGTCTCGGCCGGCTCGATCGTCTACTACCTCGGCCCGCTGCGACGGGAGTTCAACATCCTGCTGCACGCGTTGCTGCCGATCGGCGGCATCGTCCTCTTCTTCTTCCCGCTCTACTACCAGTTCGTGAAGTTCCCGCCCGTGTACCCGGAGAAGTACGGGAACTGGGTGGACTACGCGTGGGTCGGGCTCGGGATCGTGCTGACGGCCTTCCTGGTCCTGAGGCGGCCCGACAAGATCGCGGACATGGAGCGCGTGTACGTCGAAGACGAAACGGTGGTTCCCGAGAGTGGCGCAGCACCATCGCCTGCCTCGTAGCGAGGTGATCTGGTCGTTCGGGCCTGACCTCCAGCCCGTGCTGGAGGTCGAGCCCGGCGACGTCGTCACCTTCGAGACGAACGACTGCTTCACCGGCCAGATCCGGAGCGAGGACGACCTCGTGACCGAGATCGACCTCTCGCGGATCAACAGCGCCACCGGCCCCGTCGCCGTCAAGGGCGCAGAGCCCGGCGACTCGCTCGTGGCGGAGATCCTCGACGTGCGGCCGATCGAGTGGGGCGTTGCGACCCTGATCCCGGGCTTCGGCCAGCTCATCGAGCACGTGCAGGCTCCCTTGACGCGTCTGTTCGAGGTGCGCGACGGGATGGTGAAGATGAACGACCGCGTCTCCTTTCCCGCCATGCCGATGGTCGGCGTCGTCGGCGTCGCCACCGACGGCGAGGAGCTCTCGAACGGCCTCGCCGGACGGCACGGCGGCAACCTCGACGACCACTGGCACGGAGCCGGCGCCCGCATCTTCTTCCCGGTCCGGCAGCCCGGCGGCCTGTTCGCGGTCGGCGACATGCACGCGGCGATGGGCGACGGCGAGATCTGCTTCACCGGCGTCGAGATCGCGGGCGAGGTCGACGTCCGCTTCGACGTCCTCGAGGGGAAGCAGGCGACGTGGCCGGTCACGGAGCTCGCCGACCGCTGGCTGCCGCACGCCACCGCGTACGAATACCCCGACGCGCTCGAGCTGGTGGCGGAGGAGGCTGCGCGCCTGCTCGTCGACGAGCATGGCTTCACGATGGAGGACGCATTCATCTTCCTCTCCGTCGCCTGCGACGCCGGGGTCGCGCAGGCGTGCAAGCCGTGCGAGGGCTTCGGGACGATCGCCCGCTTCTCGATCCCGAAGATCGACGCGTGCCCCGCGCCGTTCCGGATCTAGCCGCGCGGCGTACAATCCTCCTGCAAATGGCCGTCCGCACGATGAACCCGGTGCACGAGACGAGCACCTGCGCGGTGGCCGCGACGGCCGAGATTATCGGCGCGAAGTGGACGGCCCTCCTCGTCCACGACCTGTCCGAGGGGCCGCGCCGCTTCTCCGAGCTCGAGCGCTCGTGCCAGGGCATCAGCCCGCGCACGCTGGCCGAGCGGCTCCGGGCGCTCGAGGCCGACGGGATCCTCGAACGCCAGAGCTACGCCGAGACGCCGCCGCGCGTCGAGTACCGCCTGACGGCGAAGGGCGAGTCGCTTCTACCGATCATCGATGCGATGCGCGAGTTCGGCCACAACTGGCTCTAGCGAAGGCGGCCGAGCGCGGTGAAGAGCGCGGCGACGGTGTCGATCCCGGCCGCGAAGTACGGGACGAAGAAGCGCTCGTTCGGTGAGTGGATGTTCGAGTCGGGCAGCGCGAAGCCGCTGAGGATCGTGTCGATCCCCTTCTCGGTCAGCGCCGGCATGAGCGGGATGGAGCCGCCGACCCGCGTCAGGAGCGGGCGAACGCCGAGCGCTTGCTCGAACGCGTCGACCGCGAGCTGGATCGCGGGAGCGTCCGCGCGCACGAGGCCGGGGTTCGAGCCGGCCCACACGATCTCGAGCTCGGCTCCTGCCGGCGCGGCCTCGCGCAGCAACCGCTCCGCGGCGGCTCCGATCGTCTCGACGTCCTGGCCCGGCGCGAGACGGATCGTGAACTCGGCCGAGGCGGCGACGCTGAGCGTCGTGTTGCGGATTCCGGGCTTGCCGCCGAGGACCCCGTTCACGTCCGCCGACGGCTCCGCCCACGTGCGCACGTAGAACTCCTCCGCAGCCTTCGCGTCGAGCGGCTCCGCCCCCTGCTCCGAGAGCGCCTCGGCGCCCGGCGGCAGCTGCGACCAGGCCTCGAGCTCGGCGGGAGTCGGCGGGTCGATCCCCTCGCGTAAGGGCTCCGGCAGGCGGCCGTCCGGCCCGGCGAGCACGGCCCCGAGGCAGCGCATCAGGACATGGATCGCGTTGAGCGCGACGCCGCCATACATGCCGGAATGGAGATCACGCCCGCCGGTTCGCACCTTCAGGTCGACGCCGACGAGCCCGCGCGTCGCGAGCTCGATCGTGGGGACGTCGCGCCGGAGCATCCCGCCGTCGAAGATCACCGCGACGTCCGCGCCCCGCTCGTCCTGCGCCACGAAGTCGGCGATCGTATGCCCGCCGATCTCCTCCTCGCCGTCGCAGGCGAAGCGCAGGTTGACGGGCAGCGTGCCCGCCTCGACGAGCCGCTGCGCCGCGCGGAGGACGATCCAGAGCTGGCCCTTGTCGTCGGCGATGCCGCGGCCGTACGCCCACTCGCCGCGGACGTTCAGCTCGAACGGATCGGACTCCCAGAGCTCGAGCGGCGCGGGCGGCTGGACGTCGAAGTGGTTGTAGACCAGGACGGTCGGCGCATCGGCTGCGCCGTTCGAGGCGGGGATCTCGCCGAGCGCGAGCTCCCGCTCGCCGAACGGCGTCAGCTCAGCGGTGCCGCCGACCCTGCGGATGAACTCGCAGACCCACTCGCCGGCCCGTTTCACGTCCTCCCGGTGAGCCGGGTCCGCGCTCACGCTCGGGATCGCGATCAGCTCCGCCAGCTCGGCGCGCCAGGCCTCGTCCACGCGCCGATCCTATGCTGCGGTCCGTGCGATTCGCCGAGGTGACCTTCTCGGCTCCGCTCGACCTGCGCGACTTCTACGGCGGGCAGCTGGGGCTGCTGCCCGACGGCGACGCGATCGTCGTCGGCGAGACGCGACTGCGCTTCCGCGTCGAGGACGGCGGCGCCTTCTACCACTTCGCCCTGCTCGTGCCCGGCGACCGCTTCGAGGCGGCGCTCGTCTGGGCTCGCGAGAGCGTCGAGCTGCTCGGCGATGTCTTCGACTTCGAGGCCTGGGACGCGCTCGCCGTCTACTTCCACGATCCGGCCGGGAACATCGTCGAGCTGATCGCGCACCGCGGCCTGGAGGAGAACGCCCACACGGGCGCGTTCACGGCGGACGAGCTGCTCGGGTTCTCCGAGGTCGGCCTCGTCGGCGAGCAGCCGCTCCTCCTCCGGCAGCTGGAGTCAGTCGGGCTAGAGCTGTGGGACGGCGTGGTCGACGAGCCCGACCGGCTCGGCTTCGTCGGCGAGAAGGGCCGGACGCTGATCCTGTCACCGCCCCGCCGCGGTTGGCTCCCCACGGGCCGACCCGCCGAGGCGCACCCCGTCGAGCTCGTGCTCGAGCTCGAGGGTGCGCCGGTGTCCCTCAGCTTTTAGAACTCGTCTCGAAATGAAGCACGGGCCGTCTGGCCGCGCTGGCCGGCGCGAGGCGTCGTCCTCGGTCGCGCCAATAGCGCTGGTATTGGCGCTCCCTGCGTCCTAGCCTCGAACTCGGCGATCGCGCCCAGCCAGCGCGTGGTCATTCCGAAACGAGTTCTTAGGCGACGTCCTGGAGGAAACCGGTCTCGGTGAGCGCGCGGAGCTTCTTCAGGCTCTGGTTCTCGATCTGGCGGATCCGCTCGCGCGTCACGTTGAAGGTGCGTCCGACCTCGTCGAGCGTGCGGGGCTGCTCGCCGCCGAGCCCGTAACGGAGCTCGAGCACGCGGCGCTCGCGATGCGAGAGCGTGCCGAGGATGTCGCGCAGAAGCTCCTGGCGCATCGTCGTGTCCGCGGCCTCGTCGGGCAACGGGGCGTTCTCGTCGGTGAGGAAGTGCCCGAACTCCGACTCTTCCTCGTCGCCGACCGGCTTCTCGAGCGAGACCGGCGTCTGCGAGGTGCGCAGGATCTGCTCCACCTCGTCGAGCGGGAGGTCGACGTCGGCCGCGATCTCGAGCGGCATGGGCTCACGGCAGAGCTCGCCGCGCAGCTTGCGCTCCGAGCGGACGATCTTGTTCAGTTTCTCGACGACGTGGACAGGCATCCGGATCGTCCGCCCCTTGTCGGCGAGCGCGCGGGCGACCGCCTGGCGGATCCACCAAGTCGCGTAAGTCGAGAACTTGTAGCCCTTGCGCCAGTCGAACTTCTCGGCCGCCCGGACGAGTCCGATCGTCCCTTCCTGGATCAGGTCGAGGAAGGGCAGCCCCTGGTTGCGGTAGCGCTTCGCGATCGAGACGACGAGACGGAGGTTCGCCTCCACCATCTCCTGCTTCGCGCGGTGGTCGCCGCGCTCGATCCGCTTCGCGAGCTCGACTTCCTCGGCGGCGGTCAGGAGCTCGACCTTGCCGATGTCCTTGAGAAAGAGCTGGAGCGCGTCGGTCGAGACCTCGCGGACCGCGGTCTCGAGGCGCGCCGGCTCCTTCGGTTCCGCGGCCGCCTCTCCGTCGACGATCTCGACCTGCAGCTCCTCGAGCGCGCGGTAGACATCCTCGATCTGGGTCGGCTCGAGATCGAGCTCGTCGAGAGCCAGCGCGATCTCCTCGGCGGTCACGCGACCGGCGGCCTGGGCCGCTTCGAGCAGGTTCCGTGCCTCCTCCGTCTGCAGAACTTCGACGGAAGATCCGTCCTCCGTAGCCGTTGCGGCTGATGCCACCGTCTCCCCCTCCCTGGCGATGCCGGAGCTTGACACGCGCGGGTCAGCCGGCGCCATAGGCCGTTCGGCTCATATTTCCTTTACTTAGACCTAGTGTGAGGAAGGCTCGCGAGCAGTGTCCTGGCCGGTTTCGCGTAAGGAGAGCGCGGATCGTCCGCAATCGCGGCGCGCAGGTGCCTCCCGGCCTTCGTCCACTCGTCGACGTAGATGAGGAGCAGGCCGAGGTGGAACTGGACGACTGCGGCATGAGGGAAGACCGCGGTCAACGGACCGAGCCGGGCGAACGCTCGGGTCGGGTTCGCCTTGGAGTAGCGGGCGACGGCGGCGGCGGTGCGCACGACCGGATCGCTCGGTGCGAGCCGAGCCGCGGCCGCCAGCTGTCGCTCCGCCGAGAGGGGCCGCTTCAGGTCCCACAGGGCGACGCCATAGAGGAGCTTCGCGTGCGCAGCCGGTCGCTCGGCCGCGAGCCGCAGGGCCGCGAGCCGCTGCTCCGTGAGTGCATTCGGCAGCTCGAACCCGGTCAGGATCGGCGGGAGCCCGCGCGGCCCCCCATGCAGGGCGTCGAGAGCGTCGACGCCGTAGGGCGTGTCCGGATAGCGCTTCGCGGTCTCCTCCCAGACGCTGGCCGCCTCGGCGTTCCGGCCGGCCTGGTATTCGGCCGAGCCGAGGTTGAAGAGGGCGGCGGGGCTGTCCGGGTACGCGGCCAGGAGCGCCTTCACCGCAGGGAGGCTCGACGGCCCGCGCCAGCTCGCGAACGCGGCCCCGAGCTGCGCCTCGAGCGAGCGGTAGCGGCGGAAGATCGCCGCCGCGCGGGACGCCTGCCCCCTGCTGTCCAGGAGCCTCTCGGCCCGAGCCAGCGCCCTCGCCTCGGGATCGCTGCGGAGCCCCAACTCGAGCTGCAGGAGCGGCGGGCCGGGACGCGGCTGCGTGACCGCGCCGGGGACCGTCGTCCGGTCGCCCCGCGTCTGCAGCAGCGTCGCGCCGACGACCGCGGCCGCCGCCACCAGCGCGGCCAGCGAGACGACGAGGAGGACCCGGCGGCTCCGAGCCGCCGCCAGAGGGCGTGCTTCCGTGGCCACGCCACGAGCGTAGCCCCGAAGCGCGTCGCTATCTTTGCGAAAGCGATGCCGAGCTACAGGGAGCTTCTCCAGCAGGTCAAGTCGGAGATCGACGAGATCGACGCCACCCAGGCGCGCGACCTGCTCTCAACCGACGACCGCCCGCTCGTGGTCGACGTGCGCGAGCTGGACGAGTGGACCGAGGGACGGATCCCGGGGGCGGTTCTCATCCCGCGCGGCAACCTCGAGTCGCGGATCGAGCAGGCGGCGCCCGACCACGGCCAACCGATCCTCCTCTACTGCGCCGCCGGGAACCGCTCGGCCTTCGCCGCGAAGTCCCTCGGGGAGCTCGGCTACGAGAACGTCGTCTCGCTCGCGGGCGGCTACGTCGACTGGAAGCGCAGCGGCTTCACTACCGAGCTGCCGCGCACGCTCGACGGCGCCAAGCGGCAACGCTACAGCCGTCACGTCCTCATCCCGGAAGTCGGCGAGGAGGGACAGCTCAAGCTGCTCGACTCGCGCGTGCTGCTGCTCGGCGCCGGCGGCCTCGGCTCGCCGGCGGCGCTGTACCTCGCGGCCGCCGGCGTCGGGCGGATCGGAATCGTGGACGACGACCGCGTCGACGCCTCGAACCTCCAGCGCCAGGTGCTCCACTCGACGGCGCGGCTCGGGGAGTGGAAGGGCGAGTCGGCGAAGCGGACGCTCGAGGAGCTCAACCCCGACGTCGAGGTCGTCCCCTATCTCGAGCGCCTCACGTCGGAGAACGTCGAGCGGATCCTTGCCGACGGCTGGGACGTGATCGTCGACGGCGCCGACAACTTCCCCACGCGCTACCTGATCAACGATGCCGCGGTCTGGCACGACATCCCGCTCGTGCACGGCTCGATCTATCGCTTCGAGGGCCAGGCCACGGTGTTCAAGCCCGGCGCCGGTCCCTGCTACCGCTGCCTCTTCCCGCAGCCGCCGCCGCCCGAGCTCGCGCCGAGCTGCGCCGAGGGTGGCGTGCTCGGCGTGCTGCCCGGCATCGTCGGCTCGCTGCAGGCGAGCGAGGCGCTCAAGCTCTGCCTCGGGATCGGCGAGCCGCTCGTCGGCCGGTTGCTCCTCTTCGACGCGCTCGCGACCGAGTTCAGCGAGGTCGTGCTCCGCCGCGACCCGGCCTGCCCGGTCTGCGGCGACGCGCCCACGATTACCGAGTACGTCGACTACGTCGAGTTCTGCTCGGGGAGGCCTGCGCACGCATGAGCCTGATCCGGATCCCTCCCATGCTGCGCGGCGAGGTCGGCGGCGCGCGGGAAGTGCCGGCCGACGGCGATACCGTCCGCGAGCTGATCTTCGACCTGATCGCCCGCTTCCCGGCGCTGCGGCCGCAGCTCGTGGAGGACGGCGACGTCGCCTCCTTCGTGAACGTCTACGTCGAGGGAGAGGACGTCCGCACACTCGACGGGCTCGACACGCCCGTCGAGCATGGGAACACCGTGATCCTCCTCCCCGCCATGGCCGGTGGGCTCTAGCCTCCGCACGGCCGGCTCCCTTCTCGAGCTCGTCGGCAACACCCCGCTCGTCGAGCTGCGGCGCCTCACGCCGAAGCCCTCCGTGCGCCTGTACGCGAAGCTCGAGGGCCAGAACCCGACCGGCTCGATCAAGGACCGCGTCGCCCTCGCCATGATCGAGGCTGCGGAGCTCGCCGGCGAGCTCGAGCCCGGCCGCGAGCTTCTCGAGCCGACCTCCGGGAACACCGGCATCGCGCTCGCGCTCGTCGCGAAGCTCAAGGGCTACCCGCTCACGTGTGTCCTCCCCGCCAACGCCACCGAGGAGCGCCGGCGGCTCCTGCGCCTCTACGGCGCGGCGATCGTGGAGTCGCCCGGCGAGGAGGGCTCGAACGGCGCCGTCCGGCTCGCTCTCGAGCTCGCCGAGCGGGAGCCGCGCTACTTCATGCCGTTCCAGTACGCGAACGAGGCGAACCCGCGAGCCCACTACGACGGCACCGGAGCGGAGATCGCGGAGCTGGACCGGGTCGACGTCCTCGTCGCGGGCCTTGGCACCGGCGGGACCCTGATGGGCGCCGGCGCGCGGCTGCGCGAGAGCTTCCCCGACGTTGTGGTCGCGGCCGCCGAGCCGCTGCCGGGCGACCCGGTGCTGGGGCTCCGCTCGCTCGACGAGGGCTACGTGCCGCCGATCCTCGACGTCGCGAAGCTCGACCGGAAGCTGCTCGTCTCGAACGCGGAGGCGGTCGCGGGCGTGCGCGCGCTCCTCGAGCGCGAGGGGGTGTTCGCGGGCGTCTCGAGCGGCGCCGTCCTCCACGTCGGGCGACGGCTCGCGCAGGACCTCGACGAGGGCGTGGTCGTCTGCGTCCTGGCCGACGGGGGCTGGAAGTACCTCTCGGCCGGCTTCTGGCAAGGCGAGGAGATCGACGAGAGCAAGCTGTGGTGGTAGTCCCACCGCCGGTCCGCGAGGCCTTGGCCGAGCACGCGCGACATGAGCTGCCGAACGAGAGCTGCGGGCTGCTCGTCCTCCGCGACCGGGTCGCCGACCGCTACGAGCCAGGTCGTAACGCGGCCGGGTCGCCATATCGCTTCGAGCTCGAGGTCGACCCCGACCTCTGGTTCCTCGAGGACGAGGGCTACGAGCTGGCGGTCGTCCACTCCCACGTCTCGGCGCCGCCGCGCCCTTCCCGCACCGACGTCGAGAACGTCGGGCTCTGGCAGGGCCGGCCGTATCTCATCTACTCGGTCGCCCGCGACGAGCTATGCGGCTGGACGATCGCGAACGGGTCGATCGAGCCACTCGAGCTCGGCTGAGCGCTACTCGGGCTCGTCCTCGTCGCCATAGTCCGTGACCTCGTTGCGGCGCGGCTCCGGGCGTCTTTCGAACGTGACCGCGATCCGCTCGATCCGGTTCCCTTCCACCTCGAGCACGTCGAACCGCATCCCGTCGTAGGAGACGTCGTCGCCCGGCTCCGGCGCCCGCCCGAGCTGGCCGAAGACGAAGCCGGCGACCGTATGGAAGTCCTCCTCCGGCAGCTCCGTGCCGAAACGCTCGTTGAAGTCGTCGATCGAGAACAT
Source organism: Gaiellaceae bacterium (assembly GCA_045805945.1). Classification (GTDB taxonomy): domain Bacteria; phylum Actinomycetota; class Thermoleophilia; order Gaiellales; family Gaiellaceae; genus Palsa-739. Next base: position 128,305 of record JBJMKG010000048.1, read on the forward strand.
CCCGTCGACGCGGTACGAGTCCTCGCCGATCTGCTCGACCGGCTCCTCGGACACGTCGAACTCGTCCTCGATCTCGCCGACGATCTCCTCGAGCAGGTCCTCGAGCGTCGCGATCCCGACCATCGCGCCGTACTCGTCGATCACGACGGCGAAGTGGTTGTTCGTCCGCCGGAACTCCTGCAGGAGCGACGCGAGGTCCTTGGTCTCGGGGACGACGTACGCCTGTCGCAGCAGCGCCTCGAGGTCGACGTCCGCGAGCCCGCGGTCGTGGATCGCGCTGAAGAGGTCGCGGACGTGGAGCACGCCGGCGATGTCGTCGAGCGACTCGCGGTAGACGGGGTAGCGCGTGTACGGCGAGTCGAGGACGACGGCGAGCACCTGCTCCGGGGGCAGCTCGACCGAGATGGCGGCGACGTCGGGCTTCGCGACCATCACTTCCGCGACGTCCTTGTCCCCGAAGACGAAGACCTTGTCGATCATCTCCCGCTCGCCCTCCTCGATCTGCCCCTGCTGCGTCGAGCGTGAGACGAGCATCCGCAGCTCGGCCTCGGAGTGCACCTCGCGCTCGGCGCCCGGCGGCTCGAGCCCGAACGAGTGGAGGATCGCGTCCGTGGCCGCCTGCAACAGCCAGATCGCGGGACGAAAGACCGTCAGGAACGCGCGCACCGGGATCGAGACCCAGAGCGCGGTCCCTTCCGCATGGCCGAGCGCCGCGCCCTTCGGGACGAGCTCGCCGAGGACGACGTGGAAGATGCTGAGGATCGCGTAGGCGATGACGATGGCGAGCACCGCCGCCATCCAGTGCTTGAACTCGCGCGACAGCGTCTCCTCGCCGAGGGCCCCGATACCCAGCGAGGTGAGCGTGACCCCCAGCTGCATCGCCGCGATGAAGCGGCCCGGGTCGCCCGTGATGCGCAGCACGTCGCGTGCGCGCCGGTTCCCCTGATGCTGGAGCTCGATGATCCGCGTCCGGCGCGCCGTGACGAGGCCGTACTCCGCGGCCACGAAGAACGCGTTGAGCAGGATCAGGATTGCTACCCCGATCAGCTCGAAGATGAGTGTCACGCCCTCACCTCGAGGGCGCGGGTACTAGGAGGGTTCTCGTCCAACTCTCCGGCCGGAGTATAGGGACGCGTCCGGCGTACCCGGCTTACGCGAACGTGTGTTCGCTATCCTCCCGGGATGCGCGCCGAGTATCGCGAGCAGCCGTGCCGCAGCGCCTTGAACCGGGTCCGCGGGATGCCGTTCGCGTGGTCGCTCAACCCGTATATGGGCTGCGCGCACCGCTGCACCTTCTGTTACGTCCGTGCTTTCGAAGCGCGCGCCGACAGACCCTGGGACGAGCGCTACGGCGCCAGCATCCGGGTCAAGACCAACGTCGCGGAGGTATTGCGGCGAGAGCTCGCCCGAGCGTCCTGGCAGCGGGAGACCGTCGCGGTGGGGGCGGCAACGGATCCCTACCAGCCGGCGGAGGGCCGCTACCGCCTGACGCGCTCGTGCATCGAGGCCTTCGCGGGGGCCGCGACCCCGTTCTCGGTCATCACGCGGGGGCCGCTCGTCGTCCGGGACGTCGACGTCCTCGCCGAGGCGGCCCGCCGGGCTCGCGTCTCGGTCACCTTCTCCGTCCCCACCCTCGACGAGGAGATCTGGCGCCGCACCGAGCCTGGGACGGCGCCGCCGCGCCAGCGTCTCCGCGCGCTCTCGCGCCTCGTGGAGGCGGGCATCGACGCGAGGGTAGGGATGGCGCCGATCCTGCCCGGCCTGAGCGACCGGCCCGAGCTGCTGGCCGACGTCGTACGCGAAGCGCGTGCCGCGGGAGCCACCGGAATCTGGGCGAACCTCCTCTACCTTCGGCCGGGGACCCGTGAGCACTTCCTCGGCGCGCTCGAGCGCGACTGGCCCGAGCTGCTGCCCAGGTACGAGCGGCTCTACCGGCGCGGGGCCTATCTGCCGCGCCACGAGGCGGATCCCGTGCGCGACCGCGTCCGGGAGCTCGCGCGCAGTCTCGGCGTCTGCGACCGGCGGCGCATGCGACTCGAGCCGCCCGCGCTCGCGGAGCAGCTGGAAATCGCCGCTATGTGACAGCGGAATCGCGGTCTATGATCTGCCGGCCGTGGCCGTCGCCGAAATCACCTGCCTGATCGTCGACGACCACGAGGTCGTTCGCGAGGGCCTTCGCCTCTCGCTGAGCCGGGCGCCGCACATCCGCGTGATCGGGGAGGCCGCCGACGGCGAGGCGGCCGTCGCGCTCGCCGAGCGGCGCCGGCCCAACGTCGTGATCATGGACGTCCGCATGCCCGGCATGGACGGGCTCGAGGCGACGAAGGAGCTGATGGACAGGGTGCCCGACAGCTCCGTCCTCATCTTCACGGCGTACAGCGAGCGGAGCCTCCTCAGCCGCGGCCTCGAGTCGGGTGCCAAAGGCTACGTCCTGAAGGAAGCGCCGCACGAGACGCTGCTGCGGGCGATCGAGAAGGTCGCGGGCGGTGAGGGCTACGTCGACCCGGCGCTAATGCCCGCCTTCCTGACCGGCCGCGGCAAGGACGACATGCTCACGGGGCGAGAGCGCGAGATCCTGCAGCTGCTCGCCGACGGGATGTCGAACGCGGACGTGGCGACGCAGCTCTTCATCAGCCAGGAGACGGTGAAGAGCCACGTCAGGCACATCCTCGCCAAGCTCGAAGCGGACACGCGCACGCATGCGGTCGCGATTGCGCTCCGCGAAGCGATCATTGACTAGGGCCGGGAGCCCGACGATCGACGACGCCGACCGCGACCTGGCCGAGCACGTCCTCGCCGCAGAGCAGGACGAGCGTCGGCGAATCGCGCTCTTCCTTCACGACGGGCCCGTGCAGTCCCTCTCCGGCGTCGCGCTCATGCTCGACGCGTCGCTCGACCTCGTCCGGCGGGGCGACCTCGAGCAGGCGCGCGAGATCCTCGACCGCGCGCTCGGCCGGACGCGGTCGACGGTCGGCGAGCTCCGGGATCTCTCCTTCAACCTCGAGCCGGTGGCGCTGCGCGACCACGGCTTCGCCGCCGCCGTCGACGCGCTCGCCCAGTCCCGCTGCCGCGAGCATCGGATCGAGGTCACGCTCGACGTGGCGAGGATCGACGCGCTCGGCGAGCGGACGCAGGCCGCCCTCTACCAGATCGTGCGCGAGGCCCTCGAGGAGGCGATCCGGCGCGGGCCTCCCTCCCGCTTCGAGGTCGCAGCCACGACCGACGGGCCGGGCTCGCTGCGCCTCGTGATCCGGGACGACGCTCCCACCGAGCGGCGCCGCCGGGCGCTCGAGGTGCTCGGCGAGCGGGCGCGCACGCTCGGGGCGACGCTGACGCTCGACCACGAGGTCGGTGGCACGACGATGATCCTCGAGCTGCGCAGCCCGGGTGAAGAGCTGCGCTCTTCGCCCGGGGGCTAAGGAACTCCGCCGGCCGGAGACGCGGTCTCCGGCCGGCTCCGTGCAGTAGGGCTTTGCCTGGGGTTGCGGGAGTTCACATGCTCGGTTCCGTCGCGGCAGGGTTCGAGACGTCCCGAACCACGTACGACCAAAGGCCGGAGGCTAAGACTCCGCGCAGCGGGTCTTAGCCGGAGGCCGGACCGCGCTCGCGCCGGCCTCTGCCGCGCGCGAGCGCACGACAGGGCCCTCCGCCCCACAGCTCAAAGCAAAACAGCACGGAGCCGCCGGGAGACCGCGCTCTCCCGGCGGCGGAGTTCCTTTTCTCACCGAGCGAAGCGCCAGCTTCGCGAGGTACGCTCGCGCGGTGCAGCAGCATCTCCTCTTCGTCTGGAAGCCGTCCGGCTACGAGCTCGTCGAGCAGGAGGGCGACCCGCCGGCGATCGGAACGCAGGTGGAGATCGAGGGGAAGCACCTGCGCGTGACGAAGCTCGCGCCCTCGCCCCTGCCCGGCGACCGCCGCATCTGCGCGTATCTCGGCGGCTAGTCCGCGTTGGCAGCAATCGATTCCGCGGCGGCGAGGCCGAGCACGAGCGCCTGCGCGAGCCCGCTCGCGTAGCCGCCGTTCGCGACGCCGCCGACGTCGACGCCCGCCGCCCAGAGGCCGTCCGTGCCCGTCACCTGCGCCTCCGTGTCGGCCTGCAGGCCGCCGATGGTGTGGGTCACGGCCGCGGCGACGTGGACGGCGAGCGTTCCGTCCTCGCGCCCGACGACAGTGCCGCCGACGGCGCGGGCCGCCTCGATGCGGTCGTTCGTCTCGCGCACGACGTACCAGGCGCGCGGGCCGACGAGTTGCGCGAGGTCGTTCTCGTGCCACGCGACCTGCGGCGGCGTGATCTCGTGCCAATCCTCGCTGAAGACGCGCGCCTCGCGGCCGTACAGCTGCGCGAGCGAGACGAAGTCCCGCTCGCGGATCCGCGCCGGTGGGGCCGGCATCACGCGGCCGTAGAACTCGCCCATGCCCACGGTAGTCGTGGCCCCGCGAGCGATCGCGAAGTCGAGACCGTCGCCCTCGCTCCACGGGTTCGCCCGCAGGAGCAGGCCGTGCTCGCGAGCCAGGCGTCCCGCGAAGCCACCGGTCGCGAGCAGGACAGGAGGCTCGGCGTCCTCCGGCAGCGGCGTCTCGAGCTCCAACTCGCCGGCGGCTTCGGCGAGAAGCCGTGTCAGCGCGCGCGGGTCGTAGCGGCGCCCGGTCGTGAGTGGGTTCTCGGTGTCGCGCCACACCGGCTCCGCGCCGAGCGACTCGAGCCAGGCCAGCCCGTCGTCGAGCCGGTCCCAGATCAGTCGTTGCAGCCGCTCGTCGCCGTCGGGGCAGTCGGCACGAAAACGCTCCCACTCCAGGTGTCGCCAGACGACGCAGGAGGAGAGGTGCATCGAGCCGCCGGCCCGTGTCCCCTTCTCGAGGACACGGGGCACGTGCCCGAGCTCGCGGAGGCGCGCGGCGGCGACGAGGCCCGCCATCCCCGCCCCGGCAACGGTGACGCGCAACTCAGGTCAGCGAGAACGTCGGCTTGTGCTCGACGTACTCGATCCGCACCCGCTCCGGGCCCCAGACGAAGACCGCGCGGGTGTTCGCCGCGTCGACGATGTCGTCGATCTCCACGTCGAGGTCGCGCGCGGCGGCGACGTGCTCGTCCGCCGAGTCGACGAGCACGGCCAGGTGGTTCAGGAGCGGCTGCTCGGGCCGACCCGGCTCGCCGGGCTGGAACTCGATCCAGGCGCCGCCCACCTCGACGCGAGGGCAGCCCGAGGGTCCGGGTGCGGCGGCGCGGAAGCCGAGCGAGCCGTACTCCGACGCGGTCGCCTGCGGGTCGGCCGAGCGGAGCGCGACGTGGTCGAGGTCGTAGTCGAGGTCGGTCTCGGTCTCGACGAGGCCGAGGGCCACGCCTTCGCCAAGCTCGAAGTACGCCTCGCCGTCACGCCGCTCCTCGACCTCGACGCCGTCGGGCAGCGTCGACAGCGCTCGCGCAAGGTTCCGCACCCGGAGGGCGACGTGCTCGAGCGCGCCACGCTCGCGGGGACCGTCGGCCGCGAAGAGCGTCAGCTTCCCCCGCCGCGCGTCGGCGCCGACGAGCGTGAAGGCGTCCGTCCGGTCGATCACGTGCATCCCGAGATGCCCGACGACGAAGTCCGCGACGGCATCGCGGTCCGCGAGCCAGTAGGCGACGTGGTCGAGCGTCTTCGGATTCACGACGGCGCATCCCCCCGCAGGCGCGGTTATGCGATCGGCTCGTTGTGGACGTCGTTCTCGTCTGCGTACTTCTGCGTGAGCTCGTCGACGACGCCCATCCCCTTGCCGTAGGCGTAGTTGATCTCGACGAACGCGTTCCACTTGTCCGGCAGCGCGTCCTCGGGGAAGATCGCCTCGACCGGGCACTCCGGCTCGCAGGCACCGCAGTCGATGCATTCCTCGGGATCGATGACGAGGATCCGGTCCGCGTCGTGGATGCAGTCGACCGGACACACGTCCACGCAGGAACGGTCTTTGATGTCGATGCAGGGCTCGGCGATGATGTACGTCACTCGCTCTACTGTAGATAGCGGTCGCGGCCGGGTGCGCCGCCAACCGTCAGGGCTCCGGGGATCCTGCGAGCTCGGCCACGAGCTCGCCGAGCCGCTCGCCGAGGGCCGACTTTGCGAGCACCTGGTCGAAGCCGGCGGCATGCGCGGCGCGGAGGCCGGACGTGTCGGTGTGGTTCGTGAAGCCGACGATCGGAACGTCCGGATACGCGTCCGCGACCTCGTCCGGATCGATACGCGAGACGTCTGCCAGCACGAGATCCGGATCCTCGGTGTGGTCGACCGTGACGAGACGATGACCCGCCAGGACGGCCTCGATCTTCCCTCGCATGAAGAGATCGACCCCACACAGCAGGATCGTCGCCACCCGCGAAGATTAGAACGCGATGGATGCCGCATTCAAGCGCGGGCTCGAGGCGATTCGCGCTGCGCGCTATTTCGAGGCGCACGAGGAGCTCGAGGAGGTGTGGCGCGCGGCGCCCGCCGAGGAGCGGGACTTCTTCCAGGGTCTCGTCCACGTCGCGGTCGCCTGGTACCAGGCCGGCAGGGGCCGTCCGGTCGCGACGGGGCGGCAGCTCGAGAAAGCGGCGAGGCGGCTCGCGCCCTTCGCCCCGGAGCACCGTGGCGTCGACGTCGCGAGCGTGCTCGCTCAAGTCGAGGCAGCGCGAGCCCGCGTCGCCGAAGGCTCGCTCGACCTCGACCCGCCCGAGCTCACCTAGTTAGAACTCGTCCCGGCGGGCCGGGCCGCGGGCCCATCGTTACGGCTTCGTCAGGCCGAGGTCCTCGAGCGCCCGGTTGAGCGCGACGTGGAGCCACCAGTCGCGGTGGAAGAAGAGAAGCAGGCCGAGGGCCACGAGCACGACGCCGCTCGCGATCTGGATCAGCATGTAGCGATCGCGCAGCCACCGGAACGTACCCATCGCCCGGGCGAACGCCACTCCCGCGAGCAGGAACGCCGCGGCGAGGCCGAGCGCGTAGGCGGCGAGCAGGACCGCACCCTTCAGCACCGTCCCCGTGTCGCCGGCGAGCACGAGCACGGCCGCGAGCACCGTCCCGATGCACGGCGCGGCGCAGACGGCGAACGCCCCGCCGAGGAGCGCCCCCGACCCGCGCCGCCGCGCACCCGCGAGCAACCCGGGCGCCATGACACGCTCCGGCACCGGCAGCAACCCGACGAAGGTGAGCCCGAGCACGACGAGCACGAAGCCGGCGATCTCCGTCTGTGCGTTCCCGGAGACGACGCTGCCGATCGCCGCCGCACCCGCCCCGAGCGCCACGAAGACGATCGTGAAGCCGAGGACGAACGGGACGCTGGACGTGACGACACGACGCAGCGTCCCGGGCCTGCCGAGGTTTCGGGGCTCGACGTTCGAAAGCGCCGACAGATAGCCCGGCACGAGCGGCAGCACGCACGGGGTGATCACGGAGGCGAAACCGGCGGCGAAGGAGATCGCGAGGCGGGCGCCCATCAGTCGAAGCGTGCCAGGAGCTCGTCGAGCCGGCGCTCCGTCTCCTCGTCCAGCTCAGAGCCCGCGGGCTCCTCCGGATCGTCGGGCCCCCGCCGCCGGCTCCACCGCCAGACGCCGAAACCGAGCACGAGCGCGCCGCCGAGGACGCCGGCGATCGGGAGCCACCAGGCGAGCAGGTCGAAGCCGCGGTGCGGCGGCGCGGCGAGGATCCCGGCGCCGTAGTTCCTGACGAGCTCCGACTCGATCTGCTGCGCGGTCCAGCACTGCGCGATCCGCTGCGAGATGTGAGTCTCGATCTGCCGCGCCGCCGCCGAGTCGGACTGGTCGAGCGTCGTGTGGCACGTGGGACACATGACCTGCCCCTCGAGATACGTGAGCGAGGTGCGCGGATGCGCGCAGGCCGCGGCGGGCCCGGAGAGGGCGAGCGCAGCCGCGGCGACGGCGAGGAAGCGAAGGATCATGCAACAGCCTTTGCCAGAGCGCTACGGAACCGGCCGGCGAAGGCGGGATCGGTGATCGGTCCGGCGAGGTGCGCCACGATCCGGCCCTGCCGGCTGATGACGTACGTCTCCGGCACCTGGGAGATCCCGTAGCTGCCAGTGACGCGGCCCGATCCGTCGCCGAGCATCGTGAACGTCAGCGCGTGGGCACTCACGAAGTGCCGCGCGTCGGACACGAGGTCGTGGTAGTCCACGCCGAGAAAGACGACGCCGCGCTCGCGATAGCGCCTCCAGTCACGCTCGAGCACGCTCGCCTCGCTCTTGCAGGGACCGCACCATGACGCCCAGAAGTTCAGCACGATCGGCCGTCCCCGGTACGAGTCCAGCGAGACGGTGCCCGCTCCGTCGAGACGGCGCAGCGTGAACACCGGGGCTGTCGCGCCCACCCGCGGCGCGTGCTGCTGATGGGTGATCTTCCAGACGAGGAGCGCCAGCAGCCCCGCCACGCACCCCATGGCGAGGAGCTGAGCCGTCAGCTTGAGGCGGCGAGTCACGTCTTCAGCGCCGCCTTCACCTCGCGCTGGAACTGCTCGCTGTAACCCTTGTCGCTGACCGGCCCGATGACCGGGTCGCCGACGATGCGCCCCTGCGGGTTCACGACGTAGGTGACGGGCAGCCCGGGCAGCGCGTACCGGTTGGAGGCCACACCGGCGTCCGGATCGAAGACGACCGGATAGGTGATGCCATGCGCCTTGACGAAACGGCGACCGTCGCTGGCCGCGTCGGGGCCGGTGTCGACTCCGAGCACCACGAGCCGACTCGCGCGATCGTCCCTCCAGAGATGTTCGAGCACCGGCGCCTCGCGCTTGCACGGGCCGCACCAGGAGGCGAAGAAGTTGAGCACGACGGTCTTGCCGCGGAACGAGGCGAGCGAGAGGTCGCCTTCGCCCGAGAGCCGGCGGAGCGAGAAGGCGGGCGCGGGTGCCCCGACCTTCGGCGGCGGCGTCTGGTGGGTGAGCTTCCACACGAGCAACGTCGCGAGAAACCCGACGCCTGCGACGGCAAGCGCCTGCGCCCCGAGCTTGAGCCCGCCCCCCAAGTCCCGCCTAGGACGGCACGATGAACACGGGCGTCCCGATCCGCACGTGGCTGAACAGCCATTCGGCGGACGGCACCTGCATCCGGATGCAGCCGTGCGACTCCGAGTGCCCGATCGACCACGGCTCGTCGGTGCCGTGGATGCCCACGCCGGGCGCGCTCAGGCCCATCCAGCGCGTGCCGAGCGGGTTCCCGGGTCCCGGCGGCACGGGCTGGAGCCCCTGCGCCCAGGCGTCCTGGGTCGGCGGATACCACCACGGATTGACCCATTTGACGACGATCTCGAAGTGGCCGAGCGGCGTCGGCCACTGCGCCTGCCCCGTGGCCACCGGGAAGGTCCGCACGAGGCGAACGCCGTTGTAGAGGTAGAGACGGTTCGAGCCGCGGTGGATCACGATGATCGGCTCGGCCTTGGAAGCGGCGGCCGTCAGCTTCCGCAGGGGCGCCACGACCGTCGTGCGCTCGCCGCTGAGAAGCGCCTGCTGGATGCGCATCCGCGTCGCGAACGGCCGCAGAGCGCGACCCGGATGGGCCCGCGTGAAGAACGGCCGGTCGTGCCGGAGGAGGAGCTCTCCCGCGACCGCCGGGCGCTCGGTCTTCGCGGCCAGCGCCTTCACCCACTTGACGACGAGCTTGGTGTCGAAGGTCGGCGTGAGCGGGACGACCGCCGCGGGCGCGGCCGTCAGCGCAGTAGCGGCTGCGGCGCGCGCGTCAAGGGCGGTGTGGAAGTGGTGCGGCGAGACGGAGAAGTTGCGATGGCCGACGTGGACGACGACCGGCGCGAAGTACGCCTCCTGCACCGCGGCGGTCGCCTCGTCGGCAGTCATCCCGCCGACGGCGACGGAGCCGATCGCCACGCCCTCCGGGATCATGGCCGGCGGCGGCGGGGCGTCGGCGCGTGCGTAGCCGGCCGCCACGCCGATGGCGCAGACGACGAGGCAGAGGATGAAGCCGGCGCGCTTGGCCACGGACCGCATGGATTCTAGCTTCCGGCCGCGATGCCTCCAGTCAGGGAGCGGGCGGGAGGACCTTCGGGCGGGCGGCTCAAGCCCGACGGATGACGACCACGGCGAGGTCGTCGGAGAGGTTTCCCCCGGCGAACTCACGCGCGTCCTCGGCGACGGCCGCCGCGAGCGCGGGGGCCGGCAGCTCGTGTCGCTCCGTGAGCAGCGCGTCGAGGCGATCCTCGCCGTAGAGCTCTCCGTCCTTGCGTGCTTCGACCACGCCGTCCGTGTAGAGCACGAGCGAGGCGCCGGACGGCAGCTGCGCGCGCGACTCCACGTACTCCTGGCCGCTGTCGATCCCGAGCACGAGGCCGTGGCGGGTCTCGAGTGGCCGCGTCGATCCGTCCGGCAGGACGATGCGCGGCGACGGATGACCTGCGCTCGCGCCGGCGACGTGACCGCCGACGCCGTCGACCACGACGTAGCTCATGCTGATGAACTTGCCGGTCGCGATCTCGCTGCAAATCACGTCGTTTGCGGCGGCGAGGAAGTCGGCCGGCTCCGGATGCTCTCGCGCCAGCGAGCGGAAGACGAACTTCGCCATCGCCATGTCGGCGGTCGCGTCGACGCCGTGCCCCGTCACGTCACCGAGCACGACGGCGAGGCGTCCATCCTCGAGCACGAGGAAGTCGTAGACGTCGCCGCCGACCTCCACCCGGGCCGACGGCTCGTACAGCTCCCCGACCTCGAGCCCGGGGGCCACGGGCCGGGACCGCGGCAGGAGCGACCGCTGCATCGTGTCCGCGAACTGCTTCTGCTGCTGATAGAGGCGGGCGTTGTCGACCGCGAGAGCCGCCTGTGACGCGAGCGCGGTGGCCGCCTCCACTGTCTCCTCCGACAACGGCTCGCCGGGACGGAAGGAGAAGACCCCGAGCGAGGCGATCACCTCGGTCGGCAACGCAACCGGGACGAGCGCCCCGGTCCAGCCCTTCTCGAGGAAGGGGGTGAGCGCCGGCAAGAACTGCTCGCGGCCGCGGGAAGGTCTGAGCCGGAAGCCGCGCCGCTCGCGGAAGAGCCGCTGCACGTCCCGGTGCCCGAACGGCACGGGCTGAGCCAGGATCGTGCGCACGGGTGCGGCGAACTGGGAGTCTCGAACGTGGATCGCCCGCGGCAGGAGCTGCTCGCGCCGCTCGTCCGGCATCCGCACCACGGCCGCGTCGAGACCGAGCACCTCGACGGCTGTGCGCGCGAGCGCCGCCAGCGTCTCGTCGAGCCGCAGGCTCTGGGCGAAGGAGCGGGAGATCTCGTAGAGGGCGCGCAGCCGCCGGGCCGCCGCCCGCTCGGCCGCCAGAGCAGCCTCGCGTTCCTCGCCGAGGCGGCTCGTCTGCTCGTGGAGCTGCGCGTTCTGCACTGCGACGGCGAGCTGGCCGGCGAGGGCCGCGAGGAGCGCCGTCTCGTGCTCCCCCGCCGCCGGCGTCCCCGCTGGATACGCAGCAAGCAGACCGACGACATCCCCGCGGGCGAGGAGCGGAACGGCGAGTGCGGAGCCGATCCCGGTTTCCCGCGCGGCGACCGCGGCCGCTGCGAACCGGGGGTCGCGGACGACGTCCACGACCTCGAGCACTGCTCGCTCGCGGACGGGGCCGAGCGCGACGTCGAGCAGCCGGTCGGCGACGCGCGCGTGTGGGCCCGCCAGGCCACGGCTCGCGGCCTCCTCGAGCTCGCCTTCACGCTCACCTCGCAGGTACACGGCCACCCTGCTCACGCCGAGGAGCTCGGCGACCCGCTCCACCGCCGTCTCGAGGGTGTGCGACACCGAGAGCTCGGCCGTCGCCTGAGCGATCACCTCGAGCAGCGCCCGCGTCCGCTCGAGCTCGAGCGCGAGGAGGCGCGCCCTCGCTCCGCTGCGGAGCGCGTCGGCGGCGCGAACGCCGAACGTCGCGAGCCGCGTGAGCTGCTCGGCATCCGGCTGCTCGCCCGCCGGATGGAAGAGTTGAAGCACACCGAGCGGCGGCCTGCCCAGCGGCAGCGTCGTCGAAAAGCCGCCATCTCCAGCGAGCCCGCCCGGTCGCGCCCGAACGGGTCCCGGCTCGGAGAGCGTGCGCTCCGCGGCCTCGCGCGCCGCGCTGAGGTCCGCTCCCGCCTCGACTCCCCACGAAGCGCCGGGCACGAGCGCGCCCTCGCGGCTCTCCCACAGGATTGCGGCCGCGGCGCCGGCAACGCCGGCGGCGAGCCGGACGACCTCGGCCGCCGCGTCCTGCTCGTGCAGCGCCGCGGCGAGCGCTTCGCCGGCCAGCTCGAGTGCGGGGCGTGCCAGCGAGGAAGCGCCCTCGTCGGCCGCGAAGGCGCGCAGCACAAGTGTCGCCTGAGCAGCGCACAGCTCCGCGGCCAGGCGCTGCTCCTCGCCGAACGGCTCGCCGGAACGCAGGAGCTCGACCGAGACGACGCAACCGTTTGCACGCGCCGGCGCGAGGAGCAACTGCGTCGCGCCGGCGCGGTCCGCGATCCGACGGACTGCGGCCGGCGCCCGGGCGAGGTCGAGGAGCGTCGCGTCGGGGAGCTCCGCCAGGGGGAGCACCGTTCCCTGCAGCTCGGCCGCGAGCGCCGGCGGCGCCGCCACCGCTACCGCCTCGAGCCGCTCGGCGCCGCCGTCGAGCGCGCGAACGAGTGCGATCTCGGCGCCGGCCACCGCTCGGACTGCCTCCGCAAGCGCCGAGAGCGCGTCGGACGCGCTCGGCGCGGCCGCCGCGACGGCGACGGCGCGGGCGAGTGGCGCGAGCGAGCGAGCCGGTAGGCGGACGTCGCTCGAGTGGACGTCGAGCAGGCTGCTCACGGTGGAAGTATCACGCTCCGACGCCTCCGGCGGCGGGGGCCGCGTGGACTGACGCTATGCGCCGAGCTGCGGCGCGAGCGGTCCGCGGCTCTCCCAGACGGTGCCGCCGCACATTGGACAGTGCGGGAGCGCGCGATGGACGACGGCTCCGTAGCCGCAGTCGGCGCACCGGAACTCGCCGGAAACCTGGGTGCCGGAGACGGCGAACTCGAGGAAGCCGGAGTCGTCGAGCGGCACCGACCGGGCAGGACTCGGATCCGTCGCGGACTCCTCGACCCGAACGCGCACCTGCTCCACCGCCTCTACGTCCTCGGAGAAAGGCGCGCCCAGCACGCGCCGATTCGATTTTGTGCCCATACTGGCCCTGTGCAAACGCCCGAACCGGCCCGCCCGTTCCGGATGCGACCGGAACGCCGCCCCCCGCGGCCCGTGCGGACCGCGCCGGTCGTCGGCAGCTGGGGAGTGCGGCTCGCCTGGGTCTCGGGCCTCGTGCTCGCGGTCTCCGCGTTCACCGACTGGTATGCGGGGACGTTGCCCAACGGGCTGACGCTGTCGGTGACCGGCTGGCACGCCGGAGTCCTCGGCAAGCTCGTCTTCTTCGTCGGGCTCGCCACGCTCATCCTCGAGGCCTCACGAGAGGCGGGGATCCCGCTGCCCGCCTCGGTGCCGGATCGGCTGCTGCTGATCGCGCTCGGCGCGCTCGCCGTGATCTTCGTCCTCATCCGACTGATCTCGGTCCCGGACACGTATTTCGTCTCAACCGCCCGCGGCATCGGCCTCTACATCGGCCTGCTGGCAGCGCTAGGCCTACTCGGCGCAGGTCTCCTCCGCACAGCCGAAGATCTCCCGTAGCGAGCGGGTGCTGCGCACCCGCTCGCTGGAGAACGGAACTGCGCGTTCGCGAGAGCGCGGTCTCGCGAACGCTCCGTGCTGTTTTGGTTTTGGCCTGTGGGGGCGGACGGTTCTGTCGTGCGCTCGCGCGCGGCGGAGGCCGGCGCGAGCGCAGTCCGGCCTCCGGCTAAGTCGCCGCTTTGCGGCTGTCTTAGCCTCCGGCCCTGGGGTACGTGGTTCGAGACGCCTCGAACCCCATTTCGGACCAGGCGGCGGCGTAACGGCACGTTACGCCGCCGCGGAGTA
>JBJMKG010000049.1:0-1720 GCA_045805945.1 Gaiellaceae bacterium
GGGCGGGCCGGGAGGGACGACTCCCCGACGTCGTGCCGCGACGGTGTCTCGGTGTGGACTCCGCCAGGCGGTATCAGCCTTCCGTCCTAGTGGCCGGACACCTCCAGCGTCCCGCAAAAACTGTCACTCAACTAGGACCACCTCCTTTCTCTGGTCCGATCAGAGTAGCGGACCAGGGCGGACGGACGGGAGTCCGCTCGTCGGTGGCGCGACGCTCAGGCCTCGGGGTCGGGAGCCGGCGCCCGGCCGTCGCCGTCGGGCTCCGGACCGAGCGGCTCCTCGCCGGCGACGGGCGCCGCCGTGTCGGCCTCGGTCTCGGCGACCAGCGCCACCGCGCTGACGACGTCGTCCTCGCGGAGGTTCATGACCCGCACCCCCTGCGAGGCGCGCCCGTAGCGGTTGATCCCGCGCACGGACGTCCGCTGCACCATGCCCTCGCGCGAGATGAAGACGAGCTCCATGTGCTCGCGCACGATCAGCGCGCCGGCCAGCCCGCCGCGCTTCTCCGTCAGCTGGATCGTCTTGACGCCCATCGTGCCGCGCCCCTTGACCGGGTAGTCGGCGATCGCGGTGCGCTTCCCGAAGCCGTTCTCGGTGACGACGAACAGCTCGGTGTCGTCCCGGGCGACGTCCATGGTCAGGACCGCGTTGTCCTTGTGGGCGACGTTCATGCCGCGCACGCCGCTCGTGTCGCGGCGCATCGGCCGCACCTGGTCCTCGTTGAAGCGCGCCGCCTGCCCGGACCGGGACACCATGATGATGTCGTCCTCGCCCGAGGTGACGCGGACCTGGATCAGCTCGTCGTCGTCGCGGATGTTGATCGCGATGATCCCGTCGGCCTTGATCGGCGTGTTGTAGGCCTGGAACGCCGTCTTCTTGATCATGCCCTTGCGGGTGGCGAAGACGAGGAACGCGCCCTCGTTGAAATCGCGGGTCGCGAGAACGGACTCGACGCGCTCGCCCTCGCGGAGCGGCAGCAGGTTGACCAGGGCCCGGCCCTTCGACGTCCGCGCGCCCTCGGGCAGCTCGTAGACCTTCAGCCGGTAGATCTTGCCGCGGTTGGTGAAGAACAGCAGGTAGTCGTGCGTCGAGGACACGAACAGGTGCTCGATGTAGTCGCCCTCCTTCATGTCCATCCCGGTCACGCCGACGCCGCCGCGGCGCTGCATCCGGTACGTCGCCAGCGGGAGCGACTTGATGTAGCCGCTCTTGGTGATCGTGATCACCATCTGCTGGTCGGCGATCAGGTCCTCGATGTCGATCTCGCCCTCGGCGTACGTGATCTCCGTGCGCCGCTCGTCGCCGTAGGCGTCGCGGATCTCGCCGAGCTCCTCCTTGATCAGGCCCAGGACGCGGCTCTCGTCGCCGAGGATCTCGCGCAGTTCCTTGATCCGCTCGACCAGGTCGGCGTGCTCCTGGCGGATCTTGTCCGCCTCGAGGGCGGTGAGCCGCTGGAGCGTCAGGTCGAGGATGGCCTGCGCCTGGATGCGCGTGAGGCCGAACGTGTCGATCAGGCCGGTGCGCGCGGTGTCCGGGTCGCGCGAGCCGCGGATCAGGGCGATCACCTCGTCCAGGTGGTCGAGCGCGGTGAGCAGGCCCTCGAGGATGTGGGCGCGCGCCTCCTTCTCGGCGAGCTCGTGCTTGGCGCGGCGAACGATCACTTCGCGCTGGTGGCCGACGTACGCCTGGATGACCGAGCGCAGGTCCAGGGTGCGCGGCA